>NZ_SPFY01000019.1 GCF_005844325.1 Collinsella aerofaciens | reverse complement strand
GGGTCAGCCCGTGGGAGGCCAGGGCGCCGCTGACCGGTGGACGGCACCGAGCCGTCGCATGACTTGAAGAAGGGGGAGGCCGCGCGGCCTCCCCCTTTTTTGCGTTTAATAGAGGGTTGTAATACACGAACTCGCCTTCGTTTAGCTTCTCTTACTGTTTGGCTGTATTTTGAGTCCTTCTTTTGTATTTGCGCGATAATAACTCCCATTGGCGTTAGGGAGGACTTGATGTTTACCGTTTTTGTCTTGGGCAATATTGCTTCGGGTAAGTCGACTGCCTGCCGCTATCTCGAATCTCATGGCGCCATGCTTATCGATCTGGATGAGCTTGCCAAATCGCTGTATGTGCCAGGCTCCGATATCGTCAATGCCCTCGCGGAAGAATTCGGTTGGGACATTCTGGACGGGGAGGGCGGCATTCGCCGCAATGTCCTCGCTGCTCGAGCTTTCGCCTCTCCTGATACAGTCGCGCGGCTCAATGGCATCGTTCATCCGGTTCTCATCGAACAGCTGTCACTGAGGATTCTTGATCCGGTTTGTTGCACGGTTTCGTCCCCCCGTTATCCCTTTGCGGTTGTCGAGGTTTCTGCCCCGACTGGTTTTGAGGATGCTTTTGGCCTGGCTGATGAAATTCTGGTTATCAGCGCTCCTTTAGCAGTTCGTCGTGAGCGTGCCATTCATCGTGGTATGGAGTCCTCTGATTTTGATGCGCGCTCTGCATGCCAATCTGATGAGGCTTCGCTTTGCAATCTCGCTACGACGGTCATCGATAATGCGGCAGGCGATAACTCGCTCTTTGAACAACTGGACGCATGGCTTGCGCGCCATGGCTTCGGGGATGTAGTGGATAGGGAGGAGGCCGATGCCTAAGACACGTTTCTTTACGTGGTATCGCGTGGCGCCACTTGCCGTTATGTTTGTCTTCGGCCTTATTTCGCTCGTCTACTCGTATGCCCCTGCCGCCTTCTTTAAGCCTTTGTATCCAATTGACTATGAGGCGTACGTAAAGCAATCGAGCATTTCGCACAATCTTGATCCGTATCTGGTGTGCGCTGTCATAAAGTCGGAATCGAATTGGGATCCCGAGGCTGAGTCGAATCAAGGCGCACGGGGATTGATGCAGCTGATGCCCGAGACTGCCCAGGATATGATTGCCAAGGGTCTTGTCGATGGCAGCGAGTATTCAGCCGGCGACCTTAACGATCCCGCTACGAACATCGAGTTTGGCTGTGCGTATCTTTCGTATCTTCTAACGTATTTTAACGGGTCGACTGACAGTGCCATTGCCGCCTATAACGCCGGCATGGGCAATGTCGACGGATGGGCGCAGCAGAGCACGTCGCTTCATAATGCAATCACTTTTCCCGAGACGCAGGCGTATCTGATTCGTGTCAATAATGCCTGGGTTCGCTACAAGACCCTCTATCCCGATCGGTTCGTATAGGACTATGCCTGCCGCCTGCGTATACTGCAGATATATGAGTTAGGAGTATCCATGGCGGAATTTGAAGTTGAGCGTGTTGGAGGAGAGCTTAAACGTTTTGGCGTTGAGGGCTCTGAGGTACCGTTTAAGGTCGTGTCTCCATACGAGCCCGCTGGCTCCCAGCCTAAGGCCATTGAGTCGCTTGTGCAGGGCGTGAGGGACGGAGATCGCTATCAGGTTTTGCTGGGCGTGACTGGTTCGGGCAAGACCTTCACGATGGCTAAGACTATTGAGGCCCTGGGGAAGCCGACGCTGGTTATGGCTCCCAATAAAACGCTTGCCGCTCAGCTTGCGAGCGAGCTCAAGGAATTCTTCCCTGACAACGCCGTGGTCTATTTTGTGTCGTACTACGATTACTATCAACCCGAAGCGTATGTGCCGCAAAGCGATACGTATATCGAGAAGGATTCCTCGATTAACGAAGAAGTTGAGATGCTGCGACATCAGGCGACCGCATCGCTGCTATCTCGACGCGATGTGATCGTCGTCGCATCGGTCTCGTGTATCTATGGCATTGGCTCTCCCGAGGACTATGCGGGCCTAGCTCCGAACGTCGACAAGAAGGTGCCGCTCGAGCGCGATGACTTTATCCATGCGCTTATCGATATCCAGTACGATCGCAATGACTATGATTTGGCACGTGGCACCTTCCGTGTGCGCGGCGATGTCGTCGACGTGTATCCACCCTATGCCGAGCATCCGTTGCGGTTTGAGTTCTTTGGCGACGAGGTTGAGCTGATTGCCGAGATCGACGAGGTCACCGGCGAGATGCTACGTGAGTACGAGGCCATTCCCGTGTGGCCGGCATCGCACTACGTGACTGAGAAGCCTAAGGTCAAAGCGGCTCTGAAATCAATCAGTGAAGAGTGCGAGAAGCGTGTGGCCGAGCTCAAGGCGACTGATAAGCTGCTCGAGGCACAGCGTCTGCAGCAGCGCACCGACTATGATCTCGAGATGCTCGAGACGATGGGCTTTTGCAACGGCATCGAGAACTACTCGCGTCATCTGGACGGTCGAAAACCGGGCGAGCCACCGTTTACCCTGATCGATTACTTTCCTAAGGACATGCTCTGCATCATCGATGAGAGCCATGTGACGGTGCCGCAGATCCGCGGCATGCACGAAGGTGACCGCTCGCGTAAGGTGACGCTGGTGGAGCACGGTTTTCGTCTGCCTTCGGCACTCGATAACCGCCCGCTTCGTTTCGATGAGTTTGAGGCGAGGATTCCCCAGTTCATCTACGTCTCGGCTACGCCGGGCGACTATGAGCTGCGGGTTAGCCAGAACGACGTTGAGCAGATTATTCGTCCGACCGGTCTGCTCGACCCCAAGATCGATGTGCGTCCGGTTCGTGGACAGATTGACGATCTTGAGGACGAGATTCGCGAGCGCGTTGCCCGCAAGGAGCGCGTGCTGGTGACCACGCTCACCAAGCGCATGGCCGAGGACCTGACCGACCATCTGCTTGATGCCGGCATTAAGGTCAATTACATGCACTCCGATACAGCGACGATGGACCGTGTCGAGATCCTGCGAACGCTGCGCGAGGGAAAGATTGATGTTCTCGTCGGCATCAACCTGCTCCGCGAGGGTCTGGACCTTCCCGAGGTCTCGCTGGTGGCAATTCTCGACGCCGACAAGGAAGGTTTCTTGCGCAATCGCCGTTCGTTGATTCAGACGATTGGCCGTGCGGCCCGTAATGCCGACGGCGAGGTCATCATGTATGCAGATGTTGTGACCGATTCGATGAAAGAAGCCATCGAGGAGACGCAGCGCCGTCGCGAGATTCAGATGGCATATAACGAAGAGCATGGCATTGTGCCCAAGACAGTCCGCAAGGCCATTAACGACATTTCGAGCTTTATTGCCGAGGCCGAAAAGACTGTGGGCTCGAAGGGGCGCTCGAGAGGCGATTCGCTGGGTCACGGTGCGTTCTATACGCCCGACGAAAACGGCGAGGGCGCCGCGCCGGAGACGGTGGCGCCCGAGCAGACGCTTGCCGAGCAGCTGGAAGGGCTGCCGCATGACGAGCTCGTGCGGATCGTCGAGACCATGGAGGAAGACATGCGTAACGCTTCCGCCGCCATGGACTTTGAGGAGGCGGCACGTCTGCGCGATGCTGTCGTTCAGATTCGGGCGATGCTTGAGGGCGCATCTGAGGACGAAACGATCGAGCGTTTGCGTTCGCAGGCTCGCAAGGGCTCTACCTTTGCTTCGGGCAGAAAACGCCAGGGTGCACGATTCAGGAAGTAGTGAACAGGCCCCGAGTTCCCTGTGGAGCTTGGGGCCTGTGTCGTTCGGACGCGGGAGTTCGTGCACTAGATGTCTGCTATCAGCGCCTTAGCGCAACGGATGCCGTCGGTGGCGGCACTCATGATGCCGCCGGCATATCCGGCACCCTCGCCGCAAGGGTAAAGGCCCGGAGTCGACGCGGCGTGGCATGTTCGATCGCGGATGACGGTGACCGGGGAGCTCGAACGCGTCTCCACGCCAGTGAGGACCGCATCGGGGCGGTCATAGCCACGCAGTTTCTTACCGAGCAGGGGGATTCCCAAACGAAGCGATTCGACGATATGCTGCGGGAGGGCATCGTCGATCGCCGTCCAGGTCACGCCAAGTGGATAGGTCGGTTTTACCTCTCTGGGTGCCGTGCTGGCGCGTCCCGCAAGGAAATCCCCGACGAGCTGTGCCGGCGCGTTCCAGTTGGAGCCACCCAGGCGATAGGCGGCTCGCTCGCAGGCGCGCTGGAGTTCAATGCCTGCGAGCGGATCATCGTCGGGAAGGTCGTCAGGTGTGACGTTAACGAGTAGGGCGGCATTCGCGTTGCGCCCGTTGCGGGCATTGAGGCTGGCGCCGTTGACGCACAGATGGCCCTGCTCGGAAGAGGCCGCGACAACCTGTCCGCCGGGGCACATGCAAAACGAGAACACACTGCGGCCGTTGGGGAGATGGGCGACAAGCTTGTAGGGGGCTGCTCCGAGTGACGGGTGCCCCGCCGAAGGGCCATATTGGGCGCGGTCGATGTCGCGCTGTGGATGCTCGATGCGCACACCCATGGCAAAGGTCTTTTGCGCGAGGGTAACGTTATGTTCTTTGAGAAGCTCGAATACGTCGCGGGCGGAATGGCCGCAGGCGAGAATGAGGTGCTTTGTGGCGATTGTTTCGCTTGTGGTTTCTTGCGGCGGTTTGACATCAACGCCGGTGATGGCGCCAGATCCATCGGTTCGAATATTGACGAGCTTTGTTCGATAACGGACGGTTCCACCGAGCTGCTCGATGCGCTGAGAAATGTTGGTGACGACGGTGGGGAGGATGTCGGAGCCAATGTGCGGCTTGGCGTCCCACAGGATGTCGCGAGGTGAGCCCGCTTCGACGAAGGTCTCAAGAATCAGCCGATGGGCAGGATTCTTGGTTCCCGTGTTGAGCTTGCCGTCCGAGAAGGTCCCTGCGCCGCCCAGGCCAAATTGGATATTGCTTTCGGGGTCGAGGATACGCTCCTTAAGAAAGAGATCAATCGCTTCCGAGCGGCGAAGTGCGGGGTCGCCTCGCTCGATGAGCAGGGGTTTAAGGCCCGCTGCGGCAAGGGTGAGGGCGGCGAAGAGACCGGCGCAACCGGCGCCGACAACGACGGGACGCCCCTTGGGTGCATTCGGGACAGGGTTGGGGAATGAAGGAGCCTCGCCGTCTACTATGCGGATGCGCGAGCGGTCGCGCTCGGCGACGCGGTCGACCACCTCCTGCTCGAGTCGAGAGCTTGTCAGCTCAACTCGAAAGCTCAAAATAAAATGGACATCTCGCTTTTTACGGGCGTCGATTGACTTGCGATGGAGCTCAATGGCTTTAATCTGGGAATCCTCGCATCGCAGGGCTCGTTTGACGGCACGTCTACCAATAGCAAGGCAGGCAGTTTCGTCGCCGGCCTCATCGAGTGACGCGTGGACTTGGGTGATTTCGATCATCGAGGTCTCCTTAGATGCAAGAAAGAGGCCGCCCGGTGTCCCAGACGGCCCGAATGCGTTTAGATTATAGACTGCGCGGCTATAGGCTGCTTGCAGCGCGAATGCCCGAGATCCAAGCCCACGCAAGGTTGAAACCGCCGCAATCGGCATCGATGTCGAGCGCCTCGCCACAGATGTAAAGCGGGGCGCCTGCTGCGTTGCTCACGCAGAGGTTGGGAGCTGAGACGCTCTCGATGGGCACGCCGCCACGCGTGACCTGGGCCGAACGCTCCTCTGTCGTTCCCTCGACGAGCAACTTAAAGTGCTTGAGGATTGAGACTAGATGGATGGGGTCGTGCGACCCGGGGTGGCACTGTTCGAATGCGGCGCAGACAACGTGTGAGAACTGCGGGGCGAGCATGCCGTCGAGCCAGCGGGGGTCGCGGGGCGAAAAGCCGCCGAGCAACTCAACTCGCTGGTTGAGCATATCGAGCAACTCGTCTTTGGAGAGGTCGGGGAAAACGTCGAGCAGAATCGTGTCGCCGCGCTGGACGCGACGGGAGAGGTTAAAGGCGGCAACGCCCGAGATGCCAAAGGTTCGGAAGAGCACTTCGCCGTCTTCGCGCCAGAGCTCCTCGTGATTGCGGGTGAGCGTCAAACGGGCGCGGACGCGCAGGCCATCCAGTGTCTTGAGCGCAGTCTGGTCGCCGAAGACCGATGCCGACACGGGGCAGAGGACGGGGTGCTGCGGTGTGAGGGAAAGATTGAACGTCTTCGCGATGTCGGCGGGGCTGCCGCCCGTAGCGATAATTACGGCCTTTGCCTGCAGCGTCTCGTTCCTGCGAGAGGTGTCGGCGAGCGCCTTCCGAAGCGAGCGGAGTTCCGATTTTCGGTCGTCGTGCTTTTTTGCCTTGAGTGCTCGCGCGGGACGATCTATTTGGAGTGTCCAGCCCTCGGGGGCTTTGAATGCCGAGGCGACGTTTGCTCCACAGATCAAGGTGATACCCAGGTGATTGCAAGCGTTGAGAAGTGCGTCGCGCACCGATTCGGCACGAAGGGAGCGCGGATACAGCCGGCCCTCCTCGGAGGTCGTCATGATGCCCAGCGAGGAGAAGAAACTGCCGAGCTCTTGCTCAGGCTGGGGGCCCATGACGGATTCGACGAATGCGGGGTGGTTGTACCGCTGGAAATCAATTGATTCGTTGGAAAGGTTGCAGCGGCCGTTGCCGGTCGCAAGGAGTTTAAGGCCGCAGGCAACATCGCGCTCAACGATGCAGGTGCTTTTGCCTGCGCGTGCGGCCGTAATGGCGGCGGCGAGACCCGAGGCCCCGCCGCCGATTACCAAGACGTCATAGGAGGCGTTTGCGTTCACTTAGGCCTCGGCGGTTTCGTGCGGGGCAATGGCCTCGACGGCAGAGACGGCCTGGGGCAGCATACGTGCGGGCAGTGCGGTTTCAACCTCGCCCTTATCGCAGGCCTCGGCGAGTGCCGGATTGATGGGAAGCTGCCCTAGGATCTCGAGGTTGTAACGCTCGGCGACCTCGGGGAGCTTGCTCTTGCCAAAGACTTCGATCTTCTTGCCGCAATTGGGGCACTCGATATAGCTCATGTTTTCGACGATTCCCAGAATGGGGACGTTCATCTTCTCGGCCATGTTGACCGCCTTGGCGACGATCATCGAGACCAGATCCTGCGGGCTCGTAACGATGACGATGCCATCGACGGGCAGCGACTGGAAGACCGTGAGGGCGACGTCGCCCGTTCCCGGAGGCATGTCGACCAGCAGGTAGTCGATGGGGCCCCATGAGGTTTCGCTCCAGAACTGCCTGATGGCACCCGCGATAACCGGACCGCGCCAGAGGACGGGGTCGGTTTCGTTTTGGAGCAGCAGGTTAGAGCTCATAACCTTGACGCCGTGCTCGGAGATTTCGGGCAGCATAAGGTTGCCGAGGGCATGGACGTGACGTCCGCTCATGCCGAACATCTTAGGGATAGAGGGGCCGGTAATATCGGCATCGAGGACGCCGACCTTGTGACCGTGGCGGGAAAGTTCCGTGGCGATGGCGCCGGTGACGAATGACTTGCCGACGCCGCCCTTGCCGGAAAGCACGGCGATAACGCGCTTGACCTCGGACAGCGTATTTTCCTCAAATTGCGACGGCGACGTTTGCCCGCCGGCTGCCTGTGCGTGCTCGCAACCCATGTTTGACTCCTTTGTATATGTTGGGGCCGGAGCCCCGCGGTGTGACACGAGCGTCATTGTACCCTCGTTTGCGAGCGGGAGTCATTTGCGATGCATTTGGGCCGAGCGTGCTTGCAATACGATGGACCCAAGCGAATGGGCGGGCTTACTGAACTTTGCTGGCGAACTCGAGGTATTGCATGCGCTGCAGCTTATCGATCGTCGAGGTGTAGGGGCTGTCTTCAGATTCCAAGTCGTAGCGCAGCCCGTCGGCACCGAGATAGCCGGCGACATTGATGGTGGGCACATCTGACCTTGTTGCAAGCAGGGCCTTTTGATAGTCGGTGAGCGGGGCGCCGATCTTATTTAGGGTAATGGCTGCAATCTCGTTTGCCCCGACGGTGTCGTAGACGTTGAGCTCGGTATTGCCGGCGATTTCATAGTTAGCCCAGACGAAATAGGTCGACTGATAGACACGGAAAGCGTGGCTTGCCGTGTCTTCCTGAGGGTACAGCTCGTCGTTGAGAGTCGTTGTGGCGCTCGGCTGATGGTCGCCAAAAAAGACAAGAACAACCGATCTGCCGATATTGCGGAGCTCGTTGATAAAGTACTCGAGGTCCCGGTCGGATGCGTTGATGCAGGTGAGATAGGTGTTGAGCGCGCTATTGGCGCCCTCACTGGCTCCCTCGACCCAATAGTTTGTCAGCTCTTCGGCGGGAACGGTGCCATAGTCGTAGCCGCCGTGATTTTGCATCGTGACGTCAAAGATGAACTGCGGCGCTTCGTCGGTTCTAAGCAGGTCGAGTATCTTGTCGTAGGTGGCGTAGTCGCATACGCCGGCATGGTAACAGGGCGCACCTTCGAAATCGCCGATTGAAAGAAAGTCTCCAAAGCCCAACTGCTGATAGATTTTATCTCGATGGTAGTTGACGGGGTTTTGCGGGTGCATAGCGGTAGCGGTATACCCAAGCTCTTTAAGGTCCTTTGCCAGGCTGTTGACGCCATTCATCTGATACAGCTGATAGGGGATCTTGCCTAATCCGACAAAGGCCGTTGACGCTCCGGTCAAAAATTCGAATTCGGAGTTTGCCGTTCCGCCACCGGTGACCGAAGCGAGCATGGTGCCGCGAACAAGTGTGTCGGGAAGCGAGTTGTAGAATGCGGGGCCGGTGTACCCGGCCGCCTGGAGCTGCTCAAAGCACGAAAGGTCGCTAAAACTCTCGTTCATGACGGCAACAATCGTTGGCTTGATTTCATTGAACTGGGCAACGGCAGCCGCGCGCTGCTCGCTCGAGCCATACGTGCTGTCGTAGGCGGCGGCGAGCTCCTGCTCGATGCTCTGCGCCTCATCGGGCGTATAGTCTTCGGGCTTCTCAATGGGCAACTCGTTGACCATTTCGGTGAACGAAGTGATAAAACCCTGAGACGCATATGTGGTGATGGGCTGCCAACGGTCAAATCCAAAATCCAGCGCCTGCTCCAAGTCGATGCTGGAAAAGCCCGAGAGCCCCACAACGGTCACTAGCAGAAAAGCGCAGAGGTTAGCGGCGATTGCGGGGAAGACATGGGTGGACGTACGGAGCTTTCGCGGTCGGATAAGCGAAAGAAGCCCCAGGGAAATCTCCAGCAGGGCGAGAGAGGTTACGATTCCGGCGGTAAAGGTAAACTCGTATCCCTCGCTCACCTCCATTGCGGTGCCAAGGGCCAAGATATCGCTTGGCAGGATGGCTTCGCCTTTAAACGTTATGACGAAGTGCTCGGCAATGCCAAGGATGCAACAGATGATGGGCACGAGGGTCATGACGCCTCCATGACGCTGTCCCAGCAAATAAAGGGAGAGTAGAACCGTCGCGAGCAGCCCGACGGAAAACCCGAATGAGTTGGCGGGAATGCGATAGAACGTTTCGTTGCAGGCAATTTCGAGTGAAACGAACGAGAGCGCTGAAACAGCGGCGATGACAAGGATGTCACGGCAAATACAGGCAACCGTTCCCGTCGCAAGATCGGTTTGGTCGATAAGTCCCGAAACCAAGGGCTCGACAAGAAGTATGACGGCGGCAGCACCGAGTGCCGAATAAGAAAGGACCCATAGGGAACTGTCCTCATTTACGAGCAATTGATTCGTAATCCATGCAGCTACCATGCCGAGCGGGATGAGGAGCGTCGCGCACCAAAGGGCGCGAAAAACAGGCGGCTGTTCCTTTCGTTTGACTGAAACGCATATGCGTGCGATGACAGCGGCCACGATAAGGACGGCGATGAATATGGGCAGATTGGCCATGTCACTCGAAGTGATTTCAAGGGGGATATCTTCGGTCATGGACGTTCCTCTGTTACAGCAAATTAAGTTCAGTATTAGATTACTGTAACCTTTTCCCGGCATTTCGAGAAACAAAGCACCCGATACGCAAAGCAAAACGTCTGCGAATCTTGTATTACGAACATCTGTGCGCGTCGAGTGCGCTAAACTCATCGTCAGTGTGATTTGAAGTTGTAGGAGGCAAGGAGCTTCCATGTCTGATTCTTCTATCGTTATTCGCGGCGCGCGCGAGCATAACCTGCGCGATATCGATGTTTCCATTCCGCGTGACCAGCTCGTGGTCATAACCGGTCTTTCCGGATCGGGCAAGAGCTCACTGGCGTTCGATACCATCTATGCCGAGGGCCAGCGCCGTTACGTCGAGAGCCTTTCGAGCTATGCGCGTCAGTTTTTGGGCCAGATGGACAAGCCCGATCTGGACTCGATTGACGGTCTGTCGCCGGCTGTGTCGATCGATCAGAAGACGACGTCCAAAAACCCACGCTCGACGGTGGGCACCGTAACCGAGATTTATGACTATCTGCGTCTGCTGTTTGCTCGCGTGGGAACGCCGCACTGTCCTGAGTGCGGTCGTGTCATTGAGCGTCAGACGACCGATCAGGTCGCCGACAAGGTGCTGGCGGCGGGGGAGGGCCGCCGCGCGTTTGTGTTGGCGCCGGTGGTTCGTGGACGCAAGGGCGAATACGCCAAGCTGTTTGAGGACCTGCGTGCGGAGGGCTTTAGCCGTGTGCGCGTCGACGGCGAGGTGCGCTCGCTTGACGACCCTATCGACCTGGACAAGAAGTTCAAACACGACATTGAGGTCGTGGTTGACCGTATCGTGATTCGAGAGAACTCCCTGGGTCGCATTGCCGAGTCCGTTGAGCAGGCGACGGCACTGGCGCACGGTAACGTGAGCGTGTACATGCTGCCCGACCGCGACGCTCCCGAGGGAACCGAGGGCGAGCTGCTGGAGTATTCGCTGGCGCTGGCGTGCCCGGAGCACGGGCATTCCATCGACGACCTGCAGCCGCGCGATTTCTCGTTCAACGCGCCCTATGGTGCATGTCCCGAGTGCGACGGCCTGGGCTTTAAAAAGACAGTCGATGCCGAGGCACTGATTGAAGACCCCTCAAAGTCGATTGCCGACGGAGTCTTTGGCAGCCTGTTCGGCAATTCCAACTATTATCCGCAGATTTTTGCCGCGGTCTGCAAACACTTTAAGGTGAGTGCCGATACGCCATGGGAGGACCTGCCCCCGCGGGTGCGTCGTGCGTTTTTGGATGGCATGGGCGACGCGAAGATCTCGGTCGACTATCAAAAGCTCGATGGGCGTCGCAGCCAGTGGGACACTAAGTTCTCGGGTGTGCGCAACATCCTGTACGAGCGCTACAACGAGACGACGAACGAGAACACCAGGACTCGCTTGGAGAAATACATTCGCGAAGAGCCATGCTCGAGCTGTCATGGTGCTCGTCTGCGTCCCGAGATGCTTGCCGTCACCGTGGGCGGCAAGTCCATTTACGACGTCTGCTGCCTGTCGTGTCGTGAGTCGCTCGAGTTTTTTGAGGGCCTGGAGCTTACCGAGCGTCAGCAGTTTATCGGCGGTCGCATCGTCAAGGAAATCCTGGAGCGCCTGCGTTTTCTGGTCGATGTCGGACTCGACTATCTGACGCTCGATCGCGCCTCGGCGACGCTTTCCGGCGGTGAGGCACAGCGCATTCGCCTGGCAACGCAGATCGGCGCCGGCCTCATGGGCGTTCTGTACATTCTGGACGAGCCGTCGATCGGCCTTCATCAACGCGACAACGAGCGCCTGATCAAGACGCTCGAGCGCTTGCGCGATATCGGTAATACCGTTATCGTCGTCGAGCACGACGAAGATACTATTCGCGCTGCCGACTACGTGATCGATATGGGTCCCGGCGCGGGCGTTAACGGCGGACACGTGGTCGCCGCAGGAACGCCTGCTGATATCATGGCGTGCCCCGATTCCATGACGGGTGCCTATTTGACCGGCAAACGGATGATTCGCGTGCCTGATGAGCGCCGCAAGCCCGGCCGCGGCTGTCTTAAGATCACGGGTGCCCGCGCTAACAACCTCAAAAACGTTACCGCCAAGATTGAGTTCGGTACGCTCACGGTTGTTACCGGTGTTTCGGGATCGGGCAAGAGCTCCCTGGTCACCGATACGATTGCGCCCGCGCTTACGAATGCCATTCATCGTTCGACGCGTCCCGTGGGGCCGTACAAGAAGATTGAGGGCATCGAGTGCATCGATAAGGTAATCGATATCGACCAGTCGCCGATCGGTCGCACGCCGCGTTCGAACCCTGCGACCTATATTGGCCTGTGGGATGATCTGCGTGCG
Organism: Collinsella aerofaciens; assembly: GCF_005844325.1. Taxonomy (GTDB): domain Bacteria; phylum Actinomycetota; class Coriobacteriia; order Coriobacteriales; family Coriobacteriaceae; genus Collinsella; species Collinsella aerofaciens_G. The sequence continues at coordinate 29,586 of NZ_SPFY01000019.1, read as the reverse complement.
CTATTTGCAAGCACGCCGGAGTCGAAGGCGCGCGGGTACTCGCCGGGACGTTTCTCCTTTAACGTAAGCGGCGGTCGCTGCGAGGCGTGCAAGGGCGATGGCCAGATCAAGATCGAGATGCACTTCCTTCCCGATATCTATGTCCCCTGTGAGGTATGTGGCGGCAAGCGTTATAACCGCGAGACACTCGAGGTTACCTACCGCGGCAAGACAATCTCGGACGTGCTCGACATGAGTGTTACCGAAGCACTGGCTTTCTTTGGGAATATCCCGCAGATTAAGCGCAAACTGCAGACCCTATATGACGTGGGTCTGGGCTACGTGAGCTTGGGCCAGCCCGCTACGACGCTTTCGGGCGGCGAGGCGCAGCGCGTGAAGCTCGCCAAGGAGCTTCATCGTCGTCAGACAGGCAAGACGTTCTACATTTTGGACGAGCCCACAACCGGCCTTCATTTTGAGGATGTTCGCCAGCTACTCGACGTGTTGCAGCGCCTGGTCGATGCGGGCAACACGGTTCTGGTGATCGAGCACAACCTTGATGTCATCAAGGTTGCCGACCGCCTGATCGATATGGGCCCCGAGGGCGGCAATGGCGGCGGAGCCGTCGTGGTCTCAGGCACGCCGGAGCAAGTCGCGGCATGTTCGCAGAGCTACACGGGCAAGTTCTTGGCGCCGCTGCTCAAGCGTGACCGTGAGCGCCAGGCGCAGCTCGACGCGCAGTAAAGAGACGTTGTAGTACCGACGCGCCACCGATTCCTTTTGATTCGGTGGCGCTTCTGTGTGTCGAGATGGCATATGCGGCGGAATTGGCCCTATACTTAATCCTTGCGTCGCTCTGCGAGGGAAAGGATGTGCCATGGCAAAGGCTGTTAAGACGCCAAAAACCAATGCGATGCGCGAGCTGGAAAGCGCCGGCATCTCCTATGTTCTCCATACGTACGAAGACGATGGCGATGAATCGTCAGGTCTGGGCGTCGCGATTTCCGAGCAGCTTGGCGAGGAGCCCGGTCAGGGATTTAAGACCCTGGTCTGCACGACGCCGTCCAACGACCATGTCGTGTGCTGCATTCCTGTTGCCGACGAGCTCGACCTCAAGGCCGCCGCGCGCGCCGCAGGCGAAAAGTCACTGACCATGATGCATGTCAAAGATTTGCTTGCCGCGACGGGGTATGTCCGTGGCGGTTGCAGCCCGGTCGGTATGAAAAAACGCTTCCGGACGCTGATCGATGAGACATGCGTCCTTTGGGATACCATTTTTATCTCGGGTGGCAAGCGCGGCTATCAGCTTGAGCTTGCTCCCGATGACTTAGTTGCATTTTGCGGGGCGACGGTTGCCCCGATCACGAGAGAGGACTGAGCGATGGCGCAGGAAGAATTGAAGCGCGGAGCTCATTTTGCAAAAGAATCTGCGCCTCAGACACCCTCATCCGAAGCTTCTTCGTCGCGAGATGACACTGACGACATGGGCTCGTCGGACTACTCCACGGTTGGTCGTTCCGCCGGGCTTATGACCATCCTGACCATTGTGTCTCGCGTCACCGGTTTTATCCGCACGTGGGCAATGGCGGCCGCTATCGGCATGTCGCTACTTTCGTCCTCCTATCAGGTCGCCAACAACCTGCCCAATATGCTCTACGAACTCGTGATGGGCGGCATGCTCGTGACGGCGTTTTTGCCCGTGTACATGGGCGTGAGGCGTGAGCAGGGTCGCGAGGCCTCGAACGAGTACGTGGGCAACCTGCTCGGCATTCTGCTTTTGGTGCTGGGTGGCATTTCGTTGCTGGGGACCGTGTTCGCCCCGGGCTTTATCTGGACGCAATCGTTCCTTTCGGGTGACGGCGGCAGCATGGATACCGCTGCGTTCATGTTCCGTTTCTTTGCCATCCAGATTCTGTTTTATGGTTTGGGCTCGGTGTTCTCGGGCGTTCTCAACGCACACCGCGACTACTTCTGGTCGACGTTTGCCCCGGTCCTCAACAATGTGATCGTCATTGCGAGCTTTATGGGTTTTGCGCCCGTGTCCGCACAGTTTGGCGAACGTGCCGGCATCATCTTGATTGCGGCCGGTACGACCCTCGGTGTCTTTGTTCAGATGGCATGTCAGATTCCCGCGCTTAGCAAGCACGGCGTGCATCCCCATATCCATATCGACTTTAAGGACCCCGCGCTGCGCCAGACGATTGCGCTCGGTATCCCGACGCTGCTCGCCACGGTGTGCATGTTTGTCTCGACTTCTATCACCAACGCTGCCGCGCTGGTGGTCCAGCCCGAGACTGGTCCTTCCGTCATCGCCTATGCGCGCCTGTGGTACACGCTGCCCTACGCGCTGATTGCCGCCTCGCTTTCGACGGCGCTCTATACCGAGCTCTCTCACGACGCACAGGAGAAGGATTACGACAGCGTACGCACGGGCATTTCGCGTGGCGTCGCCCAGATGCTGTTCTTCCTGATTCCGTTCGCACTGTACCTGATTGTCTTCGCACGTCCGCTCAACATGATCTACTGTGCTGGCAAGTTCGATGAATCCGGAGTGGCGCTGGTGTCCGAGTACCTTGTCTACCTAGCGCTCTCGCTGCCGCTCTACGGCGTGGTCGTGTTGATGCAGAAGAGCTTCTCTGCCTTGCTCGACATGAAGCCCTATAGCCGCTATTGCCTGTATTCTGCCATCGGCCAGGCCGGCTCGGTTCTGCTGTTTGGCGTTGTGCTGGGCTTCGGTATGCCGGCAATCGCGCTTTCGTATGTTGTCGACTACGTGATCTTGGTCGGCTGTTCGCTGTGGTGGCTGCGTCGTCGCCTGCGTGGCCTTCAGGTCAAATCTATCCTGCATGGCGGTTTCTTTGGCCTTTTGCTCGGTGGTCTAGGTGCTGCCGCAGGCGCCGGCGTCATGTGGGTGCTTGAACACTTTGTCGGGGCACTTGGCGGCTCGATTCTGATTACTCTTGGCTACGTTTGCGTTGCGGGTGTCGTCTCGCTTGCTGTTACCTTTGGCCTTGCCGTCGTCCTTAAGATGCCTGAGGTCTCGGCGCTGCTTCGTCGCAAGTAGGTGCGTGTGGCCGGTCACGACAACATTCCAACGCTTGCCGAGCAGGTTTCGCGCGTTCCCACACAGCCCGGATGCTACCTTTGGAAGGATGCCAAGGGCGATGTCATCTACGTGGGCAAGGCAAAAAACTTGCGTTCCCGTATGCGCCAGTACGTGACACTGCAGGATGAGCGTCAAAAGATCCCGCTGATGATGCAGCTGGTGGCGAGCTTTGACTATATCGTGGTGGAGACCGAGCACGAGGCGTTGGTGCTCGAGCGCAATTTGATTGGTCAGTACCATCCGTACTTTAACGTCGACCTCAAGGATGACAAGAGCTACCCCTTTATCGCCATTACAAAGGGCGACCTGTATCCCGCTATCAAATATACGCGCGAGCGTCATAAGCCGGGAACGCGTTATTTTGGTCCCTATACCGATAGCCGTGCGGCACGTGAGACGATAGATACGCTGCGCAAGGTTATCCCCATCTGCTCCGCATCCTGTGCGGAGTGGCGTCGTTGTCGTCGTATCGTCGAGTCCCACAGGGGCGAGGAAGACATCGTCAATATGATTTGCGCGCAAAACGGGCGTCCCTGCTTTGACTACCATGTCGGGCGCGGCCCGGGTGCGTGTGTCGGCGCGATTTCTCCTACGGACTATGCCAAGAACGTCAAACGTGTCGAACGTTTTTTGTCGGGCCATCGCAAGGATGTCGTCGATGAGCTGACCTCCGAGATGACGGATGCCGCCGAGGCGCTCGACTTTGAGCGCGCGGCACGCGTCAAACGTCGTTTGGAGGTCATCAGGGGTCTGGACGACCGTCAGCAAGTCGTTTTTCCCTCCAGTGTCGATATCGATGTCATCGGTTTCTATCGCGAGGAGACCATCTCCGCCGCTTGCGTCTTTGTCGTGCGTGAGGGTCGAACGGTTCGAACCTGCGAGTTCATTCTTGACAAGGGTCTTGATGTTGACGAGGAAGAGCTCCAGTCGGGCTTTCTTAAGCGCTATTACGACGAGACGGCCGATATTCCAGCTGAGATAAACCTCTCTGTCGAGCTTGAGGATGCGGAGGCGCTGGGGGAGTGGCTTGCAGGCAAGCGCGAGCGTTCCTGCCATCTCCATAGGCCGCAGCGTGGCGAAAAGCACCGTTTGCTCGATATGGCATCCAAAAATGCGCGCCATGCCCTCATGCGCTACATGATGCGAACGGGGTACGCTGACGACCGCACCAATCAAGCGCTCCTGGAGCTCGAAAGCGCGCTGGCGCTGCCGGCGCCGCCGATGCGTATCGAGTGCTTCGATATCTCGACGCTGCATGGAACCTTTACCGTCGCCTCGATGGTGGTGTTTACCAACGGACGCGCCGACAAGAGCCAGTACCGTCGTTTTAAAATTCAGGCCGAATTGGACGAGGCAAACGACTTCGTGTCGATGTCCGAGGTTTTGGGACGACGCTATGCTCCCGAGCGCATGGCCGACGAGCGCTTTGGCTCGCGCCCCGATTTGCTCGTTGTCGATGGCGGTAAGCCGCAATTGACCGCTGCGATCAAGCAACTTGAGGCTCTTGGGCTCGATATACCAGTTTGTGGCTTGGCAAAGGCCGATGAGGAAGTTTTTGTGCCTTGGGACGAGACTCCCGTCGTGCTGCCGACCGGGTCTGCTTCGCTCTATCTAATTAAACAGGTGCGCGATGAATCGCACCGTTTTGCAATCACATTCCATCGTGAGTTGCGCGATAAAGCCATGACAGTTTCGGTACTCGATGACGTTCCAGGCGTGGGACCCACCAGAAAACGTGCCCTTATGCGCCATTTTGGTTCGATGAAGCGTTTGCGCGCGGCGAGCGAGCAAGAGATCGCGGAAGTTCGCGGCATACCTGCCGATGTTGCCAAGGCGGTCCACGAGGCGCTCGTTGCGTGGAATGCCGAGCGCGCCGAGGCGGCGGCTGGCCATTCCGATAGCTAAACACGAGCCTAAACTACTGATATACATGATTGCGTGATTTTCAACCATTTATTTCGCCATGATTGCATGCTGGTTTCGGGTTTTATTAACGCTAAAACGTTTGACTAGTCATGGTGAACAACCCTGCTATCCTGCGGGTTGACGAAGACTGATATCTCACCTCGTCGATACATACTGTCTGGCGAATCATTTGTCAATGAATTCGGTGAACGGTAGTAAATACCGTTCAAGCGTATGTATGTATCGGTCGCCGAGCGCGGCACCTCAGTTGGGTTCGTCGGTAGGTAAGGTATATATCGTCCGCAAGTTGCGCGGGGGCAAGTCTAGGTGCTCCCGAGTAAGATTCTCTATTGATAGGAGAAGACATGGCCATCATCAACAAGGGTATGTCCAGGCGTTCGTTCCTCGGCCTCACCGGCAGCGTCGCTGCTGTCGCCGGCCTTGGTCTCACTGGCTGCGGTGGCAGCTCTAGCGACGAGGGTTCCGCTTCCGGCTCCACCGATTCCGCCAACCGTGGCGGCGGCGTGATCACCGCTGGTTCCGCTTACGCTCCGTCCAGCTTCGATCCCGCCAGCACCGGCTCCGCTGTGGGCCTGGGTGCTAACTGGCACGTCGTCGAGGGCCTCTACGGCATCGATTACCACGACTACAGCACCTTCAACGAGCTCGCCACCGACGATCCCAAGTCTGTGGACGACACCACTTTCGAGGTCACCATCCGCAAGGGCGCCAAGTTCTCCGATGGTACCGAGGTCACTGCTGACGACGTTGTTGCCTCCTACACCGCTTGCGCTGCTTCCGCTACCTATGCTCCGTTCTTCCAGCCCTTCGAGTCCATCGAGGCCAAGGACGCCAGCACCGTAACGGTCAAGACCAAGGTCCCCAACTTCTCCCTGCTCAAGGATCGTCTGGCCATCATCCGCGTTACCCCGGCTACCCAGTCCGAGGAGGATCGCGCCAAGCAGCCGATCGGTTCGGGCCCCTGGATGTACGACTCTATCTCCGATACCGAGATCACCCTGGTTCCCAACCCCGAGTACAACGGTGAGTATGCTGCCGAGGATAAGAAGATCCAGTACAGCATCCTGACCGACCCCACCGCTCGCGTTACCGCTCAGCAGGAGGGCTCCACGCTCGTTATGGAGCTCGTCACCGCTGACGCCGTCGACCAGCTCGAGAGCGCCGGCTGCAAGATCGATAACGTCCAGGGCTTTGGCACCCGCTTCATCATGTTCAACGTCGCCAAGGAGCCTTGGAACAACGTCAAGGTCCGTCAGGCCGTCATGTACGCGCTCGACACCGAGAAGATGATCACCAACACCTTCGCCGGCCTTGCCACCGCTGCCAGCTGCTACCTGCCCAAGAGCTTCACCAACTATCATGAGGCTTCCACGGTGTACAAGACTGACGCCAAGAAGGCCAAGAAGCTCATTGAGGAGTCTGGCATCACCCCGGGCGCCATCACCCTGCGCACTACCGACAACGAGCAGATCAAGGGCATGGCCGCTCAGGTCAAGAACGACCTCGACGCTCTCGGCTTCGATGTGACCATCCAGACCGATACCTCGCCGGCCACCTACGCTGCCATCGACGGCGGCGAGGCCTACGATATCCTCCTTGCCCCTGGCGATCCGTCCTGCTTCGGCGCTGACCCCGACCTGCTGCTCAACTGGTGGTACGGCGACAACGTCTGGATGCAGACCCGTTGCCCGTGGAAGGAGTCCGCTGAGTGGGAGAAGCTCCACGGTCTCATGGACGAGGCTCTTGCCGCCGAGGGCGACGAGCAGCAGAAGAAGTGGAACGAGTGCTTCGACATCATCGCCGACAACGCTGTTCTGTACCCCGTTGTCCACGTCAAGACCGTCTCCGCTTCCTGGGACGATCCGTCCACCGCGCCCAACGGCGAGGCCCTCGATGGCTTCAAGGGCATCGGCACGACGAGCATGTCCTTCAGGGGCGTCGCGACCGTCAAGGCCTAAGACTCGCTTGAGTCATATGTAGGGCGTCGGTCGTAAGGCAACGTCCTCATAGTTGAAACAAAGACCCGGGCGGCCTCGATGTCGCTCGGGTCTTGTAATGAGTATCCATACTCATATACCAGTTGGTCCTACCGACAAAAGAAAGGGGAGAGAACGTGAACAACTTTCTACGTTTGATTGGAAGGCGTCTCGTGGCGCTGCCGATCATGGCATTGGGCGTCACCGTCCTGGTGTTCTTCCTTATGTCGTTCTCCAAGACCGACCCCGCCTATACGGCGTTGGGTGACGGTGCCTCGCCCGAGGCGGTTGCCGAGTACCATGAGAAGTATGGTCTGGACGACCCCTGGCCCGTGCGCTACGTGCGCTACATGGGCGATCTGATCCATGGTGACATGGGCACCTATGGTGCTGCTCGCAACTCCGTTGCCAAGCGCATTTCCACGGCCCTGCCCGTCACGATGCAGCTGACCTTCATCGGTCTTGCCATCGGCGCGGTCGTCTCGTTTTTGCTCGGCGTCATCGCGGCACTGTATCGCGATAAATGGCCGGACCAAGTGATCCGCGTCTTCTCCATCGCCGGCTTGGCAACCCCGTCGTTCTGGCTTGCCGTTCTGTTGATTCTGCTGTTCTCTTCCTACCTTAAGGTGCTTCCGGCGTCCGGTGCTCTACCTCACTTCACCACCAACCCGGCTGGCTATCTGGGACGTATGATCATGCCCGCTATCGCTCTGGCATTCCCGCTGACAGGTCAGATGACTCGTATCGTGCGTACGGCCATGGTCGAGGAGCTCGATAAGGACTATGTCCGTATGGCTCGCGGCGCCGGCGTTCCCGAGAAGGTCGTCGTCGGCATCAACGTCTTGCGCAACGCGCTGATCACCCCGGTCACCACCCTCGGTCTTAAGATCGGTTACCTTATGGGCGGTGCTGTCGTCATCGAGGTCATCTTCAACCTCCCCGGCATGGGTACTGCGATCCTGCAGGGCGTTCAGGGCAACGAGGCGAACCTGGTTCAGGGCGTCGTCATCGTCGTTGCTCTTGCCTTCATCATCATCAACATCGTGGTTGACATGCTCTACCTGCTCATCAACCCGCGCATCAGGACGGTGTAGATTATGGTAAAGATTCGAGAGAAGCAAACCGAGCAGCTCGAGAAAGCTGCCTCCAAGGGGCTCAAGCTCGGTGGCTGGAAGAAGATGACGCTGTCTTCTAAGATTGCCGCCGTTGTGCTGGTGCTGGTCGCCTTGACCGCGATTCTGGCGCCCCTTCTTGCCCCCTATAGCCCGGTCGAGATCTTTACGGCTCGCCAGGCTCCCGGCAATGGATTTATCTTCGGTACCGACGATAAGGGCCGCGACATTCTGTCGCGTATGCTCTACGGTGGCCGTTACTCGCTGATCATCGGCTTTGGCGCCACTGCCATGGCTCTGGTCTGCGGCTCGGTCGTGGGCGCCCTCGCGGCGGTTTCGCGCAAGTCCGTTTCCGAGGCGATCATGCGCATCCTGGACATCATCATGTCCATCCCGGGCATTGCCCTCGCTGCCGTCTTCGTCTCCATCCTGGGCAATTCCGTGCCGTCGATCATCTTCGCCATCGGCTTTATGTACACTCCGCAGATTGCCCGTATCGTGCGCGCCAACATCGTGTCCGAGTACGGCGAGGACTATGTCCGCGCGGTCATCGTTTCCGGCGCCAAGGCTCCGTGGATTTTGATCAAGCACGTCCTGCGCAACTGCATCGCCCCGATCATGGTTTTCACCGTTACCCTGGTCGCCGACGCCATCATCTTCGAGGCCTCGCTGACCTTCATCGGCGCTGGTATCCAGGAGCCCACCGCTACCTGGGGCAACATCCTCGCCGACGCTCGCGGTGGCGTGCTCGCTGGCCGTTGGTGGCAGGCGCTGTTCCCGGGCCTGGCCATCATGATCACCTGCCTGGCACTCAACATCCTCTCCGAGGGCATTACCGACGCCATGGCCGCTGCTCCCTCCGCCGCCCTGGATCCGACCGACTCCTCAAAGCGCCGCGAGGCCGACCTGCTGGTCTCCGACCCCGTTCGCGCCTACAAGGAGCAGGCTCAGTCCCTGTCCGCCCGTCTTGGCGCCCTGCGTGATGTCGAACTCAAGCGTAACGACCGCCATGTGCCCGATGAGTCCGTTGAGCCGATCCTTTCGGTCCGCGATTTCTGCATCCAGTTTGAGCACCACGGTGACATCAACGTCGTCGACCACGTTAACTTTGACGTCCGTCCCGGCCAGACCATGGGCCTGGTAGGCGAGTCCGGCTGCGGTAAGTCCATCACCACGCTGGCCATCATGGGCCTGACCGACGATGACGAGCATCTTTCCGGTGAGGTTCTCTGGGAGGGCCGCGACCTGCTCAAGATGAGCAAGAAGGAGTGGTTCGGCCTGCGCGGTACCGATATCGCCATGGTCTATCAGGACGCCCTGTCCTCGCTCAACCCCTCCATGCTCATTTCCGCCCAGATGAAGCAGCTCACCAAGCGTGGCGGCACCCGTAGCGCCGAGGAGCTCCTGGAGCTCGTGGGCCTCGACCCCAAGCGTACGCTCGAGAGCTATCCGCATGAGCTTTCCGGTGGTCAGCGTCAGCGCGTTCTGATCGCTATGGCCCTTACCCGCGACCCCAAGCTGGTCATCTGCGACGAGCCCACGACCGCTCTGGACGTTACCGTCCAGAAGCAGGTCATCAAGCTGCTTAACGACCTTCAGGCCAAGCTCGGCTTTGCCATGATCTTCGTTTCGCATGACCTGGCGCTGGTCGCCGAGGTTGCCCATAACATCACGGTTATGTACGCCGGTCAGGTTATCGAGCAGGCGCCCACCAAGGAGCTGCTCACCAACCCGATTCACGAGTACACCCGCGGCCTTCTGGGTTCCGTCCTGTCCATCGAGAGCGGTTCGGGCCGCCTGCACCAGGTGCCCGGCGCCGTTCCGAGCCCGCGCGATTTCCCCAAGGGCGATCGCTTCGCGCCCCGCTCGAGCCATCCGCGCATTGGCCTGGACACCCGTCCGGTCTTCAAGCGCGTGCCCGGCACCGAGCACTTCTATTCCGAGCTCCCCGACGAGGTGCTCAAGGCAAATGGTTTGACCCCTCACGCGGAGGTGATGTAGATGAGCGAGACCGCAGTCAACGGCGTCGAGCCGATCATCTTCCTTGATGACGTCCACGTCACCTTTAGGACCCGTACCGGCTCGATTCTGCACCCCAACCTGGTTCACGCCGTCCAGGGTGTAACGATTAAGCTCATGCCCGGACAGACCATCGGCATCGTCGGCGAGTCCGGTTGCGGAAAGTCCACCACCGCTAACGTCATGTGCGGCCTGCAGGCCCCCACGAGCGGCAAGGTCTACTTTAAGGGCAAGGACGTTACCAAGCGTACCGCCGAGGACCGTCGCCACATGGGCCGCGTCATCTCGGTCGTGTTCCAGAACCCAGCCACGGCGCTCAACCCCCGCATGGTCGTTCGCGAGCAACTGCTCGACCCCATGCGCGTCCACAACCTGGGTACCGAGGCCGAGCAGGAGAAGCGCGTCAAGGAGCTCTTGGAGCTCACCGGTCTGCCCAGCTCCGCCGCCGAGGTTCTTCCCGGCCAGCTTTCGGGCGGCCAGCGCCAGCGCGTCGCAATTGCCCGTGCCCTGTCGCTGAACCCCGATGCCATCATCGCCGACGAGCCCACCTCGGCTCTGGACGTTTCGGTCCGCGCGCAGATTCTGAACCTGCTGACCGACCTTAAGAAGGAGCTCGGCCTGGCCATGGTGTTCATCAGCCATGACATCCAGACGGTCCGCTATATCTCTGACGACATCATCGTTATGAATGGCGGCAAGATCGTCGAGCAGGGCGAGGCCAAGCAGGTCTTCCAGCAACCTCAGGACCCCTACACCAAGATGCTGCTCGGCGCTGCGCCGTCGCTGCTGCATCCCAAGCTCGGCGAGTAGCCTCGCTTTCCCTCCCGTGCGCCCGGTTCCCTTGCCGGGCGCACCTCCGTTGCGATTTCGAAAGGTTGGGTTCACGAGCCATGCCAAGTGCTCAGGAGCTACAACAGCAATTTGGTGAATATCGAGGCGCTATGCCCCGTCCATCGGATTTCGATCTCTTTTGGAAGGACCGCATGGCCGAGGCCGACGCCGTTGAGCTCGACTACGCGATTGAGGCGGCTTCGGTTGCGGATTCCGCAACCTGTCGGTTTTTCGACCTCTGGTATACCGGCATGTGTGGCGCGCGCCTGCATGCCAAGTGCCTTAAACCCGTCTCGGACGAGCCCGTGCCATTGGTACTTCAGTTCCATGGATATCCGGGTGCGAGCCGCAGCTGGTTTGAGCAGGCGTCGTTTGCGGGCATGGGCATGGTGCTCATTGCTCTCGATTGTCCTGGCCAAGGAGGCCCCTCCGAGGACATTGGTGGATTTGAGGGCACGACGGTCGCGGGCCATATCGTCGCCGGTATCGACGGCGACCCGGCCAACCTCTACTATGTCCGCCTACATCAGGATATCCGCATTCTGTGCCGTATCGTTCGCGAGCTCGAGGGCATCGATCTTACCCGCGTGTATGTGAACGGCGCATCGCAGGGCGGCGGTTTGGGCATTGCGACCTGCGCGCTTAACAGCGAGCTTATCAATCGCGCCGCCATCCTCTATCCCTTCCTGTCGGACTTCCGCCTGGTTTGGGATCTGGACGCCGACGATATTGCCTACGAGGGTCTGCGCTATTGGTCGCGTTGGTTTGACGAGGACTCGACTCGTATCGAGGAAGCCTATGCCAAGCTGGCGTACTTCGATTCCAAGAATTTTGCCCCCATGGTCAAGTGCCCCGTGCTGTTTGGCACGGGCACGGCCGATATCGTCTGTCCGCCGGCAACGCAGTTTGCGGTGTACAACAACCTGTCCTGCGACAAGCGTCATGAGTTCTTTGAAGGCTTTGGCCACGAGGAGATTCAGGATTTTGACGATCTGATCATTCCGTTTTTCTGTGAGGGAGGGGAGGCTCATGTCTAAGTGCGAGAGCAATGTTGACGAGCTGATAGTCCCCGGGCTCGTGGGAATTCCTGGAACGGTTTCGTCAAGGCTCGCAGAATATCGGGACTGGCACGGTGATGTCCAAGCAGATGTTTCTGATTTAGAGACATGCGCTTCGAATCTTGAGATTCAAGGCCTGGCCATTACGGCAATTGACTTTGTTAACCCCTGCGCCCGTTACTCGGAGGTTTCCTTTAAGCTCGGTGACGATGCGGTCCACGCTCGTTTGATTGAGCCTGTTGGTCGTGCCCGAGTATCTGAGCGCGTGCCGCTGTGCCTGATGTTCCACGACATCGATCGGCCTGTGCGCGGCTGGCATCACATGACGAGATTTGCCGCCATGGGATATGCCGTGCTTGCACTGGACGATGAGGCGATTGGACTCAGCGATCTGCAGCAGGGGATTACCTCGCCTGCTTTTGTCAGGCGCGTTCGTTGGGGCTGCGCGTTGGCGAAGGTCGCGCGTAATCTTGATGGCGTGGACCCCGATCGCATTTTTGCGTGGGGCGAGGGCCTTGGCGGCGGTGTTGCGCTGGCGGTTTCCGCCTTGGACGAGCGAGGCCTTGCCTGCACGGCGGTTGCCAATCCAATCCCCGGTGGCCTCGAGGCTCTGTCGTCTCGGGTGCACGGATCGGTGCTCATGGGCACATCGCTTATGGACGCCGTGAGCGATCCCAAGGGTCAGTTTGCCGTATTCAACGGTCTTGAGTGTGACCGAAGGCATATCATTTATGCCAAATACGCTCACGAGCGCATCAATGCGTTCGAAAACGAAGTCGTCGACTTCTTTAACCAAACGTTCTACCCGTTTTCTTTGGCCTAGACGGCCTGGACACTGCCAACAAGAGTGGGTGGCATAGGGCCGCCCGCCAGACAACTAAGGAGATTCTTGTGGCAACTCAGAAATTCACCGGCGTTATCCCTCCCGTCGTTGTTCCCGATACCGAAGACCACCAGCTTGATGTTGCCTCCTTTGAGCGCAGCATCAACCGTATGATCGATGCCGGCGTCGATGGCCTGTTCTTCCTGGGATCCTCGGGCGAGGTCGTCTTCTCCACCGACGAGCGCCGTCGCCAGATTGTCGCCGAGGCCGTGCGCATCGTTGATCACCGTGTGCCTGTTCTGGTCGGCATCATCGACACCGAGACCGAGCGCATGATCGAGCACGGCAAGGTCGCTCAGGAGCTGGGCGCCGATGCGCTTGTCGCCACCTGCCCGTTCTATGCCCTGCAGGGCATGACCGAGGTCGAGGAGCACTTCCGCATCCTGCACGAGGAACTCGACCTGCCCATCTTCGCCTACGACATCCCCGTGTGCGTCCACACCAAGCTCCCTTGGAAGCTCCTTGCCAAGCTCGGCGCCGAGGGCGTCCTGGCCGGCGTCAAGGATTCCTCGGGTGATGACATCTCGTTCCGCTACCTCGTTCAGGAGAACGAGAAGAACGGCCACCCGATGAGCATCCTCACCGGTCACGAGGTCGTCGTCGACGGTGCTTACCTCGGCGGCGCCGACGGTTCCGTCCCGGGTCTCGCCAACGTTGAGCCCGAGGGCTACGTGCGTCAGTGGAAGGCCGCTCAGGCCGGCGACTGGGCTACCGTCAAGGCCGAGCAGGATCGCCTCAACGAGATTTCCCACATCTGGGATGTCACCTCGGGCGTCCAGGGCTATGCCGGTGGCGTCGGCGCCTTCAAGACCGCTATGAACCTCATGGGTATCTTCGACAGCCCGACCATGCCGCGCCCGGTGAAGGCCATGACTGGCGAGAACGTCGAGGCGATTAAGAAGGTCCTCCAGGACAACGGTCTCCTGTAAAGCTTCCCCAGGCACTCGATCTTGGGGCTCAAGTGGTCGGGCGTGACCCATTAGGTCAACGCCCGACCACTTTCACCCCAACCTCGGGCACCTGGGAAACCTTTATCATGCTGCGGCGATAACACCGCCTTCATTTCCTGTAGTTGTTTTGTCTCCGAAGGAGAACGACATGGAGAACAAGTACGTCTGCTCTGTCGATATCGGCGGAACTAAGATCGCGACCGCCATCATGGAGTACCCGGCTGACGGCAGTGCGCCCCATCCCGTATTTGAGGCCGAGGTTCCTACCGAGGCCCAGGAGGGCGGCGAGGCCGTCTTCCAACGTATCGAGGCGTCCATCAAGGCCGCTCTTGAGGCGAATCCCGATGTCGAGGTCCTCGGTGTCGGTATCGGTGCCGCAGGCGTCGTCGATCCCAAGACGGGCGCCATCGCGTATGCCAACGAGATCATGCCCGGCTGGTCCGGCGTTCAGTTGGGGCCGCGTCTGCGCGAAGACCTTGGTCTTCCCGTTGCCGTGGTGGGCGACGTGCAGGCTCATGCTCTGGGCGAGGCCCACTGGGGCGTCGGCAAGGGCAAGTTCTCCGTCTTGTGTCTGGGCATCGGTACGGGCATCGGCGGCGCATATGTCGAGAACGGCCGCGTGATGCAGGGCTTCCATGGTGCTGCCGGTCATATGGGCCACATCGAGTGCTCGGCTGCCGCTGGCATTCCCTGCGCCTGCGGACGTTCTGGCCATCTGGAGTCGGTTGCTTCGGGCACTTCCATTGGTCGTATGTACGATGAGCGCTTCGGTCGCGTCGACCCCAGCCGTCCTTCGGTCGGTCGCGACGTGAACGACCTGTGCCGTGCGGGCGACGCAAAGGCGACCGAGGTCATCCATGACGCCGGCTTTGCGCTGGGTGCCAGCTTGGGCTCGCTCGCTAACATTCTGGACCCTGAGGTCATCGTGCTTTCGGGCGGCGTGATTCACCAAGGTCCCGATTGGCGTTCGCAGACGTGGAAGGATTCGGTGCACGAGGGCTATGCCAGCCAGGCGCTCGATCCGCTTCAGGACACGCCGATCCTTATCGGTTCTCTGGAGGGTGATGCTCCACTCATCGGTGCCGCCGAACACCTTCTTGCATCGTTGAAGTAAACATAACTACCAAGTGCGCCTTCTGAGGTGCCGCAGATTGACGTGAAAGAGGAGCGAAGCGTACTTCGGTACGTGAGCGACGGTTTGAACGTCAAGGTGCGGTGTCTCAGAAGGCTGTTTTTAGAAAGGTTGAGTCGAACATGACCGTAGATCCTTTGATTCAATCCCTGAAGGGCAAGCTCGTCGTGAGCGTTCAGGCGTATATGGGCGAGCCGCTTCGTACGCCCGAGACCATGGCTCAAATGTCTCGCGCTTGCGAGCTCGGCGGTGCCGCCGCCATTCGCTGCCAGGGCCTTGCCGACATTGCCGCCATTAAGGGTCGCTGTGAGGTTCCTGTTATCGGCCTGTGGAAGGATGGGCACGAGGGCGTTTACATCACGCCGACGCTGCGCCACGCTCGCGCCTGCGTTGCTGCGGGTGCCGATATCGTGGCGATTGACGCCACCGATCGCCCACGTCCCGATGGCAAGTCGGTCGAGGATACCTTCCGCCCGCTGCACGAGGAGGGCGTGCTCCTGATGGCCGACTGTGCCACCATCGAGGATATTCGTCGTGCTGTCGACATGGGCTTCGACCTGGTGTCCACCACGCTTTCTCATGGTGTTGCCGCTATCGACTGCACCATGGCCGATGGCCCCGATCTGCCGCTTCTGCGTCAGGCGACCGAGGAATTCCCCGGTCTTCCCATCATCTGCGAGGGCCGCGTGCACACGCCCGAGGAGGCCCGCGCCGCGATTGATGCGGGCGCCTGGGCC
Organism: Collinsella aerofaciens; assembly: GCF_005844325.1. Classification (GTDB taxonomy): domain Bacteria; phylum Actinomycetota; class Coriobacteriia; order Coriobacteriales; family Coriobacteriaceae; genus Collinsella; species Collinsella aerofaciens_G. The sequence continues at coordinate 13,877 of NZ_SPFY01000019.1, read as the reverse complement.
GTTGTCGTCGGCACCGCCATCACGCACCCCACGAGTATTACAAGTTGGTTCAAGGCTGCGCTTGAGGCGTAAGACAGGCCTCGTATCCGCTTGGGGCGGTATACTCAATAAAGGCAATTGATCGCGCGGGATCCGCTGGCCGGGTCCCGCGCTTGTTTTAGGAGGCACACATGCAAAAGGGAGATGCCATGGATGCGGCGGAGCGCTCGGAGCGCATCCCCGATATCGTCATCATCACCGGAATGTCCGGATCGGGCCGAACGCAGGCCATGCATGTGTTCGAGGACATGGGCTATTTTTGCATCGACAACTTGCCTCCGCGTCTGATCGCCCAGCTTGCCGAACTCGTCGGCATCAATACGGGCGTGGGCAGGCATCTTGCCGTCACCTGCGACCTGCGCAGCCAGGGCTTGTTCGATGAGCTGCTCGATGCCGTTGCCGCGCTCGAGGAGCGCGAGATGAGCTGTGACATCGTGTTTCTCGAGGCCTCTGACGAGGTGCTGATCCGTCGTTATAGCGAAAACCGCCGCCGCCATCCCATTGCCAAGCCGGGGGAGACTACGGCCGATGCGATTCAGCGCGAGCGCCTGCAGCTGCAGGGCGTTCGCGACCGAGCTGACATGATTATCGATACGAGCCGCTTGCGCACTTCTGCTCTGCGCAATAAATTGCGCATGGCGTTCTCCGAGTTGTCCGACCAGCAGCTCATGGACGTTCACGTGTTCTCGTTTGGCTTTAAGCACGGCATGCCCGTCGAGGCGGACATTATGATCGACGTCCGCTTCCTGCCCAATCCGTTCTACGATCCCGAGATGCGCACCATGACCGGTCTCGATAAAAAGGTCTCCGATTTTGTTTTGGACCATCCCAAGACCCAGGAGTTCTGGAAGGCCTGGACGCAGCTGCTCGATACGGTGATGCCGGGCTATATCGCGGAGGGCAAGCCGCAGCTTTCTATCGCCATCGGCTGTACGGGCGGTCAACACCGCAGCGTTGCCATCGCCGAGGCCACGGCACGTTATTTGGAAGGCGCCCAATATCACGTGAGCATTTCCCATCGCGACCTGTCGCGCGCCAACACGAAAGCATAGGCCTGCATGTCGTTTACCGCCGAGGTGCGTGACGAGCTCGCGCGCTGCGAACCCGAATGTGAATACTGCGATTTGTCGACGCTTGCCGCCCTGACGCGTGTGAGCGGTACACTTTCGCTGGCCGGCTCCGGGCGGTATCGTTTGACGGTCGCGACCGAGACGGGTGCCGTCGCGCGCACGATGATCACACTGACGCATCGCATCCTTAAGCTCAAAACGGAATTCACCGTTCGTAAATCGGTCTTGCATAAGGTCCGTAACTATCTCATTACCCTGCCCGATCAGCCCGACCTGGACAAGGCTCTGGTGCTGCTGGGCATTCTCGACCGCAGGGGAGGGCTCGTCGCTGGTGTTCCCCGGCACATCGTTGCCCGTCCCTGCTGCAGGCTTGCCTACATCCGCGGCGCGCTCATCGCCGGCGGTTTCGTGGCCGATCCCCGCGGCGACTTTCATTTGGAGATCGCGGTGCAGGGCGAGCAGTATGCTCGGGGACTTTGCGATCTATTGGAGCAGATTGGGGTCCATGCGCGCGTTAACGCGCGGCGCGGATCCTTTGCTGTCTACATTAAGAGCGCCGAGGAGATCGAGCAGCTCCTAAAGCTGATTGGTGCCAAGCGCAGCGTTGCCGAGATTGAGGAGGCGCGCGCGGTCAAATTGGTTAAGAACGACGTAAACCGTCGCGTGAATGCCGAACTGGCCAATCAGACCAGAAGTGCGGGTGCCGCCCAGCATCAGCTTGCGTTGATCGATGAGCTCGAACAGCGGGGTTTGCGCGACACGCTTCCGGACGCCTTGGCAGTCTTTTGCGACCTGCGCGAGCGCTATCCCGATCTGTCGCTGCGCGATCTGGGCGAGATGGCTGACCCTCCCTTGTCGAAGTCTGCCCTGTACCATCGCGTTTTGAGGCTTGAAAAGCTCATTGAAGCAAACAGGTAGTTTGAAGTATCGACTTATATACGGATTTAGCTGCTATTTTATTCTTTAAAACGTTTTAACGTAAATTTGATTTTCAATTTCGAGCATTCTCGTGAAATTCAAGTCAAAAAAAAGGTATATTAGGCGAGTGGTTAGTTTGTGGGCCTCAACGGCGGGCGCTGTAGCTCGCGGGGGCCTTACGAAAGGAGACACAATGGCAGTAAAGGTTGCTATTAACGGCTTCGGTCGCATCGGTCGTCTGGCTTTCCGTCAGATGTTCGGTCATGAGGGCTCCGAGATCGTCGCTATCAACGACCTCACCTCTCCCGATATGCTCGCTTACCTGCTGAAGTACGACTCCACGCAGGGCAACTACGCTCGCGATCACGAGGTCGTTGCTGGCGAGGATTCCATCACCGTTGACGGCAAGGAGATCAAGATCTACAAGGAGGCCGACGCTAACAACCTGCCTTGGGGCGACCTTGACGTCGACGTCGTTCTCGAGTGCACCGGCTTCTACACCAGCAAGGCTAAGGCTCAGGCCCACATCAACGCTGGCGCCAAGAAGGTCGTCATCTCCGCTCCGGCCGGCAGCGATCTGCCCACCATCGTGTACAACGTCAACCATGAGACGCTGACCGCTGAGGACAACATCATCTCCGCTGCTTCCTGCACCACCAACTGCCTCGCCCCGATGGCCAAGGGTCTGAACGACTTCGCTCCCATCGTGTCCGGCATCATGACCACCATCCACGCCTTCACCGGCGACCAGATGCCGCTCGACGGCCCGCAGCGCAAGGGCAACTTCCGTCGCTCCCGCGCCTGCTCCGAGAACATCGTCCCGAACACCACGGGCGCTGCCAAGGCCATCGGCCTGGTTCTCCCCGAGCTCAACGGCAAGCTCATCGGTGCCGCCCAGCGCGTCCCGACGCCGACCGGCTCGCTGACCAACCTCTACGCCGTCGTTGACAAGAAGGTCACCGTCGACGAGGTCAACGCTGCCATGAAGGCCTACGCTGAGACCATCCCCGAGACCTTCGCCTACAACGAGGACCAGATCGTCTCCCGCGACATCGTCGGCGAGACCCACGGCTCCATCTTCGACGCCACTCAGACCATGTGCTCTGACCTCGGCAACGGCCAGACCCTCGTTCAGGTCACCTCTTGGTACGACAACGAGAACTCCTACACCTCTCAGATGGTCCGCACCATCAAGTACTTCGAGAAGTTCGTTGCTTAATTTAGCTTTTAGCGAATAGCTCGTTGAGCGTCTAAAGAAGGGCGCGGCCTTATAGGGCTTACACCCTAGGGTCGCGCCCTTTTTATAAGAAATCGTCTGCCGTAATGGGAGGCAGACACGTACGAAAGGTAGAAGCAAACATGGCCTTTACCAAGAAGACCGTCCGCGACATCGATGTCGACGGAAAGCGCGTTCTCGTCCGCGTTGACTTTAACGTGCCTATCAAGGATGGCGTCGTTGGCGACACCACCCGTATCAAGGCTGCCCTGCCCACCATCAACTACCTCGTTGAGCACAACGCTCGCGTCATCCTCATGAGCCACCTCGGCCGTCCCGAGGGCACCGGCTTCCAGCCCGAGCTGTCCCTCGAGCCCGTCGCCAAGAAGCTCGCTGAGCTCTCTGGTCTCGACGTTGCCTTTGTCGCTGACACCTACGGCGAGAAGGCTGCTGAGGCTGTCGCCGCCGTCGAGCCGGGTAAGGTCCTCGTTCTCGAGAACGTCCGTTTTGACAAGCGTGAGAAGAAGAACGATCCCGAGATCGCCAAGAAGCTCGCTTCCTATGGTGACGTCTTCGTTCTCGATGCCTTCGGCACCGCTCACCGCGCCCAGGGTTCCGTCGTGGGCCCCGCCGCTTACCTGCCTGCCGTCGCCGGCTTCTTGCTCGAGAAGGAGGTCGACACGCTGACCGGCATCTTCGCCGAGCCCGAGCGCCCCTTCGTCGCCATCGTCGGCGGTTCCAAGGTTTCCTCCAAGATCGGCGTTCTCGATCACCTCATCGACTCCGCTGACACCCTGATCATCGGTGGCGGTATGGCCTACACCTTCTTCCTGGCTCAGGGCCTGTCCGTTGGTCAGTCCCTCAAGGAAGAGGACTGGGTCGAGCGCGCCGGCGAGATGCTCAAGAAGGCCGAGGAGAAGGGTGTCAAGATCCTACTCCCCATCGACAACCGTGTTGCCGATCACTTTGGCGAGGACGCTGTCCCCGAGGTTGTTGCTTCCGACGCTATCCCCGACGATCGTGAGGGTATGGACATCGGTCCCAAGACCGAGGAGCTCTATGCCGAGGCTGTCAAGGGCGCCAAGACCGTGTTCTGGAACGGCCCCATGGGCGTCTTCGAGTTTGACAACTTTGCTCACGGCACCCAGGCTATCGCCGAGGCTCTCGCCGAGGCTGACTGCACCTCGATCATCGGCGGTGGTGACTCTGTCGCAGCTGTCAACAAGTTCAACCTGGCCGACAAGATGAGCTGGATCTCCACCGGTGGTGGCGCTTCCATGGAGCTCGTCGAGGGTAAGGCCCTGCCCGGAGTGGAGGCGCTTCTCGATGCCTAATCGCACCCTTCTTATCGCTGGTAACTGGAAGATGAACAACGACGTCGCCGAGGCCGCCAAGCTCGCCGACGAGCTGGCTCAGGCTCTGCCCGAGGTTCCGGCTGGCGTCGAGGTGCTCGTCTGCCCTCCGACCATCGACATCACCACGGTTCATGACCGCATTCAGGCTGCCCCCATCGCCCTCGGTGCACAGAACGTGTACTGGGAGGCCAAGGGTGCCTTCACCGGTGAGTCTTCTTGCGACATGCTCAAGTCCGCTGGCTGCACCTACTGCATCATCGGTCACTCCGAGCGTCGCGACTACTTCCACGAGACCGACGAGGATCAGAACAAGAAGGCTAAGGCTCTCGTTTCCGCCGGTCTTGTTCCCGTCTTCTGCTGCGGCGAGTCCCTCGAGGTCCGCGAGGCTGGCACCTATGTCGAGCACGTCGTGAACCAGGTCAAGGCTGGCCTTGCTGGCCTTGAGATCACCTGCCCCAAGCAGGTCGTCGTCGCCTACGAGCCCATCTGGGCCATCGGCACAGGCAAGACCGCTACCGCCGAGGACGCTCAGGAGGTCTGCGGCGCTATCCGTGAGACCCTCAAGGAGATGTTCGGCGAGGAGCTCGCCAACGGCATCCGCGTGCTGTATGGCGGTTCCGCCAAGCCCGGCAACATCGCCGAGCTCGTCGCCAAGCCCGACGTTGACGGCGCCCTCGTGGGCGGCGCTTCGCTCAAGGCTGCCGACTTCGCCTCTATGGTCGTCAAGGCAGGCGAGTAGGACATATGGCACAACGTCATCTTCCTGCACTCCTGATCATCATGGATGGTTGCGGCCTTGCTCCGGCCGATGGCGAGAACGCCGTCGCCGCTGCCAAGACGCCCTTCCTTGATAGCCTGTACGAGAAGTACCCCCACACCACGCTCGGCGCTTCGGGCGAGGACGTGGGCCTTCCCGACGGCCAGATGGGCAACTCCGAGGTGGGTCACCTCAACATCGGTGCCGGCCGCATCGTGTTCCAGGAGCTTTCGCGCATCAACAATGCCATCAAGGACGGCTCCATCGCCAAGAACGAGGTTTTTGTCAAGGCTATGGACGATGTCAAGGCTGACGGCAAGACTCTCCACCTCATGGGCCTTATGAGCCCTGGCGGTGTTCATTCTCATATGAACCACGTTGAGGCTCTGGTCAAGATGGCTGCCGAGCATGGCGTCAAGACCGTTCGTGTCCACGCCTTCATGGATGGCCGCGACGTCGACCCGCAGTCCGGTGCTGGCTACATGAGCGAGTTCTGCGCCTTCCTGGCCAAGATTTCCGAGGAGACCGGTTGCGACGCTCGCGTTGCCACCGTCTCGGGTCGTTATTGGGCGATGGACCGCGACAACCGTTGGGAGCGCATCCAGCGTGCCTACGACGTCATGGTCAATGCGTCCGATGCCGATACCGACCCCGTTGCCGGCATCAAGGCCTACTACGAGAAGGATCCGCGCGGCGACGAGTTCGTCGAGCCCTTCGCTGCCCACAATGAGGGCATCCACGAGGGCGACGCGGCCATCTTCTTCAACTTCCGTCCCGACCGCGCCCGTCAGATGACCCGCGTGTTCACGGACAAGGAGTTCGACGGCTTTGAGCGCGAGCAGATCAAGCTCTCGCACTTTGTGACGATGACTGAGTACGATCCGACGTTTGACGTCGAGGTCGCCTTCCCCAAGACATTCCCCGAGAACGTCCTGGCCGACGTTATCGCCGCCAATGGCCTGAAGCAGCTGCACACTGCCGAGACCGAGAAGTACGCCCACGTGACGTTCTTCCTCAACGGCGGCATCGAGGAGCCCAAGGAGGGCGAGGAGCGCGTGCTCGTCGCTTCCCCCAAGGTTGCTACCTACGATCTGCAGCCCGAGATGAGCGCTCCCGAGGTTACCGAGAAGCTCGTCGCCGCCATCAACGAGGATCGCGCTGATTTCTACATCGTGAACTTCGCGAACTGCGACATGGTTGGCCACACCGGTGTCTTCGACGCTGCCGTTAAGGCTGTCGAGGCTGTTGACGATGCCCTGTCCAAGGTTGTCCCGGCGATTCTCGCCAAGGGCGGCTTTGCGCTGATTACCGCCGACCACGGCAACGCCGATCACATGTTTGACGTTGCTTCCGACGGTTCCAAGCATCCGTTTACGGCTCACACCACCAACCGCGTGCCGTTCATCATCGTTGATGAGAAGGCACAGCTCACCGGTATCGAGGACGGTCGTCTTTCCGATATCGCCCCGACTATGCTCACCATGGCTGGTCTGGAGCCTTCCGCCGAGATGACGGGCCGCGTGCTCGCCACCGAGGCCTAAGAGAAAACAAATACCGTTTTCTAGCAAGGGGGTTGTCCACAACCGGACAACCCCCTTTTTGGTATTTCTGCCATTTCCACCCCGTCCTTGAGTGGCAGGTAGGGGAGAGCGGGGGATTGTGGTACAGTACTGGAGTTTGAACTGTTCTATTAAGGAGCTTATCTATGGGTCCGTTCCAGATTCTTCTGTTTGTCGTTTGGGCTGTTTCTGCCGTGGCGCTGACGATTCTCGTCCTGATGCATTCCGGTAAGGGTACCGGCGTTTCGGATATGATTGCCAGCTCGCTGTATAACTCCAGCTCTGCCACGGGCGTTATGGAGCAGAACCTTGACCGCCTGACCGTCATCATGGCTGTCGTGTTTGCCGTGTGCGTCGTGCTGTGCATGTTCTTCTTCCCGCAGGGCATCGTGGGCTACTAATCACGAACCGCATAAATACTTGAAAAGGGTCCCGCAAGTGCGGGACCCATTTTGTTTACATATTTGTAACAGAGTCAAAATATCCTCATATACTTCGCCCAACTAAAGAAAATCTCGACCGTTAACCGGAATTAGCCCCAAATCGTGCATAAAATGCGCTACTGTATTGCAATACGTTGGTCCGCTTTGTATAACCAGCCAAAACGGCGGACCGCGTTTGAATGGTTCGATTGGGCTGTCTTGACGTTGCCCGACCGAACTTACTTTGTCCTATCTCATAAGGAGGATGGCATGGCTGATTCTATGTTCCACCAGCCCGTTATGGGTCGTCGCGCCTTTGTCGGCGGTACCCTTGCTGCGAGCTCCATGGCTTTTCTTGCCGCATGCGGCAAGAAGGGCGGCGACGCTTCCGGTTCTGAGTCCGGTTCGACGCTGAACTTCTACATCAACAACCCGGTCTGCATCGACCCCTATAACGTCCAGGAGGACCAGGGCACTCAGGTCGAGTACCAGCTCTTTGATGCTCTGACCTCTTATGACGCCGAGAAGGGCGAGATCGTTCCGCTGGCTTGCGAGTCCTTTGAGGCCAACGACGACGCCACCGAGTTCACCTTCAAGATCAAGAAGGCCAAGTTCCACAACGGTGACGACGTTACCTCCAAGTCCTTCAAGCTCGGTTGGGAGCGTCTGGTCAACACCAAGTCGGCCATCGCTACCGAGTACGGCCCTTCCGAGGTCTCCTATCACCTTTCTATGGTCGAGGGCTATGACGACCTGCTTGCCGGTAACGCTACCGAGCTCAGCGGTGTTACTTGCCCCGACGATGAGACCCTCGTCGTCAAGCTGTCTTCCGCTTACGCCGACTTCCCCTTCGTCGCCTCTCACCCGGCTCTGGCCCCGGTTCCCGAGTGCGCCGAGTCCGATGTCAAGAGCTTCTATCTTGCACCGGTCGGTAACGGCCCGTTCATGATGGACGGCAAGTGGGAGGATGGTCAGGAGATCAACCTCAAGAAGTTCGACGATTACTATGGCGACAAGGCCAAGATCGATGGCATCCACTTCCAGGTCATCAAGGACATGGAGACTGCTTACAAGGAGTTCCAGGCCGGTAACCTCGATGTCTGCGACGTTCCCGTCGCTCAGATCGATGCCGCCAAGAAGGATCGCGGCGTGTCCAAGGACGGCTACACCATGGGTGACGGCGAGCGCATGCTGCTCGGCGCCGAGCCTTCCACGTACTATCTGACCTGCAACACCACGGCCGAGCCGTTCAACAACGCCGACCTGCGCAGGGGCATCTCCCTGGCCATCAACCGTGAGGCCATCTGCAAGACCATCTATAAGGGTACCCGTACCCCTGCCGACGGCATTGTTCCTCCGGGCATCGATGGCTACAAGGAGGGCGCATGGGAGTTCTGCGCCTACGATGTCGACAAGGCTAACGAGTACCTCGACAAGGTTGCTCCCGCTGGCGCTAACGGGGATCGTGGCATTAGCGTGACCCTTTCCTACAACCAGGACGGCGGTCACAAGGAGATCATGGAGTCCATCATCGGCGACCTCGCCAAGGTTGGCGTTACCGCTGTCTCCGATACCCCTGAGTGGTCTGCCCTGCTCGAGCAGTATCAGAACTTTAACTATCAGTTCGGTCGTCTGGGTTGGATTGCCGACTACCCGATCATGGACAACTTCCTGTATCCGCTGTTCCACTCCGACTCCCTCGGTGGCGATAACCGCTCCGGTTACAACAACCCCGAGTTCGACGCCAAGGTCGACGAGGCTCGTACTATTGTTGACGACGAGGAGCGCGTCGCTAAGATGCAGGAGGCCGACGCAATGGTCGCTGCCGACTGCCCGGTCATCCCGATTATGTTCTACACGCACACCATCGTCGGCTCCGATCGCATCAAGCACCTCTATGTCGATCCGCAGAAGCATGCCGAGCTGGGTACCGCTGAGCTCGCCTAAGAGTTTGCAGCTTCCGTGAGGGTCAAGTATTTACGTAGACCTCATGGGAAACATACAGTTCTCCCTAACCTGGGGTAAACTGGCTGATGGTAATTTTGGGATGCCGGTCTGGCGATCGGCATCCCATTTAGGTTAATCCCTAGATAGGGGAGTGGTATGGGTAAGTACATCGTTAAACGTGTGCTTCAGTTCATCCCGGTGTTTTTGGGCGTTACGCTGATTCTGTTCGCCCTCCAGAATATCGTGCCGGGAGATCCGATCAAGCTGATCGGTGGAGACAAGGCTCTGTCCCCCGAGGTGGAGCTTCAGCTTCGCGTCCGCTATCACCTGGTCCAGTCGGACGAGGACGGCAACGCGATCCTTGACGAGAACGGCGACCCCGTTCAAACGTCGCTCGTGGACCGTTACTTGTATTACATGAACGGCCTGCTTCATGGCGATCTGGGCAATTCGTATCAGCGCAAGCTGCCGGTTACGGAAATCTTTGCCCAGAAGTATCCGTATACGGTCAAACTTGCCGCGTGCGCCATCGTGCTCGAGGCAATCATGGGTATCGGTGCGGGTATCATTTCGGCGGTTAAGCGTTATTCCTTCTGGGATATTTTGGTAACGCTCACCACGTCGATTCTCGTTGCCGTCCCGGCTTTCTGGCTCGGTATGTTGCTGCAGCTGTTCTTTGGCGTCATTCTCAAGGACGCCACGGGCGGTGCATTCTCCATGCCGATCTCGGGTGCCGGCGGTTCCAGCTCTCAGTATCAGGATTGGATGCACTATGTGCTTCCGACCATTACGCTGGCTTCGGTTTCGACCGCTTATGCCGCCCGCATTATGCGTTCGCAGCTGCTTGACGTCATGAACCAGGATTACATCCGTACGGCAAAGGCCAAGGGTCTCTCCAATCGCGCGATCATCATCAAGCATGCGCTTAAGAATGCACTCATCCCCGTCGTTACCTATATTGGTGTCGACTTTGGCGGCATGCTTTCGGGCGCCATCCTGACCGAGACGGTCTTTAACTGGCCCGGTATCGGCTATGAGGTCTATCGCGCCATTAGCATGCGTGACTGGCCCATCGTTATGGGCGGCGTTACGCTCATCGTCGTCGTCGTCATGGTGATCAACCTGCTCGTCGACATTAGCTATGCATTCCTCGACCCGCGCATCCGCCTTGGCGGTCCGTCGGATAAGGCCTAAGGGAGGTACGTCTCATGCAGGAAACTGATTCTCAGTCTCAGGAGCAGGCTACCGCCACCAAGGCCGCATCTGCTCCCGCCAAGTCCCGCACGCTGTGGGGCGACGCTTTTAAGCGTCTCCGTAAGAACAAGCTCGCCGTTATCGGTGTCTGCTGGATCATCATCGTCGTTGTGGTTGCCCTGACCGCAGATCTGTGGGCTAAGCCCTGGCTCGGTTCGCCGACGGCTTCCGACTCGACCACCATGGCTCAGACGTCGCTGCTGGCTCCGTGTGCCGAGCACCCGTTTGGCACCGACGCCCTAGGTCGTGACATTCTCGTCCGCGTTATCTACGGTGCACGTGTTTCGCTGTCCGTCGGCATTATGGCCACCGCGATCTCCACGCTGATCGGTCTGGTCATGGGTGCTCTGGCGGGTTTCTACGGCGGCATCTGGGATACGATCATCATGCGCTGTGCGGACATCTTCCTGGCGTTCCCGTACGTGCTGTTCGTTGTCGCCATGATCGCCGTTATCGGCCGTGGTCTTCAGAACGTCTTTATCGCCATCGGTATTCTCGGCTGGCCTTCGATTGCGCGCGTCTTCCGCTCTGCAATCTTGACGGTCAAGGAAAACGACTATGTTGACGCTGCACGCGCGATGGGTGCATCCGATGCTCGTATCGTCGTGCGTCACATCTTCCCGAACTCCGTCGCCTCCATCGTGGTCTACGCGACCATGAACATTGGTGGCGCCATTCTGACCGAGTCCGCTCTGTCCTTCCTCGGCATGGGCGTTATTCCGCCTACGCCTTCGTGGGGCTCCATGATTCAGGACGGTCAGCAGTATCTTCTGACCGCTCCCTGGATGATGATCATGCCCGGTCTGGCAATTCTCTCGACGGTGCTCGCCTTCACCCTGCTGGGTGACGGTCTGCGCGACGCCCTCGACGTCAAGATGAAGGACGCATAAGGATGAAGAAGAACAAGAACTATGTGGACCTGAAGGACCAGCCGGTTCCCGAGGGCCAGCATCTGCTCGAGGTCGATGACCTTAAGATGTATTTCCACACCGAGGATGGCATTGTTCGCGCTGTCGACGGTGTCTCCTACACGCTCGATCGCGGCGAGACCCTGGGCGTCGTCGGCGAGTCCGGCTCTGGCAAGTCCGTGACCGCCATGACCATCATGGGTCTTATCTCGATGCCTCCGGGAAAGATTGAGGGCGGCGACGTTCGCTATCGCGGTCGTTCTATCCTTGAGATGACCGAGGAAGAGATGCAGCACATTCGCGGTAACGATATCGCGATGATCTTCCAGGATCCTATGACCTCCTTGAACCCGGTCTATAAGATCGGCAAGCAGGTGGGCGAGGGCCTTCGTCTGCATCGCGGTTACTCCAAGCAGGAGGCGCTCAAGCGCGCCACCGAGCTTTTGGACCTCGTTGGCATTCCTGAACCCGAGAAGCGCGTCAATGAGTATCCGCACCAGTTCTCTGGCGGTATGCGTCAGCGCGTCATGATTGCCATGGCTCTTGCCTGCGATCCCGATATTCTGATTGCCGATGAGCCCACGACTGCCCTGGACGTTACCATCCAGGCTCAGATTATTGAGCTTATGCAGGAAATGCAGGAGAAGAACGGCAACGCCATCATCATGATTACCCATGACCTGGGTGTTGTCGCTGATATGGCCGACAAGATCATGGTTATGTACGCCGGCCGTCCCGTCGAGTTCGGTACTGCCGAGGAAATCTTCTACGAGAGCCGCCACCCCTACACCTGGGGCCTTATCCGCTCCATCCCGGAGCAGGCCATCGATGAGAAGAAGCCGCTTACGCCGATTCACGGCAATCCGCCTTCGCTAATGAACCTGCCCGAGGGCTGCGTGTTCTCGCCTCGTTGCCCTTATGCAACCGATAAGTGCCGCAAGCAGCGCCCCGAGCGTGTTGTCACCGAGTCCGGTCACTATTCTGCGTGCCACTATTCCGGTGACCCCGAGTTCCTCAAGAACGCTCCTGAGACGTCCCGTACGCGCATGGATTCCAAGAAGGGAGGCGAGGCGTAATGGCAGATACCAACGAGCGTACTCCGCTGCTGAAGGTCGAGCACCTCTCTAAGGAGTTCCCCGCTGAGTCCGGCATGTTCGCCAAGCGTTTTTCCAAGCGCGTCGTCTCTGCTGTAAACGACATCTCTTTTGAGATTTATCCTGGCGAGACCTTTGGCCTAGTTGGCGAGTCTGGTTGCGGTAAGTCCACCACGGGCCGTACCATCATGCGCCTGACCAAGCCGACCGCCGGTAAGGTGTTCTTCCAGGGTAAAGATGTTGCCGAGATGAGCAAGCATGAGATCAAGGACATGCGTCGCGAGATGCAGTTTATCTTCCAGGATCCCTATGCTTCGCTGAATCCCCGCATGACCATCGGCGAGATCGTCTCCGAGCCCATGACCATTCATGGCGTGGGTACCAAGGAGGAGCGCATTGAGCGCGTCCGCGAGCTTCTCGACGTCGTTGGACTGAACCCCGAGCACATCAACCGCTATCCGCATGAGTTCTCCGGCGGTCAGCGTCAGCGTGTCGGCATTGCCCGCGCTTTTGCGCTGAAGCCCAAGCTGATTATCTGCGACGAGCCGGTTTCCGCTCTGGATGTGTCCATTCAGGCCCAGGTTCTGAACCTACTGAAGGAGCTCCAGGACAAGTTCGGTACCGCATATCTGTTTATCGCCCACGACTTGTCCGTCGTGCAGCACATCTCCGATCGCGTTGCCGTTATGTATCTGGGTAAGATGGTCGAGGTTTCGGACTGGAAGACGCTCTACAGCGAGCCTCACCATCCGTACACGCAGTCGCTGCTGTCTGCCGTGCCGGTTCCCGATCCTGATATCCAGAAGACCCGCAAGCGCATCATCCTCGCTGGCGACCCGCCGTCGCCGCTGGATCCGCCGACCGGCTGCCGTTTCCACACGCGCTGCCCGATCGCGCAGGGCATCTGCTCTGAGAAGCTTCCCGAGTTTAAGGAAGTCGCACCGGGCCACTGCTGCGCCTGCCACTTCGCGGAGCCGTTCCCGATCAAGGAATCGCACATCGACTTGTAGCCGGTTGTTATCGTCCGGGCCCGCCCTGAAGTTACTTTTCAGAACGTCCTCGGACATGCAAGAAACCCCCGCTGCGCACTTCGTGCGGCGGGGGTTTCTTGCGTCCTGCGGAGTGTTCTGAAAAGTAACTTCAGGGCAGGCCCTGCGGTAACTCGGCAGAGGAGGGGAGTGCGATTCCTCGATCGCTCACTTAATCTAATAGGAAAGTTAGTGAGGCCGGAGCTTTAGCTCCGGCCTCCCCATATAAGGGCTCGGCTTTGCCGAGCCACCAAATTCAAGACTTTAGTCCGCTGGCCGCGCAGCGGCCAGCTTTAAACCACCCGCTACG
>NZ_SPFY01000018.1 GCF_005844325.1 Collinsella aerofaciens | reverse complement strand
TCAGGGAGGCGGGGCTGTCCCTCCCGGAATCGTCCAAATAGGTGTTGCCAATCCATCGCCGGGTTCGGCGGGGCGTGGGGGATCGCCCGCTCCGGGGCCGAGGGCCCGCGGGCCGAGGCCGCCGGGGAGGCCGCGGCCGCCTCCACCGCGCCCCCGCCGGCGCTCGTCGAGGCCGAGAACAGGCAGGTCAGGTTCCTGGCCGCCCGGATATCGGAGGCCCTCGACGAGGCCGGGGCCCTCGAGGCCGAGACGGCGGCGCTGCTCGAGGGCGACGAGACCTACGTGTGCCTGCTCACCGTGCCCGGCATCGGCCCGAGGACCGCGGCGCAGCTCGCGGTGTCGGTCGACATCGGGAGGTTCCCGGACCACGACCACCTGGCCTCGTACTGCGGCATAGCCCCGAGGGTGAGGAGCTCCGGCACGTCGGTGAGGTCGGTCAGGGCGTCCAGGCGCGGCGACGCGAGGCTCAAGTCCCTGCTGATCTTCTCGTGCAACAGCCTGGTGAGGTCCTCGGGGCGCTACGGCGAGTACTACCGGGCCTGCAGGGCGCGGGGCATGGGGCACGGGCGGGCGCTCAAGGCCGTCGCGAGGAAGCGGCTCAGGGCGATATACGCCGTGATGCGCGACCGGGTGCCCTACCGGGAGTAGCCCCGACGGTTGACAAAACTATAGGAACACCCAACGACTACATAAAGCGCCCTCAAGCGGATGTGCTTGAGGGCGCCTCTTGCTTGACTAGCTTTCGATGTAGTCCTTCAGCTTGCTCGAGCGGCTCGGGTGGCGGAGCTTGGCCAGGGTCTTGGACTCGATCTGGCGGATACGCTCGCGCGTGACGCCAAACTCGCGACCGACTTCCTCGAGCGTGCGGGGATGTCCGTCAACGAGACCAAAGCGCAGCTCGATAACCTTGCGCTCACGATCGGCAAGCGAATCGAGCACCTGGGTGAGCTGCTCCTGCAGCATGGAGAAGCTGGCGGCATCGGGCGGAACGATAGCCTGGGAGTCCTCGATGAAGTCGCCCAGCTGGGAATCCTCTTCCTCACCGATCGGGGTCTCGAGCGACACAGGCTCCTGCGAAATCTTCTGGATCTCGCGGACGCGGTCGGCGCTCATGTCCATCTCAGCACCGATCTCCTCAGGAGTCGGGTCGCGACCCAGATCCTGGAGGAGCTGGCGTTGCACGCGGACGAGCTTGTTGATGGTCTCGACCATGTGCACGGGAATACGGATGGTACGGGCCTGGTCGGCAATAGCGCGCGTAATGGCCTGACGGATCCACCACGTGGCGTACGTGGAGAACTTAAAGCCCTTCTGGTAGTCGAACTTCTCGACGGCGCGGATCAGACCGAGGTTGCCCTCCTGAATCAGATCCAGGAACAGCATGCCACGGCCGACATAGCGCTTGGCGATGGAGACGACCAGACGCAGGTTTGCGCTGATGAGCGCCTGCTTGGCCTCAAGACCAACATTCTCAATACGCGTAAGTCGACGCATCTCGGAGCGTGTGAGTTCAATCTCGCCTGCATCGGCAGCCTCGAGCTTCTCGGTAGCCTCGAGACCGGCCTCAATCTTCATGGCCAGATCGACCTCTTCAGATGCGGTCAGCAGGTCGACCTTACCGATCTCCTTGAGGTACATACGAACCGGGTCGCCGGTCAGCATCACCGTGGAGGCATCGATGCCGCGCACGCGCGAACGCGAACGGGACGTGCGCACGGTGCGCTTCTTCTTGCTCTTGGAAGAGCCCATCTCGGCATCGGCCTGGCGGGCCATCTTAAGCTCGTGATCGTCAAGCGAGCCGGAATCGTGCTTGTCATCATCGAAATCGTCGGTATCGTTATCGTCATCGTCGACGTCCATCGGGGCGTCGTCGTTTCCGCTCGCGGAGATAATCTGGATGCCGCTGTTGCGCAGCGCGGAATACACCGCGTTGAGCTGCTCATCAGTAACATCGATATCCTTCAGGGCGACCTGAATCTCGTCCTCGGTTACCGAAGTCCTGTTTGAGCCGTTGCCCATGAGCTTTGCAACGTAGGATTCCAGCCCAGTACCCGTGCTCTCAGTCTTTTTTGGCACAGATTCTCCCTTCGTAGTCCACAGGACTCAATACTTTAGCACACACGTAGACCTCTATACCCAAAATAAAGACATGATATAGGCGAGAATACGCTGGTTGACCACAACATCTAGGCCTGATCGGCACCTGCGGTCTCCAAACCGATCAAACGGAACGGGTCGGCCACGCCACCGATCGACTTTTGGAGCTCGCGCTGGCGCTGTGAATCTTGCACCGCCTGCATCGTCAGCACGCGACGAGCCTCATCGTCGAGTGAACGGTCCTGACGCAACTTGGCCTGCGCGGCTCGCATGCGACGTTTGATGGTGTAGAGCTCGAGCGTATCGAGCATAAAGACGATGTTCGTCTCGGTCGGGTGCTTGCTCGTCGCCGAGATGCGCCCGGCGCTGACAAGCGACGCCGCCTCGGGACACACCGCCCGCGCCGCATCCATACATGCCGCAGGATCGGTTCCCGGCGGCGTTGCCAGCACGGCCCACGCAATGGACTCGTGACGCGGGTCAACCCACTCGATAGAACAAATGCGATCGGCATACGTGCGGAACAGATCGGGGTAGCTCGTGAGCATCGTCAGCAGCTCGCGCTCCCCCGCCAGGGATTTCCGCTCCAGATCGGTCAAAACGATCGGCATCGACGGAGCTGCCGCCACGCTTGAGCTATCGGCAACGGGCGCAGCGCTTTCCATCCCCGCTGGCACATCGATTGGCGGCAGATCCTCGTCGACCTCCACCGGCGCGGCCCCATAGGCATCAAGCGGAACGTAGTCGTACGGGTCCTCCTCGACCGGTGCGGACACCGGCGGCGTCGCACCCGCGGCCCAGGCACCGCGAGACGTCCCCTGCGAACCAGACGCCCGACCGCCCGCGATGCCCGCGCGCTCAGCTTGCGCGCGTTGACGCTCGTAGTTCTGCTCACGCCGGCGCTCGGCATCCTCACGCTTGGCGACATCGCGAAACACGCGGCCCGAACTCGCGCGCACGGTCTCCAGGTCCAAACCCAACAGGTCGGCAATCTGGATAAAGTACGTGTCGATCATATAGCTGTCACGCAGCGGATAGATGAGCGTCAGCGCATCCTCGAGCGCCTTGGCACGACCGCCCGGTGTGGTAATGTCGCTCGACTCCTGCAGCGAACGGTAGACAAAGTCCATGAGGGGCTCGGCGGCATCGATGCGCGCCTGCAGCGCCTCGCCGCCATGCGCCGTGATGAACTCCATGGGGTCGTTGCCATCGGGCAGCACCACGCAGCGAAGATCCATCGAATCCTGCTCGATAAACTGAATCGCGCGGCGAGCGGCCTTTTGACCGGCGGCGTCGCCATCGAACATATATACAATGCGCTTGGCAAAACGGGTGAGCGTCTTAACGTGATGTTCCGTCAGCGCTGTGCCCAGCGTGGCGACGACGTTTTTGATCCCTGCCTCCCAGCAGGCGATGCAGTCGGTATAGCCCTCCACCACGATGGCGGTATCCTGCGCGACGATAAACTCCTTGGCCCAGTTAAAGCCATAGAGGTTTCGCTTTTTATGAAACACACTCGTCTCGGCCGTGTTGAGGTACTTGGGCTGACCATCGCCCATGATGCGCCCGCCAAAGGCGATATTGTGACCCTGCTCATCAAAGATGGGAAACATCACGCGGTCGTAAAAACGGTCGGCAAGCTGTCCACGTCCACGGCTCACGGCCACGTTGGCGTCGATCATCTCCTGCGGGGTAAAGCCCGCCTGCGACAGATGCGACACCAGCGCGTTGCGACCCGGCGCAAAGCCCAGGCAGTAGCGGCGACAGACATCTCCGCCCATGCCACGACTGGCAAAGTACTCGCGCGGACGGCTGTCCTTACCGCGCATAAGCATGGTGTGGTAGAACTGAGCCGTCTCGGCGCACAGGTCATAGATGCGGGCACGCTTGGTGCCGCGATCGCGCTGCGCACCGGTATCGTGCAGCTCAATGCCGGCACGGTCGGCCAAATAGCGGATCGACTCGGGAAAGCTCAGGTTCTCGCGCTTCATGATATAGGTGAAGACGTCGCCGCCCTCGCCGCAGCCAAAACAGTGCCACACCTGCGTAGCAGGGATAATGTGAAACGATGGGGTCTTTTCGCCATGAAACGGGCAGCAGCCCCAAAACTCATGGCCGCGGGGCTTGAGCTCAACCGTTTCCTGCACGATGGCAACCAAGTCCGACGCCGCGCGTACCTGATCTTTTTCCTCATCGCTAATCACGGATGCTCACCCCCTGCTCACCCAAGTTATGACGAATATCGTCGATATTACCCTCGACGGTCGCGATAAGCTCGTCCAGCGAATCGAACACGCGAGACGGACGCAGCCAGCGCGTAAACGCCAACGACACGGAGGCGCCATACAAGTCGCCCGCATAGCCAATCAAGTTGGCCTCGAGATGCGCCGAGGCGGCATCATCGGCATAGGTCGGCGGCAGGCCGACGTTAACGGCAGCAGGCCATACGGTATCGTCGACCAGCACCAGACCCTCATAGACGCCATCGGCAGGCACTTGGATGCCGTCGGGCACCTGGATGTTTGCCGTGGGAAAGCCCATATCGGAGCCCTCGTGACGGCCAGCCGCCACAACGCCGCGCAGCATATAGGGACGGCCGAGAAGCTCGGCAGCCAGCTCCACATGACCCTGACCCAGCTCATGGCGGATGCGCGTGGCGCAGATGGTCTGCCCGTTAACGCAGAGCAGGTCGTGACCGTAAACGTCAACCCCACGCTCAGTGCCCCAGGCGCGCATCTCGGCAACGCCCGAAGCGCCGCCGCAGCCGAGCCTAAAGTCGCTGCCTACACGAATGGAGCGAATATCGACAACGCGCGACAACAGCGCCAGAAACCCGACATGGTCGAGTGCCGCCACGGCGGGCGTAAAGGGAACGGCCACCACCGCATCGACCCCGGTTTGAGCCAGGGCATGCAGGCGGTCGGCCGTCGTCATCAATTTTTGGGCGGGCGACGGACTCACCACGACGTCCGGATCAGGATCGAAGGTGACCACGACCGCTTTGCTGCCGTGATCATGTGCATCGCGAATAACCGCTTCGATCAGCTCTTGGTGCCCACGATGCACGCCATCAAACACGCCAATAGCGATCGACGCGGCACCCAAGAACTCGCACCCATCAAAAGCATCGGCAGAAACGATACGGGCCTCATCCAACTCACCCGCGAAAAAGATACGCGCGAGCTCGTGGGGCGTCAGCATCATCGAACACCGCCGATCGCCTGCGGAAAAACGTGCTCCATCACAAAGCGGCCGCCCTCGATACGAGCAAGCGCCTTCAATCCCCCATCGAGTACGAGCGCGAACGGCGCCTTCGCCGTATCGAAGTCCGCAAGCGCGCGTTCAACGGGAACGCGGCGGCCACAAAGCAGGTCGTCTGCAAGATTACCCGGCAAATCGACACGCGTGGCACCTAGGGCGGCGATGGGATCCAGAGCGAAACCGGCAGCGGTCTCGGCAGAGAGCTCCTCTACCGCATGACAGGCGCCAATGGAAACCACGCCGGAGGCCGTACGGCGCAGCGCGGAAATATGTGCAGCACAATCGCAGGCACGACCCAGATCGCGAGCGAGCGCGCGAATGTAGGTGCCTTTGCTTACCGAAAACGCCACGGTCCAGACGCACGTATCGCCCTCGCCGCCCACGGCGATCAGGTCGGCGGCATAGACCTCGACGGGGCGCGGAGGTAGGTCCACCGCATTGCCCTCGCGAGCAGACTTGTAGGCGCGAACGCTATTGACCGAGATAGCAGAAAACGCCGGCGGCACCTGCATCTGCGGACCCAGCATGGCGACCAAGCGCTCACGCGCATAGGCAGGATCGCGGAGCTCGTCGGCAACAGCCACCGTGCGGACCGCCTCGCCCTCCGCATCATCGGTATTGGTCTCGACGCCAAACGAGATATCGGCAACGTAGCTTTTGGTATCAAGCGTAAGCATGCCCAGCAGACGTGTGGCCTGACCCACGCCCACCACCATGACGCCCGATGCCATGGGGTCGAGCGTTCCGGCATGACCGACGCGCCGCTCATGGAGGGCGCGTCGGCATTGCGAAACCACGTCGTGGGACGTGCAGCCCACCGGCTTATCGACGGCGAGCAGCATATTCAATTGAGAAGGCGTACGACGAGCCATGTACCATCCAAAATGTTAGAGCTCGACGGTCACCGAAGCGGGATCCTCCCCCACCAGCTCGGCCAGCATGGGAAGTGCCACGGCGAGCGTCTCGCGAATCGTTCCGTTGTTGGAAAAGCCGGCGGCGGCATGATGCCCGCCACCGCCAAAGTTGGCAGCGATCTCGGACACATCGAGGTCACCCTTGGAGCGCAGGTTGCCGCGCACCTTGGTATCGCCGTCGATGCCCTTTAAGAACAGGCAGACCTCGACGCCCATCACCGAACGCACCACATCGACCAGACCGTCACATTCATCCGAGGTGACGCCGCAGGCCTCAAGGTCGCTCTGGAAGGCATAGCTATACGCCACGCGCCCGTGCGCGACCGTCTTGATACGGCCCATGACAATGGACTTGAGGTGCAAAAACTCGACGCGCATGCTCTGATAGACCTCGAGTGCGACACGAGCCGGATTGGCGCCATGCGCCACCAGGCGCGAAGCAGCATGGAACGCGGCAGCATCGGCGTTCTGGTACTGGAAACGACCGGTGTCGGTCACCAAGCCACACAGCAGGCAGGTCGCAACGCCATCACGTGCGACAATGCCGCAATTGTCCAAAAAGCGGTCGATGATCATGGCGCAGGCTGCGGCGCCGACGCACCTCAGGCTCAGCTCGGCAAATTCCTCGCGCGCCGGATGGTGATCGAAGCACACCACATGCGACGAGCGGCGGAGCACCTCGGCTGAGTTGTTCAGACGCTCGACGACCGGCACGTCCACCGAGATGAACAGGTCCGGATTGCCGGTATACGCAGATGCCGGCACCAGACGGTCGGCACCCTCCATAAAGCGGTAGATGCGCGGAACCGGGTCATCGTCTGCCAGCAGCAGGGCAATGTCCTTGTTGGGGAAAAACTTCATAAGCGATAAGCCCAGACCCAGCACGGAGCCCAGGGCGTCACCATCGGGAGACGTATGTCCCGAAATCGCAATGGAGGACGCATCCTCGATGAGCTCGAGGATGCGTCGCTGAATATCTGCAGACTCGCACGATGCGAGGTCGGCGGAATTACTCATCTAAAGCTGCCTCCTGGGCGGCATCCGCTATGGGATAGCCGTCCTCGTCCTTTTCGATCGCAAGCGTGGCGGGAACGTTTTCCAGCGCACGCGTGATGCGCTCGGCCTCATCGGTCGAGCGATCGATGCGAAAATCGAGCTCGGGCGTGACGCGCCAATCGAGCGAGCGGGCCAACAGGCTACGAATGCGGCCCTTGGCGCTGGCGAGCGCCTCCATGACCTCATCGTAGCGGCTCGCGTCGCACGACACGTACACGCGCGCGAACGAACGGTCCACCGCGACCTCGACCGCGGTCAGAGTGACCAGGTCGAGACGCGGATCGGAAACCTCAAAGAGCAGGATATAACCGAGCTTCTCGCGAAGCTGCTCGCCCAAACGGCGGGTTGCCTGCGTTTGCTTCATAGCGCTACCCCCTACTCGGTACGGGCAACCTGGTCAATGCGGTAGCCCTCAATGGTGTCGCCAGGCTTGATGTCCTGGAAGTTCTCCAGGCCAATACCGCCCTCGGAGCCGCTCTTGAGGCTCTTGGCCTCGTCCTTGTAGTGGCGCATCGAGGCGATCTTGCCGTTGAAGACCACGATGCCGTCGCGCACCAGGCGTACGGAATCGGTCGCGGCGATCTCGCCCTCTTCGACGCGGACACCGGCGGCGATACCGACCTTGGGCACCTTGAAGGTGTCCAGAACGGTCGCAGTACCCGTGGAGACCTCGACCTCGGTGGGCTTGAGCATACCGATGCGGGCAGCGTCGAGGTCCTCGAGGCACTTGTAGATGACGTCGTAGCAACGGATCTCGACGCCCTCGCGCTCGGCAGCGGAGCGGGCCTTGCCGTCGGGACGGACGCCAAAGCCGATGATGATGGCGTTGGAGGCGTCGGCCAGGACGACGTCGGTCTCGTTGATGGCACCAACGGCGGAGTGGATCGTGTTGATGCGCACCTCAGACTGATCCATCTTGTCAAGAGAGTCCTGAAGGGCCTCGATGGAGCCCTGGACGTCGGCCTTGATGATCAGGTTGAGCTCCTTGACCTCGGCGTCGGCGATGGTCTCGAAGAGGTTCTCGAGCGTGACGTGCTTCACGCGGCTCTGCTCCTCGATACGGGCCTTGAGCGAACGCTCATCGGCCAGGGCGCGAGCCTCGCGCTCGTCCTCGAACACACGGAACTCGTCGCCGGCGTTGGGCACGGACTGCAGGCCCAGGATCTCGACGGCGTCGGAGGGGCCGGCCTCGGTGACGGCGTTGCCCTTGGGATCGAGCATGGCGCGGACGCGGCCGTAGGTAAGACCGGCGACCAGCGTATCGCCCACGTGCAGGGTACCGCGGGTCACGAGCACCGTGGCAACCGAGCCGCGGCCCTTGTCGAGCTTGGCCTCGAGGACGTTACCGGAGGCAAAGGTGTCGGGGTTGGCCTTGAGTTCGAGAACGTCGGCCTGGAGCAGCACGGTCTCGAGCAGGTCGTCGATACCGATCTTCTGCTTGGCCGAGATGTTGACGAACATGTTCTGTCCGCCCCACTCCTCGGGGATGATGCCGTACTCGGTGAGCTCCTGGCGCACGCGGTCGGGGTTGGCGCCCGGCTTATCGATCTTGTTGACGGCGACGACGATGGGTACGCCGGCGGCCTTGGCGTGGTTGATCGACTCGATGGTCTGAGGCATGACGCCGTCGTCGGCAGCAACGATCAGGATGACGATGTCGGTCACCTTGGCGCCACGGGCACGCATGGCCGTAAAGGTAGCGTGACCCGGGGTATCGATGAAGGTGATCTTGCGGTCGTTGATCATGACCTGCGAAGCGCCGATGGCCTGCGTAATGCCGCCCGCCTCGCCGGCAGCAACGCCGGTGTGACGGATGGCGTCGAGCAGCGACGTCTTGCCGTGGTCGACGTGACCCATGACGGTGACGACCGGGGCGCGCGGCTTAAGGTCGGCGGGATCGTCGTAGAACGAGAAGGTGTTCTCCTCCTCGGGGGTGATGATCTTGATCTGACGGCCCAGGTCGTCGGCAACGAGCTCGACGAGGTCGTCGGACATGGACTGCGTCATCGTAAGCGGCGTGCCCAGCAGGAACAGGCGCTTGATGATGTCGTTGGCCGGAACGTCGAGCGCCTCGGCGAGCTCCTGGACGGTAACTCCCTGGGAGACCTTGATGGCGTCGAGCTCCTCGGGGTTCACGCCCTGGGCCAGCGCCTCCTCAATCTTGCGCTCCTCCTGAGCCTTAGCAGCCTCGCGCTCGCGCTTCTCCTTGCGCTTCTTGCGGCGACCGGTGGACTCGCGAGAGGCCTCCTCGACGGCGGCGCGGGCCTCCTCGAGCACCTTCTCGCGGCTGTACTCCTCGGCCTCACGAGCCATGCGGCTGTAGTGGTCCTCATCGTTGCCGTGACCGCCCTTGCGCTTCTTGCCCTTACCCTGCTTATCGGGGTTGGGGAAGTCCATGCCGGCAGCGACGTTGTTGCTGGCGTTGGTGCGATGGCTGTGCGGACGGCTCTCGGAGGCATTGCGATCGGAGTTGTTGTCGGAGGCGTTGCGATCGTTACGACGGCCACCGCGACGGTCGTTGTTGCCGCTACGACGGTTGCCGCGCTCAGAGGCGCGCTCGGCCTTGGCCTTCTCCTCGGCGTCCTTCTTCTCCTTGAGCACGGTCTCCTGTGCGGCGATCTGGTCGAGCAGCGAGCGGAAGCGCGAACCGGAGTCGGAAGCGGGGACGGCGCGGCGCTGGGCCTCGCGGGCAGCCTCCTCCTTCTCGCGGGCAAGGCGCTCCTGCTCAGCCTTCTTCTTGGCCTCGGCCTCGGCACGGGCGGCCTCCTCGGCAGCCTGGGCGGCGGCGAACTGGCGGCGCTCCTCCTCGCGTGCCTTCTCGGCGGCGATGCGCTCACGCTCGGCCTCGGCAGCGCGCGCTGCCTCCTCGGCGGCGGCTGCCTCCTCCTCGGCCTGCTTGACGGCCTCGACTTCCTTGGCGCGGGCCTCGATCACCGAGGCGAGCTGCTTGCGGACCATGGCGACGTAAGCGTCCTCCAGGGCGGAGGAAGCGGACTTAGCGGGAATCTTCATTTCGGCAAGATGACCCATCAGTTCCTTGGAGGTCATGCCGAACTCTTTGGCCAGGGTGGACACACGGACTTTTGCCATATGACTTCACCTACCCTTTCTGGCACCTTGGGTGCCTAGAGACTGAACGAGCGTGGAAGACGCGCCGGGACCCGCCCGGCGCGAACGCGCGCTAGATCAGGTCCTCCGCATCATCGAAGGCGTCGGTGTCGTGGACACCGCAGAAACGGGAGCCGGGACGAGCCTGGTTGCGGCACTGGATACCGTCCTCGGACACGTACTCGCAGCGGCGGACGTCCTCGTCCTCCTCGTCACCGATCAGGTCGGCGGCGGGCTCCTCGTGAACGGGAACGTTCTTGAGGATGTCGGCGGCAAGCGTCTCGGACTTGATGTCGATGTGCCAGCCGGTCAGGCGCGCGGCGAGGCGGGCGTTCTGGCCCTCCTTGCCGATGGCGAGGGACAGCTGGTCGTCGGGCACGATGACGCCGGCGTAGGCCTTCTCCTCGTCGATGAGGACGCGGGTGACCTTAGCGGGCGAAAGGGCGTTGGCAACGTAGACGGCAGGATCGGCATCCCACAGGATGACGTCGACGCGCTCGCCACGGAGCTCGCCCACGACAGCGCGAACACGGCTGCCCTTGGGGCCGACGCAGGCGCCCACGGGATCCAGACGGTCGTCGAGCGAGTGGACGGCGACCTTGGAGCGCTGGCCGGGCTCGCGGGCGATCGACTTGATCTGGACGGTGCCCTCATAGATCTCGGGCACCTCCTGCTCAAACAGACGACGCATGAGCTCGGGGTGGGTACGGGAGATGACAATCGGCGGACGGCTGTGCTCGCCACGAACCGGCTGCAGGTTGGAGTTGGGGTCGCGAACGTCGATGATCACGGCCTTGATGTGCTGGTTGTGCAGGTAGCGCTCGCCCATCGGACGCTCGTTGCGCTCGTTCTCGTAACGGCGCTGGTCGAAGTGCGGCAGCTCGGCCTCGACGCCCTCGCGGATCTTGACAATCGTGAAGTCGGGTGTGGACTGCAGCACGGTACCGCTGATGAGGTCACCGATGCGGCCGGAGAACTCCTCGTAGATCTGCTCGCGGGCGGAGTTGCGCACGATGGCGTTGATCTCGGCCTTGGCGTGCTGGGCAGCGATGCGGCTCGTGTTCTTGGGGGTGACGTCAATCTCCTCGAACTCGGTGAAGTTGCCCTCCTCGTCCATGGAATCGTCGATCGGCTCCAAGCGGTAGACGTAGATCTTGCCGGTGGTGCGGTCGATGGTCACCTTGGCGCCCCACTCAAGATGCAGGATCTCGGCATAGCTCTTGGCGAGCGACTGCTCCAGGCGGTCGATCAGGTAGAGCTGGTCGATGTGCTTCTCCTGGCAAAGCTCCATCAGGGCGGACATCATGTCGGATGCTGCCATCTTACTTTCCTTCCTTCGCGGGCTTGAAGTCGTAGGTGGGCTTCAACTTGCACTTTTTAACATCAGAGAAATCGAGGGTAACGGACTCGCCGCCCTCGAGCTCGAGGGTCACGTTCGTCTCGGTGGCGGCGGCAATCTTACCGGCGTACTTGCGACGGCCCTCGGTAGCGGTGGAGGTGAGCTCGCAGTTCTCGCCCACAAAGCGGGTAAAGTCGCACGGGCGGCGCAGCGGGCGCGCCATACCCGGGCTCGACACCTCGAGCGTATAGCTCGAAGAGATGGGGTCGAGCTCCTCAATCACATCGCCGACCCACTTGGTGTTGGCCGTGACGTCGTTGAGCGAAAGGCTCTGACCCTCGGCACCCTCGATACGCACGCGCACGCAGGGGGCCTTGGTGGCACCCACGAGCTCGACGTCGACGATGTCGACATCGTGCTGGGGAGCGACGGCCTCGAGCGCGTCGATGATCGCCTGCTCGGTCTTGGTCTTGACCATTGCGGCACCTCCATCCATACAAAAAAGAAGCGGGGCCGAAACCCCACTTCTTTCAATTACAACTTCATTTGCAAGCAAACTATACCAATAGCTGCGGAAACGTGCAAGCACAGTACGAATCTGCAGGTCAGCGTGCGCACAGCTTCTCCACAAGAATAGGACAATTGACCGAAGACACCATGGCAGGTACATGCAAAACGAGGGACGGCCCAAACGGACCGTCCCTCGTTTATTGCATGTCAGCTTTGCGCGCAGCGCTTACTTGACCACCAGGTTGACCAGCTTGCCGGGCACGCAGATGGCCTTGACGACCGTCTTGCCCTCGAGCCACTTGGCGACGGCGGCCTCGGCGGCAGCCTGCATCTCCTCGTTGGAGGCATCGCGGGCAACGTCGACGCGGCCGCGGACCTTGCCGAGCACCTGGACCACGATCTGCACCGTGTCCTCAACGGACTCGGCCAGGTCGAACTCGGGCCAGGCGGCGGTGTAGGCGTTGCCCTCGCAGCCGAGGGCCTCGTGCCACAGCTCGTCGGCCCAGAACGGGCAGATGGGGGCAAGGACGCTCACGATATCCTTAGCCACGCCGTAGCACAGCGCCTTGTCGCGGGCGGTACCCTCGGTGGCGTTGAGGTAGGCGCTCGCCGCGTTGACGAGCTCCATGACGGCCGAGATCGCGGTGTTGAACTGGCCGCGATCGAAGTCCTCGGTGCACTTGGCGATGGTGCGGTGACGCTCGCGATAGAGCTTCATCGCAACCTCGTCGAGCGCGGACTTGTCGAAGGCCACGTTGGCGTCACCGGACTGGACGAGCTGCCAAACGATACGCCAGGCGCGCTTGATGAAGCGGTTGGCGCCCTCAACGGCCTTGGGATCCCAGTCGAAGTCCTTCTCGGGCGGAGCGATAAACAGGATCGCCAAACGCATGGTGTCGGCGCCGTAGGGCTCGATGACCGAGCTCGGGGGCACGACATTGCCCTTGGACTTGGACATGGTGTCGCCGTTCTCGTCCTTGACCATGCCCTGGCACAGCAGGTTGGTGAAGGGCTCGTCCACGCTCAGCAGGCCCAGGTCGCGCAGCGCCTTGGTAAAGAAGCGACTGTAGAGCAGGTGCAGAATGGCGTGCTCGATGCCGCCAATGTAGTTATCGACGGGCATCCAACGGTCGGCGGCCTCTCGGGAGAAGGGCAGCTTGGTGTTGTGCGGATCGGTATAGCGCAGGTAATACCAGCTGGAGCAGGTGAAGGTGTCCATGGTATCGGTCTCACGCTTGGCCGGGCGGCCGCACACCGGGCAGGTGGTCTCGTAGAACTCCTTGCACTCGGCAAGGGTCTCGCCGGCGCCCAGGTCAAGGTTCTCGGGCAGCGTCACCGGCAGCTGATCCTCGGGCACGGGCACGATGCCGCAGTGCTCGCAGTGGATGGCCGGGATGGGGTTGCCCCAATAGCGCTGGCGGCTGATGAGCCAGTCGCGCAGACGAAACTCGACCTTGCGACGACCACAGCCCATGGCCTCGAGGTCGGCCACGATTGCAGCCTCGCCCTCGGAGTGCTTACCACCGCGCATGCCGGTGTACTTGCCGGACTGGACGAGGGTGCCCTCGGCAGCGTGAGCGCAATCCCAGTCGACGGTCTCGGCATGGAAGGTATCGATGGTCTCGCCGCTGGCCTCGACGGCAGCGCGATCGTCATCGTCTAGGATGATCGGCACGATCGGCAGGTCGTACTTACGGGCAAACTCAAAGTCGCGCTGGTCGCCACAGGGAACGGCCATGACGGCACCGGTACCGTAGTCGGCGACGACATAATCGGCAACCCACACGGGGACCTTCTCGCCGTTGACGGGGTTTACCACATAGCGGCCCGTAAAGGCACCGTGCTTCTCGAGGGTGCCCTGGGCACGCTCGACGGCAGAGATATGCTTGGAGTCCTCGACGATCTTGGTGACGGCCTCCTCGTACTCCGTGCCCTCGACGAGCTCATGCAGGCCGGCGTACTCGGGAGCCAGGACAAAGAAGGAGACGCCAAAAAGGGTGTCGGCACGCGTGGTAAAGACGGTGATCTTGCCCTCATCGCCCTCGATGGGCTCGCCATCCTGGTCGCACAGGGTAAAGTCGACCTCGGCGCCCTCGGAGCGACCGATCCAGTTGGCCTGCATCTGCTTAACGCGCTCGGGCCAGCCGGGGAGCTTCTCCAGGTCGTCGAGCAGCTCCTGAGAGTACTCGGTAATCTTGTAGTACCACTGCTCAAGGTCGCGCTTCTCAGGCTCGGTGCCGCAGCGCCAGCACTTGCCCTCGGTAACCTGCTCGTTAGCCAGAACGGTCTTGCAGGTGGGGCACCAGTTGACCGGGTTCTTCTTGCGGTAGACCAGGCCCTTTTCCCACATCTTCTCAAAGATCCACTGGCCCCAGCGGTAATAATCGGGGCTGCAGGTCTTGACCATGCGATCCAGATCGTAGGAGAAGCCCATGCGCTTCATCGTGGCGAGCGCCTGGTCCATGTTCTTATACGTCCAGGCGGCAGCCTGCGTGTTGTGCTTGATGGCGGCGTTCTCGGCAGGCAGGCCAAAGGCGTCAAAGCCGATGGGATGCAGCACGTCATAGCCGCGCATGCGGGCCTGACGGGCCATGGCATCGCCGATGGTATAGTTGCGCGCGTGGCCCATGTGCAGGTCGCCCGACGGATACGGGAACATCTCGAGCACGTACTTCTTGGGCTTGCTGTCGTCGGTGTCGACAGCAAAGAGGTTGGAGTCCTCCCAGGCCTTCATCCACCGGGACTCGATGGCCTGCGCGTCGTAAACAGGAATCTCGTCCTTATGATCTGTGCAATCGCACATATCAGCTCCTTTGTTATCTCGGTTGGGGCGGGGCGTTCTTACCTTTGCTCGCTGCTGCGGACAGTCCTGCTCGCACGAAGAGCACATTAAGTGCTCTTCGGCTCGTGCGGAACTTGCAGCGAGCAAAGGTAAGAACGCCCCGCCACATCGTTAACTCGCATGATGATAGCAAATACAACAAGCGAGATGCCTGCGACTTGCAGGCATCTCGCTTTATCTAAATAACGTGGTTGGGAATCAACCTTTGTCTGAAACTCGTTCTAGCACGAACGGGTTTTCCAGGTGCCGCAGATTGCCGTGAAAGAGGAGCGTCGCGTACTTTGGTACGCGAGCGACGGTTTGAACGGCAAGGTGCGGTGCTTGGGAAAGCCGCTTAGCGGTAGCTGACGCTTTGCTGGGAGTCCTTCACGACAACGTCGTGGGCGCCGCCTTCGACGATGGAGGTGGAGCTGACCAGCGTTAGGCGTGCCTTTTCCTGGAGCTCGGGGATCGAGAGGGCGCCGCAGTTGCACATCGTGGACTTAACCTTGTAGAGCGTGCCGCCCACGCCGTCCTTGAGGGATCCGGCGTACGGGACGTAGGAGTCGACGCCCTCGACGAAGCTGAGCTTCGCGGCGCCGCCCAGGTCGTAGCGCTGCCAATTGCGAGCACGCGCAGAACCCTCGCCCCAGTACTCCTTCATGTACTGGCCGTTGACGTTGACGCGCTCAGTCGGGCTCTCGTCAAAGCGGGCGAAGTAACGGCCCAGCATCATAAAGTCGGCACCCATGGCAAGGGCAAGCGTCATGTGGTAGTCGTAGACGATACCGCCGTCGGAGCACACGGGCACGTAGACGCCGGTCTCCTCGTAGTACTCGTCACGGGCGCGGCAGACGTCGATCAGCGCGGTGGCCTGGCCACGACCGATGCCCTTGGTCTCGCGGGTGATGCAGATGGAACCACCGCCGATACCGACCTTGATGAAGTCGGCACCGCAGTCGGCCAGGAAGCGGAAGCCCTCGGCGTCGACAACGTTACCGGCACCGACCTTGACGTCCTCGCCGTAGTTGGCGCGGATCCACTCGATGGTGCGCTTCTGCCACTCGCTGAAGCCCTCGGAGGAGTCGATGCACAGGACATCGGCACCGGCCTCGATGAGCAGCGGCACGCGCTCGGCATAGTCGCGGGTGTTGATACCGGCGCCGACCATGTAGCGCTTGTCGTTATCGAGCAGCTCGTTGGGGTTAGTCTTGTGACTGTCGTAGTCCTTGCGGAACACAATGCCCATGAGGTGATCGTTATCGTCGACGATGGGCAGGGCGTTGAGCTTGTTGTCCCAGATAACGTCGTTGGCAACCTTGAGGCTGATGTTCTTGTCACCCACGATGAGCTGCTCACGCGGGGTCATGAACTCGGAGACCTTCGTCTGGTGGTCATCGCGGCTGGGGCGATAGTCACGGCTGGTGACGATGCCCAGGAGCTTACCCTTGGGAGTGCCGTCGTCGGTGACCGGCATAGTGGAGTGACCGGTCTTCTCCTTGAGCTCGATGACCTGCTCCATGGTCATGTCGGGGGTCAGCGTGGAATCGGACTGAACGAAACCGGCCTTGTGATCCTTGACGGCCTTGACCATAGCGGCCTCGGACTCGGCGCTCTGGGAACCGTAAATGAAGGACAGGCCACCCTCGGTAGCGAGCGCGACACCCATATCGACGCCCGAGACGGACTGCATGATGGCGGAAACCATGGGGATGTTCAGGGTGATTGCCGGCTTCTCACCGCGCTTAAAGCGGGTTAGCGGCGTCTTAAGAGAGACGTTGTTGGGGATGCACTGCGAGGACGAGTAACCAGGGACCAGCAGATACTCCGAAAACGTGTGGGACTCACCGGGAAAGAACGTAGCCATGTTTCTCCTTTTTCCATGCGACCGGTCGGCTGCAGGCCTCGTAGGACCCAGCCCAACCTTGGGCGCCCAATACTGGGGAAGTATCTTAACGCACTTTGACTGCTACAATGCATGATTTAAGAAGAGCACACGAGGGTTTGACGCAGGCTTTGCGTTTGCCCAGCAAACACTTTAGCGGGGAGACGTGGAGCGTATGGAGTACAAGACGACGGCAAAGTTGGTCATTCAAGCGTGCGACAAAGATCTGCCGGGCGTGTTTGGACACGGCTGCGTCTTGCTGCTGCAGGGTATCGCCCGCGAGCACTCGCTCAACCGCGCCGCCAAGAGCATGGGCATGGCGTATTCCAAGGCCTGGCGCATCGTGAACGAGGCCGAAGGTCAGCTGGGCTGCAAACTCATCGAGCGCGACGGCGCCCGCGGATCCACCCTCACCCCCGCCGGCGAGCGAGCCATAGCGGTCTACGAGGAGCTGCGGGCCGACGTCAACAACGTCATCGCCACCAAAGCAAGCGACCTCATCGCAAGCATTAAAGAGTAGCTAGTTTACGAAGGGCATTGTCTAGGGCGGACGCTACAACCAGGGGGTTGTCGGTGCCGGCGAAGAGGCGGATGGTGCCCCCCTGCTTGCTGCGTGGAGCCGAAAGGCGCGTTGTTGCGCCGCCTGCGGGCGATGTGCGAAACTCCCCAGGCAAAGCATCGAACAGCTCGCCCGCGCTACGTTCGATAAGATCGAACTCTACTGCCGGGCCAAAGCCGTGCTCGAGAATTCCCGTTGCAGCCACATGGTCGGGATGCGAGGTCAGCCCGGGATAGCGCACGTTGCGCACCATCTCGTTCGCGGCCAAATATTCAGCCAGCGCACGGGCGCGATCGAAATGTGCCTGCATGCGGGTGTCGAGCGTGTCGAGCCCGTGCTCTAGAACCTCGGCCTCATCGGAGGACAAGTCGAGCGCGGCCAATCCGCACCACTCGAGCAGCGCATGCGCGCACTCGGCCGCAGCGTCCACGCGATGGCGCTTGAGCTGCGAGCGCGCGACCGAAGCGGCAACGAGCTTGCGTGGAGCCTCACCGGCACACACACGGTCGAGCGCCTCAAGGGACAGCACAGCACCCAGCCGCAGCGGATCGCAGCCAAAGACGTCAGCCACGGTGTTGTCCACAACCAGCAGCGCATGGGCCTCACGCGCCGCCCGACCCAGCGCACGCAGATCGGGCACACGCAGGCCAAAGCCACCGATTGAGTTCACAAACCACCACAGGTGCGGTCCCTCAGCATCAAACGAAGCATCAAATCCCTCGGACGCAGCAGAAAACGCTGCAGCCGATGGCTCCCCCACCAGCACAACATCGCGGCCATCAAAGCCACGAGCAAACGCATCGGCAAAGTCGTCCGCAAAGGCCACCAGGCGGTCACCGGGACGCACGATTCCCAGCAGCGACAGCGCCGCCGGTACATGCGAGGCCGCAACAAGACGCGCCTCACGCGCGCCGGCTCTCAAAGCCCAGGTATCTTCTAGCTGCTGTACGCCCATACGGTACCGTCCCTTCAGAAACAAAAACCCACGATACGGATGTTCCCCGCATCGTGGGCAACGGCTGCAGTATAGCGCCGATATGCGACGAATCGCCTAGATGTTGAGCGCGTGGTAGGTCACGCTCGCACCCGGAGCATCAACGGACACGCCATAGGTCTCGGGATAGATGCGCGTCGAAAACACGAGCGCGCCATCGTTCACAAACACCTCGACCGACGAGACATCGCCAACAATGCGCACGTTACGAACCTCGTTGACGGGCTCCCAGCGCACGGTACGACCGCAGCCGGCAGAAGCGCGACCCTCATCGGTAAATCGCATCTCAAAGCGCGAGGGCAGTTCGCCCTCGGCGGGAATAAACGCCAGCTTAAGCTCGCTATCAACGGTCGCGGTAAACGCGCCGTCGACACCGTCGGCAACAACGTCAAAGCAGGTATCGCCTGCAACCTCCAACGAGCCCTCCCCCACACGCACCGAGGCATAATGGTGCTCGATCTCGCGAGCCGGTTGTTGCAGCACCACGCCGCCGTCACCGGCCGTAAGCTCGCGCGGCACCGTCATGCAGTGCTGCCAGCCCGCCACCAGAGTCGGTGCGTTGTCATAGGTCGGCTCATCGGGCATGCCCATCCAGCCGATCAGAATGTGGCGACCATCCTCGGACGTAAACTCCTGCGGCGCGTAGAAATCAAAGCCGGCATCCCACAGGCGGAACTCGCCCAGCTCATAAGCGTCATTGCCACCCGTAATGTCGCCCGTTACAGGCATGTAGCCCGCTGCATACACATTGCCGCGGTCCCAACGACCGCCCTCAAGACCCTGGGGAGAGAAGGACAGCCACTTCGCCGGTACACCGCCATCCGGCTCAAGCTCAAGGTATCCCGGGCACTCCCACATAAAGCCAAAGCGCTCGGGCGTAGACACACGACTCTCGAGCTCCCAACTCAGCATATCGGCCGAGCCATACACCAGGATCTCGCCCACATCGCGCCCGGCACCCTCGCCGTGCATGGCGCAAAATCGACTATCGACATGCGGCCCATCCACGCGACGACGCGCGCCCAGCACCATGTGGTAACGCCCGTCATCATCGCGCCACACCTTGGGGTCACGCACGTGGCAGGTCAAATCCTCGGGATAATCATCGGACGCCAGCACCACGCGCTTTTGGCTGAACTCCCGACCGGCAAGGCCATCAACGCTCTCGACATAAACAGTATCGGCGCGACGGCCGGTATTGACGTAGTCGTACGTGCCGTCCGCATCGGAAAGCTTAACGTTGCCCGTATAGAGCACGCGAATGCAGCCGTCCTCGGCAAGCGCGGAGCCTGAATACACGCCATGGCAATCGAACGGCTCGTCGGGCAGCAGCGGGGCGCCAACATATTCCCAGTTCATAAGGTCGCGGCTTGTGGCATGGCCCCACATCTTTACGCCACCGTTCACATCAAACGGGGCATACTGGAAGTACGCGTGAAACACGCCGCCCGCTTGGCAAAGACCGTTGGGGTCGTTGAGCCAGCCCGCCGGCGGCATAATATGGAAGCGCTGGCCATACGCGCCATGGCCGCACTCAGAGGCGGCAGCGTCAACAGCGGCAACCAGCTTTGCAAGGTCGCGGCCAAGTGCATTAGACATATCAAAGTCCTAACGGATCGAAAGTAACAAGGCGCCAGAGATCGACACCGGATACGGGAAACGCCCGCGAGCATACAACCCGCGGGCACCCTTCAATCAAAAGCTCTTAGGCCTGCTCGGAAGCCTTGGGCTCGTCCTTGTACAGGACAAACGAGACGCCAAAGGAAACCAGCGCGGCGACCGCAAACATGATCGCGTACTGCACGGGCTGGGCCAGGCACAGCAGGATACCGAAGATACCCGTAACGCCCGTACCGGAAGCGGCGAGCGAGGTGAGCGCGCAGACCAGGGCGCCGCAGCCGCCGCCGATGCAGCCAGCGATGAAGGGCTTAAAGAAGCGCAGGTTCACACCAAAGATGGCAGGCTCGGTAATACCCATGAAGGCGGACAGAGCCGAAGGAAGCGCTAGGCCCTTGATCTTGGCATCGTGGGTCTTAAAGGCAACTGCAAGCGCGGCGCCGCCCTGGGCGATGTTGGCGGCACTGGCAATGGGCAGCCAATAGGTCACGCCGTACTGGGCAAGCTGGCCCAGGTCGATGGCGGTGTACATCTGGTGAATACCGGTGACGACCGTGGGGGCATAGAACAGGCCGACGATAAAGGAACCGATGCCAAAGGGCAGGGTGAGCAGAGCCTGGATCAGACCGAGGACGGCATTCTCGGCCCACACAAAGACGGGACCGACGGCGATAAGCGTCACGAGCACGGTCACGAACACGGAGACAAGCGGGGTTACAAAGAGGTCGAACATCTCGGGAACGATCTTGTGCAGACGCTTCTCGAGGAAGGCAAGGATCGCGCAAGCGATGACGATGGGGATGACGTGGCCCTGATAGCCAACCCACTCAAAGCTGTACACGCCGGGGATGACGGTGACCATGGTCTGCACGCCCTCGGAGGCGACCGTGTAGGCGCTCTGCAGCGAGGAGTTGATGAACGCGCCGCCGACGACGGCGCCCAGGTACGGATTAGCGCCGAAAGCCTTGGCCGCGGAGTAGCCAATCAGGATCTGCAGGATGCCAAAGGACGTACCCGAGACCAGGTCGGCAATCTTGTAGATAAAGTTATTGGTGTCGAGCGCGATAAAGCCGTTGGAGGCCATAAAGTTGAGGGCGCTCATAATGCCCAGCAGCAGACCCGAAGCCACGATGGCGGGGATGATGGGGACAAAGACGTCGCCGAGCACCTTAATGGCACGCATAAAGATGTTCTGCTGCTGTGCCGCGGCCTCCTTGGCCTCGGCCTTGGTGGCAGCCTCGACTCCGCTGAGCGCAATGAACTCTTCGTAGACCTTGTTGACGGTGCCGGTGCCAAAAATAATCTGGAGCTGGCCCTGAGCCTCAAAGACGCCCTTGGCGCCGTCGATATTCTCGAGGGCCTCCTTGTTAACCTTCGCGTTATCGGCAATCACCAGGCGCAAACGCGTGGCGCAATGCGCGGCAGAGACGACGTTGTCGGCGCCACCGATATTGTCGAGCACCTCTTGGGCTGATTTGCGGTAGTCCATGACTTCCCCTTCCTCCAACGGGCGCACGTGCACCCGGCCATCTTTGACACTTACACTGTAATCGATTTCAGTTTCATATGTGTGTAATCGTTTTCATAGTAGGGTGAACGGTACGAAATAGCCGGCGAATGGTAGTTTTGAGACAAAAACTGGGGACTCAAAGGCAGGCAGACGCGTCCAAGGCCTAGACATTCATGAGCTGATGCCCAAGTTTGAGCGTCTTGAGACCGCTCTCCCCTTCCTCGCCATCGAGCGTATTGAGCAACATATTGGTCGCCTCGACGCCACTGGTCAGGTAGCCATAATGCACGGTGGGAATGCCGCCCGTCAGCGCGCGCAAAAACGCGTTGTCGCCAAAACCACTCACGCGGTGTATACCCTCGCCCATGCCGCGAACCTCATCGATGGCACGCAGCGCGCCCGCCGCCATGGTATCGGTCGCGCAGGCGATAAACGAAACATCGGGAGCGACGGAAAGCAGCTCACGCGCCGCACCATAGCCTGAGTCGAGCGTAAACGAGCCCAGGCGAATCAAGGCGGCATCGAGCGGGTTGCCCGCGGCGCGCAAGCCGGCCTCAAAACCTCGACGACGGTCGAAACCGGCCGCGCGGTCCTCATCCGTAACTCCGATGTAGGCAATCTTGCCATCCAAGCGACCCGCAAGCGCATGGCCCAGCTCAAAGGCAGCCTCGTAATCGTCGTGATAGACACATGCCGCGCCCTCGACATGTTGGCCGATCAACACAATGGGCACGCGGCACGACTCAATCGCGCGACGGTGCTCGTCGGTGATCATGGTTGCCACCAGCACAATGCCATCGACCGGGTGGTTTTGGAATAAATCGAGGTATTCGAGCTCACGATCGGCCGCGTTGTCGGTGTTGGCAAGGAGCATCTGGTAGCCACGACGACCGAGCACCTGGCCAATACCGGCGGTAATGCGGCTCACGGATTCGGAGTTGATCTTAGGTACGATGACGCCAATGAGCTTGGTGGAACCGGTGCGCAGCGCGCGAGCCTGACTGGACCGCACGTATCCGGTCAGCTCGATTGCATGCTTAATGCGCTCGGCCTTGTCCGCCGAGATATATCCACCGTTGAGGTAGCGCGAGACGGCGGCGCTCGAAACGCCCGCCAGCTCGGCCACATCTTTCATCTTTACCACGAGCACCCCTGTCATTGAAATCGCTTTCACCATGATACCCATGCGGAGCGACATGCGTGTCGCAAGACAGGACGTCACGGTCAATTTAGCTGTCGTAGCACGGGCATCGCAGGGCTTCAACTAAAAACTTCGAAATATAAGTGCCGAATCAGTTAAACTGCCGATTCGGCACCCCGTTACATTTGCACACAGTGGCATGCAAAATCCAACTCGAAAACAACTAACTCACTTTGGAAAGACGTATCGCTGTCCACTGCCAATTCCGAAGGAAGAATTGCCGGCAGCGTCAAAGCCCCCATGGGCGAAAGTCCAGTAACGACCATCAGATATCTCTTAGCGTGACCATACGCCATGGAAATCGCATTGGAGAGAAAAAACGGTGCCTCATTCGAATAACCGGAAATGACCTGAGGAATGATTTTGATACCCAACGCAAGCTCAAACTTTGTGACCGTTTTCAGCGTCATGTTGGGCTGAGAATTCAACAATTTCGAAAGCGACTGAAGACTCACGCCCATACGTTTTGTCAGCTCGCTTTTACTCAAGCCCGAGCGCTGCATCTCGCGATGAACAATATACTCAATATCTAGTGCTTGCTCATAGGCACGGGTATCGCTCGTTTCCGTTTCCGCGTAAAAGTCTAGATTTGCATACTCTCCCTTGCGATTTCCCTTCTCAACTTTAGGAAACCCAAGTCGATAAGCACGCAGACGAAAATAGATGCTGTTCTTTTCCAGGTAAGCTCTGGCATCGTCTTCGCTCATCAGCAAGAAATGGACACCTCTCGATTTGAGACGGTCAATCTGCTCGGACGCCGTAAGCCACGGCTTTGTATTAGCGGCGGCCATTAGATCTCCGTTCGCGCTGATTGGCTCGAGATACTAT
Source organism: Collinsella aerofaciens (assembly GCF_005844325.1). GTDB lineage: Bacteria > Actinomycetota > Coriobacteriia > Coriobacteriales > Coriobacteriaceae > Collinsella > Collinsella aerofaciens_G. The sequence continues at coordinate 18,641 of NZ_SPFY01000018.1, read as the reverse complement.
GTAAGAGCGTTTAACTGGGCGAATCACCTAGATATGACTGTTACGCCGAATACTCTTCAATAAAGCCTCTCTTCATAGGCGTAATGAAGAAAGGCGGCCATCCGGAAAACAACCGCCTTTCTGTAGGACGCAGGCCCGTAGGTTGGTTGCGTCAATACCGCTAGATTCGCCCTAGTCTCCTATAGGGTCCCAAAAGGTCAATCCAGTTAAAAACGGCAGGCAGCCCAAAACAACATCTTTCATGAATCTCCAGACCTATCGAGCCCGATCGAACTCGGCTATCCAACCAGATACGGCCCGATTACATCGAAAATTTCGCCCACCTTAGTTGCAGGGTTTTGCGCAGATGGCTTAATGTTACCCAGTTCCCTATGGTACGCGACGAGGCGCCCAGCACGCTCCAATGCTTCGCCTCGCCTATCATCCACTGCCCCAAACATCCCGTCCAGGTTCTTGCGGTACTCGATGCCCAAGTTCTTCGACATCTCCTGCGCGAGGGCATGCTGGCAGTCGGACGCGGACATATGCGCGGTCGTGTAGCGAAAGTGCAAAAGCGGCCACAGCTCGAAGCAGGGGTTCGACCACAACGCATGGAAGGTCCTCGAACCATCGGAGAGCTCGTCACATTTGCGCTTCATCGCATCAAAGTCGGACGCAGGAAAGTCATCCTTGTCATACACGAGCCACACGTGATCGAACGTCTCGGGCGCATAGCGACAGTGTTCGACGGCGAAGTCAAGCAGGTCAAGCGTGTGTCTGCCGGTCCCCTTAACGACAATGGCAACCTTGCGCTCGTTCGCCGCGCCCAACGCCGCACGCACGCCCTCAAAGTAGCGAGGCTCGGTCTCCTTGCCCTCGCTCACTACAAGATGACGCGTCATCTGAACCATGCGCGAGCGGCCCTCTCGCTTGCCGCTACGCCAGCCCTTCGACTTCTTCACCACCATGCTAATCCCACTCCTCGATGCGGGTGAGGTACGGATCGGCGCCGTAGCGACCGGACAGGTATTGCTTGTCGAAAGCCGCGTTCTTGCTTACCAGATTACCGTTTGCCTCGTGGATATCGGCGAGAGACCACAGTTGGCTCGCCTCCCCCTCGCCGCGTGCAGCGAACCATATCTCGTCACGGCGGAACACATCGTTTCGCATGGTTGACACATCCTGGGACGAGAAGATGAGCTGCGCGCCACTCTTATTGACCTCAGGATCCTTAAACAGCAGAATCACATAGCGAAGAAGCTTCGGGTGCAGTTTGGCGTCGAGCTCGTCTACCACAACGGTGCCACCACGCTCAAGCGCTGTCATCAGATACGCAGCCAACCCCATGAGCTTCTGGGTACCGGCAGATTCCTCGGATAAACGCAGCTCGTACGCCTTGCCCCTCACCTTGTGCCTCACGAAGACGCGCTGGCCGCGCCACTCCGGCGCCCTCTCCACTCTGAAGCCATCAATACGCACATCAACGGCGCGCAAAAAACGCGTGACCTCGCGCGAGTCGCCCTCGTCGAGCATTTGCTCGAGCATCCGCTCAAGGTAGGAACTGTTGTAGTTGAGAAACACAGCGTCGAGAAACCAGCTGGCCGCCTCCTGGACCACCGGCGCATCGAAGTTGATGCAAAGGAACGATAGGTACGGCAGGCTCGGGTTGAACCTCGCAGCCGTCACAAGCTTACGCAGTGTGGGGCCGAGTTCAACCTTTGTATCCTCGCGCTCGAACAGCATCGCCGTACGCGACGCTCCCAATTTACGCCGCCACAGCCCTTCGGACACGATCTCATCGGCGTGTACAGACAGAACATAGCGGTACTCATGCTCGCCCGCGCGGTAATAGAGCTCGAACTCGGTGGGCTCGGCAGCAGACACGTCATCAAATTCAAACGCCGAACAACGGGCTATCAAAGGGCGATCACCCGCTGGCGCATCAGCGCTGGCAGACAGCAATCTAATTGGTCTGGCCACCGCCGAACGAACGTAATCAAGAGCCTCGAGCAGGTTAGACTTACCACCAGCGTTGGGCCCGTACACCGCAGCCACCGGAAGGAAACTCTGCCCGTCGGAGCACTCGATGAGGGAACGCTCAAACTCCTTCATCGGCGTCGCCTGCATGGAAAGCTCAGCCTCGTCGCGATAGGACCGATAGTTCTTAAAGGTGAACTGACAAAGCATGGTACTCAACATTCCTTTCATTATTTTGAAAAGATATATCAGAGTTTTTCTTTGATTATAGACTTTAAGTAGTCTAAATCAAGTGCTTGCTACACCAATGACAGCAGGCGCAAGGTGCCAAACCGCCCATACTCGACCATCCCATTGCCGAAATGGCGTTTAGCTAACACGTCACACATTACATGCATGAAAAAAGGGCAACACTCTCTTACAGAAAGCGTCACCCTTAAAGCTCCCAAAGAGCTTTAATATTGCGCTATATACTATACACCTTAATGAAGTGAAGCAGAAAAGAGGCCCCAACTCGTACTGCATCGCCCTAGCGGTTGACGAGTGCCAACGCATAAAAGCACTCTACATACCCGCGCCCGCAGCGACCCGAAAGACGGCATCGCACTCCACGAGGACACATTAGTCAAGCGTCTCATACACAAATTCGCAAACAACTATACTACCAATATTCGAAGCAGCCCTTATCAAGACGTTATCGGGAGTCATCTTTAAAGATACCTCAAACTAATCGAGGCTTATGAGTCCCCAGAACCCCTACCGTTTCCGGGCTCTATCCCAATTTCTCATGTAGATCCTTTATGGTCTGAGCTTCATTTAAAAAGACCTGATCAATTTCAGCGTTGAGGTCATTGACGTAATCCTCAGCGACCTTTTTATAAGTGACATTCTTAACCGAGGAGTCAATCTTTAATTTCAGGCTGAATCTTTGCTTGAGCTGCTCATCCAACAGCCAGCGAAATAACTTGCGTAGAGAGGTCTGGTCGCTTTTCGCAAAGTCGATGTCCAACTCTTCCGGAGCGTCTTCAAAGTGAAGGACCTCATTGCCCTCCGAGTTCATACGCAACGTAACCGTAATCACGTGTTGGTCGGCACCGGCGTTCAGAACGATTCCGTTAGTTAAGTTTTCCATAAACAATCTCCCTGTCGGTAAATGCATATTCCCCGCCCTCAAGAGTGTCCATACTCACTTGTGTCCACACCTTAGGCGGTTTGACCTCAGCAATATCCCTAAGCTCATCGCAAAAGGGATTACCCACGTAGGTACGATAGCAACCGCCATCGTATTCGCGATAAATCGATTGCCAGGGCAAAGTACGAACAGCAATGTTGGCATTATGGGTGGACACTATGACAATTTTATTTGCTTTCGCCAGCTGGTTGATTCTATCTACGATAACCTCGTTGATAAATTCATTGCCCATACTTGCCTCAGGCTCATCGAGGATATAAATGGAGGCATCATCGTCGAACAGGGCATGGGCAAGAACAATCATCGCCCTCTCCCCGTTAGAGGGCTCATAGCTCGAATCTCCCCCACAAGACACATAGGAGGTAACGCCCAGACAGTCCTTAAGCGAGGCAATTCCCATCTCATCTGTCATCTTGTTAACCTCGGCTATTTTCGAGGCCAATGCCCCACACGGAGTTTTGGCGGTATCCGATGCATTGCCGATTGCCGCAACCAACGATTTTAGATTCTTGGCCTTCACCTTATCGCGAAGATAAGAGACCTTCGTTCCCTGCGACGGATTTATTAAGTATTTTCGATGTTGTACAACGTCGCCCTTTTCAGCCAGACGTCCGAGTACCACTTTTTCCTCATAAGGCTCGTTTTGAAAAGAATCGGAAATCGAATTCAAAATGGATCTCGCCTTTTTGTAGCTTAAGGCAAAAGCCGAAAACCCGGTTCCGGAAGGCTTTGTAGGACTCCCCGTTCGCGCAGTGATGTAACTTTTCATTTTCTTGACTGTAAAACACTCGAGATGAAGTGCGTAGGCGTCAACGAAACCGGATCGCACATAGGATTGCGCGTTCATACATACTCTCAGAACAGCAGATCTAAGTTCACTGAATTCGTTAGAACTCAAGCAAGCCTCAACAATCTTGTTGTTAAGAATATTATTAGCGCTAGATATCAATGTCTTATAGTCATCGATAAGACATCTCATCGCGTCAAGGTCCGGTTCTACAGGTGCAGAAGCCAAGGCAAATCCGAAGCGAGCCGTGTCCTTTTTCTCGACACTGTATTCTTCCCAGCTGATGTAATTGCTAAAAGGAGTTACTGCCGGTTCATTCCACGCTCTGATGCCAGCGAATTTATCACTCGCGTCGTCGACGCCGAGTTTAACAAAGTCCTCCTCTTTGGGATTCACGTTCACCATTTGTTTATACTTGTCATTGTTTTCTGACGCGTAATACGAAGAGACATCGGTCCACCCCTTCGCCCGAAAATGATTCTCTATCTTTTTTAGAAGCGCCGTCTTCCCCGTGCCTTTGGCGCCAAAGACGATGGTGACGTCGTTGTAGACGGGGAAGGTAAGCTTCGCATCGTCATCGAACAAAGTGATTTCAACCTGCTCTGACGTTTTCTTGTCCATAATGGATTTGAGAACTTCAGGTGTCTTTCTAAGCAGGAGCAGAAACTGGCTGAAGCTCTTGACCTCAAGTTTAATCTCAGGAAGGGAGCACTCACAATACTTGCTCCAGTCTTTGACGTCCGAGCCAATCAGGCAATCGACCCCATCGGCATACATGATGCCAGCGCGCTTAAGGTTTGAAGGCTCGAAAAAGAACGGGGTTTCTACTGGAAAACTCGCTTTCAGTGCTTGATTATCGGCGTAAGGCAGTGCCTTATCTTTATAAGACTTGCCCTTGAAGGGACGGTAATGAGATATCACGATGAAATCGAACCCTTGTCCGACAAATGCGCCGGCAAGCTTATCCCAATCAAGAACAAAATCATCAGGATGTGTGCATTGAACCAGGCCATTACAGACATCAGAAAACTGCTTCGCATGCACGGGGTCAGCAATAACGATTACATGGCCGACAACCCTAGACTTGCCTCGAATATCAAGCTCTATGCCCGGCCAGAGATCGATTCCCTTGGCTGACGCTTCAGCTACGCATTGCTTGAATATTGAAAGGTCGAAGAGGTTATGGTTTGTAATGGCGGCGATACCAACCTGGTTGCCTGCTAAGGCCTCAGCCAAGCTGGCCGGGTCAATATCGCGCCCTCCATCGCCCGATTTCGCCTTGATGGTATGGCAATGCAAATCAATCTTCATACCAGATTCCTCTCATACGATAGTGTCGAGAAAGTTGATGTAAGCCCGATTCGAAGCGAGTCGGTCCGCATCCCAAACCTGAATATCATTAGATATCCTATGCCGCCCCTATTTCACCTGCAAGCTCGAAGATGGCCCCAATCATCCGTCCTGTCCCAATCCACTTTGCACCCACACCGGAAGTTCGAACTTGACGCTGAGCAAATCCTTGATAACCGTACCGTTCGACATCGCGGCGAGGCCCTAACACTCCGCACCACTTCCAACACGCGTCTGAAGAACGTAGCCCCGCTGAGGTTGCGCAGGACAGCCTCAACTGTGAGCTCGCCCCCAATTTCGTTATTAGCTGGCAGCAGCCGACACTCCCCTGCCCGGAAACAGCCCCCCCCCCGGAACGCTCCACAGACATGCACCCCAGACGCCGAGGGCGATCACAGCCCCCGGGCAACACCAGCGACCCGCACCACTCCCGCACGAAGATCCCACCAGTCGGCCTTACCTTGGCGGCAAACAACCCGGGCGCACAAAGCGACCCAGGGCACCTCCACCCAAGAAAGGATCTTCTATGCTCAAAGACGGCATCGCATACCTACTCAAGTTTGCACCCAAGGAAGCATACATCGACGACCTAATAAACGGTCGCCTCTACATGAACGCGGCCGGCTACTATCATGGCCTGCCTGGCGAACAGGGCGATCCGCTCGAAGCTTCCATGGCTCCCGGGGTGCGCCTCTACAGATATACTTCCCTGCCCATCTACTGCATGTATACGGTCCGCGAGAACGATATCGTCGACAACGCCGTGAAAATCCCGAAACGCATGATCCAGGAGTTCGGATGCGAGGACGGATGGATCGGCATTGTGCAGTACGACAGCTTCGCGCGCCTCGCCGACAGACACACCACCGACGACGGAAGCATCTACGCCCACGGTCCCATCTCCTACGGCGTTCCCGGGCCAAAACTGATACGCGAGATCTTTGAGGGCATCCCGCACAATCTCGTTATCAAAACACCCAAGTACGCATATCAGAAGGAGTATCGAATCATCGGGTCGCGACCGGTCGAATGTCGCCTTTTACCAGACGAGAATCACCTAGGCTGCAAAATTGAAAAATACGACCACGCAGAACTTGACCTAGGCAGCAGCCTTGCGGACTTTTCCTGGAAGGTCTCGGTGGCGAGTCTCGAAGAAGCGCGAGACGGCCTTATGCTGGATTTGCCGCATCAGGCATAGTCAACCCAACGCGATTCACAACGTCACCGGGCAACCAACCATCCCTCCCCTCCCCAACATCCCCCAGAAAGTTCGCTGATGTTGACTGGGGTTCCCGTAAAATAATCCCCAATAAAATATGTGCGGAGTGCAGGCCTGGAGCTGCCTTCGGACCCTATTGACTGCTCACCGAGAGGCTCCGCTATGAAACGACCCCTTTACTACCTGCTCTGCGCGATCGCGTGCACGTCCATGGTCGGCGCGACGATGCCCATGGCAGCCATCGCGGAGGCAATTCAGCCCCAAGAGACCACCGAGCAGCAGGCGCAAGCCGACGCCACGAGCAGCGGCACAGACAAGGCTGAAGACGGCACCAACACAAATGCGACAGCAGATTCCGCAGAGGACAGCACCGCAACATCTACCGGCACCAGCCAGACCGACCCCGCGGACGCCAACACCACAGACACCGCCACCCCCGGCACCGCCGCCGCAACCGGCGCGGCCACCACAGCCCCCACCCCATCCCTCCGAGCCCGCACCAACCCCACGCCCGCCGCAATCTCCACCACGTCACAAACCACCTACGCCCACTCCGCCACGGCAACCCAAAACGGCTTCACCTTCACCGTCTCGTGGAACGACGCCCCCGCGGGCACCGCGACGATCTTCCACGTAACCCAGGCCAACGGCTCGTCCCAGGCCAAGGCGCGCATGGACGTGCCCACCTATTGGGACGGCGGCAGCCAGGAAAGCGTCTGCGACCCGTCGCGCCCGGCATGGGCCAGCTACTGCAGCCTGGGCACCGCGGGCCACGACTTTACCTTTGACTTCACGGCATCGGGCACCTACCGCATCTACTTCTACTTCATGGACAACGACAGAAACGACCCCCAAAACGACAAGGGGATCTACTACCTGCGCACCACGGCGGAGGTGACCGTAAACGACGCCGCCCGCCCCAGCGTCACGCAGATCGTCAACAGCGCCGTGGCCCAGTGCAGGCAACAGACAAACGGCTCGGAATACGACATGGCGCTGTGGCTCCACGACTGGACGCTCGACCAGCTGGAGTACGACCACAGCCTTAACTGGTGCTCGGCCGAAAGCGGCCTCACGCGCCACCAGGGCACCTGCGAGAGCTACCAGCGCATCTACTCCAAGCTCCTTGACGCCGTGGGCATCGCCAACGGCCGCATCACCGGCAACGGCCACACCTAGAACGCCGTAAAGATCGACGGCAAATGGTGCCAGATGGACCTAACCTGGGACGACACCAGCGACAACTGGTACGGAGATCTGGACCAGAGCCATCTGTACTTTGGCCTGACCGACGAGCTCATGGCAATCGCCCACTCCGACCACACGGCAAACTATCAGAAGGACGGCTACGCCTACCGCTCGACCGACCTGTCCAACAATTACTTTGTGCGAAATGGCAAGGCCGAAGAATGGACAGAGAAGTACGCCGACCGCATTCAGCAGCACCTAGATGCCAAGGAAGAGAGCTTTTCCATTGACGCTGATAACCAGTCGTTCCCGCCGAGCATCTCGGGGATTCAGAGGTGACGCATAATTTCTTTCGCAAATTGACAACCGCATAGCGGAACACGGCCCGCGCCCCGTCATATGGATTCCAGCGGCTAAACAACAAATCATTGACGAAGGGAGCACGGGACGCGTCTGCGATCATCGTACCAACCGACGAGGAGTCGCTGCGCAAGGACATAAAGAATCTGGTGAGGAAGACCGTCGAGGAGACGACCAACGCGCTGCTCGACGAGGAGGCGTCCGAGCTCGTCAGAGCCGAGCGCTACGAGAGGAAGGCGGGCTGGGAGGCCTACCGCAGCGTCCGGTATGCCAGAAAGCTCGCCATTGGAGCCGGGAAGGTCGAAACAAGTGCGTGAGGATGCTCGGTGCGCTCGGGGAGGTGTTCCCCGGGGCCCGCCACCGGCACTGCGCGGTGATTTCTACCGCAACGTGCTGGAAAGGGTTCCCGTGACCAGGCGAAAGGCCGTAGCGCATGTTGAAGGCGATCCACGCGCAGGAAGCGCGCGAGGCATGCGGCAGGAAGGCCGGGGAGGTGGCGGACGAGTTGGAGTCGATACGGCTCGGGGCGGGCACGAGGACGGAGCGCGACGGGTTCGCCGAGACGCTTGCCTACACGGAATTCCCGCCGGAGCACTGGCGCCGGATCAGGACGAACAACGGGATCGAGCGCATCAACCGCGAGACCAGGAGGAGGACGAGGGTCGTCGGGGCCTTCCCGGACGGCAATTCGGCCCTCATGCTAGTGACGGCGAGGCTGAAGTACATTGTGGAGCACGAGTGGGGCAAGAGGAGGTACCTGGACATGTCCAAGCCGGAGGAGATGGACGAGCTGAGGGGAAAGCGAAGGGCTAGAAGAGGACAGGGCCGAGGACGGCTAAATCAATTTGCGAAAGAATCTTGACTGTACCAGGTGACGTTAGAAAACTTTAGCAGCATGTCTAAATCATATTGTCGATATCCTTTCCTTGCCTATGGCAAAGCGTACATGCGGCAACGTCACATAGTCATGGCCGTTCCATAAAGTAAAAGGTTCTGGGGCATTCAAAGCCCCAGAACCTCACCGTCCGACTTCTAGGAAGGGACATTTTTTCTTTTCGACGGCTGGCCGTCGGCGGATTTACATCAATATATCCGGCGCGATTGAAATCATAAATCACATTAAAACAGTGATTAACACTTATTTATTCAACGCACAGGACCACTGCACGAGACCAGATCTAATCAACGCAAAATAATGGGAGGAAAATTTACGTGCAAGGTATACAGGCCATTTCCAATTATTATATGCAAGCTGAGCAACCCCATTACCAACCACGAGCGCCCAGACACCCATGCTAGTAAAGGAAATTAAGACATACGACAATACAAAACCCGCAATAGCCGAAACTATATAAGCCGGAAGATAGGGGATTTCATTTGTACTGATAATGTAATTACAGCACAATGAATGATGGTTCCAAACCGCAAGATAAACAACCAAGGAGAAATAAAGAAGCCCGTCGGGGGAGAAGCCTTTCTTAACTAGGAACAAAACGGGGAAGCCGACAAACCAGACACCGATTGTGCATACAACAATTAAAATCCAATATAGAGACAGACTTTTTTCAATAATTTTTCGTGCAGTCTGAACTTCACCACCAGCATAGGCAGACTGAAACATCGGAATAAAAGATCGAACGTAGGCGCTGGCAAACCCGTAAATTGCACCACCAACTTGAATAATTAACGAATACTGAGAGTTTACCTCCACGCCAAGAAAATAGGAGCAGAGCAGGGAACTCAACTGAGTGGAAGCATAGCAGCAAAGTTGAACAACGCCATCCCTCCACGCCAAATAAGCCACTGAAGTAAACGTTTCTTTTATTTCAGAAATAGAAACACCCGCACAAGCGCTATTTGCTTTTTTCATCGCCTCTGAGTGAACCTCCAGAAAGCGACCGCAAAAAAATCTCAGTACAATGTCATTAAACAGATAACCGATGGCAGCGCCAATAATGCCAAAACCCATAAACAGCAAAAGAGCAGACACCACAAGCTGCCCAATGCGACCATAAGACTTTGCCCTGCTTTCAGCGGAAATATCCCCGAACCCTCTCAGGCAGGTCGTGTAATGAAAAAAGAATAGATTAAAAAACACGTCAAAACAAAAAATTAGCCATGCGGCCCAGCAAGAAATGGGATCAATAGCACTCGAAATTGAAGAAATGTAGGCAGTTCCAACTGTAGCGGTAAGCATCAGGACAACGCAAGAAATTAATGCGTAAACAAGCCGGGATGTTTTAATCAATTTGCCAAGAAGCTCATAGTCTACAGAATCACCAACTTGAGATGAATCGTAGCCGCTCTTGCTAATGCTACGTGCACCGCTAAGACAATAAACAATATTTCTCGCAAAAGTTGGCGTAAAGCCAAATTCAAATAGCAGCGTTAAATTGCCTATTGCAACAAAAGTGTACCAGAGACCAAGTTCAGCGCTAGATAAGTAAGCAAGCAGAAACGGAAGAAGGAGGAAGCTGCTCCCCATTGAAAGAACAGTACTTACATAGTTCCATATAATGTCTGCCTTGGTAGTTTTAATTTTAGCCATTATTTAGCCATCTCCAAAACATCCTTTGATGGCACCCCGGATTGACAAGGCCCCTTATCTGAAAAGGTGGGCAGCGCCATAAGCATAAAGAAATTACATGCTGGATATAACATTCCGCATTCAACAAACCCAATTAAGGAATACAAGACCAAGCCAATGAAAGTCACGTGGGCCGAAATACGCGCTTTATTTATCGCTACGCAATAGAAAGCAACAAACGCGGTAAATGGGATCAAACCGTATTGAATAAGTAATCGACAATAAGCATTATCAAGCATGACTCTTGTTTGGATTAAATAACCGCCCGTTGCAGACGGCAGCGAAACTATGGCCGTTAAGTCATTACCAAAAACAGTCAGAGGGTAGTTTTCAAAATAATAGGCGGAATAAAAAATCCGGTTGGTCATTAAATTATCAAGCTGGACAAGCCATTTATTGGCACCATGGGACCACATAATAGGCAGGGCTATACTAACAATCGCCAGAAATAGCGGTAAAAAACTAAATAGGGACCCATATGGTTTTGAACGGCGACTCCTGAATGAAATATCCGAATACAAGGCCATTACGAAAATGCCAGCTGCAGAAGTTTTTGAATCGGCTACGAAAAAAGCAATTACAAAGCATAAGATACCCACAAGACCGCTTTTGCCTTTCAGCTCAAAAATAGAAGCAGAATAAGCAATAAACAAAAGCTGGCCGAAATTATTAGGATGGGCAAAACCCATCGAATTTCGAACAAAATTGCTACCGCGCGACATTAATACAGAAGGAATAGCACCGATACTATTGAGACCAACAACCATCAATAGCATTAAGACGGAAGATAAAAGAATAGGCCTTGAAATGTAAGATTCAGGGACGTCTTCAGCACAGAGACAAAGCAGAGCCAACCAAATAATCTGAGGAGCTTTATTTGATTTCAGCGACCAGACGCAAATTATAATTAATAGCAACCCAACAAGTACTTTTACATGGGAAGTCTTTTGTAGTAAAAGCTTCAACAGTAGAAACGCTAGGGCACATAACTCAAAAACCAGCGAAAGCGCTGCAAGAGAAATCCCAAACACATTGGCAGCATTTACTGATCCAATATAATATGAAAATGAAAATAAAGCCAAAGCGAAGCTGAACAGTACGGCACCCGCATTTACCCGTTTAATCTCAGTCCAGGATCTTTCAACATTAATCAAACTCAATTAATATACCCCATAAACAAACTTAGTGAAGCCAATTGCAGCCATAACTCGCCTTGCAAGAAGAAGGCGGATCGTAATATGATTCTTCATTTCAGAGATTAAACGGCGTGAATAACGGTGAGAGTCAAAACCTTCCATTAAATAGCTGAAATACGGCTGGCAGACCATATTAGAGACAGGCATATAAAGCTGATTCGATTCCAACCGTGCAAGATTACGAATCAAAGATAAGACTTCCCTGACTGCAGATTGCTTGTAAAGATCGTTCAAATCCGGATTCACGAGACAAAGCTCGTATAGTTTTATCAATAAATTATCGACACCCTCGACAGCCGAGATATCAGTATTTCTCGTTACTGAATCACTATTGTTGACATAGCAATAGACCGCCGAGTCCACTACTTTTACACTTTCAGCCAGACGATAAGCATCTACCATAAACAAAGCGTCTTCACCGAAACGAATGCCATCTTCAAATTTAAGAAAACCATTCCGGAATAATGATTTCTTAAATATCTTTCCCCAAACGCTTCGGAATACAACACCTTTAGTAAAGCTCGAAAACGGAACTTTATTAACATTATCCCAAAATGCAAGGCTAAGAGAGCATGCTGTTTTCCAGTCGATGCTTATAGCCTTGCCCGAATAATCGCCATGCTCATTCAGTAGAGCCCCGATAACCAAGCTACAGCCATCTGAGGATTCAAGCAACAGCCTAACTGCATTTATAGGCAGCATATCGTCAGCATCAACAAATGCCACCCAATCACCGGAGGCCTCATCGATACCCCTATTACGCGCCACGCATACACCACTATTATTTTGACTAATCAGCTTAATCCGGTTGTCGCCCTCAGCAATAGCCATAACTAGCTCAGCGCCACGATCAGTCGACCCATCATCAACAATAATTATTTCAATGTTGCTCACACTCTGACGCTGAAGACTATTTAATGTCTTTTGAATCGTTTTTTCAGCGTTATACATCGGCACAATCACGCTCACGAGAGGATTGTCGACCAAGGAAGATTGACAGCAATTTACCTGCTTGCTTGTTGACGTCATAAACAGACGCCCCCCCCGCAAGCTTATTTGGACGACCCATAGAAATAATTGCGTCAACCCATTCGGCAACATTAAAGGAGCACTTTAAAAATTTATCAGAAATATCAGCCGCATCTGGAACGCCAAATGAACAGACACAAGGTAATCCGTTAAGCTGGGCTTCAATTGCGGCAACACCAAGTCCCTCAAACGTAGATGGAAATACAAAACAGTCAAATGAAGACAGAATGTCTTTAATATCTTTTCTTTCGCCTGCAAACAAGACACTAGATGAGATACCCAGCTTAGCCGCAGATTCCTGAAGACTCTTGCGTAGGGGGCCATCGCCAACAATCATTAATTTACAGTTGGATTTAACTGTTAGCAGTTCCTTCATTATCTTTAAAAGAAAAATATGATTCTTTTGACTAGTCAAACGTCCAACAGTACCAATAAGAAAATCTTTTGACGAAAGGCCGAACTCTTCCCTAATTACTACCCTGCTGACAGGATCGTACTCCATGTCATTAAAATTTAAGGCATTTGGAAGCACCTGAAAATTATCGCCCCAGAAGAATGAACCCGCTTCTTTTGAACACGCAAGCCTAACATTAGAATTACGTAACGCCGCACGGCGATTAAAACGGCTTATAACTTGAGTCGGCAAACCGCCCAAAAAACGAGAACTGTGAGAATGAGCAATGCGGACAGAGACATTCGCCCGTTGAGCTGCTCGCAAGACATCCGCATATAAAAGATGATTAAAGTTACACCAAACCGCCTGGTAACGATTTGGTTCATCTTGAAATAGATGGTCTAGATACTCAAAGCGCTTAATGGGCCTATCAATATCCGGGCAAATGTGGATTTCGGAGTTCATCTCATGAACGAATGCAACATCTGATAAATCAGACGTTGCAAGAAATTCAAACGTAGCATATGAGCTAAGGGCCTTTATATACCTACCAACAACGATTTCGGTTCCACCCAGCCCATTTGAAAGGCCAGATACTAAAACCCTAGGCTTATTGTGGTCTAAGGCAGACGAAACCATTAAAAAGCCTTCCTTCCAAATCTAAGTACCGACAGAACAGAGGAGATGAACCAAGACAGCTTGGGTCCAATTACTGGCGCAAGCTTTTTCCGCATTTCAACACGGAACTTCTTAGCGGGTGACAACCAGGTGCCTGAATAATGGTGAATAGAATATGTATCATCAGTAATTTCAAACTTGCCACTATGACTGTCTAGGGGATCAAAATAAGTAGCAGGGTATGCAGTGAAACCATTTAACTGCTGAAATGAACCATCTCTCTTAAGAGCACAACTCACTTCCAGGTAATCAGTTAGCACCCTCGGAGAGGTATCCATAGAGTTGCGGCCTTTTCGCATCTCAAATCTCATAGATTCATATAATTTTGCGACATCGCTCATGACATGGCTTCCGGCCTCAGAACCCATGATGAGGCCGGGATTCAAGAAGAAATTATTCTTCATGAATCCCGCAAAAGCCTCATTATCTAAAAGCTCGTCCAGAGGCTTCAGGACTTCGACATCTGTATCGAGAAGGATTCCACCCTCTGAATACAGTATTCTGTAGCGCGCATAATCGCTGACAAACGCCCATTTTTTTGAGGCATATGCCTCACGACAAAATTCACATTGATTTATATCGAAATTACTTTCGTCCCATCTACGAATTTCCCAATCAGGCATGATCTTCGACCAAGACTCAATGCATTTTCTTTCAAGTTCAGGAAGCTCACTTCCACCGAACCAGATGTAGTGCAGAACTTTAGGAATCATCAATTCCCTTTCGAACAATAGGCTACTTCTTTATGATTTTTTTAACCAGACGCTTCATCGGGTCATAAATTCCAAGCTTTTCGCATGTATGCCTAGCAAAGCGCTCGGCTTTTACTTTTCCGGAATCGGGGAACCACTTGTTCATAAGCTCCTCACCATCCAGATTCGCCACATCAGCCATGAATTCATCGCGACGCGGATTCAGCTTCACGGACTTAGTAAGTTCACGAACACCTTCTACTGCAGCCTCAACATCAATCTCCTTCATACGGGCATAGCTTGAGGCTCGATCAAGCAATTCTTGTCCCTCATCGCTTTGGATGAGAACTCGAGTGACGCCTCGATTGTCGTCGAACTCTTTCGAGAGTCGATAAACATCGAAGAAATCCCAGCAAGTCAAATCAGTAACGCGATAACGCTTTTTAAACGGGCATTCGTAACAAATGGGTCGATCTGAAAGATCAGCAAAAAAGGCCCTTAGGTAAGGATCTGTTTCGACACCTTCACTGTACAGCCGTTCACCATACAGAGTCTCACCTTCGAGCTCGCACATATTTGAATAGCGATAGCCAAACCGTGATTTATCTCTAAAAAGAACGGTCTCACCTTTTACGCCAACCTTTGCGTCAAGCCATTCGACCTGCCGCGCGAACACAGCGCGAGCGGGGTTCGCGCGGCAGACGAAGTCTGCCACGCGTAAATTTGCCGGCTTGCCGCCCAAAAATCGAAGCAGGCCTTCGCATTGACAAGGGGTACCAATAAAGAGAACTTCACGTCCAGTTTTTAGTTGTTGTTTGACCTCGGGATACGCAGGGCCAACAACGCTCTGAACATATTTACTGTTGCGGAAGCGCCAAAGTTCATCAACGCTTTCCACAGAAAAATGTCCGACCTTAAGTCGCCCAGGGGCTCCTTCGGCTCGCACAAGCTGTTCACCGCGCAAATAACCTGCGCCAAACACAATACCGCCGTTGGCAATCACGGCCTGAGCAAGGGCAGTGAAGGCTCCACCAGAAGTGCTTTCAGCAAGCACCTTTTGATCATTATGCTGGACTAGAAAGGCTCGTTGGGACTTAGGCTCGTCCTTATCAACATTAAGCACTGGGCAAGCCTTTTCGCATAATCCGCAATCAATACACTGGTCAGCATTGACTACGGGGTACTCGCAGCCCTCGGCGTCATATTCCATTGATATGCACTGCTTGGGACATTTTTGAGCACAGGCAGCGCAACCGCAGCATTTACTTTTGTCCGTGATGGAGATCATACTGTTCCCTACAACTCAAGAGCTGATTTAAGCCAATTGGCCGATTCATTCCTATACACATTAAGTCGTTGACGTACTGACACAAAGTCGATTTCATTTGCCATTGCGGCACGGAAAGCATCCTTCGATTCGCAAATACGATCGGAGTTTCCAAGGACACGCAACAATGTATCAATACGTGAGTTCGTAGACTGAGCACCCATATTCTCGTGGCGACGGAACGAGAAGAAGGGCACTTCAAAAATATTTGAGAAAACGCTTCCGTGGAAAGAGTCAGTACAGACATACGAAGCATGGGCAATCAAGTTGACCCACTCAGCCGGACCGGCTTCCCAAGGATAATAATCCGCGTAATCGTCATCAGCCTTAACATACTCATCGGGATGAGCAATGGCGACGATCTTCAAATTATGCTGCTTGGCAAGCTCTTGGGCACATTCACGATTCCATGCATTCTTACCCATGAAATAGCAGAAAACATAGAGCTCGTCAGGAACGTCAATCGAAGAGGAACAAGCAAGGCTTGCCCACTGATCTCTAGCCAGCAGCATCGTAGGGTCGCATACAACAGAGCATCGGACGCCCGTAGCTTTCTCTACCAAATCCGCTCCCGTATCCTCGCGAACAGAAATGGCCGAAAAATCGGAAAGAAAATCTTTTGTTTTACGAAGATATTTTTCAGAAAGGGAAGATACTCCAAAACTAGTGGAATAAGACACCTTGCGGACAGGAGGCCGCACGAAAGATAGTGTAAAGTACCTACCAGCAATGTTAACAGGCAGCCAAAGCTGATCGCTGCCAACAACAACGCTGTCATAGTCAGCCACAAGCGCCCCAAGTTCTTCAAACGAAGCGGCTTGAGGAGTAAAACTAAAATGTGTTGACTCGAAAGATGAAAATGCACTTTTCCTCTTTGCCATTTTCTTTCCAAAGTCAGCATCAAGCTTCTGCTTGATGCGATGCTTTACAAAACCCAGCTTTGCACGATAAAGATCTACATCAAATAGATGCTCAAGATAGTAATCATTGCGTCCTTCAGAAATAGCATGACCCAGGCCACGTTTATCAATAGTATTGACTTCAACTCCCAGTTCCTCAAGGGCACGCTGGGTCGCGTACGCCTGAAGAACGCTGCCAAAGTTGATTTTGTCATGACACGACGCGACTGCGACTCGCTTAGAACATGTAATAGTCAAGCTATCCCCTTAATCAACAGAACCTAAATAGGTCATATAACAATCCAATAACACTCTGGCCGCAGCATTAATTTCAAATACCTGCAAACCGGCATCGTCGCCAGGCGCGAAGACCTCTGTGCTCAACTCAATAAGTCTTTCGGCCCACTTTATACAGGAGCTAGAAAGTGATTCAAATTGCATCATGGATGTAACAGCGGTCTCAGAGGTAACGGCATCAGACGCAAGAATGGGTGTATGCGATGCCTGGCATTCGACTCCGACCATTGGGAGGCCTTCATACAGGCTCGGCAGGCAGAAAACATCAAATGCTCGATATAAAGATGCTGCGTCGCTTCTAGTGCCCAAAAATCGAACAGAATGGCTAATCCCCAGACAATCAGCTTGGTCCTTTATCTGTTCAACCAACGGACCAGAACCAACCAAAACTAAAACAGCATCATTACGAATCTTTAAAACCTGATTGAATATATTAAGCAAATATGAGTGATTCTTCTGCTCTGTAAAACGACCAATGTGCCCAATTAGAAGCTGTCCGTCAGCAACACCAAGCGATCGCCGCGTCCTTAGGCGATCCTCATCATCTGGCGCGAAAACAGACAAGTCGACAGCATTACGCATGACTACAAATTGAGAACTCGATCCAAATAACCATTCACCAGCGAATTTACTACATGCAAAACGGTGAGTCGGATACCGGTTTGATTGCGTTTTCAGCACGGCCTTCAGGGCATTCCTGGCATACTCACCCTTACCACTCGTAGAATGGCTATGGGCGATACGCACGGGGACACCCGCCTTCTTCGCAGCACGAAGAGGAAAGACCGAAAGCGCGTTGATGTGACTATGGACAATCTTCCAGCCCTCTTGCTTAAAGAGACGCTGAAGCTCTCGCTGGTATTCAGCTACATGCTGATAGGGCGGTATCTCAAAGACCCTGCCACCGAGCGATTCGATCTCGTCACGGGGAACAAGCGTCGAATCGGAATCAACAAGAAAGTCAAACTGCACTTTACTGCGATCGATGTGACGATAGTAATTCATAACGACAGCTTCGACGCCGCCGCCAACCATCTTGCCAACAACCTGAGCCACCCTAACCGGTTCAGTCATTTAGCAAGCACCTCCACCGGTAAAGACCTCAACGACCGTGAGGAGAACAATCTTCAAGTCCGTGATGGGGCCGCGCTTGGCGATGTACTCCAAATCACGGCGGACCATCCCGTCGAAGTCGGTGTCGTTGCGATCGGTCACCTGCCACCAGCCGGTGATGCCGGGCTTAACGGACAGTCGCTGCAGGTCGTACTCGGTATATTCCGCCACTTCGTTGGGCAGCGGCGGGCGCGGGCCCACGACGGACATCTGGCCCAGGAACACGTTCAGGAACTGCGGGAACTCGTCGATGGAGTGCTTGCGGATGAACCTGCCGATCTTGGTGACGCGGGGGTCCTCCTTCATCTTGAACATGGCGCTGTTAGCGCTACTGTAAAAACAACCAATTTCGCCATCGCACTTTAGCCGATTCCGCC
>NZ_SPFY01000017.1 GCF_005844325.1 Collinsella aerofaciens | reverse complement strand
GGCGGAATCGGCTAAAGTGCGATGGCGAAATTGGTTGTTTTTACAGTAGCGCTAACACCCCGTCGCCCACTTCTTGGCCGCGCCCACCGAGACCCCCGCGAACTTCGCGGCGGCGGTCGGCCCCATGCCGTCCTCCGTCGCCAGGAGGAAGAGCTCGACCTTCTCCCTGCTGTACATGCGAACCTCCAGTCCGGACCGCTTCACGGTCCAACTTTCTGTCCGCACCCCCTATTAGGTGCGACGGGCGGCGCGGCGGGCACGGGCTTCTTGGATTTCCTCCAAGTGGCTAATGATCTCGGCAGCGCTTTCCTCGATGGCCTTGCCGTCGGTACGCACCACAAAGCAGCCTAGGCGTTTCATGAGGGCACGAGCTTCCTCAAGCTCGCTGCGCACGCTCTCGGGCTCGGCATAGGAGCCGGCAACGGCACGAGCGCAGTCATCGCCCAAGCGGCTATCGCGAATTTCGGAAATCACATCGACGGTCGAAATCAGGCCGAACAGGCGCATCGGGTCGACCTCGTAAATCGACTTCGGCGGCTCCATGCCATGGGCCAACGGAACATTGGCAACCTTGTAGCCCTGATAAGCCAGATACATCGACAGCGGCGTCTTGGACGTGCGCGATACGCCCAGCAGCACGATATCGGCACCCGACAAATCGTCGCAACCGCGCCCGTCATCGTGCTCAACGAAATATTCCATGGCCTCGATACGATGGAAATAGCGGTCATCGGTCCTGTGAATCACGCCCGCGACGCCTTTGGGCGGCACACCGATGAGCGACGATAGCACGGCGAGCGTCGGACCGATCAGGTCGACCGAACGGATATGCAGCATGCCCAGGTAATCGAGCACGCGGGCGCGAAGCGCCGGATCGACAATGGTGTGAAACACGGCAATATCGCGATGGTCGGCATCGACGCGCGGGCCCACAAACGACTCCACCTGCTCCACCGAGGTCACCTTGGGCAGGCGCAACAAACGAAAAGCCCCTTCATCAAATTGCCCGGACGCCGCAAGCACCACCTCACAAGCGGTATCACCGAGCGAGTCGGAGATAACGATAACGGTGGGACGAGCGGTGACCGGGCAATCCATGCGGGGCTCCTTTTGCGCTTACGCGCAGGCTGGCTTACTTTTTACGAGCAAGCTCACCGATGTTGGCGATGCCGGAGAAAACGGCCTCGAAGCGGTTGAGCAGCTTAAGGCGATTATCGCGGAGCTGCTCGTCCTTGTCCATGACCATGACCTCGTCGAAGAAACGGTCGATGGGCGCGCGCAGGGCGGCGAGGGCAGCAAATGCGGCCGGATAATCCTCGGTAGCAAGGGCGGCATCGACAGCGGTCTGAGCAGCCTCGGAGGCGTCGGCGAGCGCAAGCTCGACCTCGCCCATCAGTCTGCGGTCGTACTCCACGCCCAGCTCGGGCTTGGAGATATGCGCGGCGCGAGCATAGGCGGTCGCAAGGTTGTCGAACGTCTCGGCGTCGTTCTTGCGGGCCTCGTCGAGGGCGGCGCAGCGGGCGAAGAAGACGGACGGAGCGATGATGTGCACCGCGGAGACGGCGGCAACGGTATCGGCCGGGATCTTTTCGTCGCGGGCCATGCTCACCAGGCGGCCATGGAAGAAGTCACGAACCTGCTGGGCGACCTCGGCGGCGTCGAACTCAATGCCCTGCTCGCTATAGAGCTCGAGGGCGAAGTCGATGAGCGACGTGGGGTCGATCGGCAGGCGGTCGCGCAGGATGTTGATGATGCCGATAGCGGCACGACGCAGCGCGTAGGGGTCCGAAGAGCCGGTCGGGGGCTCGCCGATGGCAAAGATACCGGCGATGGTATCGAGCTTGTCGGCACAGGCCACGATGCAGCCAGCGGTGCCCTCGGGCAGCTCGTCACCGGCAAAGCGAGGACGATAGTGATCGCGAATAGCATGAGCGACCTCGTCGTTCTCCCCCATCGCGATGGCGTAGTAACCGCCCATCACGCCCTGCTGGCTCGTGAACTCGACGACGGCGTTAGACACCAGGTCGGCCTTGCACAGGTGCGCGGCGCGAGCAGCGTCGGCGGCCAGGTGGGCGCCCAGATGGGCCTCGCGAGCGATGGCAAGCGCGAGTTGCTCAATGCGCTCGGACTTGGCGAGCACGCTACCGAGCTTCTCCTGGAAGGCGACCTTGGCCAGACGCTCGCGGAACTCGTCGAGGGAGATCTTCAGGTCCTCCTCGTAGAAGAACTTGGCGTCGTCCAGACGGGCGCGCACGACGCGCTCGTTGCCGTCAATCACGCGCTCGGCATTCTCGGGCTTGCTGTTGGAAACGACCACGAACTCACGCGTGAGCTTGCCCTCGCCGTCATAGATCGGGAAGTAGCGCTGGTTGGTGAGCATGGACTCGCAGATAATCTCGTGCGGGACCTTGAGGAACTCCTCATCGAAGGTACCGACGAGCACCGTCGGCCACTCGCAGAGGTTAATAACCTCCTCGAAGACCTTCTTGGGCGTATCGACATGGCAGCCGGGACGGGCGGCCTCGACCTCGGCGATACCGGCGAGGATGGCCTCACGACGGCGCTCGGCAGAAAGCACGCCGGCGTCCTCGAGCACCTGCTCGTAAACGGCGGGGCTGGCAACCACATGGTCACCAGGGCCAAGTACGCGATGACCGCGCGTGGTGTTGCCACTCGTCACGTCGGCAAACGACACGGGCACAACATCCTCGCCCAGAAGGCAGCAGATCCAACGGACCGGACGCACGAACGTCGCGTGCTCGTGGCCCCAGCGCTGGCTGCGGTAGTTGGGCCACTGCAGGCCGGCGATGGTCTTCTCGCACAGAGCAGTCAGAATCGGCGTAGCCGGTGCGGAGGGAATATTCTTCTCGGCGAACACATACTCGCGACCGTCGGTGTCCTCGCGACGGACCAGGTCCTCGGCAGCCACACCGCACTTGCGGGCAAAGCCCTGGGCGGCCTTGGTGGCGTTACCGTCAGCGTCGAAGGCAATGTTGGCCGCGGGGCCACGCTTGACCTCGTGAACCTCATCGGTCGCGGTGGCGACGTTAGCCACGAGCGCAGCCAGGCGACGCGGGCTCGAGATCACGCGGACCTCGCCGTGGGCCAGACCGGCCTCGTCGAGACCCTTGGCGATCATGGTGCCAAGCTGCTTGACGGCATTGTTCAGCGGCGCGGAGGGCATCTCCTCCGTACCGATCTCAAACAGGAAATCCTTAGCGTCTGCCATGGCTTACGCCACCTCGCCTTCCTGATCGGCATTCTCGTTGACTTCGGCGACCTCGGCCATATAGGCCTCGCAGCACGCCTTAGCGACGGCGCGGACGCGCAGGATGTAGTTAGCGCGCTCGACCGCGGACAGGGCGCCACGGGCATCGAGCAGGTTGAAGGCGTGGCTGCACTTCATGACGCAGTCATAAGCCGGCAGCGGCAGCTTGCGCTCCAGGCAGGAGTGGCACTCGGCCTCGTAGTCGTCAAACTTCTGACGCATCATCTCGACGTTGGCGACCTCAAAGTTATAGGCACTGAACTCGCGCTCGTTCTCGAGGAACACGTCGCCATAGGTCATGGGCGTTCCGTCGGGCAGGTAGCTCCACACCAGGTCGTAGACGGAGTTGACGCCCTGAGCGTACATGGCAATGCGCTCCAGGCCATAGGTGATCTCGACGGGCACGGGATCGACCTCGATGCCGCCCACCTGCTGGAAGTACGTAAACTGCGTGACCTCCATGCCGTTGAGCCAGACCTCCCAGCCAAGGCCCCAGGCGCCGAGCGTCGGGCTCTCCCAGTCGTCCTCGACAAAGCGGACGTCATGGTCGTTGGGATCCAGGCCAATGGCGGCCAGCGAACCTAGGTAGAGCTCCTGGGCGTTGACCGGCGACGGCTTGATGAGCACCTGGAACTGATAGTAGTGCTGCATGCGGTTGGGGTTCTCGCCGTAGCGGCCGTCGGCGGGACGGCGGCAGGGCTGCGCATAGCAGGTGCGCCACTCGGCGGGACCGAGCGAGCGCAGCGTGGTCGCGGTATGGAAGGTACCGGCACCGACCTCGGAGTCATAGGGCTGCATAATGACGCAGCCCTGCTCGCCCCAGTACTGCTGGAGGCGCAGGATGATGTCTTGGAAGGAAAGCGATGAAGCGTTCATGCCTCTAATATCCCCTCGTCGAAACGATTACACGGTTAGGTACTGTACTATAGCGGTTTTTAGTCGATAGCGCCGATGCGGTTGAGCGGCCAGTAGCGCACAAGCGCCACAGCGATCAAATCAGAGCGATCGACGGGACCAAAGTAGCGTGAGTCGGCAGAGTTTTCGCGGTTGTCGCCCATCACCCACACGCACCCGTCGGGAACGGTGTAGGGATAGCTTACCTGAGCGCCGGGCGCTTGGACCGAAAGTGGCCAGCTCATGCCCGTCGTATAGTCCTCGTCGAGCGCTTGGCCGTCAACGACCACCTTGCCATCCTGCAGGTCGACCGTCTGGCCGGCCGTGGCAATAACGCGCTTGACAAGAACATCATGCTCGGAGGTGCCATCGGGGTTGTGAAACACCACGATATCGCCCTGCTTGACGGGCTGACCGAGCTCGAGGCTCACCTTTTGCGCCAGGATCTGGTCGCCAATCTCGATTGTGTCCTCCATAGAGCCGGTGGGCACCACAAAGGGCTCGACCACAAACGAGCGAATCAAGAAGGTGGCGACCAGTGCGATCGCGATGACCGCGATCCACTCAAAAGCACCCCTCAACGCGGAATGTTGCGTAGGAACCATTCTCACTCCTCGCTCTGCGAATACGAAGCGTCCAAAATCTCCTGCGCGTAAGCGCGCTCCTCGGGCGTGAGCCGCGCTGTCTCGATCAGATCGGGACGCCAGCGGCAGGTGCGCTCGATGGCGTTCTTACGACGCCAGGCATCGACCTTGGCGTGATCGCCGCTCACAAGCACCGGCGGCACGCCCTCGCCGTTGAACTCGGCGGGGCGGGTGTACTGCGCGTACTCGAGCAGTCCTCCGTCCTCGGCGGTCGAGAATGACTCGTCCACATTGCTCATCTCGTCGCCCAGGGCGCCGGGAATCAGGCGTACGACGGCATCGGCAACGACCATAGCGGGAAGCTCGCCGCCCGTGAGCACGTAGTCGCCGATCGACAGACGCTCATCGGCATACGCATACGCGCGCTCGTCGACGCCCTCGTAGCGGCTGCACACAAACAGCAGGCGCTCACTTTTGAGCAGGCGCTCGGCCACATGCTGCGTAAAGGGCTCGCCACAGGGGGTGAAGAACACAACCGTGGGCTTGGGACCCTCTGCGCCAATGGCCTCGATGGCCTCTGCGATAGGCTCGACCTTCATGAGCATGCCCTGCCCGCCGCCGTACGGCTCGTCATCGACGGTACGATGGCGGTCGTGCGTCCAGTCGCGCAGGTTATACGCCTTGAAATCAAAAAGGCCGGCCTTGCGGGCGCGGCCCAAGATCGATGTGGACATGACGGGCTCAAACATCTCGGGAAAGACCGAAAGGGTCTCGATCAGCATGTTGTCCTCCCTACTTGTCCATATCGATCAGGCCGTCCATAACGTGGACGGAAATTGTTCCTGTGTCGGGAAGATCGAGCACGACCTGCTCGATCACGGGAATCAGTACCTCGCCGTACCGATCGCCCTCGACAACCCAAACATCGTTAGCGAGCGTCGACATGATCTCGACGATCGTGCCGAGCGAACCGAAGCGCTCGTCGACCACCTCGCGACCCATCAGGTCGGTATAGGCAGCGTCGAGCGAATCGAGCTCAAAATCGTCACGATTTGCCAGCACGTAGCATCCCGTGATACCCTCGGCGGCCGTCAAGTCGTCAATGCCCTCAAACGAGACCAGATCGCCATCGCCCGTATCGGTGACGGACACGACCGTGCAAAAGCGGTCGCGCTTGAGCGCCGGCGGCGTCAGGGCGACGCGCATACCCGGCTCTAATACAGAAGGAAGCCCCCGCAGCGGCTGCGCGAGGACCTCCCCCTTCCTTCCGTGCGGCTTGACCACACGGGCGATGTTTTTGTACTGGGACCTCAAGGTCCTAGCCCAGAACCTCTACCTCGACAGCAGTGTCGAGGCGAGCGGCCAGTGCACGGGCGAGCGTGCGAATGGCCTTGATGGTACGGCCACGACGGCCGATGACCTTAGCGACGTCATCCTCGGCGACCGAAACCTCAATTGTAGAGGCGTCGTCACCATCGATGACCTCAAGGCTCACGGAATCCGGGTCGTCGACGATCTGAACAACGAGATATTCGACGAGATCGGCGATGCGATCTGAGAGCATTGCCTCACCCTCGAGCTGTGCAGCGTCAACCTCAGGCACGATTTACTCCTCGGCGCCCTCAGCGGCCTCAGCGGCAGCCTTAGCGGCCTCGGCCTCTTTGGCGAGCTGCTTCTTGGACTTCTTGACGACGGTCTCGGTCTTCTCGCCCTCGTTGGCGGCCTTGACCAGAGCGGCGACGGCGTCGGTAAGCTGAGCGCCCTTGGACTGCCAGTCGGCGATCTTCTCGAGGTCGAGGTTGATGGTCTTGGGGGCGGTCATCGGGTTGTAGCGGCCAACCTCCTCGATGATACGACCGTCACGCGGGGCGCGGGAATCGGCGACGACGACACGGTAGTACGGACGCTTCTTAGCGCCGTGACGAGCAAGGCGAATCTTGACTGCCAAAGGAAACTCCTCCAACCAAGCAGCTTTAGGCTGCAACTACAAACAAACAGTTGAACATAATACGCCATCGACGCGGGCAGGTGAAGTCCGTGAGACCAACTTCTTCGGTGTAGTCGAGGGCAAATCCATATCTTAGACAAGAATTCGGGATTTGCAAGCACATACACGCACCCCACATGAGCTGCGCGGTATACTCATGACATGGAAAGACGCGAACATACATACGGTTATGAGGATGCCACGGGCGTCACGCCGCCTCCCTGGACGGGTCCGGCGGTGGGCCTGATGGACCTCGATGCGTTTTTTGCGAGCGTGGAGATGCTCGATCATCCCGAATGGCGCGGCAAGCCGCTCATCGTGGGCGGAGACGCCGATTCGCGTGGCGTCGTGTCCACGTGTTCGTATGAGGCACGTCGCTTTGGCGTGCACTCTGCCATGGCCTCGGCCGAAGCGCGGCGCTTGTGCCCGAAAGCCATTTGGACGCACGGGCACTTTGATCGCTACCGCGAGGTGAGCGCGCAGGTCATGGCGATTCTCGCCGACGAGACCCCGCGCGTCGAGCGCGTATCCATCGACGAAGCCTTTATCGATATCACACCGGGTCGCTTTGCGCCCGAAGACCCGCTGCTGGTTGCGCGGCGTATAAGCGACCGCGTGGCAGGGCTGGGAGTGACCTGCTCCATTGGCGTGGGCTGCAACAAGACGGTCGCAAAAATCGCAAGCGAGCGGGATAAGCCGTTTGGGCTGACCATCGTGCGCCCCGGAACCGAGCAGCGCTTTTTGGCCGCGCTGCCGGTATCTGCCATGAGTGGCATCGGGCGCTCGGCCGAGGAGCGACTGCGCCGCATGCGCATCTACACCCTCGGCGAGCTATCACGTGCACCGGAATCCACCTTGGCCTCTATTTTTGGCGTCAACGGCGAACGCATGCGCCAGCGTGCGCAAGGACTCGAAATCTCCGAAGTCACGAGTCTCGATGAAGAGCGCGAGGTCAAATCGGTCAGCAATGAACGCACCTTTGCGAAAGATTTGACTGAGCGTGGGGATATTGAGGCGGCGATTGCGCTGTTGGGAGAGTCAGTGGGACGCCGCCTGCGCCGTCAGGGGCTGACGGGTGCCACGGTAACGCTCAAGCTTAAGTATTCGTATGGCAGCGGGCGTACGGCACAGCGCCGGCTGCCTCATCCGACCGACGATGAGAACATCTTCGTGGCGGTTGCACTCGAACTGCTCGACAACATCTGGCAGGATGGCATGCATGTTCGCTTAGCGGGCATCGGCATGAGCGACTTCGACCACCAAGGCGGCATCCAGACTGACCTGTTCTGCGAGATCGATGACCGCGGAGCCCAATCCAGCGACCGCCGCGACCTCTCCGTCGCCATCGACGCCGTCCGAGACAAATTCGGCGACACCGCCCTTTCCTTCGGCCGCCAATCCCGCTTCAATAACTAGTCTTTTTTGGACGGGGGGGGGTTGCTGCCTTCCGTCCGACACGGCATTGGTAGTCAATTTGGGACGGGGCTATTTTAGCTACCCCTATATATCGGTTGAGATTCATTCGGCCTAATTCATTCACCGTCAGCCAAAGGGTAGCTAAAATAGCCCCGTCCCAAATTGACTACCCCGGATGTCCGGTTTGCCCGCCGCAACAAAACTCTGTCCCAAATAGCTACTGATCGAGCTTGACCTTCTGAATCGTGCAGTGACCGATGCCCGTGAGGCGCACGATCTGCTTTATCGAAAAGCCCTCGTTTTTGAGCGTACGGATGTAGTTGTCGCGCACGGCTTTAGGCAAATCTTTAAGGTGGTGAGGCTCATACGGTTTAAGGAGAGCCTGTGCAAACTCCAGTGCATCTATGTCGCTCACATGAGCGCCGTCACGGAAGCAATATCGATTCGGTTCTCCCGAGGTACTGAAAGCAAAAAATCTCTGAGAATCTCCGAGCAAACCTAGCACACATTCAGTCATACAAATACCCGGGTATCCCATATATTCGCTAAAACTGCTCCAACGATATAGTGAAGCAGTCCCAATCCTGGCTTTCGCAGGATTATCGTGAATATATCTCACACAGTTGAGCAGCTGATCATCGTTAAGAATCGGCACGCTCTTAAATCGATCCTGAAAAACTGGTCCCTTCCGTCCGGTTTTCGCGTTGAAATACATCGCATATGCAGTCGTAACAGAGTGCATGCAATCGCTCAGGTGAACATGTTCATCATCTAGCAACAAGTGAATATGGTTGTCCATAAGGCACCAAGCAATGATATTGACGTCGTATTTTCGGCATTTCGAGGCAAGCAACCGAATCAAATATATCCGATCATCGGCATCCTCAAATATCAGCTGACCACCACAGCCCTTTTGGACGACATGGTAATAGCCGTAAACAGAGATTTCCCGCGCGGTCCGAGTCATACGCATCTCCTCCTCTACAGATAACAAATACGTTACCCGAGTCGGAAAGCTAAATATCACGCAATGAACCGCAACTCGCTTCTATCGGCGAACGGTAGGTAGTAGCTAAAAAAGCCCCGTCCCAAATTAGCTACTTTGGGCAAAAAGAAAGGCGGGCAGGTGCGGAAACCGCACCTGCCCGGCGATATGCGTGAGGGTAGCTAAACCCCGTCTCAAATGAGCTACTAGAGGAGGTTGAGGGGGAGCTGGGGGGCGTCTCCCCAGAGTTTCTCGAGGCGGTAGAAGTCGCGGGCTTCGGGAGTGAAGACGTGGACGACAACCGAACCGTAGTCCATGAGCATCCAAGTCTTCTGCTCGCGGCCCTCGATGGAGAACGGATGCTCGCCGCAAGCCTCGGCGACCTTCTCCTCAATCTCGTCGACGATCGAATCAACCTGGCGGTTGTTGGTGCCGGTAGCAAGGACAAAGTAGTCGCACACATCGGAAAGCTCAGTCAGGTCGAGCACCTGAACGTCCTCGCCCTTCTTGTCGTAGGCGGCCTGCGCGGCGGCGCGGGCGACATCCTCGGCGGCGACACCGCTCGCGGACAGCGAGGCGGCGGTGCGGTCGGACGTGGCGGCGAAGCTCTTGTGCTCCACATCCTTGAGAATCTGCTCGTCAGTCATGGTCTCGTCGGCCATGGAATACCTCTTTCTAGACGCACCCGAGCTAGCGTAGCTGGGCGTAATGGTTGTAAATCGTAATAGCCGTGGGATAAAGATAACGCCCGGACTGGATCACATAGACCAAACCCTGCGCAAAACAGGAGAAGAACAACTCATCGAGCGTCGACTCCCCCACCATCTTGCGCAGCGCATGCGCATAGTCGCCGTGGCGGTTGGGCTCGATGACATCGGCCACAAAGACCACCATATCGAGCGGCGTCATGTCGCAAGCTCCCACGGTGTGACGGTCGACAGCCTGAAAGACCGCCGGCGACAGCCCGGGAAAAAGCTGCGGAAGCTCATAGGCGGCAACTGGGCCATGCAAAAGCGGCGTCGCGGCGGAAGGAGAGCCGGCAATCTTAATGCCGTAATGCAGAGCGCGCGTGACCAGCTCGTCGTCGGAGAGCACTTTGTCCCAGTCATGGATCAGGCCGGCGGCAGCGGCATCAAAGCGGTCAACGCCGTAGACCTCGGCCAGATGAAGTGCGGTCTCGGCAACACCCAGCGAATGCACATAGCGCTTGCGCTTATCCTTCATGCGAACATCGAGCAGCTCTTGAATGCGCTTGAGCAGCGCGCGCTCATCGCCCTCAAACTGATCCTCTACCGACAACGTAGACCCCCATCACTCAAAATCTTCTTGGCCCAAATCGGCATATAGCCTGCGTTTGCGAATGTAGCCGAGCACGGACTCGCTCGTAAGATAGCGCACGCTCATACCACGGGCAACACGCTTGCGAATGTTCGTCGAGCTGATCGCCAGCGCCGGAATCTGAATATAGCGCACGTCGAACGGCAGCCCCGACTCTTTGATTCGGGCACGCGCCGTATCGATATCAAAGCCCGGTCGCGTCGCCGCAATAAAGGTAGCAAGCTCAGCGATTCGTTCGGCATCATGCCAAGTCACAATATCGATAATCGCGTCGGCGCCCGTAATAAAGTAGAGCTTTACCTGCGACGGGTAAAAGTCGCGAAGGGCATGAAGCGTATCGGCCGTATAGGTTACACCCGGACGGTCGATCTCGAACCGGCTCGCCAAAAAGGCCGGGTTCGCGGCGGTGGCGAGGACCGTCATGGCATAACGGTCCTCGGCAGGCGTCACCGGCTTGTCAAGCTTAAAGGCAGGAGAGCCCGCCGGCATAAAGAGCACAGCGTCCAAGTCGAGCGACTCGCGCGCCTGCTCGGCGGTCACCAGGTGCCCGTAATGGATGGGATCAAAGGTGCCACCCATAATGCCGAGCCTAAACTCCTGCCCGTCCTCTAGAGGAAGCTCGGGCAGACCGATTCCACCGCGCAGCGACATGGCTTACTCGCCCTCCGAGGTCTCGGCATCGCCCGCGGCATCCGCCGCATCGACAACCTCGACTCCCTCATCCGCAGCATCGGCCACGTCAATGGCTTCAACGGCAACGTCCTCGCCAGCATCCTCGAGCTCCTCGTACTCCGAGAAGTCCTCGGCGCCCTCAAAGTCAAAGGCGCGCTGGCAAATGCGGACCTCGTCGCCCGCACGGCAACCGGCCTTCTCGAGCGCGTCGTCAACACCCATACGCGCAAACTTATGCTGCAGGTAAATGACGGCTTCCTCGTTTTCCCAGTCGGTCTGGATGACCATGCGCTCGATGGCACGACCGACCACGCGGAAGGCACCGGGCTCTTCCTGAACAATGCGGAAACGCTTCTCACGCTGCAGGCGACGGCGCTCCCACTCATCGTCGCGCAGAACGACCGGCTCATCCGAGACAGCCAACTCGGCGCGCAGCTTAGCCACCTGCTCGCCCACGGCAAGCATCAGCGTGTTGAGGCCGGCGCCCGTCACGGCAGACACGGCAAAGAACATATGTCCATCGTCGAGCGCTGCGCGCTTGAGGTCGGCAATCTTGTCGGCCGTGCCCGGCGCATCGCACTTGTTGGCAACGACGATCTGCGGACGCTCCGAAAGCTCGGCGCCATACTGCTCGAGCTCGCGGTTGATGATGTGGTAATCCTCGACCGGATCGCGATCCTCAAAACCACCCGTCATGTCGACGACGTGCATGATCAGGGCCGTACGCTCAATGTGGCGCAGGAACTGGTGACCCAGGCCCTTACCCTCGCTCGCGCCTTCGATAAGACCGGGGACGTCGGCAACGACGTAAGAATATTCACCGGCACGCACCATGCCGAGGTTCGGCACGAGCGTGGTAAACGGGTAGTCAGCAATCTTGGGACGGGCGGCACTCATGCGCGCGATGAGCGATGACTTACCCACGGAGGGAAAGCCCACGAGCGCGGCATCGGCCATAAGCTTCATCTCGAGCTCGATCCAGTGCTCCTCGGCCGGTTCGCCCAACTGGGCAAAGGCCGGAGCGCGACGCACCGACGTCACAAAGTGCGTGTTGCCCAGACCGCCGGCACCGCCGGGCGCCACGACGACGCGCTCGCCGTCGTGCACCAGGTCGGCAATCTCAAACATCGGGGTCTGCGTCTCGGGATCGAGCTCGCGCACCACGGTACCCATAGGGACCTTGAGAATCAGGTCCTCGCCGCTCTTGCCGTTACGACGGGCACCCTGCCCGTGCGTGCCGCGCTCGGCGCGAAAGTGATGCTTAAAGCGGTAATCGATCAGCGAAGACAGCTGAGCATCGGCCTGGATGACGACATTGCCGCCACGACCGCCGTCGCCGCCATCGGGGCCGCCCTTGGGGACAAATGCCTCGCGCCTAAACGACATGCATCCGGCTCCGCCGTCGCCGCCGCACACGTTAATGCGGCTGATATCGGTGAACTGTGACAACAGAATCGCCTCCTACAAAAAAGAGGGAGACCCTTGAATCCTAAAACTCAAGTGCCTCCCACATATGTGCTCTATGAAGGGTGAATTACGCGTTCGCGAGCGGGCGTACGCTGACCCTGTGCTTGATACCCTTGTGGAACTCAACGGTACCGTCGACCAGCGCGAACAGCGTGTCGTCCTTACCACGGCCAACGTTCTCACCCGGGTGGATGTGCGTGCCGTGCTGACGGACGAGAATCGTGCCCGTGGTTACCGTCTGGCCGGCATAGCGCTTCGTGCCAAGGCGCTGACCGCGGGAGTCACGGCCATTACGGGAGGAACCGAGTCCTTTTTTGTGTGCCATTGTGTATACCTACTCTTTCGTTACGAGTGTAATCTACTCGGCGACGGGAGCCTCGGCAACAGCCTCAGCCTCTGCCTTGACAGCCTTCTTGGCGCGGGAGGTAGCCTGAACCTTCACGATCTTCAGCTTGGTGAGCTGCTGACGGTGACCCTTCAGACGACGATAGCGCTTGCGCTTGTGGAACTTGAAGACCAGCTGCTTCTCGCCCTTGAACTGCTCAACGATCTGAGCGGTAACCTTGGCCTTGGCCAGCTTGTCGGGATCGGTGACGATCTTCTTACCATCGTTGAGGAAGATAACCGGCAGGGTGACCTTGTCGCCCTCATTGCCCTCGATCTTCTCGACGGTGATGACATCGTCGGTGGCGACCTTGTACTGCTTGCCGCCCGTGTTAACGATTGCGTACATGTTTACTTGCCCTTCATGCATCAGTTAGTGCAACAGCCGAATATAGTAGCAGGCGAAAATACCCCCGTCAACGAGTATGTGGAGCAAATCCACAAGTTCGCACAGGTATGGGGCTGACGAGTCGGCCCTCGTCGTCCTCGCATGCTTGATTCTGACGCTCGACATCGTAGGAGCAGATGGTCACGAGGTCTTGCATACCGGTGGAAACAATAGGTGCATCCACGCCCGGGGTCAAGCCCTGCAACAAAACATCAGCAGCAGAAAGCAAAATTTCCGGACGCATGGAGCCCTCGTTGTCGGCATGGGTGTCGAGCATGAGCACCAAATGGTCCGGGCGCTCCCCCGCCGTGAGCTCATAGCCCACGAGCGTGTGATCCAAATCCAAGCGCTTGCTCTTTTTGCCGCGCGCGTAGTCGATGCCGTGGCCCGCGCGCAGCGTGTCGATCGCACGACGCACCTCGTCGGCGCTTACGGGCGCCTCGGGATCCAAGTGCAGGTCGATGCGATACGACAGGCGCGTGAGCTGCGCCGTCAACGCCGGCGTGCGCACGTCGATGTACGCCGCCTCGATGGGCGCCAGATCGGCCGGAGACGCCGCAGCCAGGCGCCCAAACGCCTCGTCGAGCGCCACGAACTCGGTCATAAACAGGTCATACCACTCGCAGGTCGACGACGTACCCACCGGCAGCGCCGAAGAGAAGCCCACGCGCATGTGCGGAGAGAAGCCCTGCGTGACGGCATAGGGAAGTCCCGCACGGCGCACGATGCGCTCAATGGTATGGATTACTTCGAGATGGCCCAGGTACTTAAGGCGATCGCGCTTGCCATAGCGAACACGAAGTCTAAAGAGCGAGGGGTTGTCGGTCAGGCGCTCACTCATGCGCGATCACCCATCAATACATTCTTGGCGTGGAGCGTGGGGCAGATCCCGCAGCCGGTGCACGACGTGCGGGTACAGTCGGGAGTCGTGACGCCCTCGAGCGAGCGACGGTACTCGCGCTCGAGGAAGCCGCGCGTGCAGCCGGGGCTCACGTGCTCCCACGGCAGGCGCCAGTCCAACTCGTAGGGCAGGTGCACGAGCTCATTGAGGTCGATGCCGTTTTTGGCAGCAGCTTCCTTCCAGTTATCGAGCGAGAAATGCTCTACCCAGGCGTCAAAGCGAGAGCCCGAGCGCCAAGCATCGATGATGACGGGCGTCATGTCACGACCGGCGCGGGAAAGCGCGGCCTCGATGAGCGAGGTCTCGGCATCGTGGTAATGCACGCGGACGGCACGGTTGCGAACGCTCGTGATAAGCAGCTTCTGGCGACGCTTGACGTCGTCGTAGTCGAGCTGCGGGCACCACTGGAACGGCGTGGCAGCCTTGGGGATAAAGACCGAAACCGAGATCGACACCGAAATCGAGCCGCGACGAGCCTTGGGCACCACGGAACGACCGAGCTCCAGCACGTGATCGGCCAGATTGGCGATGGCCACGATGTCCTCATCGCGCTCGCCGGGAAGGCCCATCATAAAGTAGAGCTTCATGCGGTTCCAACCGGCCTCGAAGGCCGCCTTGGCCGCACGGTCCAGGTCCTCCTCGGTCACGTTCTTGTTAATGATGTCGCGCATGCGCTGGCTGCCGGCCTCGGGCGCGAACGTTAGTCCGCCCTTCTTTTCGCCGGCGACCGACTCGGCCATATCCACGCCAAACGAATCCAGGCGCTGCGACGGAATAGACACGCGAATACCCGTATCCTCCAGGCGACGGTTGAGCCTGCCGAGCACGTCGCGAATGCAGGAGTGGTCGGTCGTGGAGAGCGAGGTCAGCGACACCTCGTCATAGCCAGTCTTTTCCAGGCCCTGAATCACCGACGAGACGATCTGGTCGGCCGAGCGCTCGCGCACCGGGCGATACGTCATGCCGGCCTGGCAAAAACGACAGCCGCGGGCGCAGCCGCGCAGGATCTCGATAGACAGGCGGTCGTGAACCAGCTGCGCATAGGGCACGCACGACTGCGACAGCGGATTCGTGGCGCCGAAATCCTCGACGACGCGCTTGTAGACCACGGTCGGCGCATCCTTGCCCTCACGTGGCACGGTGTAGCCATGCGGCGAGCAGGGCTCGTCATGACGAACCTCATAGAGCGACGGCACGTAGTTGCCGGCAATGGATGCAAGCTGCTCGACAATCTGCGCGCGCGGGACCCCTTCGTCACGCAGGCGGCGATGCAGCTGGCAGGTCTCGAGCAGCGATTCCTCGCCCTCACCGATGAGGATGGCATCGAAGAAGGCCGCGTACGGCTCGGGGTTGTACACCGAGGGACCGCCGGCGATGATGATTGGGTCGTCTTCACCTCGGTCGGCCGCTAACAGCGGAATGCCAGCGAGGTCCAAAGCCTCGAGGAAGTTCGTCACCGCCATCTCGTGCGGCACATGCAGACCGACGATATCAAACGAAGCGACCGGCGCTGCACCCTCGAGCGATAGCAGCGGAATACCCGCCTCGCGCATGGCGTCGCCCATATCGGGCCACGGCACATAGCCGCGCTCGCAGGAGATGCCCTCGGCCTGGTTAAGGATGTTGTAGAGGATGGCGATGCCCTGGTTGGGCAGACCAACCTCGTACACATCCGGGTAGATCAGGCAGCAACGGTAGTCGGCATCGGCCTTGGAAAGCGTGCCCCACTCGTGATCGATATAGCGGCTCGGCTTCTCGACCTTGGCGAGCAACGGCTCAATTAAATGAAAACAATCTTGGTACGGAACGCGCAACGGAAAACCCCTAAGCAGCGAGATCTGATGCGTCCTGGTAGGACGCCATAGGACGGGTAGCGCCCGCGACCGTGGTCACAAGATCGCGAACGCGGGAAAACGTGGCAGTGACCACCTCATTGGCACGGCTGTAGTCGACATCGCGCTCGTAGAGCGAAACGAGCGCACGGCCCATGCCATAGGTGCCCGCGGCAGCAGTGAGCGCCTTGACGGCAAACCCAATATGCGG
Organism: Collinsella aerofaciens; assembly: GCF_005844325.1. GTDB lineage: Bacteria > Actinomycetota > Coriobacteriia > Coriobacteriales > Coriobacteriaceae > Collinsella > Collinsella aerofaciens_G. The sequence continues at coordinate 26,208 of NZ_SPFY01000017.1, read as the reverse complement.
CGTCTGCTTGACGAGCGCGCGGGTGACCGCGCGGATCACAAGACCGCCGGCAAGCACGCCCGCGACCTCGTAGCCACGCTCGGGTTTAATGCCGCGTCCAAAGACGGCAGCGAGCTCAAAGAGCATGCCCACCTGCGCCAGCGCCATAACGGGATAATCGGCGCCCGGCAAAAACACCAGTGCACCGGTCGCCATATTGGTGAGCGCGCACGAGGTGATGATACGGTTGGCCGCCGCGATGCGCATGAAGGCAAAGTTCGCCGCAAAAGCCGTTTCCTTGTCGGTGCGATCGAGAATCCAGCGGGCAAGCGTCTCGAGCAGATACGTCTTATCGATTGCCGCCACCACGCCGAGCATGGGCGTGGACTCCTCGATAAACGGCACCTCCACAGCAGACTCGGCAAGCACGCACACGGGCGCGCCGGCGATCACGAGCTCCTGCACGGCACTCTCCAAGCGGTCGGAACCACACGAGAGCACCAGCACCACATCGGTATCGGTCTTTGGAGCAATTCGCTCCTCCCCCAGACGCTCGACGCGCACAATGCCCGAGGTCGTCTGCGGCACAAAGGCGTCACGCACCGTCTCGGCCAGAAAGCGCGAGGCGGACGAATCCAGATAGACCGAGACGCGCACCGGCGTATCGGAATCCTTCTTAACGGACGCGCCCATCTTAAAAGCGCGGGTCAGCTTATCTACGGGAATTTTCATAGCAAACCCCTCCAGCGGTTACGCGGCGCCCGAACGATGCCGCCATATGGATTGTACGATACCCACCGTCAGCAGCTGAATCATCATCGAAGACGAACCGAAGCTAATAAACGGTAGCGGAATACCGGTAATCGGCATCATGCCGATGCACATGCCGATGTTTTCGAAAGTCTGGAACGCCCACATGCCAACGATGCCCACACACGAAAGACGCAAAAACAGCGACTCGCACTTAAAGGCGACGCGAATCGTCGAAAAGATCAGCAGCACGTAGAGGCACAGGAGCAAAAAGGAACCGCAAAAGCCAAAGGTCTCGGACAGGAAGGCGAAGACGAAGTCGGTGTGGAACTCAGGCAGAAAGCCGCCGGCCGACTGCGTCGCATGCCCCAGGCCCTTACCAAAGAAGCCGCCCGAGCCAACGGCGATAAGCGACTGCTGCAGGTTGTAGGCATCGTCCGAATCGGCATTATCGGGGTCGATAAAGACCGTCAGACGGTTCATCTGATACTGCTTGATGAGCACATCGTGGCCGAGCAACGAATCAAAGACCGAATCAAGCGCCAGGACGAGGGCCACCAGGCCCACGAGCAGGGCCAGGGTCGACAGCACCCATTCGCGGCGTGCACCGCTCATGCAGATGACGATGGCGCCCGAAACCAGCACGACCAGGCCCGAGCCCAGGTCACCCATGGCAACGACGGCCAAAAACGGAATAGACAGCATGCCGCAGAGCTTGACGTAGTCGCGAACGGTATCGATGCGACCGTTATACTGCGAGCCAAGCGTAGCAATAAAGAAGATGGTGATGAGCTTGGCAAGCTCAACCGGCTGGAACGTCAAGCCGATACCGGGAATCTTGATCCAGCCCGTCATGCCCAGACCGCCCGTATAGGACAGACCCGGAATCTTGGGCGAGAAGATCACGATCAGGTCGATGACGAGCAACGCCGTCGAGAAATTGGAAATACCGCGCAGGTCGGTTCGCCAGACGAGCACCGCCAGCACCGCTCCGATGCCAATTCCCAGCAAATGGCGCGAGAACGAAGCATCGGCCTTAAACTGCGAAGCCGACCAGATAATGATGGCACCGTAGGCGACGAGCGCCACAGTAGCCACGAGCACACCGATATGCACCTTTTGGCGAAACGTGCCGCGCGAGGCCGAAAGTTGCTTGTTGACGCGGTCCAGGCTGCTGCGAGAGCCGGTCTTGGTTGAACGGAACAGATCCGCCGGAGAAAAATCCATCGCAACCTCCTATCGAACCGAAGAATCGCCCGAGGCCGAAGAGGTATCGGGCTCGTCATAAATCACGCCGAGCACGTCGCGCACGACATGCATCGCGGTATCTGAGCCACCGCCGCCCTGCTCCAGGACGGTAGCGATGACATACTTGGGATCATCGGCCGGTGCATAGGCGCAGAACCACGCGTATTCGTCCTCGCCACTTTTCTCGCCCGTGCCCGACTTGCCGTATACCTGCGGCGTCAGGGTGCCAAAGTGCGCCGCCAGGGACGTCGATGCCGTGTAAATCACGTCGTGCATGCCGTTGCGAACAAGAGCCAAATCCGAATCGCTGTTGATCTTGGCCTCCAGGCGCTTCTTCTTGCCCTTGCCATTGTACTTATAGGCATCGCCGTCGCCATCGCGCGACACGGCAGACAAAAATACGTGAGGCACGTACTGTTTGCCGCCGTTGGCAAGACCCATATAGGCGCACGCCATCTGCAGGGGCGTCACCAGGATGTCGCCCTGGCCGATAGCAATGTTGGTCATATCGCCGGCATTCCACTTGCGGTCCTCGGCAGAGGCGTCGGTGAAGTATGACTCTTTCCACTCGGCATCGGGAATACGACCCGCGCCCTCACTCGGCAGATCGATACCGCAGGTCTTGCCTAGGCCCCAGCGACGAAAGACCTCCTGCAGGCCCTCGGGATGTTGCTCGTCATAAAAGAACGCCTTACCCATGTCGTAGAAGACGGGGTCGCACGAGTTGGCGATACCCGACTGCAGCGTCATGGTGCCGTGGCCAGACGTCAGCCAGCAGCGCTTGCCCCAAGCCTTGCCCAGACCCGTCCAATAACCCGTGCAGTTGGTTGTCTGCGTTGAAGTGTAGGTTCCAAACTCAAGACCGGCCAGTGCCGAGAGCGGCTTGATGGTCGAGGCCGACATGTACTGTCCGCTAATGGCGCGGTTGAGCAGCGGGTGCGAACCCTTGTCATCATTGAGCTCGGTCCACACGTCATTTGAGACGCCGCCGATAAAGACGGACGGATCGAACTTGGGCTGGCTCGCCATGCCCAGGATCTCGCCATTGTTGGGATCGAGACACACCACAGCGCCGTTGCCGGCATTGCTGTAGCCAGTGGTCTTGGCAAGCTCGATAGCGCTCGCCAGCGCCGTCTCACAGGCCTGTTGGATCTTAAGGTCGAGCGTGAGCTTAATGTCGGAGCCGGCCTTCGCGGGCACGGCGCCGGCCTGACCGGTCACATTGCCCGAGGCATCGACCTTGACGGTCTGCTCGCCACGAATACCCTGCAGCAGGTTTTCGTAGTAGCTCTCAACGCCCGCCTGGCCCACGATATCGCCCGACTGGTACGTAATCTTGCCAGCAGAAGCATCATCATCGCCAGAGGTTTTCTTATTCTGGGCCTCGAGCTGCTCGGAGGTAATGGTGCCGGTATAGCCCAAGATATGGCATGCCGTCTCGCCGTATGGATACTGGCGCTCGGTACGCTCGGCAATCTTGACGCCCGGGAACTCGCCGGCGTGTTCCTTGATATAGGCAACCGTGGAGCGACGGACGTCCGTCGCGATGGTATGCAGGCTCTGAGCGCCCTCTGTATTGTCCTGAATATTGCGAAGGACCGCCACATAAGGCATTCCAAGCACGTTGGCAAGATGGCGAACCAGAACCTCATCCTCGGCAAGGTCGCGGTAGGCCACGACAGCAAGTGAGGGACGGTTCTGGACAAGCGCCACGCCATTGCGGTCGAGGATGCGGCCGCGCACAGCGGGTGTGGTAACGGTGCGAGTCTGATTACTATTGGCCTGCTTCTCGTAATAGTCCGATGAGACCATCTGCATGCCCCACAGCTTGACGGCAAGTGCCGCAAACATCGCGCCCACACCCGTGGTGAGGATGGAAAAGCGGCCCTTAAAGGCGGTCGCCGCGGTATTGCCCTCGCCCTCGGTGGCGCGCGGGGCCGTTCCATGCTGTGTATCGTAGGTAAAACGGGAATCGCCACGACGCATGATGACCAGCGCGACCACGATGGCCACAACCAGCACGATACCGGCGATAATAACCGTCATCTGGGAAGACATCTACGGGCCTCCCCTATTTGAGCTTGCGGGTCTTGGGCTTAAAGCGCATACCCGTCTGGCGTCCGCCACGTGCGGAGAATCCATAGCCGGACTGCGGCACGACGCCGGACATCAAAAACGGAATGGCAACCAGACCCGTCAGGATCGAGGACGGCAGCGCATGGCCGAAGATCGCCACGACAAAGCTCGTCTCCAAACCCATAAACAGCAAGATGATGCTGTAGATCACATTAATGACGAGCGCAAAGGCGCCCACGGTGACGCCGCGCGCACTCGGGGTACCGCCCGTCTGACCGACGGCGCTGTGCACCAGGGCAAAAGAACCCACGGTCAGCAGGAGCGACATAACGCCCACCGGCACGGCAGCGGACAGGTCATAAAACAAGCCGCTGCAAAAACCGCACACGACGGCACGGGTCGGGTCGCCCGAGAACACGCTTAGGCACACCAGGATAATCATGAAGTTGACGCGACCTCCCGCAATGGAGATCTGCGGTGCCAGGCCTGCCTGCAGCAGCACACACACAATGGCGGCGATTACAAACGTGCGGGAGCTCATCCCCTGCTCGTGTAGATCCATGGACATGCCCCCTATTCGCTCGAGCCAGAATCGGTCGTCTCGGACGTGTCGGAACTGTCATCCGAGCTCTCGTCCTTCGTCTTGGTCACAGCATCGCGCGACGTTCCCTGCGGCGTGCTGTTGGCCGTGCTCACGTCCTCATCCGAGGCCGACTGTTCGTCGGTCAGCGAGGTGATGACCAGCACTTCCTCGTTGTTCTCGGCCGTGGTCTGAGCGCGCACCACAATGGTGTAGTACACGTCGTTTGCCGATTTCTCAACCGACGAGACGGTGCCAAGCGGAAGGCCCTTGGGGAACACGCCACCGATGCCAGAGGTCACGATGATATCGCCAACCTTAACATCGGAGTCGACGCTCACGTACTCAAGACGCAGCGTGCCGTCAGCCTGACCCTGCAGCATACCCTGGGCGCGCGTGTCCTGCACCATGGCGGACACGCCCGAGTTCTCGTCGCCAATCAGGCGCACGGTAGAGGTCTTGGCCGATACCTCGATAATCTGGCCGATAACACCGGCAGAACTCGTCACGGGCATGTTGATGGTAAGGCCGTCGGCAGAGCCCTTGTCGATGGTAACGGTCGAGGTCCAGGCATCGCCGGAGGCACCAACGATACGAGCTGCGGTCGATTTGAGATTGTAGGTCGATTGCAGCCCGACCAGGCCCTCCAGGCGCTCGGCAGTCTTTTGAGCCTCAGAAAGCTCGGCGACCTTAGAGGTCAGCTCCTCATTTTGCTTCTTGAGCTCGTCGAGCGTGTCCTGCGACGCCGTTAGGTTAGAGAACACGTTGCCAATCGCATTGAAGGGAGCCGCCACAGCCGAGCCCACAAAGCGCACCGGAGAGGTAATCGTCGTTACGCCCGAACGCACGGCATGAATCGGCCCTGCCTCGCCCTCGCGGATGTAAAACGTGAGCAGCAACACCGAAATCAGGCTGAAAACAATCAACGGGCGCATACCCGTTGATTGTCGCTTGGTATTCAGATTTGTGGAGAAACCCGAAGATCGTGCCAAATGGAATCCACCTTTTGGAAATTAAGCATTGGTCTGGACGAAGCCGCCATCAAACGCATTGGCCTCGAGCACGCGGGCACAGCCGTTAACGACGTTATCGAGCGCCGTGGGGCTGACGTTGACCGAAACACCGGTCTCATCGCGCAGGCGCACGTCGAGACCGCGCAGCAGCGCGCCGCCACCAGTCAGCAAAATGCCGTAGTACATAAGGTCCGAGGCAAGATCGGGCGGCGTGGCATCGAGGGCGTCCTTGACGGCCTTGGCCATCTCGTCGAGCGGCTTGTTGAGCGCGCGACGAATCTCCTCGCTCTCGATGCGCACGGTCTTGGGCAGACCGGTGATCACGTCGCGGCCGTTGACCTCGACGTCGAGCTCGTCCTTGAGCGGCACGGCGGAACCGACCTTGATCTTGATGTCCTCTGCCGTACGCTCGCCGATGGCAAGGTTGTAGGCATCGCGAACGTGCGTGAGGATGGCCTGATCGAACTCGTCGCCGGCAATACGGATGGACTGCGAGACGACGATGCCGCCCATAGCGATAACGGCAACCTCGGTGGTACCGCCACCGATGTCGATGACCATGGAGCCGGTGGGTTCCTCGACGGGCAGGTCGGCGCCGATAGCGGCGGCCATAGGCTCTTCGATCAGATAGGCCTGGCGAGCGCCGGCTTGGATCGTAGCCTCAAAGACGGCACGCTTCTCGACAGACGTGACACCGGAGGGAACGCAGACGACAACGCGCGGACGCGGGGTCCACGGATAGCGCTTCTCAGACGCCTTGTCGATAAAGTAGCGGAGCATGGCCTCGGTAACATCGAAGTCGGCGATGACGCCGTCCTTCAGGGGACGAACGGCCACGATGTTGCCGGGCGTACGGCCGAGCATGCGCTTTGCCTCGATACCGACCGCGAGGATGCGCTCGTCGTTCTTGTCGATGGCGACAACAGAGGGCTCGCGAATGACGATGCCCTTGCCACGCACGGAGACAAGCGTATTTGCGGTGCCGAGGTCGATGGCAAGATCGCCCGCATAGCTACCGAAGAACATATCCATCAAAGAAAACAACGCAACTCCTGATGTGTTGGATGATTGCTGGAAAACTACTAGCTCATCATACTAGCGCAAGCCCGGCACCTCACTTGCGGTGAAGCGCCGGGCAAAGCTAAATCCCATAAGGTCACTACTGGTTGTCAGCAGCCGAGAAATCCATATCGAGCGAGGAAACGGCCCAGCCGATATGGTTGTCGGAGCGCACGAATTTGACGGTGTACTCCTGCTCGCCGCCCTTGGACAGCGAAGCCTTAACCTTGGTGGTCGTCTCGGTCATGGACTGATCCATACCCTCGACGGACACGGTGGCACCCTGCGGAATCGAGGAGATGATCATCGACTTGGCGTCCTCGGACAGGCTCGAGGCCAGGCAAGACTCGGCCTTTGCGGTGTCACCGTCGCCGGCAGCCTGGAACAGATCGGTAACGACAGACTCCTGAGACGGGAAGCCAAAGCCGCGCGTGTAGGCAAAGCCCAGACCGCCCGCGGCGATCAAAATGAGCAGAAGCAGCACGATGAAGACTTTGAGGCCCGTGTGGCGATGGCGACGACGGACCTTGGCCTGCTTACGATCCTGACGGTCCTGCTGGACCATCTCGGACTCGGACAGCGTAAAGAAGCCGGTGTCCGAGGGATCGGGCATAAACTGGCCGGTCGCGCCCGTAGGATCGAGCGGATCAACGGCAGGAGCGTCCATCGCGGGCGCCGGAGCCGTGGCCATAGCCGTCTGGGCAGACAGCGCGGCAAGCGAATCGTGCACGCGGGCAAGCTCATCGGCCTGCTCGGAGGTGAGCTGGTAGATGCCATCGGCAGTAGCGGCGTTAAAGGCGTCGAGTGCGTCGGAGGGGCGGCCGGCGGCAGAAAGCGCCTGACCCATGCCGGCGTTGAGCGCACGCGTGTCGTCGCGGGGACCGGCAAAGTCGATAGCCGTGCGGTAGGTCTCCACGGCATCCGCCGGACGGCCAAGCTTAATGAAGCAACGACCGAGCTCGCCGAGTGCGGCGGCAGGAGCCGGATTGGCGCCGTCGATGGCGGCCTGACGAAAGGCAGTACCCGCGTTGGCATAGTCGCCCGACTGGAACAGCGCATTGCCCAGGCCCAGATAGGCCTTGAACGGCGTGGCATAGGAAGCATCCTGCGTAGCAGCAGAGAACGCCTGGGCGGCCGTCGTGTAGTCGCCCACGGCGGCGAGTGCCTTGCCGCGGTTGGTGAGCAGCGCGCCGCGCTTGCCGTAGGTGCCGTCATTGAGGGCAGCGGTGTAGGCCTCGGCGGCCTCGGCATACATGCCCAGGTGCATCAAGGCGTTACCACGAAGGTGATCGGCCTCGCCCATAATCTCATCGGGAGTTTTTGCCGCCCCAAGCATCTGGGCTGCAGCGGAAAAATCACCCGCGCGGTAAGCGGCGCGGCCCTGTTGGATCAGCTGGCTATTCAAGGAAGTCCCCTTTACTCGTGAACGATCTCGACATGGACGATCTCGTCGCCGGCACGCAGCTGCGAAATCACATCGAGACCCTCGACCGTGGTACCAAAGACGGTGTAACCGGAATCGAGGTTATGCTGGGCGCCCAGGCAGAAGTAGAACTGCGAACCCGCGGAATCGGGGTCCATGGAGCGTGCCATGGCAAGGGCACCATCGACATGGCTGTTGCGCGGATTGGTGGCAAACTCGCCCTTGATGCAGTAGCCGGGGCCACCGGTACCGGGCATGCCGTCGGGGCCCTCAAGACCAGCGGCGACGTCGGCGCCGGACATATCGCGGGTATTGGGGTCGCCGCCCTGGATGACAAAACCGGGCACATAGCGATGGAACTTAAGGCCATCATAGAAGCCCATCGTGGAAAGCTCGCAGAAGTTCGCGACATGAATGGGAGCGCCCTCGCCGTCAAACTTGACCTTGATGGTACCCTTCGACGTCTCGATAACGGCGCACTCGTCGCCGGCAAGCTGATACTCGGGCGTGTAGAGCTCTTTCTTAAAACCAAACATGTGGTTCCTTCCTCGTGCGTTTAAAGCATATTTGTACGAATTGTAGCAATAAGCATGCGCTTACATCAATTGCGCACGTAGGTTATGCCGACTATGGCGAACTAATTTTGGGAACGCTGCTGCGGCTTCCAGGAGCCCACATTGGCGTCGTACTGGTTCAGCGCGCTGTTGCCGCCCTGTGCGATGGGCGCCAGGATCTCGCTTTGGTGGGAACTCATCGACTCGCCATCGGGAATGGCCAGCGAGATATCCCAGCTCTGGCAGATCACGTCGACACGCTCGTACATCCACTCGGCAAGCTGCTTTAAGTGGGCGATGTCGTCCGCATAGACCGTATCGTCCTGATACTTAAGGTTGTTAAGCTCATCTTGCGTCTTTTTGATCTGGTCGCGCAGGGCGTAGGCACTCTGCGACAGCTCCTGGCGGGTGGACAGCGGCGTTCGGAGATAGCCGTTGTTAAAGGAATCGATGACCTCGCCGATCTGGTCCTCATCACCGTAGGACACGATGGTCTGATACAGACCGTCGAGTCTGGTATAGAGCTGATCATCGGTGAGCACGGTTTCTTCCTGGACCACCTCGGCAGAATCGTCCTGCTTGGTATCGTCCTCAGTCGCCTCGCCCTTTTGGCGCGTGGGGAAGGTCGTCTGCGCAGCCTGGCCAAACTGGTCGTAGAAGGCAGGCATGACACCCATGGGATCGGCCGTCACGAACCAATAGGCACCGCCGCAAACGACGGCAAGGACCGCGATGACGATGAGCGGCTTGGGGATATGACGCTTGTGCTTGTGATAGGCGTCCTCGTCGGGATGCACCTTGCGCTTGGGTTTTTGAGCATCGTCATGCAGGGAAACGGGCGTGGGAATATCGACCTTGGGGATACCGAAATCCTTATCGAAAGCCGGCAGCACGCAGGTCTCGTTAGGATCGGCGGCGTCCGAAAGAACCGCGGCAGCCGAGGCGGGCGCATGAGGCACCTCGGTATCGATCTGCTCTTGCGTTAGGCGCGGAAAGCCCGCCGTGCGGCCCGCTGCCAGGTCGGATGCGGCCGCGTCCTCGGAGAGGATACCCGGAGCAGGGCGTCCGCATTTTGGGCACGTGCGATCATGCGGAGAAAGACGGGCACCGCAGCCCTCACAGAACACGAACTCGGTGTGCTCGGGACCATCGCCCGGACCCACATAGGCGTTGCAGTAGGGGCAGAACGAGGCGCCGTCCTCGATAGTCTTAAGGCAATGCGGGCAGATCACGGCATCCTCTTTTCGAAGCAATTCAAACAATCGAGGTTAGAGCATAACATCGCCACGGCCCCACAGGAACAAGGCACCAATTCAACATCGCCAGGGCGCGTAGCTACTTCTTCTTTTTGCTTGGCATCGAGACTTTGATGCCTTGGGCGGACTTGGTCACACGAGAGCGCTTAGCTCCGGTACTCTTCTTTTTCTTGGGCTGGGCCTGGGCCACGCCCTCGAGTGCGCGGGCCTCGGCCTCGCGAGCGGTGCGATCTTCGCGGCGCTGCGCCATGTCGGCGGCGACGCGCTTGGCAAAACGTTCGGCCGTCGAGCCCGTCGAGCTCACCTTGCCGCCACCGCGACCCAGGCGGACGCGCACACCGCGGCCAAAACCAGTTGCGGCATGACGACGACGCGGCTTGAGCGAATCCATCATCGTGGCGAGCTTAAAGAACACCGAGCAGGTAAAGACCACGATAACAGCCAAGATAACCATCTGGCCCATCGACAGGTTGGCAATAGACAGCAGCTCCGGGAATCCGATAACGCCCACCAGGATGCCGGCGACTACAAACACAAAGAGCACCACACGTAAGGGCGTGAGAGGCTGCGAGATGCGCCAGATTAGGCTGACGCTCGCCGCGCACGACGTAAGCAGGCACATCGTAGACAGCGCGAGCTGGCTAAAGCCAAACACGCGCGCCACAAAGATATCGAGCGCCGCAGCCAAAATGACCGCAATCGACGCCGGCAGTGCACGCTTGAGTACGTTGCTCAAAAACGCACCCTTCACACGAGCATTGTTGGGCTCCAGGCCCAACACAAAGCCCGGCGCGCCGATGCAGAAGAAGTTAATGAGCGTCATCTGGATGGGCTCGAAGGGGTACGGCGGCAGCGCGATACACAGCGCCGCCAGGCCCATCGAGAACAGCGTCTTGGTCAGGAACAGTGAGGCCGAACGCTGCAGGTTGTTGATGGAGCGACGGCCCTCGGCCACCACGGCGGGCATCGAGGCAAAGTCGTTGTCGACGAGTACGATCTCGGCCACGTTACGCGCGGCATCGGAGCCGGCCGCCATGGCCACGGAGCAGTCGGCCTCCTTGAGCGCCAGCACGTCGTTGACGCCGTCGCCCGTCATGGCCACGGTGTGCTCGCGGCGCTTGAGCGCCTGCACGAGCTCGCGCTTCTGCTGCGGGGTCACACGACCAAAGACATGGTAGCGGTCCACTGCGGCATCAAGCTTGGCCGGTGTATCGAGCGTCGTGGCGTCCACATAAGCGTCCGCCCCCGGCACGCCCACCACGCGCGCGATCGACGACACCGTACGCGGGTCGTCGCCACTGATCACGTTGAGGGTCACGCCCTGCTCGTTAAAGTAGCCGATGGTCTCGGCCGCCGAGGTACGAATCTCGTCGCGGATGGTCACAAAGCCCACGGGCTCGGCCTCGCCCACCATATCCCCATCGGGCGTAAAGCCGTCCACGCGCGCCACCACGAGCACGCGGCAGGTATCGGCAAGCTCGGCGACACGGTTCTCGACCTGCGAAAACACACGATCAGAGAGCACAAACTGCGCGGCACCCATCACATAGGAGCCCTGCGCAAAAGAAGCGCCACTCCATTTTTTAGACGACGAGAACGGAATGACCGACAGCGGCTCAGACACCTCGACCGGGCGATCGGCGTAATAGTTGAGCAGCGCCTGGCAGGTCTCGTTGGCATCGGCCGAAGTCGCACGCGCGACGTTAGCCAGCGCAAAATCGAGCACTGTGGTATCGACGGGAACAGCCGCCTCCTCCGAGTCCACGCCAAAGCCAACACCCTCAACAGGCAGCGGGTAGGTGCCCTCGACCTCCATACGACCCGACGTGATGGTGCCCGTCTTGTCCAGGCACAGCACGTCGACGCGCGCGAGCGTCTCGATGCAGTAGAGCTGCTGCGCCAGCACCTTGCGGCGGGCCAGGCGCACCGTGGCGATGGCGAGCACCGACGAGGTCAGCAGCACCAGGCCCTGCGGGATCATGCCCAGCAGGGCGCCCACCGTGGACAGCAGCGCCGACGAAGGCACATGACCAGCCAACAGCTCGGAGAAGCACCACGAAAGCGCGCTATCGCCCGGGGTTCCCGCGGCATCCCACAGCCCACTTACACTCGAGGCGAACAGAGCCAGGCCAAGCGGAATCATGATGATGCTCGCAAAGCGCACGATGGCGTTAAGCGCGTTCATGATCTCGGAATTGACCTTTTTGACGTACTTGGCCTCGTTATTAATTTTGGCCACGTAGTTGTCGGCGCCGACATGGATCACGCGGGCGCGCAGCAGGCCCGAGTCGATAAAGCTGCCGCTCATGAGCTCGGAACCGGGCTGTTTCTTAATAAGGTCGCTCTCGCCCGTCAGCAGGCTCTCGTTCACGAGCGCCTCGCCCGAAACCACCACGGCGTCAGCGGGAATCTGGTCGCCGCGCCCCAGGCGGATGATGTCGTCGAGCACGATCTGGTCCAGGTCGAGCTCCACCTCGGCGCCATCGCGCACCGCGATGGCCTTCTTGGAGGTCAGCAGCGTGAGCTTATCGACCATCTTCTTGGAACGCATGGACTGAATGACGCCAATAGCGGTGTTCAAGAACACCACGAACAGGAACGTCAGATTCTTAAACGAACCGGTCAAAATGACCAGGAAAGCCAAGATCACGTTGATCAAATTGAACAGCGTGCAGAGGTTCTCGATGATGAGCTCTTTGACCGACTTGGTCTTGAGTTCCATGTTGCGGTTGTTTTTACCGGCGGCGATACGCTCCTCGACCTCGGCGGTTGAGAGTCCGCGCTCGATATCCGTTGCTGCCATACCACGTCCCATCACGTCGCGTCGGTATAAGAAAACCGCCCGGACCATGCGAGGTTCGGACGGTCTTACGTTCGATGGTGCCCCATGTTGGATTCGAACCAACGGCCTTCTGCTCCGGAGGCAGACGCTCTAATCCCCTGAGCTAATAGGGCCAACGGTTGACATTATACCCAAGTGCACCACGGGCTATCAAAATAAAAGAAAAAGCTTTGCAATTCCGAGGAAGACGAGCCGCAACGGCCCACTTTAGAAGGCAAAAGCGAGTCAGATAGTATAAACTCTCATGCACCATATATACACGGCTCGCGATGCGGGCCGTTTTTGCAAAAGTTATCCATCGAGGTGAGAGGCACACCATGATTGCAATTTTAAAGCAGAGCGCCAGCGACGAGGCCGTAAGCCATATCGTCAGCTGGATTGAGAAAAAGGGTCTGAAGACCGATGTCTCGCGCGGCGAGAACGAGACGATCATCGGCCTGGTGGGCGATACGACCAAGATCGACCCGTTCCTGCTCGAGTCCATGGATGTCGTCGAGCGCGTGCAGCGCGTCTCCGAGCCGTTCAAGCGCGCCAACCGTAAATTCCACCCCGAGGACTCCGTCATCGACTGCGGCCACGGCGTCAAGATCGGCGGCGACCAGTTCCAGGTCATCGCCGGCCCGTGCTCCGTCGAGGGCGAGAACCTCATCCGCATCGCCCGCCGCGTGAAGGCCGCCGGTGCCACGATGCTGCGCGGCGGTGCCTACAAGCCCCGCACCTCCCCCTACGCCTACCAGGGCATGGGCCCCGCCGGCCTCGACCTGCTGTGCGAGGCGTCTGCCGAGCTCGACATGCCGATCGTCACCGAGATCATGGATCCACGCGACGTGCAGGTCTTCTTGGACAAGAAGATTGACGTCATGCAGATCGGCGCCCGCAACGCCCAGAACTTCCCCCTGCTCAAGGAGGTCGGCAAGACCCAGACCCCGATTCTGCTCAAGCGCGGTATGTCCGGCACGATCGACGAGCTGCTTATGGCAGCCGAGTACATCATGAGCGAGGGCAACGACAACGTTATCCTGTGCGAGCGCGGCATCCGCACCTTCGAGACCCGCACCCGCAATACCTTCGACCTCAACGCCGTGCCGGTGCTGCACCACCTGTCGCACCTGCCCGTCGTCGCCGACCCCAGCCACGCCACCGGCTACACCCGCTACGTTGAGCCCATGGCGCTCGCCGCGACCGCCTGCGGTGCCAACGGCCTGGAGATCGAGGTCCACGACGAGCCGAGCCGAGCCTGGTCCGACGGCGCCCAGGCCCTCACCCCCGATCAGTTCGACGACACCATGCGCCGCATCCGAGCCATCCGCGAGGTCGTCTGCCAAGAGACCATGGAGTAGCTCATGGGTACGGTGAGAAACGCGCGTGTTAACCAGGGCGGCCCCAAGTGCGCCGGTATCGTCGGCCTGGGCCTCATCGGCGGTAGCTTTGCCCGCGGCTATGCACAGACGGGCGTTCGCGTGCTGGCCTGGGACCCCGATGACGATGTCATGACGGCCGCCAGCATGGGCACTGTCGCCGGAGAGCTCAACGACAAGACACTCGGCGAATGCGACATCATCGTCCTTGCCTGCTATCCCGAGGCATGCATCGAGTGGCTCGAGGCGCACGCCCAGGCGCTCGCCGACGCCACCGACACCGACGCCATCATGGGTCCCGTGGTGATCGACACGGTGGGTGTCAAGGGCATCGTGTGCGAGCGCGCCTTTGAGCTTGCCCGCGAGCACGGCTTTTACTTTGTGGGTGCGCACCCCATGGCGGGCACGCAGTACTCGGGCTATGCGCACTCCCGCGCCGACCTGTTCCAGGGCGCCCCCCTGGTGCTCGTGCCGCCCGCGGTGGACGATGCGCTCAAGCTGGAGCTTTTGGGCCAGGTGCGCGAGATGGTGCGCCCCTTGGGCTTTGGCAAGTTCAGCGTGACCAGCGCCGCCGAGCACGACCGCGTCATCGCTTTCACGAGCCAGCTAGCGCACGTGGTGTCAAACGCCTACGTAAAGAGCCCGACCGCCCAGGTCCACCACGGCTTTTCGGCCGGTAGCTACCGCGATCTCACCCGCGTGGCGCACCTCAACCCGCAAATGTGGTCCGAGCTCATGATCGACGACGCCGACGCGCTCGCCTTCGAAATCGACCATCTAATCGACTCGCTCGGCGCCTACAGCCGCGCCCTTAAGGACCGCGACCAGCGCTATCTGGAGAATCTCCTTGCCGAGGGCGACCGCATTAAGCGCGCACTCGACGACGAGGCCTCCCACTAGACCACCTATCACGCCAGGTCGAAAGGACCGAAGCTTATGGCGATTACCATCGATATCGACACCGCACGCCCCTACCAGGTGCATGTAGGCACGTTTTTGCTGGAGCAGGCGGGACCGCTCGTGCGCGCCACTGCAGGCGGCACCAAGGCCGTCATCGTGACGGACACCAACGTGGGCCCGCTCTACCAGATGCCCGTTAAGCAAAGTCTGGAGGCGTCTGGCTACGAGGTGAGCATCTGCACCTTCGAGGCCGGTGAGGCCCATAAGCGCGCCGAAACCTATGTTGCCATTTTGGAGTTTGTGGCCGAGCACGAGCTTTCGCGCTCCGACGTGATCGTGGCACTCGGTGGCGGCGTCGTGGGCGACGTGGCGGGCTTTGTGGCCGCCACCTACATGCGCGGCTGCAAGTTTGTGCAGATCCCGACGAGCCTGCTCGCCATGGTGGATTCGTCGGTGGGCGGCAAGACCGCCATCGACCTTGCTGCCGGCAAGAACCTGGCCGGCGTCTTTTGGCAGCCGAATGTGGTTATCGCCGACGTGGGGTGCCTGGCCACCCTCACGCCCGAGCAGTTCGCCGACGGCTGCGGCGAGGTCGTCAAGCACGCCGTGATCGCCGACCCGGAGCTTTTCGCCGAGCTGGAAAAGACCCCGCTCACGCTGGAGCTGCTCAACCGCGATGTGGCCCGCGTAGCACTCATCATCGCCCGCAACATCGACATCAAGCGCGCCGTGGTCGTCGCCGACGAGCACGAAACCAACCAGCGCAAGCTGCTCAACTTTGGACACAGCGCCGGACACGCCGTCGAGGCCTGCGAGCACTTTGAGCTCGGACACGGCAACTGCGTGTCGATCGGCATGGGCATCATCACGCGCGCCGCGGCCCTGCACGGCATTTGCGATGCTGCACTGCCCGGTCGTATTGAGGAGCTCTGCGCCCGCCATGGCCTCAAGACCCGCTGCGACCTAGATGCCGATGCCGTCTTTGCCGAGGCGCTCCACGACAAGAAGCGCGCGGGCGACACCATCGACCTGGTGATTCCGCACGGCATTGGCCGCTGCAGCATCGACCGCACGCCGCTTTCCACTTTCCACGAACTCATTGCCGAGGGCCTCGGCCAGAAGGGAGACGCATCCGCATGCTAGCCCGCATCACCCCGTCCCCGCTTAAGGGCACCGTTCCCGCCATCGCGTCCAAGTCGATGGCGCACCGTCTCATCATCTGCGCTGCGCTTGCCAACGGCGAGACACACGTCGCCTGTAACACCACCTGCGCCGACATCGAGGCTACGGTGCGTTGCCTTACGGCCCTGGGTGCTCGCATCGAGACCGTCGAGGACGGCTTCCAGGTCCACCCCACCATGAAGAGCATTGAATTTGGCCTGCTCAAGGCCCTAGCCGGCGGCACGCTCGACTGCGGCGAGAGTGGCTCCACGCTGCGCTTTATGTTGCCCGTCGCCTGCGCGCTGGGCGCAGAAGCAACTTTTGTGGGTCAGGGACGCTTAGGCGCCCGCCCGCTGTCCCCGCTCTCGGACGAGATTATCGCCGCCGGCTGCGACCTACAGGGTCTGGGCGGTTTTCCGCTCAAGACGAGCGGCCGCATGCGCCCGGGCACCTTTGTGCTTCCGGGCAACGTGAGCTCGCAGTATATCTCCGGCCTGCTGCTGGCGGCCCCGCTACTGGCCCAGCCCTCCTGTGTGCAAGTGACCGGCCTCATTGAGAGCCGCCCCTACATCAACCTGACGATCCAGGCCATGAAGGCCTTCGGCGTCGAGGTCAACGTCGAACGTATTCCGGCCAAGGACGGCCAGCCCGAGGTCACGAACTTCCGCGTAAACAGCGGATCGTACCGCACGCCCGGCAGCGTAGCCGTCGAGGGAGACTGGTCCAACGCCGCCTTTTGGCTGTGCGCCGGCGCCATCGGCACCGACCCCATCACCGTCGAGGGCGTGTCGCTGAGCTCCGCACAGGGCGACCGCAACGTGCTCGCCGCGCTTTCGCGCTTTGGTGCCCGCATCGTTCGCTCCACCAACGCCGCCACCGTGCAGTCCGACAAGCTCGCCGGCTTTGAGATGAGCGCCCACGACATTCCGGACCTGGTGCCCGTCATCTCGGCCGTGGCATCGCTGGCACAGGGCCGCACCTTTATCCGCGATTGCGCCCGTCTGCGTATCAAGGAATCCGACCGCCTGGTCACCACCACCCGCGAGCTCACCGCGCTGGGCGCGCAGGTGCGCATTGCCGGCGATGACCTCATCATCAAGGGTGTCGATGCCTTCACCGGCGGCGAGGTCGATTCGCACAACGACCACCGCATCGCCATGATGGCCGCCATCGCCGCGAGCCGCGCCACCGGCGAGGTCGTGATCCACGGCGCCGAGGCCGTCAACAAATCCTATCCCGATTTCTTCGACCACTACCGCCTACTGGGCGGCAAGGTCACGCTCGAGGAGGAATAGCATGTCCTCGACCTTTGGCAACGTCTTGCACTTAAGCATCTTCGGCCAGTCGCACTCCCCCGCTATCGGCTGCTCGCTCGATGGCATTCCGGCAGGTATCGCCGTGGACCAGGAGCAGCTGCAGGCCTTCCTTGACCGTCGCGCCCCCGGTCGCGACGAGACCGCGACCAAACGTCGCGAGGCCGACGCCGCGCATATCATCGCCGGTGTGGTTGATGGACATACCACCGGCGCACCCCTCGCCGCGATTATCGAGAACACCAACACGCGCTCCAAGGATTACTCCGAGCTGCGCCGCAAGCCCCGTCCGGGACATGCGGACTTCCCTGCGCGCTTGAAGTACCACAACATGCACGACGTCGCGGGCGGTGGGCACTTCTCCGGCCGCCTAACGGCTCCCCTATGCATCGCCGGCGGCATCGCGCTGCAGGCGCTCGAGGCCCGTGGCATCAAGGTCATGGCGCACGTCGCGCAGATCGGCGGCATCTCCGACCTGCCCATGGACGACATGGTCTATCGCGCGGCCGACCGCAAGGCGATCCTTACGAACGATCTGCCCTGCATCGACGCCGCCGCTGCCGGTCGCATGCGCGAGGAAATTCTGGCCGCGCGCGATGAACTCGACAGCATCGGCGGCATCGTGGAGTGCGGCATCTATGGGCTTCCCGCGGGCATTGGTGACCCCATGTTCGACGGCATCGAGAACCGCATCGCGCAGATCGCGTTTGGCATTCCCGCCGTAAAGGGCGTGGAGTTTGGCATGGGCTTTGCCGTGGCCGCCATGCGCGGCAGCGAGAACAACGACCCGTATCGCGTTGATGCCGAGACCGGCGAGATTGCGGTCGAGTCCAACAACGCCGGCGGCATCCTGGGCGGCATCTCCACCGGCGCGCCCGTCATGTGGCGTATGGCCGTAAAGCCGACGCCCTCAATTGGCCGCGAGCAGCAGACCGTAGACATGGACACCATGGAAAACGCCCAACTCTCGGTCCACGGTCGTCACGATCCCTGCATCGTCCCCCGAGCCGTCCCCGTTGCCGAAGCAGCAGCTGCCCTCGCGATTTGGGACGCCCTCCTCGAGGACGCCGCCCAGCTTTAGTCCACCCACCCCAAGGGTAGTTAATTTGGGACGGGGCTATTTTAGCTACCCCCATATACCGGTTCATATTTGCCCTGGCACCCATCGATTCGCCGACAGTCAAAGGGTAGCTAAAATAGCCCCGTCCCAAATTAACTACCCCCGCACAACGATTCACGAAAGGGGTCCCTATGGACCTTGCTGACATCCGCCAGGCCATCGATGGCATCGACACCACGCTCCTCAACAGCTTTGTCGAGCGTATGGACATTGCCACCGAGGTCGCCAAATCAAAGATCGAGATGGGCAAGGCCGTCTTTGACCCCGCCCGCGAGCGCTCAAAACTCAACAACCTCGCCAGCCGCGCGCCCGAGCGCTACGAGGCGCAGACCATCACCCTGTTCCGTCTCCTCATGAGCATGAGCAAAGCCGAGCAGCAGCGCTACATCAACGAGCTCAAGGGCATCACCGTCTCGCAAAAGGCCCACGCCACGGCTGCAGCCTCCGACACGCCCTTCCCTCAAACGGCCACCGTTGCCTGCCAGGGCGTAGAAGGTGCCTATAGCCAGATAGCCGCGTGCAAGCTCTTCGACGTGCCCGACATCGCGTTTTTCGAGACCTTCGAAGGCGTTATGCGCGCTGTGCGCGACGGCTTCTGCGAGTTTGGCGTGTTGCCCATCGAAAACTCAACTGCCGGATCGGTCAACGCCGTCTACGACCTGCTCGCCCAGTTCGATTTCCACATCGTGCGCTCGCTGCGCCTCAAGATCGACCACAATCTGCTCGTCAAGCCCGGCACCAAGCTCGCCGACGTGCGCGAGGTTTACAGCCACGGCCAAGCCATTGCCCAGTGTGCGGGCTTTATCGAGTCCCACGACCTGCACGCCACCAAGTACCCCAACACCGCCATGTCGGCCGAGATGGTCGCCAATTCCGACCGCACCGATGTTGCCGCCATCGCATCGCGCAGCTGCGCGGCACTCTATGGCCTGGAGGTGCTGGAGTCCAACATCCAGGACTCGGACAACAACTACACGCGCTTTGTCGTCATCAGCCGCGAGCCACGCGTCTATCCCGGTGCCAACCGTACCTCGCTCATGATCACCACGGCCAACGAGCCGGGCGCCCTCTATCGCGTGCTCGAGCGCTTCTACGCACTCAACATCAACCTCATCAAGCTCGAGAGCCGCCCCATCCCCGGTCGCGACTTTGAGTTTATGTTCTACTTTGACCTGGACTGTCCCTTTGGCAGCAAGGCCCTCGACGACCTGCTCGATTCGATCGACGACGTATGCGAGAGCTTCACCTACTTTGGCAGCTACACGGAGGTGCTCTAGATGACCGATACCGCCGCAACCCGCCCCTACGGCGTGCTGGGCCGCGTGCTGGGCCACAGCTACACCCCGACCATCTACAAGGAGCTGGCGGGGCTTGAGTACGTGCGTTTTGAGCGCGAGCCCGAGGATCTTGAGGCTTTTATGACGGGCGACGAATGGGAGGGCACCAACGTGACCATCCCCTACAAGCGCGCCGTCATGGAATACCTGGACGAGCTGAGCCCGCTCGCCGAGCGCATGGGCAACGTCAACACCATCACGCGCCTGCCCGACGGCCGCCTGCACGGCGATAATACTGACTACTTCGGTTTCCAGTGCCTGGTCGAGGAGTTGGGCGTTGAGGTTGCCGGCAAGAAGGCCCTCGTGCTCGGTGCCACCGGCGGCGCCGGCACCACGGCAAGTATGGTGCTGGGAGACATGGGCGCCATCGTCGTACCCGTGGGTCGCACGAGCGAGGTCAACTACGACAATATCGCGCAGCAGTCCGACGCCTCCCTACTCGTCAACTGCACGCCCGCCGGCATGTTCCCCCATTGCCCCGACGCGCCTTGCACGCTCGAAGGCCTCGATGCGCTCGAGGGCGTCATCGACATTGTCTACAACCCCGCCCGCACGGGCCTGATGCTCGAGGCCGAGCGCCGCGGCATCCCCTGCATCGGCGGCCTGCTTATGCTTGTTGCCCAGGCGGCACAAGCTGTCGAGCGCTATACCGGCAAAGCCACCCCGCGCGAGAGGATCCTGGACGTAACGGAGCGCCTGTCACGCCGCGAACAGAACATCGCGCTGATCGGCATGCCGGGCTCGGGCAAGACCCGTGTGGGCGAGCAGATCGCCCAGCTCACGGGCCGCGAGCACATCGATCTCGATCGCGCCCTCGAGGAGCGCCTGGGCATGCCCTGCGCCGACTTTATCATCAAGTGCGGCGAGGCGGCCTTCCGCGAGCAGGAGACGGCAGCGCTGGCCGACATCTCCAAGCGCAGCGGCTTGGTGCTCTCCACCGGCGGCGGCGTGGTTACGCGCGACGAGAACTACCCTCTGCTGCACCAAAACAGCCAAATCGTGATGCTCAACCGCAAGCTCGACGAGCTCGCCCACAAGGGCCGCCCCATCACCGCGCGCGACGGCATCGACAAGCTGGCCGAGCAGCGTATGCCGCGCTACCGCGCCTGGGCCGACTACATCATCGACTCACGCGACTGCGCCGCCAACACCGCCCATGCCCTCCTCGACACCCTCCCACCCGCTCTCTAACCAAAACCACCACAAAGGGGGCAGGCACCTTTGTGGTGGTTTTTCAATGGCAAAGGAAGCAACCATGAAAGCACTCGTCATTAACGGCCCCAACCTCAACATGCTCGGCATTCGCGAGCCAGGCATCTACGGCAGCGACAACTACGATCGCTTAGTGCAGATCTGCCAGGAAGCGGGTGCCGCACAGGGCTTCGACGAGGTCGAGGTCTTCCAGTCTAACCACGAGGGCAGCATCGTCGACAAGATCCAGGAGGCTTACGGAAAGGTCGACGGCATCGTCATCAACCCGGCCGCCTACACGCACACAAGCGTGGCCATCCTGGACGCGCTCAAAGCCGTCGCCATCCCGGCTGTGGAGGTCCACATTAGCGCAGTCGAGACCCGCGAAGACTTCCGCCAGGTGAGCTACGCCCGTCTGGCCTGCTTCGCCACCATCACCGGAGAGGGCCTGAAGGGCTACGCCCACGCGTTGGAGCTGCTGAAAGAGCATCTCGAAAAGTAAAATGCCAACCCCAACAAACAGCAGCGGCTTGCTCGCGCTCGGCTCCAGCAACACACAAGATGAAAAAAGCCCAGACCACAAGCGGTCTGGGCTTAATAAACGATGGTGCTCCATGGCGGATTCGAACCGTCGACCTTGGGATTAGAAGTCCCCTGCTCTATCCAACTGAGCTAATGGAGCAAATAACCGCACGCCCAAGCAAGCACAAGCCTGTCAGGCGCAAGTAATTATAACCTAGTTGAACTGCTCGCGGTACGCCTTGCAGACCTCATCGACCGGGCCGTCCATGCGAAGGTCACCCTTCTCAATCCAAACGGCACGCTGGCAGATGCGCTCAACCTGCTCCATAGAGTGCGAAACGAACAGAACCGTCACGTCGCCGCTCTGGATAAAGTGCTGGATGCGGGCCTCACACTTTTGCTGGAAGAACACATCACCGACGGACAGCGTCTCGTCAACGATCAGAATATCGGGCTCGGTAATCGTCGCGATTGCAAAGGCGATACGCGCCACCATGCCCGAAGAGAAGTTCTTAAGCGGCATATCGACAAAGTTCTGAAGCTCAGCGAACTCGATAATGCCGTCAAAGTTGGCGTCGATGAACTCCTTGGTATAGCCGAGCAGGGCGCCGTTCAGATAGATGTTCTCGCGGGCGGTCAGCTCGGGGTCAAAGCCGGCGCCAAGCTCAATCAGCGGCGCGATGTTACCGTGCACCTTAACGCTGCCCTCGCTAGGCTCAAGAACGCCAGCGATAATCTTGAGCATCGTAGACTTGCCGGAGCCATTGGTGCCGACCAGACCCACAACCTCGCCGCGATGAATATCAAACGAGATGTGCTTAAGCGCCCTAAACTCCTCAAAGAACAGCTCGTGCTTGGCAAGCTTAATGAAGTACTCCTTGAGGTTGGTCAGCGACTCGGACGCCATGTTAAAGATCATGGTGACGTCGTCGACCTCGACAGCCAGAGGCTGCTCGCTGTAATCAACAACAGATTCAGTCATCACAGCACTCCTTAGATGTAGAGGATAAATTTGCGCTCGGACTTATGGAACACGGTATAGCCAATAATAAGCGCAAGAACCGCCCAAGCGACGCACATACCAAACGTCATAAGCGAGGGCGTAGTCTGGAACAGGAAGATATCGCGCATAAACTGCAGGTAGTTGAACATGGGGTTCGCATACATCAAGATACGCACGAGATGCGGCATTTGCGCAATATAGTCAGTCGTCCAGAAGATGGGCGTAATGTAAGTCCACGCCGTAATGACGACGCTCCACAGATGCATAACGTCGCGGAAGAAGACCGTAAGGGCAGAGAGCATCATGCCCAGGCCCATGCAGAAGCACATAAGCAGCAGCAGGCAAACCGGCAACAGAATCAGGTGCCAAGAAGGCATAACGCGGAACCACAGCATGACGATGGCGACGGCGACCAGCGAGAAGGCAAAGTTGACCAGCGAGAAGAGCACCTTCTGCACCGGGAAAACCCAGCGGTGCACCTTAACCTTCTTGAGCAGAGGGGCAGCGCCCACGATCGACGTCAGGGCCTGGTTAGTAGACTCAGACATGACGGCAAAGGTGATGTTACCCACGATCAAGTACAGCGGGTACATCTCGGGCGTCATTGAGCCATTGCGGCCCTGGCCAAAAATCGTCGAGAACACGATGGCCATGACGATCATCATCAGCAGCGGGTTGAGCACCGACCATGCGACGCCCAGAACGCTACGGCGATACTTGATCTTAAAATCCTTGGTAACCAGCTGACGAAGGATAAACGCGTCCTTCTCAAATTCGTTCTTAGCAAACGTCGCAGGCAGACTGCGAGTTTCTTGTTGCTTTGTCTGATCCGACACGGATGCAACTCCTTTACTCGTAATCGTTGACAAACGAACAGTATAGACCCGACGGCCATGCAAACGATTCGCGCAACAAAACTGGAGAACTAACCCACATCTTAGGATGCCAGGCCCAAACGGCTATACTTTCTAGGATTGAATGTATAAGGAGCATTAAGTGAATTCTGAATCCATCGCCGTCATCATCCCTTGCTACAACGAAGCGCTCACGATCGGCAAAGTCATCGACGACTTTCACCGCGAGCTTCCGCAGGCGACGGTCTATGTCTATGACAATAACTCGTCAGACGATACTTCACGCATCGCCACCGAGCACGGCGCCACGGTCCGCTTTGAGCCCCGTCAGGGAAAGGGCAACGTGTGCCGCCAGATGTTTCGCGATATCGACGCCGATTGCTACCTGATGGTCGACGGCGACGACACCTACCCCGCCGAGGCGGCCAAAGCCCTCTGCGAGCCCATCCTCAACGGCACGGCCGATATGACCGTAGGCGACCGCCTTTCCAACGGCACCTATGCCGAGGAGAACAAGCGTGCCTTCCACGGCTTTGGCAACAATCTGGTCCGCGCGATGATCAAGTGGATCTATGGCTACAGCTTCGATGATGTCATGACCGGCTACCGTGCCATGAGCCGCCCGTTCGTTAAAACCTTCCCCGTGCTTTCCGAGGGCTTCCAGATCGAAACTGAGCTCTCGATCCACGCCGTCGACCACCGCTGGCGCATCAAAGATGTGCCCATTGAGTACCGCGACCGTCCGGAAGGTTCCGAGTCCAAGCTCAATACCGTGAGCGACGGCATTAAAGTCGTTGCGATGATCGGCACGCTGTTCAAGGACTACCGCCCGCTGAAGTTCTTCAGTCTGGTTGCGCTTTTATTCGCGATTATCGGCCTGGCTTTGGGCATTCCTGTCTTTATCGAGTACTTTCAGACCGGCCTCGTCCCGCGCTTCCCCACCGCCATACTCGCCGCCTCGTTTATGTTCCTGTGCGGTCTGAGCCTTGCGACCGGATTCATCCTGGATTCCGTGGCAAAGGTCGAAAAAAAGCAGTGGGAGGTCAACGTGTACAGCAAATACGCCTATAACGATCAGCCCGGCCGCTCCTCCACCAAGTCAAGCGAGAGGTAGATCCTTCGCAAAATACTATTGGCACCACTGCGCAAATAGCCTCCAACAAGAATAGCCACCGTCAAAAAACGGTGGCTATTTACTCTCGTCAATTCAATAGCGGCGGCTAGAGCGTCTTGAGGTACTCCCCCAGCTCTTCCTCCCAGTCGGGCATGTGGAACCCGACCGACTCGAGCCTGGAAAGGTCGAGCGCGGAGTGGACCGGGCGCGAGGCGACGGGACCGGCGGCGCTCGCGTAGTAGTCGGCGGTGCTGACCGGCACGACCCTCTCGCCGTTGCCGTTGACGGCCTCGAAGACGGCGCGGGCGATATCCGCCCAGCTCCTCACGGCGCCGGAGCCGGTGCAGTCGTAGGTGCCGTAGGGGGCGTGCGTCCCCAGCACGCGGAAGATGGCCTCGGCCATGTCGCGCGTGAAGGTAAGGCGGCCCAGCTGGTCGTCCACGACCGTGACCTGCGTGAGCCCGTCCTCGGGGTCGGCGACGCGGTCGGACAGGCCCTTCATGGTCCTGACGAAGTTGTGCCCCTCGCCGATGACCCAGGAGCTGCGCATGATGTAGTGGCGCGGGCACCCGGCCACGGCGATGTCGCCGGCGGCCTTGGTCTGGCCGTAGACGGACAGCGGGCTGAGGGGCTCGTCCTCGGTATGCACCTCGGCGGTGCCGTCGAAGACGTAGTCGCTGGACACGTGGACGAGGGTGATGCCGTGCTCAGAGCAGGTGCGTGCGAGAAGGGCCGGGCCGGTCGCGTTGGCCTTCCAGGCGGTCACGCGGCCCTCGGGGGTCTCGGCCCTGTCGACCGCCGTGTAGGCGCCGCAGTTGATGACGGTGCCGTAGAGCGACCAGTCGTACTTGGAATAGGCGTCGGGGTCGGACATGTCGAAGGTGTCGATGTCGCAGTAGTCGAAGCTGCCGGCGAGGCCGCGCTCCTCGGCGAGCGCGCGGACCGCACGGCCCAGCTGGCCGTTGCAGCCGGTGACGAGGGTGCGCTTCGGCGCCATGGGGACGACGTCCTTAAGGTACGGGTGGTTGAGGTCGGCCTCGGAGACCGTGGCCTCGTCGAGAGGGATCGGCCACTCGATGGCGAGCTCGGGGTCGGCGAGGTTCACGAAGGTGTAGGTCCTCTTGAGCTCCAGCGACCAGTGGGCGTCCACCAGGTAGGTGTAGGCGGTGCCGTCCTCCAGCGCCTGGAAGGAGTTGCCCACGCCGCGCGGGACGTAGATGGCCTTGGACGGGTCGAGCGTGCAGGTGTAGACCTTGCCGAAGGTCTCGCTGCCCTCGCGCAGGTCCACCCAGGCGCCGAAGACCGAGCCGCGGGCCACGGAGATGAACTTGTCCCAGGGCTCCGCGTGGATGCCGCGGGTGACGCCGCGGCTGTCGTTATAGGAGATGTTGTTCTGGACGACCCTGAGATCGGGGATGCCCAGGGCGGTCATCTTGGCGCGCTGCCAGTTCTCCTTGAACCAGCCGCGCGAGTCGCCGTGGACGGCCAGGTCGACGACCTTGGATTGGCAACACCTATTTGGACGATTCCGGGAGGGACAGCCCCGCCTCCCTGA
>NZ_SPFY01000016.1:32361-50420 GCF_005844325.1 Collinsella aerofaciens | reverse complement strand
AGTCCCTTGCGGCGTAGTTCTTATTTAAGCCGTCCAGGTTTTGGGGTGCAGTTCATTCCATCGGGCGCGTTTCCTATTCGGGCCAAATAAATTGTGTGCGGCCGGCCTCGCCGCCATCGATCAGCAGACTCTGCCCGGTCATAAACCGGTTGGTCACGCCCACAAAGTAGATCCACTCGGCGATCTCTTGGGCAGTGGCCCAGCGCTTAAGCGGCGTGAGCTCCATAATCTGGTTCCACAGGTGTTCGTCTTCCATCACGCAACGGTTGAGCGGCGTGATAACGCCACCCGGGTCCACACTGTTGGCGATAGCCTGCGGCGCCAGACGGTTTGCAAGGTTCTTGGTGTAGGCGATAACGCCGCCCTTGCTGGCGGCATAGTCGGGAAACTCCGATCCCGTATGCCCGCTCGCCGACCCCACATTGACCACGGATTTGATAGCCGGCGCCGGCTTGGCGGCAAGCCCCTCCCCCGCAAAGGCGTAGCGCTCGGTCACGTTGATGGTGCCATACAGGTTGGCGGCGATGTCGTCAGCCGAATCCTGCGTACCGGCAACGTTCACGATCACCTGGGGTTCAAGATCGTCTGGAAACGCGTCCGGCTTGCGAACATCAACGATCAGATGGCGGTAGCGCTCGTGTTTGATCGCCGCCGGTAGCAAATCAAAGCCCACGACCTCGTGGCCCTCGTCCAAAAATCGTTGCACGCATGCGGCTCCGATACCGCCCGAAGCACCCGTGATCAAAACCCGCATACTTGCTCCTTAGGCGGTTGCGTGGCGCTCGAGGTACTCGGAGCCCACATTCTCGCGCTCCCAGCCGCGCACGACCTTGTAGCCCACGGGGCTCAGGAAAACCTCGCACAGCAGCTCGGCAACAGCGCCGGTCAGCGAGCACATAAGGACCTGCACCCAGGTCCAACCAAAGAACGTGTGGCTCACCACAATGGCAAAGACCAAGTTGTCGATAAACTGGCCAACACCCGTGGACACATAGGAGCGGAAGGCAAAGCTCGCAAAGTTATTCTTTTTGAGCATGCGGCCGAGCGACTGGTTGAGCGTGGAGTTAACCACGGCAGAAACGAGCATTGCCAGCGAAGAGCCCAGCACCACGTACCAGGTGCCGCCGATGGTGGCGTTAAGGGCAGTGTTGACCTCGATCATGCCCGTGTCGTAGTAGGCGCCCCACATGCCGGGCGTGAGCGAGCATGCCCAAAAGCACAGACTCACGGCCAGGTTGACCAGCAGCGCGAGGATAGAGATTTTGATGGATGCCTTGGCGCCAAAGCGCTTGCAGATCATGTCCTGGCACAAAAACGAAACCCAGCTCACCACAAAGCCACAGTCGAGCGCCAGATATGGCAGGCTGATGAGCTCTTTGTTGGCCAGCAGGTTCATCATGATGACGCTCACGAAAAACAGCGAAACCGTTGCCGCGGGAATGCTCCGCAGCAGGACCTTGTAGTCCTCCATGACCTTCTTGATCATTATGTACTCCTTTGGTTTTAGGTTTAACGAGCAGGATATCGGACCCGAACTGCTCGGACGCCCCGGTCTTGAGACGACGGTGGGTATGATAGCCGCTCGCGCGGCATCAGGCAAGCAATCGGCGCGGCAGCCCCGCAGGGCCACCGCGCCGATGCGTTAAAACGCTACGTTGCCAAACTCCGACAGGATAAGGTCGGGGTTGTGGTCGGTTGCCCAATCCACGTTCCACGGGCTCGTGAACAGCAGCAGCTTACCGCCGCGCATGTCCTCGACACGCAGGGTGTCGCGCGTGAGCGAAAGGCCCGGGATATCAATAGTGTCGGGGTCGTTCTGGATCCAGCGGATATCGGTATAGGGCAACGGCTGGCGACGAACCTCAACACGGTATTCGGCCTTGAGGCGGCGCTCGAGCACCTCAAACTGCAGCACGCCGACCACGCCCACGATGACGCTTTCCATGCCGGCACCCAGTTCGCGGAAGATCTGGATAGCACCCTCTTGGGCAAGCTCCTCCATGCCCTTGACGAACTGCTTGCGCTTGAGCGTGTCGACCTGCGTAATGCGAGCGAACATCTCGGGGGCAAACGTCGGGATCTGCGGATACTGCACGTGGCGCTTGCCAGAGCACACAGTGTCGCCGATGCTAAAGATACCCGGATCGAACAGGCCCACGATATCGCCCGCGTACGCCTCGTCAACAATCGCACGGTCATCGGCCATCATCGAGGTGCCAGTAGCAAGCTTAAGCTTGCGGTTGCCCTGCACGTGGAAGGCGTCCATGCCGCGCTCGAACTTGCCCGAGCAAATGCGCACAAAGGCGATGCGGTCGCGGTGGTTCTTGTCCATGTTGGCCTGGATCTTAAACACAAAGCCGCTAAAGTCGTCGCGGCAGGGATCGACCGGCTCGCTGGTGAGCGTATCGGTATAGGCGCGCGGCGTCGGGGCCAGACGCAGGAACTCCTTGAGGAAGGGCTCCACGCCAAAGTTGGTGAGCGCCGAGCCAAAGAACGCCGGGCTCAGCTTGCCGCAGGCCACAGCATCCAAGTCGAGCTCGTCGCCAGCGCCATCGAGCAGCTCGATGTCGTCCATCAGGTTCTTATGGTTCTCCTCGCCGATGAGCTCATCCATGGCAGGGTCGCCCAGCTCGGCCTCGACCTCGGCGACCTTCTTGGTGGCGTTGGCGTGGCCGTCGCCCTCGAAGGCAATGACGCGACGGGTCTGACGATCGAACACGCCGCGGAAGTTGCGGCCGCTGCCGATCGGCCAGTTCATGGGATACGTATTGATGCCCAGGACGTTCTCGATCTCTTCCATGAGCTCAAACGGATCGCGAGCCTCGTGGTCGAGCTTGTTCACAAAGGTGAAGATGGGAATGTGGCGCAGCGTACAGACCTTAAAGAGCTTTTTGGTCTGGGCCTCGACGCCCTTGGCGCCGTCGATGACCATAACAGCAGCGTCGGCGGCCATAAGGGTACGGTAGGTATCCTCCGAGAAGTCCTGGTGGCCGGGGGTATCGAGGATGTTGACGCAGGCGCCGTTGTAGGTGAACTGCAGCACCGAGGAAGTAACGGAAATACCGCGCTCCTTCTCGATGTCCATCCAGTCCGAGACGGCATGCTTGGCCGAGCTCTTGCCCTTGACCGAGCCGGCAGTCTGGATGCTGCCGGTATAGAGCAGCAGCTTCTCGGTAAGTGTGGTCTTACCGGCGTCCGGGTGGCTGATGATCGCGAATGTGCGGCGCGACGAGATTTCATCCGACAGGCTTGCCATGCGGATCCTTTCTTGCATTGAGTGCATTACGTCGTTGTAACGCGACTATTGTAGCCGCGAAATGCTGCGACAGGGCACCTATCAGGACAAATTCATCAGTCGAGGCTTTGACTGCCGGTCGGCGGCGGCGCTCCGCAGCAGTTTGTCTCGATCTGTAACATCTGGAGCGGTTTTTGAACCTCTACCTGTTACAGATCGAGACAAAC
This sequence comes from Collinsella aerofaciens, assembly GCF_005844325.1. GTDB lineage: Bacteria > Actinomycetota > Coriobacteriia > Coriobacteriales > Coriobacteriaceae > Collinsella > Collinsella aerofaciens_G. Next base: position 46,958 of record NZ_SPFY01000016.1, on the reverse strand, counting down.
GGATGGGCCTGCCGGCAAAATCTCGAACTGTAACATCTAGCCGCCCAAAACCGCTCCAGATGTTACAAATCGAGACAAAAGGACCGGCGGACAAACAGCATCTTAATCTGTAACAACTAGCTGGGATATTCGGGGCTTGTTGTTACAGATTTAGACAAACGGTGGCCAATCATTCCGATTTTCCTCTTGCGTAACTGTGCATAGTGTATATATACTGTGCTTACCGGTTATATACACGTGTAGCCCATCAGCTAAGGAGCCGCTGTGGACATTATCCTATCCAATTCGAGCGACAAGCCTATCTACGAGCAGATATCCTCGCAGGTCAAGGCTCAAATCCTTTCGGGCGTGCTCGCCGCGGGAGCCAAACTCCCCAGCATCCGCGCACTCGCAAGCGACCTCGGCGTGAGCGTCATCACCACCAAGCGCGCCTACGCCGACCTAGAGCAGCTCGGCTTTATCTGCACCGTGCAAGGCAAAGGCTGCTTTGTCGCCAAGGGCAACCAAGAGCTCTTGCGCGAAAACCAGCTCTGCCATGTCGAAGAGCTGCTTGCACAGGCAGCGACACAGGCAGAAGCCCTGGGCGTCACGCGCGATAAGTTGCACGAGATGCTCGACCTGGTAGCCCCCGAAACCATGCAGTAGCCATCTGCAAGAAAGGCTATACCATGCAAAACTTGCTAGAACTCAAAGGTGTCTCACGCCGCGTAAGTGATCGCTTTTCGCTGCGCGATGTCACACTCACCGTAGAACCCGGTCAGATTGTCGGCTTTGTGGGCGCAAACGGCGCCGGTAAAACAACGACCATCCGCGCCGCACTCGGACTCATAAAGCTCGATGCCGGCGAGGTGTACCTGTTTGGGCAGCGCTGCAATGCCAATGCGTCCGATGAACAACAACGCCGCATGCGCTCCCGCATCGGTCTCGTACTGGACACGTGCCCCTTCCCTTCCACGCTCAAAGTGGCCGAGGTCGAGGCACTCGTAAGCCCGGCATACCCCACGTGGAGTCATGAAACGTTTGCTGGCCACATCAACCGGTTTGGCCTGGACCCCAAGGCAAAGGTCAAAGACCTCTCCCGCGGCATGGGTATGAAGCTGCAGCTCGCGTGTACGCTCAGCCACAAGGCCGAGCTGCTCATCCTGGATGAAGCCACGGCAGGTCTCGATCCCATGGCACGTGAGGAGCTGCTCGACGAGCTGCTCGCCTTTGTTGCCGACGGACAGCACGGCGTATTGTTCTCGAGCCACATTACATCCGATCTTGAACGCGCCGCCGACCGTGTCGCCTGCATCGATAGTGGCTCGATTGTGTTCGACCTGCCGCGCGAGGACATTACCGATCGCGCCGGCATTGCTCACTGTTCCCAGGCGCAAGCTGCCGAGCTTATGGCTTACGTCGAAGGCGCCCGCGCCACCCGTCACGCCTACAGCGTTGACGTACTCGTCCCCAATCGCCGCGAAACGCTCGAGGCCTTTCCCGCGATTCCCTGTGATCGGATTTCCATCGATGACTATCTGCGCCTCACGCTGAAAGGGGCATCCAAATGAAACGCGCCTTTATGTCCGAGACCGCCATCATGCGCTCGTTTCTCCCGAGCATCGCCGGCGTCGGCCTGTTCATATTCGTCGTGCTGACCCTTGCCAACGCGACGGATGGTGACTCCGGCATGAGCGCCGGCACCTGTGCAGTCAGCGCCATGTCGCCCATCATAATCATGAACTCGCTGGCTGGCTACGATAACCAAAACGGTTGGGAGCGCTATCGAGCAACGTTGCCGTTCTCGCGCAAAGACATCGTCTGCGCACGCTACCTGTGCATTATTGCCTCCTCGGCCGTCATGGCATGCGCGGCTACGCTCCTGAACATCCTCGCCCTTCCGTTCTTCGACCACATGGGCATCCCTTCGACAGGCCAGACGATCTTTGAAATCGCAACCGCCTCGGCGACGTCGATGCTCATCTCCCTCATGATGGTGTTTTTGGCACAGCCGATATTTTTCCGATTTGGACACATGGAGGCACTGCGCCTATCCGTCGGCCTGTTTGCCCTACTTGGCTGCGGCACTATGGCAATACTGAGCTCCTCCAACCCCATTAGCATCTGGCTTATGTCATTTGCCGGAGCAAATCCCGACCCCGCCGTCATCGGATGTCTGTGCGCCGGCATTGCCGTCCTGGCGTTCGTGCTATTTGCAATCAGCTGCACCGTCAGCACCAAGATCTATCGAGCACGCGACTTGTAGCCGCAAGCGGTATCATCGGACGAGCACCGTAGACCTGGCGTAGTCGTTCTTGAGGAGGCACCGCACCCGTGTCGTGGGTTGTTGCAGCGTTTGCATCGGCATTCTTTGCCGGCATCACATCTATTTTGGCCAAATGTGGCATCAAACATACCGACTCCGACATCGCGACTGCCATCCGCACCTGCATGGTGCTCATATTTGCCTGGGCAATGGCAGGTGTTTCCGGATCCGCCGGAACCATTGGCAGCATCGCGCCCAAGTCCTGGCTGTTCCTCGTTCTCTCGGGACTTGCCACCGGCGCCTCGTGGATCTGTTATTTCAAGGCGCTCAGCATCGGGAACGTCAACAAAGTCGTACCCGTCGACAAGATGAGCACCGTACTCGCCGCGCTTACCGCCATTGTTCTCTTTGGCGAGACAAGCAATCTTGCCGTAAAGCTTATCGGGACGGCCGCAATCACCCTCGGCACATTCCTGATGATTGAGAAGAGACAGTCAGCCGGCGTGGGCCAGAAGCAAGACCTGACTTGGCTCGTTTACGCCATCGGCGCCGCCGTTTTCGCGGCGCTCACATCCATCCTTGCCAAGGTTGGCATCGAGGGCGTCGAGTCCAATCTGGCAACGGCGATCCGCACCTGTGTGGTACTCGCCATGGCGTGGGCGATTGTGGCGGCCAAGGGAAAACTGGAGCAGGTCGCGTGCGTCGACCGACATGAACTCGCGTTTCTCGCAGCATCGGGCATTGCAACCGGCGCGTCATGGCTGTTCTACTACTACGCCATTGCCGCCGGGCAGGTAAGCGTCGTGGTACAGATCGACAAGCTCTCGATCCTTGTTTCGGTATTGTTCGCGCGCCTGACCTTCAACGAAAAACTCTCGCGCCGCAGCGGCATTGGCCTTGCCCTCATCGTTTTGGGCACCGCCGCACTCGCAATATGGAAGTAAGGCGCAGGGAACGCGAGTCTCGGCACGCCCGTGGCCATAATCGACTGTCCGCCAATACATGACAAATGGCATATCCCCCGCCAGCCCGTAACGTCCTACAATAGAGACGTCACGGGCCTTGGCCCAATCTCGATCATCCAAGGGGATGTCTTTTTGGTCATTGTTCTTTAGGGAACGGTCAATCGCATAGAACCATGAAGACGGCCGTCCAACGGCCGTGGTTTGTTGCGCCGTTCCGCCTCCGTCATCTGCCAATTTGCACCTGATAGGAAAGAACAATGCAATCCCAGGAATCTCAATCCTTCCCGAAAGCCACCAGCTTCGACGCGACACTCGTACGCTCTAAAATTATGGGGCCGAATCCCCTCAAGCTCTGCGAAGAGCTGCTTCGCGGCGCACGTATCCCCCGCGGCGCCCGCGTCTGCGACCTTGGGTCGGGCACCGGTATCACCAGCGCCCTGCTTGCCCGCGAATACGGGTTTGACACCTACGCCGTCGATCTGTGGAGCGACCCCGAGGAGAACCGCGCGTTCTTCGATTCACTCGGTATTCCCCGCAACACCATTCATCCTGTTAAAGCGGATGCCTCTCAGGGGCTGCCATTTGAGCATGACTTTTTTGATGCGGTCGTGAGCATCGACTCGTACAACTACTATGGGCGTGACCCGCATTATCTGGGCGGGCGCTTGCTCCCCTACGTAAAGCAAGGTGGAATGCTCTACCGGAGCATCCCTGGCATGGTCCGCGACTGCCACGACAATCTGCCCGATTGCCTGCTCAAATCTTGGACGCCTGAGCAGCTCGACTACATGCACGACATAGCCTGGTGGCGCGCCATGATCGAGCCGACCGCCGGCGTCGAGACCGTCTCGATGCAGCCCATGCTCTGCACCAACGAGGCATGGGAAGACTGGCTCGCCTGCGATAACGAGTACGCAGCGGGCGACCGCGCCGCCGTTGAAGCGGGCGCGCTTGAATACCTCAACACCATCGCAATCGTGTTGAGGAAGCTCTAAACAACAACCGCGCGAGACCGTAAACACACGGCCTCGCGCGGCTTGTTTCTTACCATGAGCTTTTAGAGAGCAGGCACGCAGCCGTTACATCCTCACGCCGGGCTTGGAATGCTTGTACTGACCGTGGGCAGCCGTGCGTTTACCGCGTGAGATGGCAAACTTGGGACAGCAGTGCAGGCAACGGAGACAGGCGGCGCACTCCGGCTTTGCCCAGACGGGAAGCCCGTCACGCATCTCAATTGCCGCCATGGGGCAGCGCTTGGCGCAGAGGCCGCAATCGATGCAGCGATCGGCATCGACGGCAAACTTGCTCGTCCGTTGCATGCGCGGCAGCCCAAACGCGTGATATGCGCACGATGCAAACAGGGGCACGCGATGGCGCATCATGTTGCCCGTACGCCGCGCCCGTACCGCTTCGACCACGGCATCAATCTGCGCCTCGGCAGCCTTGTTGATGCTCTCGACCTTTTGAGGATCTGACAGGTCGAAAACAGGCGTCCAGGTATCGGGCATCTTGACGCTCATCGCCGCGTCCAGCTCGAGCCCACGCTCGCGCAGCAAATCGCGGGCAAACTTCGCCGATTGGCCGGTCGTCGAACCGTACGTCGAGACATAGAACGTATAAGGTCGCCCGCCGTCCTTTGCGCCAGCGGCAATCGACAGGTCGGCAGTCTTTAAAAACTCTATCATTGGCGTCGGCAAGCCCCAGGCATACACCGGGGCAACAAATCCAAGCTGACAGGGCCCTCCCGCCAAGGCAAGACGAAGGGACTCGGCATCAAAGCGCTCAATCGACATGACCTTATCGCCCGTTGCCGCTGCAACACGGCGCGCCACATGCTCGCTGTTTCCCGTCGCGCTAAAGTACAGAATCATTTCTTATCCTCCGAGCATTGTGCCGCGATAAAGCCGCGCTACTTGCGCAGTGACTTGGGCAACGGAATGCCGGCGGCGATGACGGCGGCGATGATCATGCAGACGATGCCCTTGAGCGGGAAGCACATGAGCAGCAGGCCCACGACCATGACGGGCTGGCGCATGACGGCGCCCATCGTCGAGGCCGTGCAGACGGCAACGCAAAAGACCGGATCGGCGCCGGTGAGGATGGCAAGGCCGTAGCCCAGGCTTACGCCCGAGAAGATAACCGGGAAGAAGTGGCCTCCGCGCCAACCCATGTTGATGAGGGCGGGAGTCAGCATAGCCTTGACCAGACCGGTCGCGATAAGCACACCGGCGGGGATGGTCAGGTAGGTTTCCATGAGGACATCGGCCTGCGTCTCGCCGGCAAACATGGTGTAGGGCAGAACCGTTCCGCAGATGGCGAGCGCCAGGCCAGCCAGCATGGCCTTGACGACGGGGCGCTCCCCTATGGCATGGGCCAGCGCCTCGCTCGCGTGCTCCGAGACAAAGTACAGCCAACCGCAGACCGTGCCGATCAGCGACAGGGGGATAAGCCATGCGAGCTCGAGGTTGCCCACCTCGGCAGCCTCGAACCTGGGCATGCCCATGCCGCCGCCCATAAGCTGGCCGAGCAGCAGATAGGTTCCCAAACCACCCGCGATCGCGATGCCGTAGACCACAGTCTTCTGCGCCTTGGGGAGCTTAATGGTGATCTCGTCAGACGTGGAATCCTCATCGCCATCGGCGCTGCCGGCGAGCGGGGCCACAAAGCCAAAGACGGGCGCGGTAAAGAGCGCCGTCAGCGCGGCCTGGGTACCCAACAACGTGAGCTCCCTAAACTCGGCGCCAAAGCGGCGCATGCGGTCGCCGACCCAGCTGCACAGACCCGCGATAACGCCGGTCAGGCCGGCCTCCGGTCCAATACTTCCGCCAAACAGCAGCGGCAGCAATGCCGCGAGCGAAAGCTTGCCCAGATTGTCGTACGGGTAGCGCCCGTCTTGCTTGACCTTGGCCATCACCTGGTTGAGGTCGTCGGTCTTGGTGCCGGTCAGCTTTTCGTACAGACCGATGAGCAGACCGCCCAGCAGGCAGACGAAAAACGGATACGGCAAAAAGCCGAACGGGCCGCTCGCGAGCTCGGGCGAAGCGGCGCCCAACATGTGCGGGATCTCGGTCCACAGATAGTCGATGCCGTGCTCCATCGCAAAAAAGAACAGCCAGACTGCGGCACCTGCGAACGCGCCGGTCACGGCAACGCTGACCAAAAACAGCGCGCGGTTTTTAGGTTTGGCAAGCTTATCCATCGGGCCCTCCCGTAGTCAAAGTCGACAGAAATACGTCTTATTGTAGAGCGGACGTGGCCTGAACGCGCCAACCATCTGCGCTGCAAATGGCACTATTGGGTGTCGCGCGCATGCGAGCCCGTTGCCTAGCCGTCGATGATCGATGCGATCTTTTGCAGGTTGTCGGCAAAATAAATTCCCTGTTGGCGCTGCAGGCTCGATAGGCCCTTGTCGATCATATGCTCGAGCAGTGCCTTCAGGTCATTGTAGTAACCGTCCAGGTTGTACAAGATGCACGGCGCGTTGAGGTGCCCCAACGACACGGCAGACATAACCTCGGCAATCTCCTCGAGCGTACCCGTGCCACCCGGAAAGGCGATAAACGCGTCACCAAGCTCGATCATCTTCGCCTTGCGCTCGGCCATATCGCTCGTCACGATAAGGTCGTCGATGCCGTCGTGCTGGAACTCCGCCTCGATAAAAAAGCTCGGCTCCACACCCGTCACGTGGCCGCCGGCATCGAGCACGCTATCGGCAAGCGCGCCCATCAGGCCCGACCTGGATCCGCCGTACACCAGCGCGTGACCATGAGCGCCAATCCATGTGCCGAGCTCCTGCACCGCAGGCAGAAACGCCGGATCGTTGCCGACGCTCGCGCCCAGGTACACCGTGATATTCATATGCAATCCCCCTTGTTGCGCGATGCGCTAGCCCTAACGTTGCCGGCGACGGTACTCGCGCACGCGACGCGACAGGTCGGCGAGCTCGTCGCGGTCGAGCTCTTCCAAATGCTCCAAGTCGTCCATAAAGCGTGCCATGGTGTCCTTTTGGCGCAGCTTGATGAGCGTGTTGCAGTAGCTCACCGCAACACCCGTGAGCATGGCGATGTAGAAGATGCTGATGACGCTCAAGATGACGGTGATGGCGCGGGCAACCGGCGTCTCGGCCGGAATATCGCCAAAACCGATGGTCGACACGGTCTCAAAGCTAAACCAGAGCCCGTCGCCAAAGGTGAGGGTCGTGGGCTCGGACAGCCAGACGGCCGTTGAGCAGAGCAGGAAAAAGACAAGAAACACGCCCGTTATGTGGGCAAAGCCAGCCTGATGCAACACATCGGCAAGTGTCCTCAGCTTTTTCATCGCGACCCCTTCCGCGGACAATCATTCACATTTGCTCGATATTGTCCCACGCCTCCCCCGCAAACGGAACTAGTCATCGGGGACGTTCTTAAACGACTAGTCATTCAAGAACGTCCCCAATGACTAGTCGTTTAAGAACGTCCCCGATGACTATATCTGTGGGCGAACGGGGCACCTGAGCTGGTATCCTTATGCGGTAATGTCTCGATTCGTTAGGATTGCATGTGAGAACTGCCGCTGTCCTTCGTTCAACTATATATCGTGCCCTGGTCATCGTGCTTACCGCACTTACCGTGCTGGGCGGCGCCATGCCCGCCCCCGTCTATGCCGGCGACTCTGATCAGCAGGTCAAAACGGTCCGCGTTGGCTGGCTCGTCAGCAACAGGGGTTTCCAGGAAGGCACGCCGGGCGAACGCCTCTCGGGCTGGGGTTACGAATACCTCCAGACGCTTTCGTACTACACGCCCGGCTGGCAATACGAATACGTCAGTGGCACCTTCACCGAGCTCATGGACAAGCTCGAGGCGGGCGAAATCGACCTGATGCCCAACATCTCCTACTCCGAGGAACGCGCCCAAAAGTTGCTCTTTTCCTCGAATCCCGAGGGCACCGAGCGCTACTACATCTACGCCAGGCCCGATCGCGACGACCTGGCCAAGGGTGACCCCCAAGCGCTCCAAGGCCTTACCATCGGCTACAACCCCGGCGCTATGCAAACCTTCGTCGGCCAGCAGTGGCTCGCCAACGAAGGCATCACCTGTACCTATAAAGAAATCAACACCGGTGGCGCCCTCTTTGAGGCGCTTGCAGACGGCGAGGTCGACGCCGTCATCATGAACGACACCATTTCGTCGCCCGATGCCTCGCCCATGTTCTACGTAGGCTCGAGCGACTACTATTTTGCCGTTCCCAAAAGCCGCCCCGATTTGATGAATGACATCAATGCCGCCATGACGGCAATCGCCCGCGTCAACCCGCGCTATAACGACGAAGTCAAATCGAGCTACTCGGCCCAAAACAGCGGCTCATCATCGCTCACCGGCACCGAGACCTCCTGGCTCAAAGCAAACGGCAACACCATCACGATTGGCTATCTTAAAAACCAACTTCCCTACTGCACGCAAAATGACGACGGCGAGATGGAAGGGTCGCTCGCCTCGCTTGCAACGACGTTGCGCGACAAGTTTGGCATTACGGTTAAAACAGTCGCGATCTCAAATAACAAGCAAATGGTCAAAGCCCTTTCCAACGGAACTATCGATGTCGCCCTACCTCTGTTTCGCGACTACTGGCTTGCCGAACAGAAAGGGGTCGTGCAGTCAAACCCGATGGGAACGGTTTCCCTGACCGCCATTCACAGCAGCAATAACCTGAACCGCGACCTTAAGAAAATCGCTTGCACGCAGAGCGCGATCGTCAACCGTCTTGAGCTCGAGAGCCTCTTCCCCGACGCAACGATAACCGAATATCCAAATGGCGGCGAGGCGCTCAAAGCCCTCAATAAGGGGGAGGCAAGTTGCATCATTGTCCCCAGCACGCGCTTGGAAACCATCCGCGACACCTATGGCATCGAGGATTTCGAAACGCAGGAACTCACCAACACGGCGCAACTATCGTGTTTAATTTCGCGCGGCAAGCCCGAGCTGTTGGGAATTATCAATAAGGGCATCGTCAATGCCGGCGAATCGCTCTCTGCAAGCAGTTATTCCCCCACATCGTACTCGGCGCAAGAATCGGATGCGTTCCGACTTCTCTACCGCAACCGCATCGTCATTTCGGCAGTCGTCATCTGCATTTTGCTCACCGGCATCGTCATCCTTGTCTGGTCGCTTCACCGCGCGCAGAAAGAACAGCAGAAAGCCGATGCCGCCAACGCCGCTAAGACAGCATTCCTCACGCGCATGAGTCACGACATCCGCACGCCGCTCAACGGCATCCTGGGTCTTATCGAAATTGAGGAATTGAAAGACGGCGATATGCAAGTCGCCCGCGAAAGCCGCGCCAAGGCGCGTGTTGCCGCCAATCACCTGCTCTCGCTGATCAACGATATCCTCGAGATGGGCAAAATCGAAGACCGCAAGCTAACACTGGAACATGCTCCTTTTAACCTCAAAGAGCTCTGTGACGATGCGCTGGTGCTGTGCAAGCTCCGCGCGTCCGGTAACGGCATCACATTGCAGGACAATAGCCTGCCGTACGCTACGGGGCCATACATGATCGGCAGTCCCACCCATATCCGACGGATCATAATCAACTTGCTAGACAACAGCATTAAGTACAACAAGCGCGGCGGCTCCGTCACCTTTAGCTCACAGACCAAGCCACTCGATGATGGGCGCGCGCTCTTTTGCTTTAGCGTTTCGGATACCGGCATTGGCATGGCTCCCGAGTTTTTAAAGCATATCTATGAGCCGTTTGCCCAGGAAGGTGACGATGCGCGCAGCAAGTTCCAGGGAACCGGCATGGGCATGCCAATCGTCAAGTCACTTATTGACCTGATGGGCGGCACGATTGAGATTTCGAGTGAGGTTGGCGCGGGGAGTACGTTCAACGTCCAGATTCCGCTCGATATCGACAAGAACCCTCAGGCAAGGGAACGTGCGGACGGCCAGGCAAACAGCTGCTCGCTTGCCGGCATGAACGTCCTTTTGGCAGAAGATAACGAGCTCAATGCCGAGATTGCCCAGGCTCTGCTCGAAAGCGAGGGCATCGTCGTAACTCGCACCGCCGACGGCAACGAAACGGTCGACCTATACGTTGGCCGTCCCGCGGGTAGCTTCGATGCGATTCTAATGGACATCATGATGCCGGGCATGGACGGCTACGAGGCAACCCGCGCGATTCGTCTGAGCGAGAAGGCCGATGCGGCCGATATCCCCATCATCGCGCTCACCGCCAACGCCTTTGCCGAGGATGCCCAGGCGGCACACGATGCCGGCATGAACGCTCACCTGCCCAAGCCGCTCGACTTTAACAAGCTCAAAAACATGCTCGCCCGCATCAAGAAATACGGATCCGTTTCGCTATAGTTTGTGCTCAACCACCATGCACGACCAGAAAGGAAACCAACGATGTTTGGGCCCTTACGTCGAAAGAAACGCGCCATCACCGACGAGGAAGCGCGCGAGTTGCTCGCCACCTGCAAGCGCGGCGTCTTTGCCGTCAACGGCGACGATGGCTACCCGTACGCCATTCCCGTCAACTACTTCTTCGACGCCGAGCACGACAAGATTTATTTCCATGGCGCCAAGGCTGGCCACAAGGTCGACGCACTCAAGCGCGATGACAAGATCTGCTTTACCGTTTACGGCAACGAGTGGTACAAGGACGGCGACTGGGCTCCCTACGTTATGAGTACCGTTGTCTTTGGTCGTTGTCGCCTGGTAGATGAAGCGCCCGCGTTTATCGAGGACAAAGTCCGCCAGCTCGCGCTTAAGTACTACCCTTCTGCCGAAGAAGTCGAGGAAGAAATCGCCAAAGACATCAAGGGCGTCCAACTCTACGAGATTTCGATTGAGCATCTTTGCGGCAAGCAGATTCATGAAAAGTAGCGAATGCGAAAAACGCGCTCGCTACCCTCTGCGCCCCATGCGCCCACGCATTTTGACGGCGTGGGCGCATGGGGCAGCACTCGAATCGAGCGCCCCCTATACCCCAAAAACGTAGCGGTCCAGGCGCTCACACGCCTCCTTTACCCGCGAAAGGGGCAGTGCCAGATTCACGCGAATGTGGCAGGGCCCGTGGAACGGGCGGCCGTCCTGATACCCCACGCCCACACGAGCGCCCTCGTCGAGCAGCCACTGAATATCGCGGCCATGCTCGCGGCACCACGCTGTGCAGTCCAGGAACACCATGTACGTGCCCTGCGGACGCGAATAGGACACGCCCGCAAAATGCTTGTCCACGTAATTGCAGAAGTAGTCGACGTTGCCCTCGATGACCTCATTGAGCTCATCGAGCCACTCGTAGCCCTGCTGCTGGTAGGCACCGATAAGCGCATGCATGGAGATGACGTTCATCTCGTTGTAGTGGGTCTTGTTGGACACGGCGCACACGCGGTCGCGCAGCGTCTCGTTATAGATGATGTGATAGCTGCCGACCAGACCCGCCAGGTTGAACGTCTTGCTGGGCGCGTAGAGGGCAACCGTGCGCATGCGGGCATCCTCGCTCACCGACTGCGTCGGGATATGCTTGTGCCCCGGCAGGATGATATCGGACCAAATCTCGTCCGAGATCACCACGCAATCGTGCTGGCGATAGATGTCCATGGCGCGCTCGATCTCGTCGCGCTCCCATACGCGGCCGCAGGGATTGTGCGGCGAGCAGAACACCGCGGCATGGATGTGGTTTTGGGCGAGTTTGCGCTCCATGTCCTCAAAGTCCATGCGCCACACGCCCTGGTCATCGAGCTTAAGCGGGCTGTGGACAATACGATAGCCCGCGGCTTCGATGGACTTGGTAAAGCCGATGTAGGTAGGGCTGTGGACCAGCACCGCATCGCCTGGCTGGACATACGCGCGCAGCGTCGACACGACACCGCCCAGCACGCCGTTTTCGTAGCCGATATGTTCAGGGCGCAGACCCTCGACGCCATTACGGCGGCTCTGCCATTCGATGATGCGGTCGAAGTACTCGGGACGCGGATTGAAATAGCCAAACATGGGGTGCTGGACACGCTGAATGATGTGTTCCTGGACCGTGGGCACCGTGGCAAAGTTCATGTCGGCCACCCACATGGGAATGCGATCGAAGCCCTCGTCGGGTGCGTTCGGCGCCATACCGGGGATCTCGCCCCAAGAGTCAACGGCGATGGCGTCCATGCCGTGGCGGTCGATAAGCGAGCTAAAGTCGTATTTCATGCTAAGCTCCCGTGCAAAGTTGATTGTTTTGGTAGGCGTTATTGTCCACCAGCGTGGGCGGTTTTGGCGCGGGGTTTGGCGCTTAATTTGACGGGTGCGGGCGAATGGCTGGTTAGTCTCGCGCGTCGTTGACGGCGACTACGGTTAACTGGGTTTTATCGACCGAAAAAGATATGTCGAGCCCGGCGAAGGCCAGATGATAGACGCGGTTTGGCTCGTGCTTACTGCCCGCACGGCGCGGATCTTGGCGAAGGACCTCGACCAGGCCGGGGAGCTTTGCGGGCGGGACCATATCCTGCAGCGCTTGTGGAAACTCAACATCGAGCGTTTGCCACGGAGCATCCTCAATCCAACCGCCGGTCGCATCCGGGTGACAGTCGGCAAATGGAATGTAGGGCTTAATGTCGTAGATGGGCGTACCGTCGCGCAGGTCGGCCCCCAGCACATGGATGATCGGACCATCGTCGGTGAGCTCGACACGATCGAGCTTGACGCAGGTAAGACCGATGGGATTAGGGCGAAACGGACTGCGCGTGGCAAATACGCCCACGCGCTCGGCTCCACCCAGACGCGGCGGACGCACGGTTTTCGACCACTTGACGTTGGTGCCGGACCTGTCCTGCGTCTTGGCATCGGTAGCTATGTCCTTAACCGTGCCGCCGGGCGCTCCGTTTTCGAAGCGCCACAGCAGCCACAGGTGAGAGAAGGAGTCCAGACCCTCAACCGCTGCATTGGAGGCAAATTCCGGCTCAAAAACGATGCGTCCCTGCAGATGGGGCGCCAAAAAGCTGTTGCGCGGGATGCCGAACTTCTGCGGCAGGTCGGTATGTATGTGTGCGATAGGTTCCATGCCGGTCATTGTACGGCATGGGGGCATGGGGCGTTACGCGCAATTCTTCGCCGCGGTCCCCCGTCGTGCAACCAACGGTTGCTTGGAAGGGCGCCTGTCACCGCGTATGCTTAAGCCATCAACCAGCAGAAAGGAGCCGCTATGGCCTTTGCAGAAAAGCTCATCGCTGTCCGCCGCGCCCATCACCTTACCCAAGAGCAGCTCGCCGCCAAGCTCTTCGTCACACGCCAGGCCATCAGCCGTTGGGAGCGCGGCGAGGTCACACCGGGCATCGACATGATGAAGCTCATTGCCGCCGTAACCGGCGAGCCCCTGTCTCACCTGCTCGAAATGCCCGAGCACTATTGTCAGAGCTGCGGCATGATACTCACGCCCGACGACTGCGGCACCGATGCCACGGGCGCCACGACCGACCATTACTGCAAGTGGTGCTACGACCACGGCAAGTACACCTACGCCACCACCATGGAGGCGATGATCGAGGACTGTGCCCCGCGCCTGGCGCAAAACACCGGCATGTCGCTTGACGAAGCCGTCTCGCTCATGGGCGCCGTCCTGCCGCAACTGGAGCGCTGGCGCACCGTGCAGGAAAACGAGGAATGCTACGGCGCCGAGGCTCGAGCTCGCTATGGCAATGAGGCTATCGATGCAGCAAACGAAACGTTACTGGATATGGATCCTCAGACATGGAACGACATGAAGGAACTTGAACGCGCCATTTTGGGCCAGCTCTCGATTGCCATGGGCATTGGCGACCCAGAGAGCAACGAAGCTCAAAAACTGGTTACAATGCACCGTCGATGGATTGCTCTCAACTGGGGATGCGAGCCCCAAGACGAGGCGTACCTGGGCCTCGCCCACGGCTATCTTGCCGACCAGCGCTTTGTTGACTACTACGACAAGCCCTGCGGCACCGGAGCCACGGCGTTTCTGGTCCAGGCCATCGAGTCGTCGTTGACGTGCGCATAGACCGCGGCGGCTTTGGGTATTTCAATCAAAACCGCAACCGATTGGAGACCTATGACTACTGATCACGAGCTCGTGCTCTACGTTATGACCGGCTGCCCGTATTGCATAAAGGTCAAGCGCTTTTTGGCCGATAGCAGCGTGACCATTCCCGAACGCAATATCTCGACCGATACCGAAGCCGAGCAGACACTCATCGCCGTCGGCGGAAAACGCCAGGTTCCCTGCTTGTTCATCGACGGCAAGCCGCTCTACGAGTCAAGCGACATCATCGCATGGGTACAGGAAAACCTGCTCTAGTACGCACGCTCTGTCCGTCCAGGGCCCCAACCCATACGACCCAAACATGTACACCAGCATCCAAAGTCGACATTTTTCGACATCTTTGGATGCTG
>NZ_SPFY01000016.1:0-32264 GCF_005844325.1 Collinsella aerofaciens | reverse complement strand
GACCCAAACATGTACACCAGCATCCAAAGTCGACATTTTTCGACATCTTTGGATGCTGGCGTACAGCTTTTTGGTAGTCATGGACGCTCTTGGCCGGCTAATTGTTTGAGGAGACCTTTGGATTATGGCTGTTTGACGCCTCTGGAAAGGTTTCCGAGAGGGCTGTGGTCAAAAAAGGGCAAATATGAGTACTGCTACCTGTTTAGTAGCAGCGATTTTGATCACTTCAGGAACTATTCAACGTTCCACTCGTCCGCAGACGACGTTATTTCTCCTCATATGTTCAATAAAAGTAGCTCTTAATGGGAACAAATCTCATCAGGAACTACAATTTATAGCAAATAAATGCAACCATAATGGCAACAGTACTCATATTTGCCCTTTTTTGACCACGACCCTCCAGAATAGTCGCTGAGAGCGACACTAAATGACAAAATCCGACACTTGAACGTTCTTATATGAGTAGCCATTGAAGGACACCTAACGACTACTCCCATTCGCGACACACTGTGTCGCGAATTAAGCTGGCCCCATTACCGAAGACCAGTGAGAGCTCCTGCCCAGAATCTCAATAGCTTAATAAAGGGCTCCCCTCCGGAAGTTCAATGAGCATCCAAATTCCAAGCTGAAAAGCAAAGGAGTATCGAAGCCGTCAATGCTCATTTCCTATCGAACAGGCAGGTCAAAACAAGCTAATTAGCCCGATGAACTGCTTGTATTTTTGTCTACAAAATTGTATACAAAAAGAGAATCCGAGAACCGGCGCTCGACATTATGTCGATCGATAGGAGGCGCCATGGATGCTAAGCAGCTCGAAAAGATGATGGGGTTTGCTCCCGGAGAGTTGAAGAAAGCCGCGGAAGCCTACGAAAAAGATGAGTGGCCGAAAGGTCACACCATCAAGTTGGGAAGGCCACCAATCTCCGATGAGCCGAGCGTCGTTATATCAGCACGTGTGGGCGAATCGATTCTTGAGGCGTTTGACGAAAAAGCCAAACGCCATGGGCAAACACGCACGGAGCGGCTCAGAGAGCTCATTACACTTGATGCACTGATTGCCTAGGCCCGCTCCCCCGTCGGACCCAAACATGTACACCAGCATCCAAAGTCGACATTTTTCGACATCTTTGGATGCTGGTGTACATGTTTTTGCTACATAGTCGTTGGGGACGTCCTTAAATGACCAGTCGTTAAAGAACGCCCCCGATGACTAGTTAGCCGTGGAAGCGAGCTGTGGGTGCAAGCGGCTGTTCACGAAAGACGCGCTCGACGGCAGCGCGGTATTCGTCGACCTTTTTGGTCTTGCGTACGATCTTGTGGACGGTAGCGGGATCAGCGAAAGCGCACTTGGCGTAGAACCACCACTCCTTCATGCGGAAGACCGCATTGCCGCCAATCTCTTCTGCATAGGCCGCAAACAGCGTGTCGTGGAAACGCTGCAGTTCGGCTGCCGTGGCAGCGGGACCGCCCTTGACCATGCGAGCGAGCGCGGGGTTCGCAAGCAAGCCACGCCCCAGCATCACATGGCGCGTCCCGGGATAGGCCTCCACCAGCGCATCCATATCCTCAAGATCGAAAATGTCGCCGTTATAGGCCACGGGGAACGGCGCACGCCCCAGCGTCTCGCCGTAAAACTCCTTGCGCGGCGATCCCGTATAGCGGTCCTTTTGCACGCGCGGGTGCACGATCAGCTCTGCCAACGGCATGCGGCAATACAGATCGAGCACGCGCTCGTATTCGTCGTCATTCTCCAGCCCCAGCCTGGTCTTTACCGACACCGGCAACGGCGACCGCTCGCACACATCGCTTAAGAACGCCTCGAGCTCGTCGAGATTGCGCAAGAAACCCGAGCCCTTGCCCTTGGCGACAACCGTTCCCGAAGGGCAACCCAGGTTGAGATTGACCTCGCGGTAGCCCATGTCGGCGAGCACCTGTGCCGCCCACACAAACTCGTCCGCGTTCTTGGACATCAGCTGAGGCACCACGTTGAGCCCCTGGTTATTGGCAGGATCGATCTCCTTAAACGCCTTGCCGCCAAAGCGGTTTCCCACCCGCGGCGGCGGCAAAAACGGCGTGTAATAGCAATCGAGCGCACCGAAGCACTCCGCATGCACGCGACGGAACACATGCCCGGTAATCCCCTCCATAGGGGCCAGCGAAAGGATCATCTACTCTTCTCTCATATCAACACAACAAAGGGGCCGTCCCTTTGTCACATGCATTATGCCTTGCGCTTCAGGCGATTCACAAGGAAGAGGTAGCTACTGAACGATGACCACCCTCCAGCCGCACCCCATACAACGAGGTTTAATACTTTTCCCGAGAAGTGAACGAGTGAAAACGGGCCCCCGAAGCATCGGCACTTTCGAGATGCAATTTCCTGCGGTTTTGCCAGCCAAATCCTGCGGGTTTGACGTCTAAAAATGTCGATGCTTCGGAGGTCCAAGTATGGCCGTTCACTTCTCGGAAAAGTATTAGACCTCGATTTACATGCCACTCAATGTGACAAAGTGGCTGCTCCTTTGTCACATTCGATGAAAAAGGGCACCGATGTTAGTCGATGCCCCAAAGCGGCTGCAGGTTAAGCCCTACAGCGTATGTCTAAGACGAATCGAACTATTCGTCCCAGGAGAGGTTCTTACCAGTCTTTTTTGCCAGCAGCAAGAACAGGCCGATAATAACGTTGCATGCGATGCAGAAGATGAAGACGCCCTGGAAGGAGCCGACAAGCTCATAGACCTTCATCATAACGGGCATGCCAAAGGCGCCGACGATATAGCCCACGGAGCAGATCAGCGCGAAGATGCGACCGAAATCGCGGGAGCCAAAGACATCCATAACCAAAACGGTCAGGGCAGTGCCAGCGATGACGTACATTACGTCGTTCACGCCTGCTGCGAGGATGCTGAGCGTCGAGTTGCCGCTGCTCATCATGAGCATGACAAAGGAGAGGATGGAGACAGCGAGCCAGCCCAGAATGGCCTTCGTGCTGCCGAACCTATCGCAAGTGGTGCCGACGATCGGATTGAGGAACAGATCGAAGAGCGATGCAGCGGATACCATGAAGCCGCCCACCATGGGGCTAAAACCAACCTCGGAAGCATACGTCGGGAAGAGCTGGTTCATGCAGCAAGTGAGCTGAACGAGACAGAGGAAGCCGATGCAGAAGAAGAAGGCAGGCGACTTAATGGCGCGCGCATAGCTAACGCCACGCGTGCTATCCTCGGTCGTCTCCTCGGTCTCGGTGACCGTCTCGCCCTCGACGTAGCCATAGGGCAGCATGCCCTTGTCCTGAGGCTTATAGCGAATAATCAGGACGGAAGCGGGGAGAATGAGCACGGCGGAGACGCCAGCGAGCACCAGATAGCCAGTCCTCCAGCCAGCGGCCTCGATGACAGAGGTGATGACGGGGCTCATGATGAGCATGTAAATCGAGTTCACTGCCCAAGCGAGACCGATTGCCAGGCCACCAGATTTTTTGAACCACTGGTCAATAACGTCGGACATGGCGACGCCGGTGGTGAAGGCGAAGCAAACGCCAATCAGGGCGCCAGCGGCGATGAACATCCAGACTTCGGTGTAGAAGGCCATGCCTGCGCCGGCAGCGAGCAAAATAAGCTCGACAACGGGGAGCCAAACCTTGCCAACGACCTTGGGAATGAGTTTTCCGACAAACGGAAGAGCTGCCGCAAGACCAATGAGCGTTGCGGTGAAGTAATACGAGAAGATGGAATAGTCAAACCCGAACTCCTCGCACACGGGTGCGACGAAGGAGCCCGCGATGACGCTATAGGATCCGGTCGTGCCGGCAGACATAAGGCCGAGCGCGATTACGAGAACCCATGCGTAAACCTTGCTGCTCTTTAACTTTGCATTATCCATTGATACAGCTCCTAGAGACCCAGAAGGGCACACATAACAGCCTTGATGGTGTGCTGACGGTTCTCTGCCTCACGGAAGATGACCGAAGCGTTGGCCTCAAAGCACTCGTCGGCAATCTCAAAGCCCTCGGTGATGATTTCGCGATGGAGGTCGTTCTTGCACTGGTCGAGGAGCATTTTGCCGACACGGTGATCTGCGTTATGGACAGAGGGAAGCTCATGCATGCAGAAGATGTCGGGATTGTTGGTGCGCTTGCACAGCTCGCTGGTGACGCGATAGGGGTACAAAGACTCGGCATCGCCCAACCAGGAGTTGTAGTCGTCGGGATCCAGAACCTCTTCGCCGCACTCGGGGTTGATGTAGCGCCACTCCTCGGTAACGATAACGTCAACGCCATCCAGGGCATCGAGGTCAGAGGTGATGGTAAAGGTCCTATTGGGAGCGTACTTGGCGTAGCAGGCCTCCACCTCTTCGATCATTTCCTTGCACATCTGATGACGGAGGTCGTCGGGGCCGATGGCGAGGAAGTCCATGTCGAGCATAGCGCACAGACGGCCATACCACACTGGGGCGCCGGCGCAGTTGCCAACGAAAGCCATCTTCTTGCCGCGGCTCGTACGCAAACCGCCCCATTGCTCTTCCATCGTAAGAGCGTCAGCGAGCATCTGAGTCGGGTGATCGCCGAGAGTAAGGGCATTGATGACCGGGATGTCAACCAGGTCGGCGACGTCATAGAGGAACTGCTCGTCCTTCTGTGCGCGGTAGACGATGAGATCGTACATGCCGTTAAAGACGCGCATGGCATCCTTGACGGTCTCGCAGTCACCCATGTGGGAGTTGGTCAGATAAGTGAAGCCCATGCCCAAATCATTGCAGGAGGTCTCGAATGCGCAACGAGTACGGGTCGAGCCCCACTCAAAGTTGGCGAGGACGTTTTTGCCGGGGAAGTAGTGCTGGTCGACACCGGACTTCTTCTGAGCCTTAAGGTTCCAGGCAAGATCGATGAGATAGCGGAAATCCTCGGAGGAAAGATCATGGATGTTGATGTAGTCGCGACCGCGGAGGCTGTTGTTCATGCCTATTTCCTTTCGAATTATTATCAAAATTATTGTTGAATGTGTCCCCGAGGAAAACACGGATATCCCTCGGGGAGCGGTACATGTGGCGCCTAAGCCAAAGAGCGCAGGCTCTAAGGCTCACTAACGACTGGCCGCCACGTCCTTAGTCCAGCAGTGCACGCCGCCGCCGGACAGGTTAAGCGCGAGGGAATCAATCATGATGACCTTGCGATCGGGGAAGCAGCTCTCAAGAACTGCCTTGGCCTGCTCGTCCTTCTCTTTCACGACCTCGCTCATGCCCTCGTGGTAATAACGCTGGCCAAGAACGACGCCGTTGCAAATCAGGAAATTGCAGTAGCTCGCTGCGGCGTAGAAGTGGACGGGGCCCTCGGGCCAGGGGGTGCCATCCATAAACTTGCCGCCCATTTCGTCGATGAAGCCCTTATAGAGCTCGTAATCTTCATCGCCAGGGGCGATAACGACTTCAATAGGCTCGGCGGTGGGCATACGAACGATCTCGAAGGGCTTGCCCTCCCAGTCCGTTTCGTTGCTCAGGATCTCGTAGGCTGCCTCAATGCGGCGACGAGACTCTGCTCCAGCCTTGCTCGAGGCTGCCTCTTCATCGGACACCTCGGCAAGAAGAATCTTGTTCGGAGTGATAAAGCGACACATCTCATCAATGTGAGCTGCAAAGCTCATGCCAAAGACGGGAGTTCCGTCTTCCTTCTCGTCGAGGATGCCCAGTCGATAGTCGTCGTCCTCGAGCATAGGCTGCGGAAGCCAGATAACCTTGTTGAGGTTGTAGATGCGCTTATACTCGGCCTCTATTTCCTCTTTCGTGAACTCGGGATTACGCTTGCGGCATTCCGTGTCCTCGATGGCGATCAGAGTGCCGTGACCGTCAAACTCGCGGTCGCCGCCCTCCGAAACCATTTCGGAATTGACGATATCGAAGCAACCGAGCGCAACCGCCATGTGAACGGCTGCCTTACGTGCGGACTGGCACTCCGGGGAGTTCTTGTCCCACACGCCGTAATAGGTCCAAGCGGGGTTGACCATATAAGAATGGCCCTTGTCGTCGACCATGATGCTGGGACCGTTGTCGCGGACATAGAAGTTGGAGTCTTCGAACTGCGTGATCTCGATGCGATCGAGATCAACCCCCTCCTCCTTCAGGCGCGAGCAAGCCTCCTCATAGGAGCCGGGGGTGCCGCAATTGAGGTTGACCGTAACGTCGCCATACTCGAGCAGAGCCTTGATCACGTCAACGCAGGGCTGGCGGTTATCGTAGCCCTCTGCACGGATGTAATCGGGAAGCCATGTCACATAGACGTTGGAGCGCTTCTCGAACTCGCCCGGCATACGATAGTTCTCGTACATGGTTGGTCCTTCCGTCGGGTTTCCCGCGATGCTGTCCGGCCGCGACAATAGCGGGGTTTCACCTGCTATAGTACTACTATACCTACCGTTCGGTAGATAATTTTGAATAATTGCCGCTCGCCTACTGATACATACCGTTCGCCGTATATAGTGGTCATGTTTGGACACGAATTGATGTTCCGTTGCCATCCTTAATAATGTTGGTAGTGCGGAAGTGATTTGCAATGGAGAAATGCAGCGTGAGCACAAGAAAAAAAATATTGGACGCAATGTACGATCTTGTGGCAGAAGTCGGTTATGACAAAGCGTCTATCGGAAAGATTTGCGACTTTGTCGGTATATCCAAGCCGTCGGTGTACTACTACTTTCCCTCAAAAGAGGAGATTTTCACTACGCTCTTGGACAGCATGTTTCCGACCATTGACTATCGGCGCGACTACTCGCTAATAGTCGATAGGGACGGGTTCAAGGCCGCGCTTATCGAGCTCGGCAATTCAGTTATAGGTGGCTATCGAAGCGATGAAAAGCGCCGGCGCGTGCTGGCCGAGGTTAGCGTTCAAGCAAATCGAATTCCTGCAGTTCAGGAACGTCAAGCGACGGCGACCAAACGAACCATGGATGCGCTTAAAGACATCCTTCTTCATGGTGTAGAGATTGGCGCGTTTTCCGATAGCGCCGACGTAATGCTCTACGTACAAATTCTTTATACCGTTCTGGAGGGAGCAAGCAATACGGTCGCTCAAGGTGAGGATATTGATGAGAAAGCGGTTTGGGCGGGAATAGTCGAGCTTATGTTCAAATAGACCAGCCAAGCTGAAGCGCATGTTGGCGCCCATGGTGCCTGCGGGCAACCTTTAAAACGAAAACAGGGGTCGACTCCAATCTGGCTTGGAGTCGACCCCTGTTGCGTGGCAATCTATGCCGGTGCAATCGGCGCTTATTACTTTTCAGCAGCCTTATTGAGAAAGCCGGAAACGATAGCAAACGCAGCAATCATAAGGTTGCAGGCAATGCAGAAGATAAATACTCCCTGGAATGACCCTGCCATGCCGTAAACCTTCATCATGACCGGCATTCCAAAAGCACCGACGACATAGCCCGCTGAGCAAACGATCGAATAGATCCTTCCAAAATCGCGTGATCCAAAGAGCGAGAGGAGAAGCATCGGCATTGCGGTTCCAACGATGGCGAACATGACATCGTTTACACCAGCTGCAATGATGGAAACGGTCTCATTGCTTCCGCCAATGATAAGAAGCAGGAATGAAAGAATGCTGACACCTGTCCATGCGACCGTTGCTTTAATAGCGCCAAGCTTGTCGCATGTTTTGCCCACGAAGGGATTTAGGAAGATATCGGAGAGTGAAGCTGCCGAGACCATTAAGCTTCCTACGATAGGATTGAAACCGACCTCGCTTGCATAGGTTGGAAACAGCTGGTTCATGCAGCAGGTGAGCTGCGCCACGCAAAGCAAGAGGACACAGAGAATAAAAGACGGCGTTTTCGCGGCATCGCGGAGTGCCATGCCCGAAAGGACATCTTCCTGCTCATCGGCGCTGCAGCTCTCATGGGTTTCGGAGACGGTCTCTCCGTACGGAAGCATATTGCGATCAGAGGGGTTAAGGCGAATGATAAATGCGCTTGCAGGCAAAATCATAGCTGCAGAAACGGCCGCAAGCACGATGTATCCCGTACGCCAGCCTTGCTGCTCGATGACCAGCGTAATGACAGGACTCAATAACAGCGTGCAGAGAGAATTAACGCCCCAAGCGAGGCCGATGGCGAGACCGGACGATTTGCTGAACCATTGGTCAATGACATCGGACATGCAGACGCCCGTTGTAAACGAAAAGCAGATGCCGATCACTGCGGCGGAGACGGTGAACATCCAGACCTCGGTGTAGAACGCCATTGCGGCGCCGGCGGCAATAAGGACGAGTTCAATGCAAATATGCCATGGTTTGCCGATTACTTTTGGAATGAAGCGACTCAAAAGCGGAAGCCCAAGCGCAAGGCCAAGAAGAATCGCGGTGAAATAGAAAGAAAAAGAAGTGTAGTCAAAGCCCAGATCTTCACATACTGGAGCAACGAATGAGCCGGCAATAATGCTATATGTGCCAGTTGTTCCGGCGGACATTAAGCCGAGCGCAATAACGACGACCCAAGCAAATGCGCCGCTTTCACGGAGACAATCTTTTTTGGCTGGTGTGGTGAGAGTCATGGTTGCTCCATTTCTATCGGCAATACATCCTATATGCCTACCGATAGGTATATAAACCAGAGGACTCTTCGTCAAGCATTAAGCGGGGAGAGGGAGTTCTTAACCTGCCGAACGGTAATTAGACCCCGTTTTCGCAAGGGTCTCAATGTGACAAAGGGACTGTCCCTTTGTCGCATTATTCGGAGCGCAGGGCTTCGACGGGGTCCTTCTTGGATGCGCTGCGGGCCGGCAGCAGGCCGGCAACGACCGTCAGCAGCACTGAAATTGCGATGAGCACCAGCGCATCCTGCACGGGCAGGCTCATCAGATTGGGCACCTGTTTGGCCGCAAGCGCCCAGGTATTAACCGGAAAGCTCACGAGCACCACGACGACAATGGCAAAGACGCCGGCGATGAGGCCCTCGATAAAGGTCTCGGCATTGAATACGTTGGCCACGTTGCGCTTCGACGCGCCGATCGCGCGCAGGATGCCAATCTCCTTTTTGCGCTCCAGCACGCTGATGTAGGTGATGATGCCGATCATAATGGAGCTCACCACTAGGCTGATGCTCACGAATGCGATGAGCACCAAGCTGATGGTATTCACAATGTCGGTCACCGAGCCCATAATGATTCCCATATAGTCGGTGTACGAAATCGCCTGCTCATCGTGGCCAGCAGCTTTGACCTGCTTGTTATACGCATCGATATGGTCGAGCACGCGCTCCTTCGCCTCAAAGTCGCGCGGGAAAATCTTGACCGAGATGGGGTCTGCCTCGTCCGCATAACCCAGTGTGGTCAGGTTGTTGTCATAGGTAAGCTGCGATGCCTTGGCATAACTCATCATAAGCGAACTCAGGTCCTCGGCGTCCATGTTGAAGTGGATGGCGCGGGCAAAGGCGCTCGCATCCACACGCATAGCGCTCGCCAGGTTGGCAAAACTCGATGACATCTGCGTCGCCATCTGGCCCATGAGCCCTGCCGCGCCTGCCTTGAGCTGAGTTGACACCGTCGTCGCAATCTGGTCGCTGATCGACTTCATCATCTGATCCAGAGCCTGCTGCAGATACGGAGCCAGCTGCTTTTGTACATAGTCGGTCATCGCCTGCTGCAGGCGCTCGGCCAGGGCATCGCCGCCGAGTGCCTTGAGCTGAGCCAGGATTTGCTGGGCTGCCGTATCACTCTCAAGATACGTCGAGAACGCGGCGGCAAGCTTTGACGCGTCCTTAAGATCTTCGGGCGTCAGCGCCTTAAACTGTTCCGACTGCATAAAGCCCGTGAACAGTTGGTTGGCGAGCGCCCCCACTTGCTGCATCTGCTCGGGTGTAAGCTCCAACCCATCGAAGACACCCGAGAAATCGGGGGCTGGCGCCTTAGACATGATGTCGCTGAAGTCGATATCCTTCCCTACGCCCGAAAGGTCAATGTCCAGCTCGGACAAGTCAAGACACGACGGGTCCATACCGCCGGCAACACCCGAGAGCACGGAGGTATCGAACGAGAACGCGCTCTTGAGCGCCGCCTCGTCCACACTGAACATGCTGCCCAGATCCACGCCTTGTTTGGCCTCGCCTTGCAGTTCGTCGAAGGTTTTGCCCGTAAAGACATCCGTCTCGGGGTGGGCGAGTTGCTCCCGCACAATCTGCGAATCGGCGGCGCGCTCCATAAGCTGGCGAGTCAGCGCATGTGTATAGGCAATGCCCGGAGACAACGCACTCGCATTGGCCGTCTCGTTAGGGCGCACCACACCCACGATGTGTACGTCGATGCCATCGGCAACCTTGGCGGCCATAAAGTCGGCGTCACCAGACATGTCGGTCCACATGCCGGTCTCTTCGTTTTTGCGATAGGCATCGGCCGGCGACAGCACCTTAAACGTCGTGGACAGCGCATCGTCGTAGGTAAAGTCGGTGCCGGTCTCGGGTGCTTTGACCCCACCGTCGGCCGTCATGGCACTGTTTACCAGATCGTTGAGCTCATCGATATCCAGCGCACCGATGCTGTAGAGCGTATAGTCGCCCACCGTACCGCGGCTCGAAAGCACCATCACGGCTTCGTTGGCAGACGTGGGCCAATGACCGGCGACGACATCGTACTGGCTGTCGAGCAGGCTCTGGTCGTCAATCATCTCGTTAAAGACCGAGGTTCCCATGGATTCCATGCTCACCGTTGCCGCCGAACTCGCGCCTCCGCTCATAGCCTCGGTCATTGCGTTGGGAACAAGCCGAACGGGCTTCTCATCGCCCTTGCCGGCACGATAGACAACCGGCGATACACCGTAGCCGTACTGAATGGCGTTGACCTCTTTGTCGATACCGTCGCCGCCGTCGTCAAGCCATGCCTTAAAGCTCGTCATGTCGTTGGACTTAACGCTCGCAAACATATCCTTTACGGCCGTGACCACGGGAATCTTATCGGTTTCGGCACTGTCGTCGGACGAATCCACGTTTTCAGGCGAGTCATCATCCGCAGCCCCCTGTCCGCCCATCATGGACGACAGGTCGTAATCCTGCTTGGAAATGGTGAGCGGGTAGCTCGAGAGCGTATCCTCCTCGACCTTTTTGATGTAGCCGTTTACGCCGTTGGACAGCGCCAGAATCGCCGCGATACCGATAATGCCAATCGAGCCCGCAAAGGCCGTCATGGCCGTGCGGCCCTTCTTGGTCATGAGGTTTCGGGCAGAAAGCCCCAGCGCCGTCACAAAGCTCATCGAGGTTTTGCGCGTAGGCTTGGCCTCGCGGCGCGTGGCGTCAGCGACATCGAAAGGATCGGAATCATCGGTGATCTTGCCGTCCGCCAGGTTGACGATGCGCGTGGCGTATTGGTATGCCAGGTCGGGATTGTGCGTGACCATGATGACCAGACGGTCGCGCGCAACTTCTTTGAGCAAATCCATAACCTGCACGGATGTCGTTGAATCCAAAGCGCCAGTCGGCTCGTCGGCAAGGACGATCTCAGGGTCATTGATCAGGGCGCGGGCAATGGCCACGCGCTGCATCTGCCCGCCCGATAGCTGGCTCGGGCGCTTGTTAACGTGCTCGCCCAAGCCGACTTTCTCCAACGCCTCGCGCGCACGCTGGCGACGCTCGGCATGCCCCACGCCCGTGAGCGTGAGCGCCAGCTCCACGTTTTCCAAAATGGTCTGATGCGGAATGAGGTTATAGCTTTGGAACACAAAGCCGATGCGGTTGTTGCGGTAGGCATCCCAATCGCGATCGTGAAAGTCTTTGGTCGAAATACCGTCGATCAGCAGGTCGCCAGAATCGAAATGATCGAGCCCACCGATAACGTTGAGCATCGTAGTTTTGCCCGACCCCGAAGGTCCCAGAATGGCCACGAACTCGTTATCGCGAAAAGACAGGCTCACGCTGTCGAGCGCTACCTGCGTAAACGACTGCGTAACGTACCTTTTGCAAATACCTTTGAGCTCCAGCATGGACGGCAACCTCTCCTGCGCAGGCACCCTGCCCGCTCTCCTCCGCCGTTCGTATTCGACGCTTTTGTCCTACTCTATCCCCATTTTTTGCCGACGCCAGTGAGGAATGTAACAAACCGCGCCAAAAAACGAACGGGACGGCGCCCAAAAGAAGAGGTCCCGAGCGGGACCTCTATATGGTGGAGCTTATCTTGAAAGGCAGCAGACTACTTCGCACAGCGACACACGATCCTCGCTATGCTTTACGCGGTTTTTACTGCTCGCTATTCGCAATCGCCTGGTCGATAAGCTTGTCGAGTGCTGCGCGCTGCTCGGCGGAGCTGATGGCTCCCACGATTGGATCCCCTACGATGTTGCCATTCTGATCGATGACATACGTTGTCGGGAACGAGAACAAATTTGACGTAAACTTACCGGCCTCGCTATCCGACTTGAACCAGATGTTCTTATATGTCACGCCCTTCTTGCTCAGCACGTCCTTGGCATCCGCAATCTCGCCCTTGTTGCCATCGAGCGTAAAGGAATTGACGCCCACGACCTGGCCGCCCTTCTTGGCAAGCTCCTTATTCAGTTTCTCAAGATCGCCCAGCTCGCCCACGCACGGCTTGCAAGTGGTGAACCAGAAGTTCATGACGGTGACCTTGTTCTTAGCGAACAGCTCGTCGCTGCTCACGTCGTTGCCATCCAGGTCTTTGCCCGTAAAGCTGGGGAACTTCGTCGCCTCGCTCGAAGTATTGGCACCAGCCGTCATGCCAGCGGTCGAAGCGTCGACGCTCTCGCCTGAGCTCGGCGTGCTTCCACAGCCGGGGAACTCCTTCTCCAGGCTCTCGAGCTTGTCCTCGATCTCCTTGATCTGCTGCGCACCGGCCTTGAGCGTCTTAAGCTCATCCGCCGTGAACTCATCCTTGGCACCGTCGATGGTCTTGAGCAGGAAATCGCCGTAATTGCTGCCGTCCTCAATCATTACCGAGTCTTTATTTGCCGCATTGAATACCTTTTCCCACGGCGCGTTATCACTCGAAAGGATATCGTTCTCCTTTTTCATGAGCTTCGCATACAGCTCGGCGGCCTCGTCGGCATTGGTCGGCTTCTGCGCAGTGAGTTCTGCGATCTTAGGATCGGAGCTCGCAGATTCGCTCGCATTGCCACCGGACGCCGAACATGCCACAAGGCACAAGGCCAATACCGGCACCATAAACAGGGCCGCAATCTTAGAAAGCTTCATGATCATTCCTCCGTTTTGTCGAAGCTTGTTTACTTTTTATCGGCGGTCAAGGGAAGCTTTTCCGCCGACACATCCAGGCCATAGCGATAGCTGATGGCATCGACAGGACAGGCCCCGATGCACTTTCCGCACCGGATACATTCGGCATGATTGGGCGCGCGGACCACATCAACGTCCATCTGACAAACCCTTGAACACTTGCCGCACGAGACGCATTTGCACGCGTCAACCTGAATCCCCAACAAGGACACCCTATTCATGAGCGCATAGAATGCGCCGAGCGGGCAAATCCATTTGCAGAAGGGGCGATAGAACAAAACGCTCAGCACTACTACGGCAATGAGAACGGCAAGTTTCCAGGTAAAGAGCTGCCCCAGCGCAGATCGAATGCCGGCGTTGGCAATGGCCAGCGGAATGGCGCCCTCGAGCACGCCCTGCGGACAGATGTACTTACAAAAGAACGGGTCGCCCATGCCCACGTCGTTAACCACCAAGACGGGCAGCAGCACCACGGCAAACAGCAGCACGACGTACTTGATGTACGTGAGCGGCTTAAGCTTTTTTGTGGAGAACTTTTTGCCGGGAATCTTATGAAGCAGCTCCTGAAGCCAGCCAAACGGACACAGAAAGCCACATACAAAGCGTCCCAGCAGCACGCCGAGCAAAATGAGCGTACCGGTAACATAGTAAGAAAAGTTGAACTTGGATGAACCTACCACCGACTGGAACGACCCGATGGGGCACGCGCCCGATGCCGCGGGGCACGAATAGCAATTAAGTCCAGGTACGCAGACTGTTTTCCCCGCGCCCTGATAGATGCCGCCTTTGGCAAAGTTTGGCAGGTGAATGTTGGTGACCAGCGTCGCCGCCGCCTGAATGAGTCCGCGAAATCGGGCCAAAACATGCGACGCGGTGTTTGCTCTTTTATCCAATTCCGATACACTCCAAGCACAGCCTAATCGCTTTGGCCAGCACGGCATCCGCCTCGCCACGCATAACACCAAAGCACACCATGGCAATTCCGACGATCAACAAAGCGACCTGTACCATGGGTTTTACCGCTTTGAACAACTCGACCACTCCTTTCGTTACGCGACCATTGGACCATATCGACTATAAAATCCGTGTTAGGCGCGATTTGAAATGTGCAAGGAGACTGTTATGCGTATTTTGATCGTCGAGGACGAGCGGGCGCTGTGTGACGCAATCGCGCGCAGCTTGCGAAACCTGGCATACAGCGTCGACTGCTGTCACGACGGACGGGAGGCGCTCGACCTGCTGGGCGTCGAAGTCTTTGACCTCGTGGTACTCGACCTCAACCTTCCCCGTATCGACGGCATGACCGTACTCAGGGAACTTAGGAAAACCGACTGCGAGACCAAGGTGCTGATTCTGTCCGCGCGTGGCGAAGTATCCGATAAGGTCGACGGACTCGATGCCGGCGCCAACGATTACCTCACCAAGCCGTTTCATCTGGACGAACTTGCGGCAAGGATCCGCAGCCTTACCCTCAGGCGCTTCGCACAAAGCGACATAGTATTAACCTGCGGAAAACTCAGCTTTGACACCAAGGCGCGCATCGCTTCCGTGGGCAGCGAGGCCTTATCTCTTACACGCAAGGAAACGGGAATCTTGGAATACCTGATACTTAATCAGGGGCGACCGGTAAGCCAAGAGGAGCTTATCGAGCACGTTTGGGATAGCACCGTGAACAGCTTTAGCAACGCAACCCGCGTTCACATCTCGTCGCTCCGAAAAAAGTTGCGCAGCGCTTTGGGATACGACCCGATTCGCAATCGGATTGGAGAGGGCTACGTTATGGAGGATAGCGAATGAAAAGGCTTTCGCTGCAATGGCGCATAACGATCATGACGGCGCTGCTGACGTGTGCGGCGTGCGTGCTGACGAACTGCCTGGTCGGCTATACGGGCATGCGCTATATGGATGCCATCGGCAGTGACATCTCGGCCTTTAACGCTGCCGGCGCGGATTCGCCCCAGGTGTTCGACCCAACGAAAGCGACCCCCGATGACAAGGTCACGATCGTCGTAAACGACGCACAGGAATCTTTTGGCACGACAGCTTGGTACATCACGGCTGGAGTCACACTCCTTGGCGGCGTGCTGGCATACTTTGTGAGCGGCCGTGCACTCAAACCGCTACGGGCTTTTGCAGCCCAGGTTGAGCGCGTGCAGCCTGACAACCTAAGCGAAATCAGACTCAGTGAAGATGTGCCCACCGAGCTACAACGATGCAGCGCCTCTTTCAACGACATGATCGCCCGTCTTGGCGAAGGGTTCTCTGCACAGCGTCAGTTTACCGGCAACGCCGCACACGAGCTGCGCACCCCGCTCGCCCTTATGCAAGCACAGATTGAACTATTCATCTCCGAGCACTCCGGTTTGCAACCCGAAACAGCCGAGCTGCTCGGCCTGCTACAAGAACAAACCGAGCGCATGTCTCGAATGGCCAAGGTATTGCTCGAGATGAGTGAGCTCCGCAGCGTCCCTTGCGAGGACGATGTGGAACTTGGTCCTTTGTCCGAAGAGGTCCTCACCGACCTTGCGCCACTTGCCGAAAATAAGGGCATAGCCCTCAATTGTGCTGGA
Organism: Collinsella aerofaciens; assembly: GCF_005844325.1. GTDB lineage: Bacteria > Actinomycetota > Coriobacteriia > Coriobacteriales > Coriobacteriaceae > Collinsella > Collinsella aerofaciens_G. Next base: position 16,474 of record NZ_SPFY01000016.1, on the reverse strand, counting down.
GACGCTTTAGTAATCGGGAGCGACACGCTCCTCTATAGGCTGGTGTTTAACCTGGTCGAAAATGCCATCCGTTACAGCCGCACCGGCTCGACTGTCAACGTCTCCATCTGCGACAACGACAGCCATGTGTTCCTGCGAGTCGAGGACCAGGGCCCGGGAATACCCAAGCAGTACCGTGAGAGCATCTTCCAGCCGTTCTTTCGTCTAGACAAATCCCGCAGTAGGGCATACGGCGGCGCAGGACTCGGACTAGCGCTCGTTTGGGAGATTGCAGCGCTTCACGGTGGCACGGTAGAGGTCGAAGAAAGTTCCGAGAACGGTACTACCATACTCGTAAGCCTTCCAAAACGATCCGCAGCGTTAACCGAACAGTAAAACGAAAGGGGTCCCGAGCAACAGGAGTACAATTGCTGCATTGTTGCCAGCTGTTGGGAGATGGAAGATGGACTGCGATGGCTACCCATGCGTTCCCATGCCGTTGATGTGCACCGCCTTTGTGCCGGGGCAGATTGACGCTGCGGTTGCAGGCATTTCCGACCCCGATTCACGCACCATCGCCACGGCAGAAGCGCTGTACTTTCGCGGACAGGCCGCCCTCGCTGCCAAGACGGCGCGCCCCTATCTTGACGCCACCGATCCCGCGCTGTGCTATTCCGCATGCTTTATCTGCGGATACGCCAGCCTGTCGCTCAACCGTATCGCCGACGCCCGCCGGTGCCTTGCGGGCATCCTCGATACGCCGGCTGACGAGGAGTCGCCCGCCGTCCACGCCACGCATATCCTGTTCGCCTCGGCCGCGAGCGTCCTGCTGCACTTGCCTTCCCCGTATTCCGCCGAAGAGTTTTATCCGCTTGCGGCGCATCTGCCCGAAGGTCTGCGCCTGTTCGCCAGCTACGTGATGGCGCATGCCCTGTACCTGCGCGGCGAATATGGCCGCAGCCTGGGCATGGCGGAAAACGCCCTGATCATGAAACAGGGAAGTTATCCCATCTCGGAGCTGTTCCTGCACTTGGCAGCTTCCATGGCATGCATGAGCCTCAAGGACATCGACGCCGCAAAAACGCACTTCGGAGTTGCTTGGAACATTGCGCGTCCCGACGGCCTTATTGAGCTCATTGGCGAGCATCACGGCCTTTTACAGGGGCTTATCGAGGCATGCCTAAAAACGCAATACCCTGACGACTTCGCGCGCATCATCGAGATCACGTACCGCTTCAGCTACGGCTGGCGGCGCATCCACAACCCCGATTCGGGCGAGGACGTTGCCGACGATCTAACGACCACGGAATTCACCATGGCCATGCTCGCCTGTCGTGGGTGGACCAACGCCGAAATCGCACGCCATATGGGAGTATCGCCGGGCACCGTCAAAAACCGCCTATCCGGCGTATACGCAAAGCTTGGCATCGGCACACGCGCCGAGCTGGTCGCGCATATGTTACGTTAGCGACCGGACTACCAAGCGCATCGAACGCGTTCCGGAACCCGGCGCTTCGCTCGATCAATTTGGACATTTTGACCCTTGAACGGCACTACCGCCACGGGGCGCCTTCTCGCAAAATTGGATTATTTCCACCGATACTTGCGGGATGGGAGCCCAAGATGCTTGATCGCCGTTCGTTACTTGTCGCCGGAGCGTCCTCGTTAGCGAGCATTATGATGCCGCGCGTGCCGGGAAGCGCAAACGCCTTCATATTGCCGTTCGCACCCACCGAAGCCCATGCCGACGAAAAAGACCCCTTCAGGGTGCTCGTTCTCTCGCGCACCATGTTCGGTGTGGTCGTGGTCGACGTCGCCAACAAGAATACGCCCATCACGGGTGCCCAGGTCACGCTCATATCGCGCTATGCCGCAGGCAAGCAGCTCACCGCCACGACCGATGACGAAGGCACGGCCATCTTTGAGGTCGCCCCTCTTTCAGAAGGCTACGTGGACGAGGCAACGCTTCTCGACGCGTACGACTTTAACGGCGGCATCTCCATTAGCATGGCAGGCTACCGCGATGTCGAGATTCCCCTTGCGCGTATCCAGGGCGGCACCGCTATTACCGCACCCACACGTCCGCTCTCCGATGGCGAGCCGTACTTTCGACAGCTCACGTTCGACGAATGGGACATCCAGTACGCCGACGCCACGTTTATGGCAATGCCAGCGGACGAAGCAGCAAACGACCAGCCCGACACGCACGCTTTTACCGTGCAGGCTCATCTGCCGCAGGGCGGGCAGGCAACGTTGCATATCAATAAAGTGATGCCCTCTGCGGGCAGCTCAACCGAAACCGTCACGCAGATCGGCCAGATCAAGGCCAGCGCATCGGGCGCGGATAATCTGGCGACGTTCACGCTCGAAGACACGTTCCTCGATGCAGCTTCGGGCCTTCTGGAGGAAGGGTGCAAGCTGCGCTTTATGCTCGACTACCAGGGCAAAACCTACACGCTCTCATCCCCTATGGCCGTTGTCACCGCGCCGGCCGCAAAGGCGGAATCGGGCTCGACCACCATCATTCCCACCACCATGGACCAAGAGATCACTCCGTTTGATTTCCCCGCGGCGTTTCCCGGTATCGGCGGCAATAAGTTCACGTGCTGGATGCCCACATTTCCCATTCTGTTCGATTTCTCGTTTGCTGGATACGTGCTGTTTGGCGGAGGGTACAAACCAGCTAGCTATATGAACGATTCGGGCAACCCTGATCCGGAATACTGGAAGAAATCGCCGCGCGAGTCGGGCGCCAAGCAGGCAAACCGCTACCTCGACGAGATGGAGGGGAAGTGGAATCAGTACAAGAGGATGAGTGCCGGTTCGGGCACCGATCCAAGAAACACCAAGCTCCTTCGCCACCATTGCACGCCGCTGTTCACGATGGATATCGCCACACAGCTGTACGGCTCGCTCGCCTACGATTGGGTGGGCAAAACCTGGGGTAACAACAACGACCCCGCATACGGCAATATTAAGGCCCTCTTCCAGGTAAGAACCGACCTCAATTGGACCGAGCAGTTTACCCTAGGACCGGTGCCATTTTTCCTAAACGTCAACCCCTGGGTGCTGGCAAAACTGGCGCTCGCCGTGGGTGCCCACACGCACGGCAGCGGCGCGGCGTTTTTTAAAAACATTTCGCTCGACTATTCAAACACGTCGGGCTCGTTCACCATCCAGATCGGGCTCGCCGTCACCTTTGGCGCCGGCGTTGCAGGCGTCGCTTCGTCTGCCGTGAGCGGCGCCGCATCCCTCACGCTGTTCATTGGGTACGAGAAGGCGGATGGACACCAGCTTCCGCGACTGCGCGTAGGTGCAGACGTCGATGTCGATGTGATACTCCAGTTCGTAATGTTCAAGTGGACCACCAAGGCTTGGTCGGGGTCGTGGCCCACACTCATCGATTCGTGGAATATGTCGGTGAACAATGGCGACCAGTATGCGCTCCAGCGCTCTGAGCTCGCATTGGGTGGAGATACGCCTTACACGCTGGACGCCCGCTTCGGCACGCCCGGCAACATCGAGGCGGGCGGCGTTCCGCAATTTATCGCATCGGCCACCATCGTCACCAACGCCGAGCTGCTCGCACGCGCCGAGGTTAAGGCCACTGCCGTAAACGCCGCGCCTGTCGTGCGCGATTGGGATCGGGCGGTCACGCGCATTGAGCTCGAGGCGGATGCAGAAAGCGACGACACGGGACAGATCGAGCATTTCGTCCATGCACTGATAGAGAACGACGAAAACGCCGCGCCGATGTATGAGTACACCTACATCGGTCAGGCAACGAACACCGTTGCCGACCCGAACGCCGATTCTGCCGGCGTGTCGGAGGACGAGCGTGGCGGCATCAAGCCCTCGAGCGACAACGTGCTGTTTGCTGGCGTGCTCAGCGAAGCCCACATGAAGCTGGCAATGATTGCCGGCGTAGAATGCCTGTTCCGTATCGCCTCGGTGCGCTACGGCGACAATGGTCGCTCGCGCCTGGTGGTACACACAAAGGCAAACGGGACGTGGTCCGCTCCCACGCCTGTGGACTTTCCCCTTGGGTTTGGCGAGGGCGACGTGGAGCGCGACAGCATATACGATTACGACTTCGACGTAGTGGAATATACGGACGGAAGAGGAAACCAGGACGCCTACGTGCTGCTGGTCTCGGGCGAGCGCCCCGCCGGCGACAACACCCTTTTCGATACGGCGAGCACATCCGGCATACTGTCCGTTGTGCGCCTGCGCATAAGCAACGACGGAGTTCGCGTGATATCGCACACGTCGTGGCGCAGCATCTCGCGCGGCCGCCTTCAGGAGGATGGCTACCATTGCCTGCAGTGCCCACGCATCACGGTGGGCAAGACACTTGTCGACGGGCGCCTGTCGGGCGCCTACCTCCACCGCCGCGGAACCACCGCAGAAAAGACGCTCGGCAGCGAGGCCGAGGTTGCGCTGGAGTGCTTTACCCTGTGGTCGGACGTTTCGGGCGACAGTCTCACGTTCCGTCAGGTCCTCCGCTTTCCGCAGGCACCGTCGAGCATCGAGCTCGGCGCGCCCGAGAATATCAACGGCAAAATGGTGGTGCCCATTGCATACGAGACCGCAGGCGGTTGTGGCTGTGCATCGTACGCCGTGATCGGCCAGTCCATTGCGAGCTGGGGCGTTATGTCGCCAGATGCCACAGTACCCCACGCGGTGCCGTGGCCGCAGCACACGGGCTTTTTGGCTACCGTCAACGAGCAACTGCAGCATATTACTTGGACGCGAGGCGCATCGGCATTTGCAACGCAGCCCGTGGGTGCCGCAGGCTGTGGCCCGGCATCGTTTAGCGTAAGCAACAACGGCAGGTGCGTGCTCTATGTAGAGAACACCGATGGCAAGGTGGGGCAAACCTACGACGAAGAAGGCAACCCGGTAGCAGTGATGGGCAAGCACTTCCGCATCTTCGCCAGCACCTTGGCAGGCGATCTGTTTACGGAGCCGTTCGTGATGTGCGAGCTGGACCATCCCGTCGATCAGATAACGACATTTTTGACGTCGGGGAGCATGCTCTCCGCGCTCGCCACGCACATTGTGAGCGCGGAGAAGAGCGAGGCAGAACTACACGGCATCGAAGTGCCCTTGGTGGCGTGTGCCACTCCGACGGGCGCAGTCGCTACCTCGGGCGCGGTGGTGCCCGGAGCAGCAGGCGAATCCTTCATGGTCACGGTGCGAAACGACGGCAACACCTTGCTGACCGCCGGCACAATCGATCTGTACCGAGAGGGCTCCAGCCAGCCGTTCTCCAGCGCATCCATCGGGTTCGGAGCGAACACACGCATGGCATCGATCTACGATCCAGAGCTTGCCGAGGACGCTTCGGCCAACGACACGGCACACGTGAAGTACGCGCTCGAGACGCTGGGCACACCTTTTGCAACGCACCCGCTGGTAGCCGACAGTGGCAACGCCGTGCTGGCACCGGGTTGCACGGCACAGTTCCGCATGAGCTTCGCCATCCCCGAGAGTTGGAGCGATGAAGTGGGCAAACGTGTAACGCTATATGCGAAGGCGCGTAATCTGGTGGCGCTCGATCCCGTAACGCTCGAGGAAATTCGACCGGGCGCAAACTCGGCGCTGGGTGCCGTGCTGCACGAGCTTCATGTGCCCGACGCGGCATGCGAACGCTCAGAAGTTCAGGTCGGCGTATGCGACAACGCGGATACGACGGAACTTCACGACGCCCCGATGACGGTCGACGGCGATGGCGGCACGAGTGGCGGCGGTACTGACAAGGGCGGCGGCTCCGGCGGAAGCAGCTCCAGCAGTGGCAAGGACCACGGCACTAACAAGCGCTCCGGAAAAGCGGGCGCGCTCGCTGGCACGGGCGATGTCAATGCTCCCCTTACGGCAGCCGCTGCAGCACTCGCCGCGGCAGGCGCCGGCCTCATCGCCTACAGCGCCCGCCGCACGGCGCTCGAAAAAGACACCGCCGATGAGGTCAATTCTGATAAGCCTCGCTAGCTCCTAGTTACTTTTGTGAGAGACGCCGACTCGGCTCATCGAACATCAAATGGGCTGGTTCTGGATACCCAGAGCCAGCCCATTACGCATTAGATGTCGTCAGAGGAGTTGAGTTCTGCCTCGAGCTTGGCACGGCGTCTTTTCGCCGTGAAAAACGTTGCGCACAGGACAGCAAACGTGGCCGCGAAAATCGTCGCGCCGCAGAACACGCCCGTGGCCAGGTTCGCCAACCAAAAGACGCTTTCGAGCGGTACGATCTGCGCCTCAGCGATACAGCGCATTGCGGCAATAACAAGCGCGAACGCGGCGCCGCTAAGACCGCTGAGAAGCAGGAAATATCCAACAGGAAGATACTCGGTTTGCCCAAAACGATTGGTATCGACATAGCCCTTCCGCGTTTGCAGTCCTGCGCAAATCAACATCACGAGAACGAGCCACAAATACATGGCTGCCTCAAACGGCGCTGCAAAGCCATGCGGCATTTCACTGGCGTCGCTGTGAACCCACGCAACCTGTCGAGCTATAAACTGGTAGAAAAAGATCATCAACATGCCAAACGAAAGCAGCACGAAACCAATCTTGTAGACCTTCGCGCTCTCAGCCTCCAGGCGCTCATCCTTTGGGCCGGCATATTCACGCCACTTTTGCACGAGTTTTAAATCTTCAAATTTCATAGCGAACTTCTAAAGAGCGTTAGGGTCGACGTCGATCCCGTCTTCCCAAAACAGATCGTTCAACGTAACGCGCAGCGCTTTACAGATTGCCACACACAAGTTGAGCGTGGGGTTGTAGCCGCCCGCCTCGATAAGGCCGATGGTCTGGCGCGTAACGCCCACGGCCTCGGCCAAGTCAGCTTGCGAAAGGCCAACCGCCGCGCGCGCCGCCTTCATGCGTAGGTTCCTTTTGCCCGGCATGGAGTTCCTTTCGTAGTAATGGACAGATATCCGTTGCAACATGACAGAAATATATTGCATCCATCAAAGGATGTCAACTATATCTGTCATTATGAAAACCATGTCTGTCATCGCCATGCGGACATTACAACTTCGGTTCACTATTCAAACTTACTCGGACAGAACCGACTCGGTTTTGTCCGAGTAAACGTGATTGATAGTCGATCGATGTGCCCGCTCGTGCGATCAGCATCGTTCGATTTTGTTTAGTAAAACTAGATCCCTATTAAATAAAATTCATCTGTATCCAAATTTGTTTAACAATGCCGCGCTACCACTAAACACTATCCCTGTTAATCCGAACGATTGTTCGATGGATTTCGTGTTGGTTGGAATCGCCCACGGGCTGGGCTATGCTACCTTGACTATCTATACGACTTAAATACACAAGAGGAAGTACCAAGAGAGCGAGCATGGCAAAAAACACCGCAAACTATGGTAACGACAGTATTCGTCAGCTCAAGGACGAGGAGCGCGTACGCCTGCGCCCCGCCGTCATCTTTGGCTCGGACGGACTCGACGGCTGCGCGCATGCCGCCTTCGAGATCCTGTCCAACGCCGTTGACGAGGCGCGCCAGGGCTACGGCAAGCTCATCACCCTTACCGCCTTTCGCGATGGTTCCATTCAGGTAGAGGACAACGGCCGCGGCTGCCCGCTCGACTGGAACCCCTCCGAGAAGCGCTTTAACTGGGAGCTCGTCTTTTGCGAGCTCTACGCAGGTGGCAAATACAACAACAACCAGGGCGGCGACTACGACTTCTCGCTCGGTACCAACGGCCTGGGCTCGTGCGCGACCCAGTACGCCTCCGAATACATGGACGTCACGGTTTGGCGCGACGGCAACAAGTACTCCCTGCACTTTAAAAAGGGCAAGGTCGTTGGCGCCAAAAAGAAGGCACTCGAGATTGAGCCCAGCGACGAGGACCGTACCGGCACCACCATCAAATGGCGCCCCGATCTTGAGGTCTTTACCTCCATCAGCATCCCCCACGATTGGTATCGCGAGACCATGCGCCGCCAGGCCGTGGTCAACGCCAACGTGACCTTCCGCCTGCGCATTGAGGGCGACGATGGCGAGTTTTCCGAAGAGGACTTTTGCTATCCCAAGGGCATCGAAGACTACGTGCTCGAGAAGGTCGGTACCGACTACCTCACCGAGCCCTTCTTTATCGAGGCCGACCGTCGCGGTCGCGATCGCGAGGACCTGCCCGACTACAATGTAAAGATCACCGCGTGCATGTGCTTCTCGCGCACCATCATGATGCAGGAGTACTACCACAACTCATCGTGGCTCGAGAATGGCGGCTCGCCCGAGAAGGCCGCCCGCAGCGCTCTGACCAGTGCCATCGATGCTTACATTAAGCAACAGGGCAAGTACAACAAAAACGAGAGCGGCATTAAGTGGCAGGACGTCCAGGACTGTCTGGTGCTGGTGACCAACTGCTTCTCCACCCAGACGTCCTATGAAAACCAGACTAAGAAGGCCATCAACAACCGCTTTATCCAGCAGGCTATGACGGCCTTCTTTAAGGAGCGGCTCTCAACCTACCTAATCGAGAACAAAGACGCTGCCAACAAGATCATGGAGCAGGTGCTCATCAACAAGCGTTCGCGCGAGAACGCCGAGAAGACGCGTCAGAGCATCAAGACCAACCTACAGCAGAAGACCGACATGGCCAACCGCGTGCAGAAGTTCATCGACTGCCGCTCCAAGGACAAGAGCCGCCGCGAGATCTACATCGTAGAGGGCGACTCGGCAGCAGGCGCCATTCGCACCTCGCGCGACGCCGAGTTCCAAGGCGTTATGCCCGTCCGCGGTAAGATCCTCAACTGCCTGAAGGAAGACTATCCGCGCATCTTTAAGTCCGACATCATCATGGACCTCATGCGCGTGCTGGGCTGCGGCGTGGAGATCAAGGACAAGCGCATCAAAAACCTTGGTGCCTTTGACCTGGACAACCTCAACTGGAACAAGGTCATCATCTGTACGGACGCCGACGTCGACGGTTATCACATCCGTACGCTCGTGCTCACCATGCTCTACCGCCTGGTGCCCACGCTTATCGACGAGGGTTACGTGTATATCGCCGAATCGCCGCTCTACGAGATCAACTGCAAAGAGAAGACCTACTTTGCCTACACCGAGCTCGAGAAGAACGGCATCCTCAAGGAGATTGGCGACCAAAAGTGCTCCATCAACCGCTCCAAGGGTCTTGGTGAGAACGACCCGGACATGATGTGGCTCACCACCATGAACCCCGAGACGCGTCGCCTGATCAAGGTGGAGCCCGAGGACGTCACCAAGATGGAGACCATGTTCAATCTGTTGCTGGGCAACGACGAGGCAGGCCGCAAGCGCCATATCTCCGAGCACGGCAAGGAATACCTGGACCAGCTGGACCTGCAGTAACAGCAAATCGATAACGACGGCCCATAAGAAGTTCAAGAGGATATCGTGGCAAAGAAGAAGACGAAGAACCAGCCAAAGAAAAAGCAGGTCAACGCCGAGAACGTCATCGGCCTGCACTCCGAGGTCACCGACCAGCCGATCACGCAGACGCTCGAGGTCAACTACATGCCCTACGCCATGAGCGTCAACGTCTCGCGTGCGTTCCCCGAGATCGACGGCTTTAAGCCCTCGCACCGCAAGCTGCTCTACACCATGTACAAGATGGGTCTGCTCAAGGGCGAGCGCCAGAAGAGCGCCAACATCGTGGGCCAGACCATGAAGCTCAACCCGCACGGCGACGCCGCGATCTACGAGACGATGGTGCGTCTGGCCACCGGCAACGAGGCGCTTCTTGCCCCCTTCGTAGAGTCGAAGGGCAACTTTGGCAAGTACTATTCGGGCGACCTGAGCTACGCCGCCTCGCGTTATACCGAGGCCAAGCTCTCCCCCATCAGCGCCGAGATCTTCAAGGACATCGACAAGGACCCGGTCGACTTCGTCGACAGCTACGACGGTGCCATGAAGGAGCCGCGCCTGCTGCCCACCACGTTCCCCAACATCCTTGTCTCGGCCAACAAGGGCATCGGCGTCGCCATGGCGTCCGACATCTGCGGCTTCAACCTCAACGAGGTCTGCACCGCCACGATGCACTACCTGCAGGATCCCGACTGCGACCTGCTCGAGTACATGCCCATGCCCGACTTCTCGACCGGCGGCGAGATCATCTACCGCCGCGAGGAGATGGAGAAGATTATTGAGACCGGCCTGGGCAGCTTCCAGATCCGCTCCCGCTGGCGTTGGATTCCCGAAGAGCGCATCATCGAGGTCTACGAGATCCCCTACACCACCAAGACCGATGTCATCATCGAACGCATCGTCAAGCTCTCCAAGGAAGGCAAGGTCAAGGAGATCGCCGACATCCGCGACGAGACAGACCTTTCGGGTCTGCGCATCGCCATCGACCTTAAGCGCGGCGTCGACCCCGACAAGCTCATGGCCAAGCTCTATCGCTCGACCACGCTACAGGATTCGTTCTCGTGCAACTTCAACGTGCTCGTCGATGGCTATCCCCGTGTTATGGGCGTGCGCCAGATCCTGCACGAGTGGGTCAAGTGGCGTATTGAGTCCACACGTCGCCGCATTAACTATGACCTGGGCAAAAAGTCCGAGCGCCTGCACCTGCTGCACGGCCTCGAGGCGATCTTGCTCGACATCGACAAGGCCATCGCCATCATCCGCGGCACCAAGCTTGAAGCCGAGGTCGTGCCCAACCTTATGAAGGGTTTCGACATCGACGAGACCCAGGCCGAGTTTGTTGCCGAGCTCAAGCTCCGCAACATTAACGAAGAGTACATCCTCAACCGCACCAAGGACATCGCCAAGCTAGAGGGTGAGATTGCCGAGCTTGAGGAGATCCTCTCCAGCGAGGAGAACATCAAGAAGGTCATCAGCGACGAGCTGGCCGCAGTCAACAAGAAGTACGTGATGCCGCGCCGCACGGGCAGGATTGAGCCCCATGAGGTTATCGAAGTAAGCTTGGAGCCCGAGGTCGAGGAGTACCCGGTCACCATCATGCTCTCGCGCGATGGCTACCTTAAGAAGATGACAGACCGCGTGCTCAAGAAGGCGACCACGCTCAAGTACAAGGACGGCGACAAACCCTTTATCGAGTTTCCGTCCTCCAACACGCACGAGCTGCTCGTGTTTACCAACAAGAGCCAGGTGTACAAGTGCAAGGTTGCGGCGTTTGAGGACACCAAGTCGGCCCAGCTGGGCTCGTACCTGCCGACCGATCTTGAGATGGAACCCGACGAGAGCGTCATCTGGGTCATCGACCCCGAGGACTACAAGGCCGACGTGCTGTTTGTCTTTGAAAACGGCCGCGTGGTGCGTGTCGCACTTGCCGGATACGTCACCAAAACCAACCGCAAGCGCCTCAAGAACGCCATCTACGGTGGCAGCAAGCTGCTGTATGCCCAGGTGCTCAAGGAGGATCGCGACATCGCGCTGGTCTCGAGCGACTATCGCCTGATGAACTTCAACACGTCGCTGCTCAAGACCAAGACGACCACCAACACGCAGGGCGTCCAGGCCCTTACGGCCAAGAAGGGCCGCTCGGTCACCACGGTCGGCACAACCGAAGAGATCCTTGGCGCCGGCGTCTCGGCCGAGAAGTTCACCGCGCAGAGTCTGCCCTCCGCCGGTGCCCTCATGAAAGAAAACGACATGCCGAGTCTGTTTGACTAGGACGACGGCAGAACCGCCATAGTTTTACAAAGCAGCGGGGCCCGGAGCGCAGCAATATCGCGCCCCGGGCCCCGCTCGTTGCGGAGGTCATCCTCGGAAATGTCGACGATACGGGGGCTTCCCGCACCGTCCTAAGCCGTTAGCAAAACTCGCAAAAGTTAGCAAAAGTTGCAAAAATTAGCAAAACTTGCAAAGGAGCCACCATGGAGTACAGCAAATGGCTCCGCCATGCCAGGCATGCTCGAAGATATTATCGAGCGAACCAAAGAAGCGGCAGATAGCTACCTTTCACAGTCTCACGCGCGCATGAACGGCGTTCAAATTGGTCCAGTGGGCATCGATTGGACATATGTTCAAGAAGCCCAGGGCAACTGGCGCACGTGCATGAATGGCATCTTCAGGCAACTCGAGAAGCATGGCATCGGGCTTCTCTCGAAACGACCTATCGAGAGCTTTCCGATAAAGACATTGAGTTTTTGCTCGCGATGCTGCCCGATTCTGGCCCCAGCAGGATCTCGGAGATAGCCAAACGCATGGGCGTCGCCAGCAACTACGCAAGCCAATACAAACGCCGCCTCCTCGAGGACGGCGTTATCGGGGAACGTGGGCGTGGCCTCGTCGGCTTCGACATCCCCGCGTTCAGAGAATTCTTGAACGAGAAGGCGTTTTAGCACACCGGAATTGTCCGCGGGAGCATCGTTGCATGGCAATCAGCATTCCTCCTGGTAAGGGCAGCAAGCATTTCCGCTAGTGCTGATTGCCATGCGCCCCTCTTGTCCTTAGGCGAGCTTGCGAGCGAGCTCTCGCACCTCTTTCAACTTGGGCGACGATACCATGCTGTCGCGCTCGGTCATACCGCTGATGGTGACAATGCCCTGATCCTCCCACTTGCAGTACGCGCAGGTTGACTTATACATAGCGATCGCCGCATCATAGACGCCCTCGCTATGGCTATCGAGCAAAAGGGCCGTCTTGGTGAACGGGAAGCCCGTAGCACCGAAGGCGTACAGGCGGTCGATGGCGGCCTTCTCCTGCGCGGTGATATCGAACCAGTAGATAGGCGAGGCAAAGACGACCATGTCTGCGTCTTTCAGCGGCTCGATCACGTCGGCCATGTCATCCTTCTGCACACAGGTGCCCTCATGGGTAAAGCAGTACTGGCATCCCAGACAACCAGCAATCTTTTTGCCGGCAACGCGGATGACCTCGACCGTATGGCCGGCCTCGCGCGCGGTCTCGGCAAAGGCCTCGACCATGGTGTCGGTATTGGCACCCTTGCGCGGGCTACCACTCAATACAACGATATTCATAGAAATCTCCCTCCTTCATGCCGCAGGCGCGCGGCACACATTTCGTTGTAACCAAAACAGATGAAGCTATTCAGTCGTCCGCAGACCACATCTCTCGTTCGTGCTCTCTAGACAAGGCGCAAACGGTGCTGCACCCCCTGTCGCGCTATATCCCTACGCAGTGTTCAGAACCCCTGCTCACCGAGCAGCACCGCGCGAGGTCCAGCACGAGTACGCCTTCCCGGGTACAGGTCTCATGCCCTATGCGGGAGATGAGGACCTTCGGGAACACGTCCCCGATGGGCAGAAGCGACGCGAGCTCCCCCTCAAGCATCAAGTTGATGCTCATATCGCCTCTCACATACGCTCTCCTTCCCGGTTTCGAAACTCGAATTGATTTAAAGTTTCGAAACCGGGAAGGCAATATACAAAAGGATGTGTCGAGGAACGAATCCCAGCCACGTCATGTCGGCAGCGATGAAGGGCGCATCCGCGCGTGCTACAATGCGGGCATCAGAGATGAAAACACAGTCCCCGTCGGGTAGTCGTGGGCGTGCGGGAGTCCGCATCAGTAACCTGCCTCCTTGGTTGTCCCTTCTCTGCATGGTCATCTACATAAAGGAGGAACCAGCCATGCAGATCAGCGTGTCGTCCACCCTGACCGTATATCACGACGGTCAATTCTGGGTCGGGCTGGCGGAGCACGTCGAGGGCGGAAAGTACGGCGTCGCCCGCATCGTCTTCGGCGCGGAGCCGTCCGATGAGGAGATCCTGCGATTCGTTACAAGCGAATGGGAGAAGCTCTCGTTCTTCGGCGACAAGGCCACTGAAACAAGCAAGCCCGCGAAGAACCCCAAGCGGCGCGCTCGCGAGGTAGCGAAAGCCCTTAAACGGCCCGCGGTGAGCACCAAGGCACAACAGGCGCTCGCGGCACAGCGGGAAGCGATGAAGCGGGAGTCGGCCCAAGCAAGAAGCCAGCGTCGCGCGGATGAGGCGGAGGCGCGCTTCGAGCAGCGAGAGCTGAAGCGCAAACAGAAGCATCGCGGGCATTGATCGCCATTTGCAGCAAGGCAAACCATATACAGCAGCGGCGCCAGTTCCACTTGAAGCCGACGCCGCGTAGACGCCGATGGTGACGACTATGCACGGGCACGGGCGCGCCACTGCACTTCGCAGTTTGCTTCTCAAGTATTTGGGACGCACACGCGGCGTTCAAAAATGCGGAGCGACTCCGCATGGCTCGAGACTGAGCCGAGGTGCCCTACTTCTCGCCCTCCAGCAGCCCCACGATGCGGTCGATGCCGACGGCAAAGCGAGGCCTTCCCTCGCGCTCGTAGCGGTCGAGGTACGCCTGGCATTCGGAGACAATGCGCTTGGTGTTGCCATCGATGATGCGCTGGAGTGTCTCGTAGTAAGCCGAGCCCTCGGTCCTGAAGCGGCGCTGGTAGGCCTTGGTTATGGGGAACATCTTGATGTGGTGGATGCCGTGGCGGCAGCCGGGGCGCGTCGCGGGGCGGGGCGGCAGCGCGAAGTACTGGTCTTTGAGCACATTGGGGCGATGTTGGAGCGCAGCGGCACGGCGAAGTTCCTGCGCTTTCCTCGGAAACGCAGCCTCGCCACCGCGATGCAGGGGCGGTCGCGCTTAAGCATGAGCTCACGGTCGCCATCGACGAGGTCGAAGAAGTCCTGGGAGATGGATACGATCTTCATCGGTTACGCCCCCTCATACGAAGCGGGGCCCGCATCGCTGCAGGCCCCTACAGGTGGGCGATATTCTACGCCTTGCGGCACCCCGTCGCCCACGGAGGTTAAACGTACACGTAAGCCGTACCCTGAAAGCCGCGGCTTCCGGCAAGTAGTTTATACCACGAAAGGTCGCTTTCAATGCGCATAGCTCGCAAAATAACACTCGCCGGGCCGTCACCCCTGGCAGTTACCCTCCAATCTTCATTGGAGTCAGCAGGTCAATTCATATATTCATGGGGGTTTATCCTACCGTCGGTGAGCGATTTCGTTAGGGTGCCGAAGCGGTCGAGGATGTCGACGACCTTCTGCTGGGTGCCGATGGATGGGGCGGGAATCTCGACCCTCGATAAGTCCACAGGCGCGGCTTCGATTGCCTTTTTCGATTTAGCGTATTGCTCTTCAGATCATCGTGGTGTGCTCGTAGCCGCGCTCCACGAAGAGCCGCTCGGCAACGTCGAGAATCTTCTCGACCGTCTCCTCCAGGTACTTATTGCGTGCCACGGGCACCTCCGTCCTTGTTATCGCGATAAACATACCATGAGTGGCGTACGGGTCGAGAAGGGCTGGCGCCAAAAGAGCCCAACGGCCGTTACGGCTTCGTTAGAAACGCGCCCCATCATGGATGGTGAACCCGAAAGGTAAGGCGCGCGGGCACGGTGGCTCGGCCCGCGCGCCCGGAAGAGAAAGGATAAACCCATGGGTTACATGCTCGAGACACGTGGGCTCACCAAGCGCTTCGGCCGCGGCGACCAGGCGCAGGACGCCGTGGCCGACGTGAGCCTTCATATCCGCGAGGGCGAGGTGTACGGGCTGCTCGGTCCCAACGGAGCCGGCAAGTCGACAACGCTCAAGATGATCTGCGGAATGCTGCGGCCGACGGCCGGGGAGATCCTCTTTGCCGGGCACGCCTGGCGCCGCGAGGACCTCTACGCAATCGGCAGCCTCATCGAGGAGGCGCCGCTCTACCCCAACCTCACCGCGCGCGAGAACCTGCGCGTGCGCACCACGCTGCTGGGCCTTCCCGAGAGCCGCATAGATGAGGTGCTCGCCGCCGTGGACCTCGCGGACACTGGGAAGAAGCGCGCCGGGCGCTTCTCGATGGGCATGCGGCAGCGCCTGGGGCTCGCGCTGGCGCTGATCGCCCGGCCACGCCTGCTCGTGCTCGACGAGCCCACCAACGGCCTCGACCCCATCGGCATCGAGGAGCTGCGCGACCAGATCCGCGGCTTCGCGGCGGCGGGCACGACGGTGATCGTCTCGAGCCATATCCTCTCCGAGGTGCAGCAGATGGCGGACACCATCGGCATCATCTACGGGGGGCGCCTCGCCTACGAGGATGCGCTTCGACCCGGGCAGGACCTCGAGGAACTCTTCATGAGCGTCTGCCGGGAGGGGCGACGAGCGCGCGGGGAGGTGGCGGCATGACGGGCGAGAAAGGCGGCCTGCTCGCGGGCCTGCGCGCTGAGGCCCTGAAGTCGCGCCACGCGGCACCGGTTCGCCTGGCCGTGCTCATGGCGCTGCCGATGCCGCTGCTCGGCGCGATGCCCTACCGGGGCGTGCAGATCTTCAGCGCGTGGAACTACTGGTACGCGCTCTTCCTGCCCGTGGCTCTCTCGCTCGTGGTGGCGTGCGTCGCGCGGGCGGACGCGCGCACGCGGATGCGGGGGCTTCTAGGCCTGGGCTTCCCGCTCGGGCGCGCCTGGTGGGCCAAGGCGCTCTGGTGCCTCGCGCTCTGCACGCTCTCGAACCTCGTGGTCTTCGGCATGGATTGGCAACACCTATTTGGACGATTCCGGGAGGGACAGCCCCGCCTCCCTGA
>NZ_SPFY01000015.1 GCF_005844325.1 Collinsella aerofaciens | reverse complement strand
GGCGGAATCGGCTAAAGTGCGATGGCGAAATTGGTTGTTTTTACAGTAGCGCTAACAGCACCTGAGGAAGGCGCTGGTCGAGGCCGCGTGGCACTACCTGACGTGCTCCGCGCGGCCGAAGGAGCCCGCCAGGGGCCAGGCCCCGGACCCGGGCGCCCGCAGGCATGCCGCCAAGGGCGTGCGGAGGCTGGTCGAGAGGCGCGGGGCCCTGCTCGCGCGCGGGGTCCACAACAACAAGGCGAACGTCGCCACGGCGCGCGAGCTCGCCTGCTGGGTGTGGGCGGTCGGTCTCATGGCCGAGGAGGCGTAGGGGGAGGCTCCCCCGCACATAAGCCGATCACCCCGGAAGCGGTTGGATCCGAAGCCGTTGAGGCGAACCTCAGGTCCCTTTTCTGCGAGCGCCCAGGGCGCCACACGCGTGCACAGACTGTCGGTTCGACGAAGAAGCCTCAGCCGTAGCAACGGATTGCCCAGCGAGAGATCGCCACGGGCGGATATTAAACTGCAAAGACGAGCGTCGGGAAGACACGCCGAGGTCGCCGCGGACGGGTTGATATAGGGAGAGGGCCTGACCCCATATCGTTGGGGCCAGGCCCGATTTTGCCTCTTGACAATGTCCTGCTCATATTAAAAGGAACGTCCCCAAGTGCCGGCACGAGAAAGACAGCGCTGCGGGAAACGATCCGCAGTGCTGTCTTTCTTTATGCAAATACGATCAAGTTATCCCTGTGTATCGCCGGCTTCTCGGCCAGGTTAGCGAGCAGGCGGTTGCTGGCGATCTGGTCCTGGCGGCGACCGGCAGCAAGTTCCAGCACGTCCGAATCGGCCTCGGCGATACCGCGGGCGACGACCATACCGCTCGGATCGCACACATCGAGCACATCGCCCTCGGCAAACTGGCCATCGACCTCGCGAATACCCACCGCAAGCAAGGAAGAGCCACGGCTAACCAGCGCCTTCGCAGCACCATCATCAACCGTCACCGACCCATGTGCCTTGTCGCCCAGCGCGATCCACAGCTTGCGGGGCGCGATGTCCAGACGCTCCGCCGGCGGATCGAACAGCGTGCCCACGCTCTCGCCGCGGGCGAGGCGCACGAGCGCATCGGGCTCCTCGCCCGAGCAAATCACGCTCTGAATGCCCGCCGTCATCAGGATGCGACTCGCGCGGATCTTGGTAATCATGCCGCCCGTGCCCACCGATGTGGAAGAATCGCCCGCCGAGGCAATAATCTTGGCATCGATCTTATGCACGACAGGAACAAACTCGGCCGTGGGGTCCTCATGCGGATTGGCAGTATAGAGACCATCGATGTCCGAGAGCGTCACGCACAGATCGGCAGATACCAGGCAGCTCACGAGCGCCGCCAGTGTGTCGTTGTCGCCAAACTTGATCTCGTCGACGGTAACGGTGTCGTTCTCGTTGACGACCGGCACCACGCCCAGCTCCACCAGACGCAGCAGGGCGTCGCGCGCGTGCAGGTAGGACGTGCGACGCGCCGTGTCGTGACGCGTGAGCAGCACGAGCGAGGTGAGCAGGTCGCGCGCATGGAACTCCTCGTCGTAGGCCGACGAGATGATGCACTGACCAGCCGAGGCGCAGGCCTGCAGGCTCGGAAGGTCGCCGACCGGCTTGCGGTCGAAGCCCAACACGGGATAGCCACAGGCAATAGCGCCCGAGCTCACCACGACCAGACGCCAGCCGAGCTTGCGCAGCGCTGCGGCTTGATCGGCAAGTCCGCCGATAAAGGCGCGGTTGACCTTGCCATCGGCGCCCACCACCGTGGACGAACCGATCTTTACCACCATCGTTTTATAAGAAGTCGTCATACGTCAAACCAATCAACTGTTCAGCGAACGGCCGAGCTGGCGGCCAAGGGAGCGTGACTCGCCCCTACCGCCCAAGGAATCATTTTGCCCAGGGGAAAGCCGAGGCCGCGGCCATATTCTTGCGCACGAGCTCGTCGCGCACCTGGGCCAGGCCCTGTTCCATACCCACCACGTAGGTCTGCGGATACAGGAAGCGCTTGAAAGCCGCATCCAGATGATCGAGCGCCCAAACACAGCGCTCGCGCGCGTCCTGGATGCTCTCACGCGGAGCCACCGCACTGCCGTCGCGCACGATCGGCACCAACAGCTCACGATACTCAAGTTCGGACACGTCGGTCACCAGGGCGGCATCATTCACGGCCACGAGGGTATTGCCGCGCGCGGCGCCCTCCCCCGCCAGATGGTCCTCGTCGTAGATCATGTCGCAGACCGGGCCGCCAAAGCCGTCGTAATAACGGCGCACGCGCTGTACGCCCGGGATCGTGCGCTTGTAGGGCTGCTCGGAGAGCTTGACCACCGGCGTCCATGGATCTGCCTCGCTCGCACGGCGGGCGGAAAGCTTGTACACGCCACCCAGCGCCGGCTGGTCATAGCAGGTCGCGAGCTTGGTACCCACGCCAAAGCTATCGATGGGCGCGCCCTGGTCCAGCAGCGACTGAATCGTGTACTCGTCAAGATCGTTGGAAACCGAGATCCCCACATAGGGCAGGCCCTCGGCATCAAAACGGCCGCGAACATACTTGGAGAGCTTGGCGAGGTCGCCGGAGTCGATGCGAATAGCCGACAGACGCTCGCCCACCGCCTCCATCTCCTTGGCAACCGTAATGGCATGCTCGCAGCCCTCGCGCACGTCATAGGTGTCGATGAGCAGCGTACAGTTCTTGGGGCTCGACTTGGCAAAGGCGCGGAAGGCCTCGAGCTCGGAATCGAAGCTCATCACCCAGCTGTGCGCATGCGTGCCAAAGACGGGAATACCATAGCGGCGGCCGGCGAGCACATTGGACGTAGAGGAGCAGCCGGCAACGTAGCTCGCGCGCGCAACGGCCAGGCCGCCATCGGGACCCTGGGCGCGGCGCAGGCCAAACTCCGCCACGGGGCGACCGTCGGCGGCGAGCACCACGCGCGCCGTCTTGGTGGCGACAAGCGTCTGGAACCCGACGATGTTGAGCAGCGCCGTCTCAAGCAGCTGGCACTCGAGCGCAGGACCGGTGACGCGCACCATGGGCTCGCGCGGAAAGACGAGCTCGCCCTCGGGGACGGCGTCGATATTTACATGCGCACGAAAATCGCGCAGGTAGTCGAGGAATGCGGACTTGAACATCGCGCCGCCGGCAGGGGCCTCAAGCGAGGCGAGGTAGTCGATATCCTCGGGCGTAAAGCGCAGGTTCTCGACGAGCTCGGGCAGCTCGGCGGTGCCGCACATGACGGCATAGGCGCTGCCAAAGGGATGGTCGCGGTAAAACGCGGTAAAACAACCCTGCTCATTGGCCTTGCCGCTCTCCCACAGGCCCTGGGCCATAGTGAGCTCGTAAAGATCGGTGAGCATTGCAATGTCGGTGGGATGCGAGATGTCGGTCAAAGCCATGGGGCGACCTTTCGGATGTGTGGTGCAGAATTTGAGGGTTGGACGAGAGCAGAGCATGCGGACATGACGCCCGATGCGAGTCGGTTAGAGCAGGCCCATGCTGGTCAGGATCGTGTAGCCCATAAAGATGACAAACGCGATGAGGGCAAGGACAATGATGATTTTTTGAGCCGGCGCCATGCCAGGGATCTCGTTCTCGCCCATAGGCTCCTTGGAGGTAACCATGCGCTGGGCAAAGGTCATCTCGTCACGGCTCGGCTTGGGCTCGACGGACTTGGGACGGGCGGCCTTTTTAGGCTGAGGTTTGGGCGCGGCAGGTGCAGGCTTCGCAGCAGCGGGCTTGGGTGCGGGCGCGGGCGCCGATGCGGATGCGGCGTTCGCGGCGGCCTCCTCGGCCTTCGCACGCTCGGCACGCAGGGCAGCCAGCTCCTCACGCTCGCGACGGGCCTCTTCCCAAGCCTCGCGGCGGGCCTTCTCAGCGCGGAGCTCTTCCAACTCGGCGCGCTCCTCGTCGGACAATGGTTGGGACTCAAGCTCGGCCATGGTATAGCCCTTTCTTTTAAAAAAAGCCGCCGACACAATGTCAGCGGCTTATCAAATCCATGGGTGGAGACGAAGGGAGTCGAACCCTCGGCCTCTGCCATGCGACGGCAGCGCTCTCCCAACTGAGCTACGTCCCCAGGACAAGTCGATATTTTACCTACGGCTCGCCAACTGTCAACGCCCAATAACCAGTCTTTTTGGGACGCGGCTATTTTGACAACTTTTCGAACAGGCGATCCTCTCGATGATTTTTTAATCCCCGTCCCAGAAAAATCATCAGCGTGCGCTCTACTTTGCGCTGGTGAGGACGCCGGTGGTGTCGAAGGCGGGGGTGAAGCTCTCGTCTACCGCGCCGCCCTCTTGCCAGAACATTGTCGTAAAGCCCAGGTCGTCGGCATGGTCGAGCACCTGCTCGTACTCCTCGCGCGTCACGGCGCGCGCCAACTCGCCGCCCTGCTCGCGCATGAGCGCATTGGGCGTGTACTGGTTCATGACCGAGATCGGCACGTCGCCCACCGTCTGCCACACCAGGTCTAACACGCGGCACGAGTCATCCGCATGCCCCGGCAGCACCAGGTGGCGTACGATGATGCCGCGCTTCATGAGCCCGTCGTCATCCACCAGCTCTCCCCCGCGGCGATCGATCTCGCGCGCCATCTGGGCCAGACCCGACACGGCCACACGCGGGTAATCCTTTATATGGGAGAGCGACTGCGCAAGCGCCGCATCGGCATATTTAAAGTCGGTGAGCCACACATCGACCAGGTCGCCCAGCGCCGCCACGGCACTCGCGCGCTCGTAACCACTCGTGTTGTAGACGATTGGGATAACCAGTCCGCGCGCCCGTGCCGCGGCAATCGCGGCAGGCAACAGGTGCGCATAGTGCGTCGCCGTCACCAAATTGATGTTGTTGGCACCCTGGTCCTGCAGTTCCAGCATAATCTCGACCAGGCGCTCAGGCGAAATCTCAAGGCCAAAATTGCCGGTCGAGATCTCGTGGTTCTGGCAGTAGATACATTTGAGCGAGCAGCCGCTAAAGAAGATCGTGCCCGAACCGGCCTCGCCCGAGATAGGCGGCTCCTCCCACATATGAAGCGCGGCGCGGGCCACCTTGAGCGTGTCGTTAGCACCGCAGACGCCGTGCGCGCCCTCATCGCGCGCCGCACCGCAACGGCGCGGACACAAATGGCAGGCGGGCGAAAAAAGTTCGGTCAACGACGTCGGCATAAAACCATGCTCCAAAACAACGATTCAGCAGCTCAAACGTAAAGGGATCAACCCCACAGACGGCTCGAGCCCAAGGCGCCGTAATCGTCCGACACGATTTTTGTAATGTCAAGACTGGAATCGATAAAGTGCCGCTTTATGATGTAGGTATTCCGCCCCCCGCGGAGCAACTGGGTGAACCGTCGCGTTTATTTAGGGAGCCCACACAGTCGTACCTAGTACAGGTATCCTTCGTTGTTAAGGACGCTGGAACAGTCGATGAGGGCACCCACCTGTTTTAGGTGGGTTCATTTTCGTAACGTGGGGGGTGGTTTTCTTTTGCCGAAAATCACCATTACAGTCCATATGGATCCCCGCCGGCATCCCGACAAGCCATCGACAACATCCCAATATCTGGTAAGCGCGTGATTATCGCTGCGTGCAATTCCATGTACCCCCCTTGGTCGAGTATTATGGTTCGGCTATGCCCTTTGCGCATGGCGTTCTTCTGACCTTTTCCTTCGACGCTTGGCGGTTTTTAGATTCATGGCTTCATCCCCGAGCTACATACCGTACCTATGCGTGGCAGCGGCGGCCTTTATCACGACCTTCCTCGCGGTGCCCCTGGTCAAGCGCTTGGCAATTAAGCTCGATGCCGTCGACTATCCTTCTAAGCGCCGCATCAACACCAAGCCCATCCCGCGTTTGGGCGGAACGGCGGTGTTTTTGGGCCTGGTCGTCGCCTGCACTGTGCAAATCCTAGGCACCTGGTACCTGGGTTGGCCGCCCGTTTTGGTGCCCCACCCCCGTCTGCACATCAGCTACCCCATGCTGGCGCTCTCCTTTACCGTCATCTTTGCGACCGGCGCTATCGACGACGTCTTCCAGCTCACGCCCAAGCAAAAGCTGGCCGGACAAGTCCTCGCCGCGCTTATCGCCTGTATCGGCGGCCTAAAAATCGGCGTCATCGTCAACCCGTTTGCCCCCGGCGAGATCATGCTCGGATGGCTCGCCTACCCCATCACCGTAATCTATCTGGTGGCATTCACCAACATCATTAACCTCATCGACGGCCTCGACGGCTTGGCCACGGGCATCTGCGGCATCGCGTCGTTCACCATGTTTTCGATGGCCGTTCTCTCGGGCCGCATCGACGCCGCCGCGCTCTCCATTGCGCTCTTTGGCGCCTGTCTGGCCTTTTTGCGTTACAACTTCAACCCCGCAAGCATCTTCTTGGGCGACTCGGGGTCGCTGCTTCTGGGCTTTGCGCTGGGCTCCATCTCGCTGCTCAACGTGAGCCGCACCGCCGCACTCACCTCGCTTATCATCCCGCTCATCGTTGCCGGCGTGCCCATCATCGACACGTTTAGCGCCATTGTGCGCCGCAAGCGCGCCCACATTAGCATCGGGCAGGCCGACAAGGGCCACATCCACCACCGCCTGATCCAAGAAGGCTACAACCAAAAACAGGCCGTGCTGCTCATCTATGCCTGGTGCATCATGCTTTCGGCCGGCGCCGCCGCGATTAACCAGGTCGAGGTGCCCATGCGTGTGCTCATCTTTACCGTGCTCGCCATTGGCTCGGCGGCCTTTGCCAAGCATCTGCATCTGTTGGAGCCCGTGCTGCGCCACCATTACAACAAGCGCACGCACGAGGACGAGCTCGTCACCCCCGACGACCCCGCTTTTAAGCAGGAGGAGCAGGCAGCCGAGGAGCGCAAAGAAGAGCGCCACCACAAGCTCTAGGGCAAGCTGCCGAGGATGTGCCAAGGCACCGTTGGCCAAGCGCGGCCGCGCCGCACCCACCGCACAAGCCACCCCTCTCCCGCCCCTCGCCTACTTACGTCCCGCCCCTCCAATAAACGCGTTATCATCTTGACCCATGAACATACGTTAGGAGCAATCATGCCAAACGAGAACAGCTACGAAGTCGCGCTGCAAAAGAGCAACGCCATTCGCGAGGGCCTGGCCAATACGCCCGAGAAGTTCACCATGCTCACCGGTGATCGCCCCACCGGCCGTCTGCACCTGGGCCACTACTTCGGTACCCTCAAGGGCCGTGTTGAGCTGCAGGACATGGGCGCCAAGACCAACGTGCTCATCGCCGACTACCAGGTCATCACTGACCGCGACACCACCGAGCACATCCAGGACAACGTGTACAACATGGTCATGGACTACCTTGCCTGCGGCATCGACCCCGACAAGACCATGATCTACGCGCACTCCGCCGTGCCCGCCGCCAACCAGCTCATGCTGCCGTTCCTGTCGCTGGTGTCCGAGGCCGAGCTGGCGCGCAACCCCACGGTCAAGGCCGAGATGGAGGCCTCGGGCCACGAGCTTACCGGCCTCCTGCTCACCTACCCGGTGCACCAGGCCTGCGACATCCTGTTCTGCAAGGGCAACGTGGTGCCGGTCGGTCGCGACCAGCTGCCGCACATCGAGCTCACCCGCACCATCGCCCGCCGCTTTAACAACCGCTACGGCAAGGTGTTCCCCGAGGTCGAGGCGCTGCTGTCCGAGACCCCGCTGCTGCCCGGCCTGGACGGCCGCAAGATGAGCAAGAGCTACGGCAACGCCATCAATATTTCGATGACCGCCGAGGAGACGGCCAAACGCATCAAGAAGAGCCAGACCGACTCCGAGCGCATGATCACGTTCGATCCCGAGAACCGCCCCGGCGTGTCCGGCCTGCTTTCGACCGCCGCCATCTGCACCGGTCGCTCCGAGGTCGAGATTGCCGAGGAGATCGGCATGGGCGGCTCCGGCCAGCTCAAGAAGTACGTGACCGAGGCCGTCAACGAGTACTTCGCGCCGATCCGCGAGCGCCGTCAGCGCTACGAGAACGATCTGGACTATGTAAAGGACGTCCTGCACGAGGGCAACCGTCGCGCCAACGAGA
Organism: Collinsella aerofaciens; assembly: GCF_005844325.1. GTDB lineage: Bacteria > Actinomycetota > Coriobacteriia > Coriobacteriales > Coriobacteriaceae > Collinsella > Collinsella aerofaciens_G. The sequence goes on along the minus strand of NZ_SPFY01000015.1, from coordinate 44,797 downwards.
TCGCCGATCAGACCCTGGCCGAGGTTCAGGACGCCATGGGCATGGTGTACTAGGCAAAGCGCTTTCGCACAACATAGACGGTGAGATTAGATTTCTCCCCGAAACAGGAACAGGCCCGCTGGCAGTTAGTTGCCAGCGGGCCTGTTCCCGAAGTACACCGTTGAATCGCACAGAGGGGAGGAATGCGAATCAAACTCAACAGGGCAGGCTTTTTCATCGCCTATTGCCTGCTCCGTTGCTGAAACCAATATAGTTCACCATGGTTTACTTTCTAGCGTCAATATGCACCGCCATAGCTTCTCCATAAGTTAACCCCGGTAAACCTGCAACGGAAAACCACCACAAAGGGGACAGGCACCTTTGTGGTGGTTTTGGCCACGGTAGAGCCGCTAGAGCCCTACTGGCCAGCGACAGGCGGCCAAGTCGACGTGCATGGGATCGGTAAACGTCACGCCCTCCCCCATTAAGAGCTCACGCTGGGCATCGGGGCCGCCAAACGCAAAGCCCTCGCAAATGCGACCATCGGCAAACACCACACGATGGCAGGGAATCTGACCAGGGCGCGGATTGCTATGCAGGGCATACCCCACGTACCGCGCACTTCGTGGACGACCGGCAAGCAGCGCCACCTGACCATACGTGGCGACCATCCCCTCGGGAATCTGCTCGACCACCTCGTACACACGCTCAAAAAAGCCCTCAGACGCCAACATGCGCTCCTTTCAACCGGAACCAGCATAAACCACCACAAAGGTGCCTGTCCCCTTTGTGGTGGTTTTGACCGGATAGTTAGTTGGCGGGGCGGAAGAAGGCTACGGCTACGGCGCCGGGACCCACGTGGGTGCCGATGGTGGCGCCAATGGTGTGGATGGGCAGCTCGTTCTCGGCATGGCCGGCCCACAGCGCGGCGCTGTCCTCGATATACTTCTTGAGCACCGCGTCCGAAAGACCCGTATAACCAAGCGCCAGCGGCATGGAGAAGTCGACGCCGCCAGCCTGCTCAACCTTCTGGTTCAACAGGTTTCGACCGTTCTTGGAACCGCGCGCCTTGCCCAACTGCACGATGAGGCCGTCCTCGGCGGCCACGACCGGCTTCACGTTGAGCAGCGTACCCACAGCGCCCGCCGCAGCAGACAGGCGGCCGCCGCGCACCAGGTATTCCAGCGTCTCGAGCAGGCCGATGACGACCACGCGGTCACGAACGGCCTCGACGGCCGCCGCAATCTGGGCCGCACTACGGCCCTCGTCCACCAGGCGCAGCGCATACTCAACCAGCACGCGCTCGCCCAAGGTCACGTTATTGCTGTCCACAACGAACACGTCGCCGCCCGGCGCCTCGGCAAGTGCGGTACGGGCGCTCTGATTGGTGCCCGAAAGCTTGGCGCCCACGGTAATAATCACGGCCTCGTCGCCGGCCTCACGCGCTTCGGCAATTGCCTGTGAAAAGGCATACGGGTTGACCTGACCGGTCTTGGGCAGCTCATCGCGCTCCACGAGCATCTCGTAAAAGCGCTGGTGATCGATGTCGACGCCATCCATATACACGTCGGAGCCAAAGGTGACGGACAGCGGCAGAACACGTAGAGCGGGGTGCTCCGCCGGAGACATATCGCTGGCGGAATCGGTAATAATGCGGACGGACATAGCGAATCCTTTCTTGCGCAGATCTCGCGCAGGGAATTTTGACAACAATGTCCCGACACGGCGTGCGCGCTCAAACGGGACGATGCAGTTGTTAATTGGAAGCAAATGCCTTGGCGGCCTTAGATCTCGCGCAGGGTGTTGAGAATCGTACGCAGCGACGCGTACATCTGCTCGCGTTGCTCCACGCCCATGGCCTTACCGGTGGTGTCGAGCACTTCGCGAATGATGCGATCGGCCTCGCTCATGCTCTCGCCGCCCAGGGCAGTCAGGCGCACCGGGGCACGGTACTTGACGGCCGCATCACCCGAATCATCGACCTCGACGTAGCCGCCCTCCTCCAGATGTGCCAGCGTGCGCGAAACGGCGGCACGGGTAACGCCGGCCATGCGGGCGAGGTCGGCGCCGGTCAGGCCGTCCTTGCTGCGCTCAAGATAGTACAGGCACATGACGTCGGAGCCCTTAAGGCCGAGCCTTGCGCCTTCGGACGTCTTGATGCGCTGAATCTCCTTGTAGAGCCCGCTGATCAGTCCGACAAAATCCTCAAAACGTGTCTCGTCGTTCTGCTGCATGGGAGACGACCGCCTTTCGCTTGCATAATGCTAACGGGTAAACATCTTAGTCGCATAAGGCGACACTCGTACCCAAATACCCCATTTGTTAACCCATCAACATAAAAACCACCACAAAGGGGACAGGCACCTTTGTGGTGGTTTGGGGCATCAATAGGTTCTAGGCGCCGCTACAGCTCCACGCAAGGATTGTCGCGGGTCACAAGCGTCTTAATGACAACCGTCGCTCCCAGATAGCGCTCGAGCAGCTCGGCTAGGCGATCGATCGCGGCCTGGCAATCCCCCATCCGCTCGGGCTCCACGCACTCAATCGCCAAGAATGCATCGGCCGAATCGTCGGACAGCGCCGTGCGAACGCCGTCGCGCCAGTTCCAGCAGCGGCACACGGCGCCCGCATCATCGATGTAGGCGAGCTCGCCGGGCAGCGTCGGATCGTCCGCCTCCTCGCCAAGCGGCAAGAATGCATCGCCACCGTCGGTCACCTTCAGGCGAAGGTCTCCCTCGATCGCATGTAGGTCCTCGCCTCCGACGGGCAGCGCGTAGGTCAACGACACCGTGTTGTAGATGTCCACCGCGGGCGTAATGTGGCCCACCGGCTTGCCTTTGAGCACGCGTTTGAGCAGGTTCTCGATTGAGCAACGCGCGCCCTTTTTGGTCTTGAACAGACGATAGGCCTCGCGCCATGCCTTGACCGGTGCGTTCTCGCTGATAGTATCGCTGGTCAGATGACGCTCCGCATCGATATTGGCGCGGTCGAGCAACGCCGCAATCGCATCCACGTCCTCTTGAGGAATCTGAGCCGTGGGCTTCATGCCCTCCACGACCACAACACCGACCGCTGCCTGCGGAAACAGCTCCCAGAATGAATCCTCGGCAATAAAGCTCTTCATACGCTCTCCCTTCATTGTGCGCGCCCGAGTGAGGGCGCCTAAACAAAAAGCGCCCTTACAACGGCCACCTTCAAAGTCCTACGGTGCCGTCACAAGAACGCTTGCGCTGTCCCCATCCGGAGAAGGGGACGATATGTCAGACGTATTGTAACCCGAGTCATCCACACGAGCAAAACCACCACAAAGGTGCCCCCTTTATGATGGTTTTGAGTCTGAGGCGACGCTAGCGGCGGAGCCCCAGCAGGCCGCGGCCGCGATGACGGGCCTCGGCGGACACCTGGGCGTGCGGGCCGGCGGCTTTGACGGACTCGGGCAGGTGAGAGTACTTCTTCTCGAAGTTCTCCTCGAACATCACCGCCAGGTTGTGCGCGGCCTCGTCGTAGCGCGCGGTGCTCTGCCAATATTGGCGCGGCACCAGGATGCCATCGGGCACGCCGTGGCACGTCGTGGGAATGTCGACGTTAAAGATGTCGTCGTGCACGAACTCGCTGTCCTCGATGGTGCCGTCGAGGGCGCGCGCGACCAGCGAGCGCGTGTAGGCAAGCTCGATGCGATGGCCCACGCCGTAGCCGCCGCCGATCCAGCCGGTGTTGACCAGGTACACGCGCGTGCGGCCGTCGGCAATGCGCTCGCCAAGCATCTTGGCGTAAACCATGGGGTCGAGCGGCATAAACGGCTCGCCGAACAGCGAAGAGAACGTGGGCGTGGGCTCGGTGACGCCGACCTCGGTGCCGGGAATCTTAGCCGTAAAGCCCGTCACAAAGTGGTACATGGCGGCGTCGGCCGTCAGGCGCGAGATGGGCGGCAGCACGCCAAAAGCGTCGCAAGTCAGGAACAGCACGACACTCGGAGTGGTGCCCATGCCCTTAGTCCACGCGTTAGGAATGTGCTCCACGGGATAGGCCACGCGCGTGTTGTGCGTGATCGAGATGTCGTCGTAGTTGGGCTTGCGGTTCTCGTCGAGCACCACGTTTTCGCAAATGGCGCCAAAACGGACGGCGTTGAAGATCTCGGGCTCGTGGAAGGCGTCCAGGCCCTCGCATTTTGCGTAGCAGCCACCCTCGATGTTGAAGATGCCCATGTCGGACCAGCCGTGCTCGTCGTCGCCGATCAGCAGGCGCGTGGGGTTGGCAGAAAGCGTGGTCTTGCCCGTGCCGGACAGGCCAAAGAACACGGCAGTCTCGTGCGTGACGGGATCCATGCTGGCCGAGCAGTGCATGGGCAGCACGTCATCCTCGACGGGCAGCAGATAGTTCATGACACTGAAGATGGACTTTTTGATTTCGCCGGAGTAGCCGGTACCCGCGACCAAAATCACGCGCTCCTGGAAGTTGATGACCACGGCGGCGCTGGAGTTGAGGCCCTTGATGGCGGGGTCGCACTGGTAACCGGGCGCTGCGAGCACGCAGAAGTCGGGTTCGCCGGTGCGCGCGATTTCGCGGGCAAGCGGGCGGGCGAGCATCTGCTTAATAAAGAGTGCCTGGCTGGCACGCTCGCAGGCAACGAGCAGGCGACGCGTGTGGTTGCGGTCGGCGCCCGCCATGCCGCGGGTGACGAACACGTCGCGCTCGTTGAGATAGTCGACGATGCCGGCCTTGATGGCCTCATAGCTCTCGACGGACAGCGGGCGGTTGACCGCGCCCCAGGCGATTTTGTCGTGCACGTCGGGCGTGTCGACGATAAAGCGGTCGTTGGGCGAACGGCCAGTGTGCTCCCCTGTCTCGATCACCAGCGCGCCATTGGATGCCATGCGGCCTTCTTCGCGGCGGATAGCGTGTTCGACGAGCTCGGCTGCCGGCAGGTCGACCAGCAGACGGGGCTGATTCTCGGCGGGATCTTCAACGAGCGTAATACCAAAGTTGGACAAAACTTCTGCAGGGGTAACACCAGGCATGGGGCCTCCTTTAAAAACGCGACACGTGGACGCGACGCGCACTTTACTCACGTAAAGCCCGTTGTACCCGATATGCAAAAACGTTTTTGCGGCAAGGGCGGCAAGCCCGCCCAACGGTCAAAAATCGCAGGCAAGCGGCCTAGTCATTGGGGACGTTTTTAAACGACTAGTCATTGGGGACACTCTTGAACAGGCAATATTCAAGGAGTGTCCTCGGATGCCGGCACTTAGGGACGTTCCCAAAGTGCCGGCACATAAGGAACGTCCCTAAGTGCCGACTACAGTGGCAGGCCTTGGCCGAGCATGGCTATGGCGCTCATCAGGACCAGCATGCCGGCAGCGTAGGGCAGCACCGCGCCCAGGAGCTCGGCATCCTTACCGCGCACGTGCACGGCGGCAAGACCAATGGCGAAGGTCTGCGGCGAGATCATCTTACCGGCGGCGACGCCCAAGGCATTCAACGCGACCATCCAGTAGTCGCTCACACCCAGCGCAGTGGCAGCCTGGCTCTGAATGGGGCCAAACAGCATGCCCGAAGACGTGCCCGAACCGGTCACGAACGCACCGACCGCACCGATCCACGGAGCCAGAATCGGGTACAGACCGCCGGCGACCGCAATGCAAAACGCGCTGATCGACGAAATCATGCCGGCATAGCCCATCACCTTGGCGCAGCCCAGCACCGAAAGCATGGTGATCACCGTCGGCGTCATCTGCTTCACAGCCGCGGCCAGCACCTCGCCCATCATGCGCGGCGAAGCGCCCTGAATGGCACCGCCGACAAACGCCGCCAGGAAAATCCAGACGCCCGGCGTATTGATCCATGAAAACGTAAGCGTACCGGGATTCTCACCGCAATACACCTGCACATGGCTCGCAAACGGCGCGAGCGCAGCATGTACAGCGGGCACCAGATTAGACGTGCCCAGCAGCAACACAAAGATCAGGATGAAGCACGACCAGGCCGAAAGCGCCGACTTAACGGTGAGCTTCTCCCCGGCCTCGATATTCATATGGAAGCGAGCGTCCAGGTGACCGGATTTCTCGGCGCGCATGGCAAGCGCAGCTGTCAGCGCGAGCGAAACGATGGATCCTACGACCACGGCCAGCTCGGGGCCCACAAACATGGCAACGACCAGAGCCGCGCCGACAAACGACACGCCGGAGAGCAACGCCACGCCGGCAACACCGTGCAGACGCTCGCCCACACTCGCGGCATTGCCCTGGTCATCGGCAACACGGCCCGCAACCAGCACAATAAATAGCGGCATCACCACAAAGAACGGTGCGAGCTGCACCAGCTGAACGGTCGCTAGGTGAAGGGAATCCAAACCCACCAGGTCGGCAACGGACACCGTGGGGATGCCGATGGAGCCGTAGGGCGTGGGCACGCCGTTGGCCAGCAGACAGATGAGCACGGCAGGCACGGCCTCAAAGCCCAGGCCCGCGAGCATGCCGGCGGGAATGGCGACAGCGGTACCGAAGCCGGCCATGCCCTCCATAAAGCCACCGAAGCACCAAGCCACGAGCAGCGCCAGCAGACGGCGGTCGCTGCTGATGGAGGTGATCATGCTGCCGATCACGTCCATGGCGCCCGTACGAACGCACAGGTTATACGTGAACACCGCGGCGATGATCACCAGGACGATGGGCCACAGAGCCATCAAAAAACCTTCGAGCGAGGCGGTCGCGATCTGCGCTGCCGGCAGGTGCCACCATGCGAAGGCAAGCAAGCACGAAAGGACAAACGATCCGATAGCGGCCTTCCAAGCTGGCCATTTAAAGCACAGCAGCATCACGACCAGCCAAATAATCGGCACAAGAGCCAGTAAGAATGCGGCGACGTCCATAGGTAGAAGCTCCTTGGTACCGCGTGGGCGGCATCGGGGGGTGTCACAAAACTTCAACAGGATACCGCACGTTTACCGACAAATTACAGCCGCCCGCCGAAATTATTGAACAATCCGTTCAAAAACACGAACGAACACCGTCGCGTCTATACTAAAGCGCAGCAATAGAAAGGACTCCGCTTTGAGCATCACGCCCCTCGATAGCATTCGCCGCGCCATCGCCCGCCGCAACGGCGTCTCCAACCCCGCTGCATCGAGAGACGGCGCCGCGAAGGCCCAGGGCGGCCGCATCGAGAACGGCCTCTTCCCTGCCTCGCACACTGCCGAGGAACTCGCACGCATCCAAGAGCTGAGTCAGCGCAACGCCGGCGGGCCCGATAGCAGCCAAGCCACACGTCGCCGGCGCGAACGCGATCGCAAGCCCGGCCCCGTCCGCCGCATGGTCAACGCTTGGTGGAACCGTCTGCTCGGTGCCGTCTACGGCGGCGGCTTCTCCATGCAGGAAGCGGAATACGAGGAGCACGCCACCCGCCGCGATTACCTTTGGAACGCTCTCGGCACCGCCGTGTGGGGCTTGGCGTTTCCGCTGCTCACCATCGTGTCCACACAGCTCGTGGGCGCCGAAGAAGCCGGCAAGTTCTCCATCGCCTTTGTCACCGGCACGCTCATCATGATCGCATGCAACTACGGCGTGCGCAATTTCCAGGTCTCGGACATCGACGAAAAGACGTCCTTCGCCTCCTACCAGCTCAATCGTTGGATCTGCGGAGCGCTCGCCCTAGGCTGCGGCCTCATGTATAGCAGCGCCCGCGGCTATGACGCGCAGATGGCGACGATCGGCCTGGGCGTCTACCTGTATAAGGTCATCGACGGCGTCGCCGACGTGTACGAAGGCCGCCTGCAGCAGGCCGACAAGCTCTACTTGGCTGGAATGAGTCAAACGCTACGCTCCGTCGGCGTCATCGCGGTCTTCAGCGTGGCGCTGTTCTTCACGCGTAGCATGCCCATCGCGGCCATGGCCATGGGCATCGCCGCGATCGCCTCGCTCGTGCTGGTCACCGCGCCGCTCGCCCTGCTCGAGACCGAAAAATCGCGCCGCGTAAGCCTGCGCGAGGTCGGCCACCTGTTTGTCCAGTGCGCCCCACTCTTTGGCGCGCTATTCCTGTTCAATCTTATCGAGAGCATGCCCAAGTTTGTGATGGAAGGAACACTGGCCTACAAATACCAGTTGTACTTTAATGCCCTGTTTTTTCCAGCTCAGGCTATTCTGTTGAGCATTGGATTTGTCTATAAACCGCAGCTCCTGCGCTTGTCGAGCATTTGGGCTAATCCTCGCAAGCGTCGTCGCTTTGACCTGATTATTGTTGCCGTTATGGCGCTGATCGTGGTCATCACCGGCGTGTGCGCCGCATTTATGGCCGGTCCCGGTATTCCCCTCATGAGCTATATGTACGGCCTCAACTTTGAGCGCTACCGCACATTGGCGCTGCTGATGGTCGTCGCCGGCGGCGTCACCGCGGCCATCGACTTTATCTACGCCATCATCACGGTGCTGCGCCATGCCGGCGACGTCACCAAGATCTACCTGATCTGCTTTGCCGTGAGCGTGGTGCTCCCGGTGATTCTGATCAATCTGCTCGGCCTGATGGGCGCCGTCGTGAGCTACCTGACCATCATGGCCCTACTGCTGGTACTGTTGATTATCGAGTACGCCCACATCCGCCAACGCATAGAGAGGGACCGGAATCCGTACGGCGCCTAATTGCGGCGATGGGAGAAGCTAATTTGCGGTGGAATCACCCCGGCTGGAGTCTCGTTGCGGACACGTAAAACTAAGTGAGTAGATTTTTACCGAATCCCCGACCACACCGACAGAGCACAAGTCTGTGACCTGCGGTTTTATTGAGGCAAATATGTTGGGTGCTCGGCATTTCCAAAAAAGTCTACTCACTTAGCCGGCGGGCAGCCAAATGATTATTTAATCCCGTCCCAGAGAAATCAATTTGCGGGCAGAAGGGCAAAAGTAGTCAAAAAACCCTTCCCATATTAGCTACCCCTTGCACCGATTATTCGCCCGGGTTGATGTTCGCGTAGAACTCCGCCCCATCATCGAGCCGCAGGATGCCCACGCGACCGAACTCGGAGCCGGTGGCGGCAGCGCAGTCGATGTCGATGCGATCGGGCACACCGGCGGCATCCTCGCCGCCCAGGCGCACGATCTGCCCGCGGCCCGACTCCTCGTCGAGCCCCGCAAGACCACCGACCTCGCAATAACGCCCGAGCGACACCGTCGGCGTGTGACCGCTCACAACGACCGGGCCCTTACCCTCGGTAGAAAGCAGCCCGGTCGGCACATCCCAATAGCCGTGACGAATCCACAGCAGGTCATCGGACGACTGTACCGCGAGCATCTGCTGCAGCAGCTCGCGATCGGCACCCACCGCTCCAACGCCATCGGCACAATCGACGCCATGCTCAAGCAAAAACGCGCGCGCCGCCTTCATCTCGATTCCAGCATGCACCAGCAGATACGGGCGCTCCTCGGTCTCGACCACCGCGTAGAGCGGCAGCGCGGCCATCCATCGCACGAGCTCCTCGTATGCCTCAAATTCCATGTCGTTGAGCTGCTCGCGCGTCGTCCAGCCACCGTTGATATCCCAGGTCTCGGCATCGAGCGGATCCTGACCAATGATGGCATCGAGCATGATCTGCTCGTGATTACCCTTGAGCACGCGGGCGTTGGGCAGCGAGCGCACGAGCTTAATAACGCCGACCGGATCGGGCCCGCGATCGATCATGTCGCCCAGCACGTACAGCGTGTCGTCGGACGTCAACGAGATCTTAGACAGGGCCTCGTCAAGCGCACGCACGTGCCCGTGAGCATCAGATGTCACATAGATCGCCATGGTACGCCTCTCCTTGCATTGCGGCCGAAGCCCGGCTCCGCAACTAAAACTTCAAGTTGAACTTAAACGTTACCCATTGTACTCCGTTGCAATAAAGCTGGAAAGGGTTTCCGAGCAGAGGCAAAGACGGCAGTCGTCTATGACGATATCGCGCACGCCCGCAATCCAACCCCATAAACCCACCATCTTTGGGTACAAATAACCGCAGGCAACTGACCGTGCCACGCCAACCACCCAGGAGCGGACACCATCTATGAACCAGATCCTTCTTTTTATCGGCCTCGTCATCATTTTGTGCCTGACCATCAAACCCGTCGGCAAAAAGCTCCCCTTCCCCACCCTGCTTATCTTTATCGCGCTCGGCATGCTGTTGGGCGTCAACGGCCCGGCGGATATCGACTTTAGCGACTACGCGCTTACCGAAACCGTCTGCAGCACGGCGCTGCTGTTCATCATGTTCTACGGCGGCTTTAACACCAATATCGACCGCGCCAAGCCCGTCGCTGCGCCGGCGGTGCTGCTGAGCACGCTCGGCGTCGTCATCACTGCCGGCATCACCGGCGTGTTCGCCCACTCTGTGCTGGGCTTCGACTGGATCGGCGGCCTGCTGCTGGGATCGGTCGTGGCGTCGACCGACGCGGCAAGCGTCTTTAGCGTGCTGCGCGAGCACAACCTTTCGCTGAGGGGCGGCACAGACTCGCTGCTCGAGGTCGAATCGGGCTCCAACGACCCCGTCGCCTACCTGCTCACCGCCGTGCTCGCCACACTCGCGGCCGGCGGCGACATCAACATTCCCGCACTGCTGGCCAAGCAGATCATCCTGGGCGCGGGTTTGGGTCTTGCCATCGGCTGGGCGGCGGGCCGCCTGATTGAACGCGCGCACGCAACGGCCGAGGGCGCGCAGACCATCTTTTTGTTCGCCGTGGCCATCGTCGCCTACGCGCTGCCGAGCTACCTGGGCGGCAACGGCTTTTTAGCCGTGTACCTGGCCGGCATTGTGCTGGGCGCCAGCGACATCACCGGCAAAGTCGAGATGGCGCACTTCTTTGACACCCTCACCGAGATGGCCGAGATGACGATCTTCTTCTTGCTCGGCCTGCTCGTAACGCCCGCACGCCTGCCGCAGATGCTGCTGCCGGGCCTGGCACTCATGGCGTTCATGCTCTTCGTGAGCCGCCCCATCGCCGTCGGCGTGCTCCTAGCGCCCTTTAAGACGAATCCCCGCCAGGTCGCGCTCGTAAGCTGGGCGGGCCTACGCGGAGCAGCTTCGGTCGTCTTTAGTCTCTTTGCCGTAGTGGCCGGCGTTCCCGGCGGACACGACCTATTTGACCTGGTGTTTGCGATTGCCGTGTCGAGCATTGTGGTGCAGGGCTCGCTGCTGCCGGCGGTGGCGAAGAAGCTCGATATGATCGATGCGACCGGCGACGTGCGTCGCACCTTTAACGACTACCGCGACGAAGACGGCATGTCGTTCGTCAAGCTCAAAGTAGGCGCTGGACATCCGTTTGCCGGACGCTCGCTCGCCGACATTGGCAGCGCAACGGACATGCTGGTGGTCTTGGTGCTGCGTGACGGCGCCCATCCGGTGCTGCCCAACGGCGATACCGTGATCCAGGAAGGCGATCTGCTGGTGATGGCCGCCCCAACGTTCGAAGAGCGTGCCGAGGTTACGCTGCGCGAGGTCACCGTGACGCCCCACGGTCGCCTGGCCGGCCAGCGCCTGCGCGATGTGCCACAAGGCAAGCATCCGTTTATTGTGGTGATGCTCAAGCGCGAAGGCCAAACGATCATCCCCGACGGCAACACCCTAATATACGCCGGCGACGAAGTCGTCATCGCCACGCTAGCATCGTACTAACTAGGAGGTAGCTAATTTAGGACGAAGAGATCAAGCGCCTAGAGAACCTCATGTCTTCGCTCGCAGATTTGGATTTGCCTGAGGAGTAAGGTCGCCCCTCTCCCATGTAACCATACTGTAAATCATAGCGGCGCAGTCGAGTTTTACCGTGATGCGGTCGCGCCTGGCGCTCCACTGTGCTAAAGTATCCCGAACGTTCAAACGACTACGAGGGAGACTAGAAGATGGCACGTGTGCACAACTTCTCAGCTGGCCCGGCCGCACTGCCCACAAGCGTGCTCGCCGAGATCGCCGACGAGATGATGGACTACCGCGGTTGCGGCATGTCCGTGCTCGAGATGAGCCATCGATCTAGCATGTACCAGCAGATCATCGACGACGCCGAGGCAACCCTGCGTCGCCTGCTGAGCATCCCGAACAACTACCACGTCCTATTTTTGCAGGGCGGCGCCACGCTACAGTTTGCGGGCATCCCGATGAACCTCATGCGCCGCGGCCGCGCCGGCTACGTCGTGACCGGCAACTTTGCCAACAAGGCATACAAAGAAGCCGACAAGTACGGCGAGGCCGTGCTGCTCGCGAGTTCCGAGGACACCAACTTCGACCGCATCCCCGACATGGCCGACATCAACGCGCGCATTGCCGCCGAGGCCGCGGGCGACGGGCTCGACTACGTTTACATCTGCCAGAACAACACCATCTTTGGCACCATGTACCACGAGCTGCCCGCTTGCGGCGACGTACCGCTGGTCGCAGATGTCTCGAGCTGCTTTCTGTCGCAGCCGCTCGACGTCGAGCGCTACGGGCTCATCTACGCCGGCGCTCAGAAAAACGCCGGCGCCGCGGGCGTGACCGTGGTTATCGTGCGCGACGACCTCATCGCCGACGGCCCCGCCTTTGCGCAGACACCGCAGTACATGGACCTTAAGGCCCAGGCCGCCAAGGGCTCCATGCTCAACACGCCCAACACCTTTGGCATCTACGTGTGCGGCAAGGTGTTCCATTGGGTCGAGGAGACCGGCGGACTTGCCGCCATGGCCGAGCGCAACTGGGCCAAGGCCAACCTGCTCTACGACCTGCTCGAGCACAGCGAGCTGTTCCATGGCACCACGCAGGCCGACAGCCGCTCCATCGCCAATGTCACCTTCCGCACCGGCGACGCCGAACTCGACGCGGCCTTTGTCGCAGGCGCGGCCGAGCACCAGATTCAAAACGTCAAGGGCCATCGCCTGGTGGGCGGCATGCGCGCCAGCGTCTACAACGCCGTAACCATGGAAGACGTGCAGGCACTGGCCTCGTACATGAAGGACTTCGAAACGCAGCGTAGTTTGAGCCCGCGATCTAACTAGCCCGCAACGCGCGGGCCGACCAGCCACTTCAAACCACCTGTTTAAACCAAACCTGCTAAGGAGTTTTTCATGCGCAAGATTAAGACCATCGACGACATCACCAAGGACGGCAAAGTCGAGTTTGGCGAGGGCTACGAATTTGTGAGCACCGCCGAGGAGGCCGACGCCATCCTGATGCGCTCGACTGACCTGCACGGCTACGAGCTGCCCGAGGGCATCCGCGCCATCGCCCGCTGCGGCGCCGGCGTCAACAACATCCCCGTCGAGGAGTACGCCAAGAAGGGCGTCGTCGTCTTTAACTCCCCCGGTGCCAACAGCAACGCCGTTAAGGAGCTCGTCCTAGGCATGCTGGTGCTCTCGAGCCGCGGCGTGGTGCAATCGATGAACTGGGTGCGCGACAACGCCGACGACCCCGAGATCCAGGTCGATGCCGAAAAAGCCAAGAAGGCCTTTGTGGGCCGCGAGCTCAAGGGCAAGCGCATCGGCGTCATCGGTCTGGGCAACGTGGGATCCAAGGTCGCCAACGCCTGCGTCGATCTGGGCATGGACGTCTACGGCTACGATCCGTTCATTTCCGTCGAGCACGCATGGGTGCTGAGCCGCGAGGTGCAGCGCGTGGGCACGCTCGAGGACCTCTGCCGCGGCTGCGACTATCTCACCGTGCACGTGCCCAGCAAGGCCGACACCATCGGTATGATCAGCACCGAGCAGATCAACCTGCTGGCCCCGGGCGCCGTGCTCATCAACTACGCGCGCGAAACCATCATTGACGAGGACGCCGTCGACGCTGCCCTGCGCGAGGGCAAGCTGAGCTGGTTTAGCTGCGACTTCGCCACGCCCAAGACCGTCAAGATGCCCAACACGTTTATCACCACGCACTCGGGCGCCGGCACTGGCGAGGCCGAGGCCAACTGCGCCGACATGGCCATCAGCGAGCTCAAGGATTACCTGGAGAACGGCAACATCGCGCACAGCGTCAACTACCCCGCCTGCAGCATGGGCAAGGCGCGCGCCGCGAGCCGCATCGCCTGCCTGCACGCCAACGTGCCCAACATGATCGGCCAGATCACGGCCATCCTGGCCAAGGACAACGCCAACGTGCAGCGTATGACCAACGAGTCCGCCGGCGAGAACGCCTACACCATGTTCGACACCGACGAGCACCTGGACAGCAGCACCATCGAGGCACTCAAGCAGATTCCGTCGATGTATCGCGTGCGCGTAATCAAATAGCGCCGGCTGATCTGACGGGCAGTTCCCCATGTGGCCTGCCCGTCACTGACATTGAATGCCCGCGGGGACGCCTTTCGCACGAGAGGCGCCCCCGTTTTTGTGAGCACTCCATTAAATACACCGAGCCGCTTCTTGACATACAATCTGTATGTTGACCTAACTATCTGTGAGGTGCCTATGGTTGATACAGATTTTGCTTGGCGGCTTACGCAAGGACTCGTGCGGATCGACAGCTCAGACCCGGGTGCGTATGAGGACGAGATTGAGCGCTATATCAAAGCGTTGGTTGAGGAACGGGTGGCACAGCTGAGCCATCCGGTGCTCCATGCCGTGCAGGTTGAGGAACTCGAGGTGCTGCCCGGGCGCCGCAACCTTATGGTCACCGTGCCGGGACTGAGCGACGAGCCACGGCTCGTCTATATCTGCCATATGGATACCGTTACGCTGGGCGATGGCTGGGACGCGGACATTCCGCCGCTCGGAGCGATCGTGCGCAACGATAAACTCTATGGCCGCGGTGCCTGCGATATGAAGGGTGGTCTGGCCTGCGCCATTGCCGCACTGGTCCATACGCTCGAGCGCGTGGCGGCAGAAGGCGAGCTGCCCCGCCGTGGCTTCTCACTCATTTGCTCGGTCGACGAGGAGGACTTTATGCGCGGCTCAGAGGCCGCGATCGATGCCGGCTGGGTCGGCTCGCGCGAATGGGTGCTGGACACCGAACCCACCGACGGACAGATCCAGGTGGCGCACAAGGGGCGCACGTGGCTCGAGATTGAAATGGCTGGCGTAACGGCGCATGCGAGCCAGCCGTGGAAGGGCGCGGATGCCGTCGCCGCCATGGCCGAGGTCGTGTGTTCGCTCCGTCGCGCGTTTGTGGCGCTGCCCGCGCACGATGAGCTGGGGCCTTCGACCATCACGTTTGGCCAAATCGAGGGCGGATATCGCCCCTATGTCGTGCCCGACCGCGCCAAAGTCTGGGTCGACATGCGCCTGACCCCGCCGACCGATACGGCCGCCGCGACGCGCATGGTAGAGCAGGCCATCGCCGTTGCCGAAGCCGCGGTCCCCGGCTGCCATGGAAGCTACACCGTGACAGGCGACCGCCCCGCTATCGAGCGCGATCCAAGCTCTCCTCTTCTAGCCGCGCTCAAGCGTGCCGCCGATGACGTGACGGGGGCGGACACGACCGTCGGCTTCTTTACCGGCTACACCGACACCGCTGTCATTGCCGGCAAGACAGGTAACCGCAATTGCATGAGCTACGGTCCCGGGTCGCTCGCGCTCGCGCACAAGCCCAACGAATATGTGCCCCATGCCGATATCGTTCGTTGTCAGCAGGTGCTGATCGCGCTCGCCGATAACGTGCTCTGGGACGCGAGCGGCCAAGTTGGGGCATAATAAGCCGCGAACAAACCGACTCGTGCGTTAGGACCGCCCATGAAAGCACTTCCGTTTCCCTGCATCCGCCCGGCTCAGGACCGCGTGCTCGAGGCGCTGCCTGCAATGGGCAGCATCCTGAGCGGCAACGATGCTCTGCGCGGAGCCATTGCCGATGGCCTGATGCTCAAGGACCCGGGCGCGGCGTATTACGTGTACGAATGCTCGGGCGAGCCGGGGCGCGTAACAGGTGTCGTGGCGATCTGCCCGGTTGGTGCGCTGGCGGGCGGCGACGCGGTTGCCGCCGATACGACCGCCGCTGCGCGCGCAATCGCCGACCTCAAGGTACAGCCCCGTCCCGTAACGCTTGTCTACGAAGCCTCTCCCGTCATGGATATCATCCTCGGCGCCGCAAAAGAGGGCGCTTCACTCTATGCCGTCACCGACCCCGCCGGCATTACGCACCGCGTGTGGGAGGTCAAGCGCGAGGACGCCGTCGGGGCCATCCGCGCCATGCTCGACCAGGCGCCGGAGCCGGCACTGGCCGACGACCCTGCCTACGCTGTCGCACTAGTCGAGGCATCACAGCTCCTGGCCGACGGTGCACGTGCCGCCGGCACCTACACGGGCAAAGAGCCGTTCAACTTTGCCGTAGCTGCGCTCTTCCCCGCCGCGCAGGTCAGCGGCGGCGCGGCGCAGGTTCCGACGGGTCTGCTCACGCACCAGGTCGCGCGGTTCTAGCAAGACCAGACCGTCCAGCACAAAAATCGGCAGCCCAACAAACAGGGGGCGGAGATGCAGCAGGTACATGCATCTCCGCCCCTTTTGCGTCGAGAAGTTATGCCGACGACCCGTGCCGCCGCGCTCGCGTTATCCGCGCTGCGGACCCGCAGTAGCCACGAGCGGTTCAAGCCCCAGCTCGCGCGCGTAGTCTTCCTGCGTAAAGACTTCGACCAGTTCAAACGTATCGGCCGCATCGTCAAACGCAAAATGCAGCACTGAGCAGTTGCCCGGCACGCGTTCGCGCTCGTCGGCCGCCGCGCCCCGCACGTGGTCCAAAAACTCCTTGATAGCCGAACCGTGGCTCACCGCGAGCACACACTCGTGGTCCGGACGTCGCATAAGATCGGTTATCGTCGCCGCCATGCGCTCGCGCACCTGCATCTGGCCCTCGCCGCCAAACTGACGATAGAAATCTCGCCACGGGCGCTCGGGCATAAGCATCACGCGCTCGGCCTCAAAGTCGCCAAAGAACCACTCACGCAGACCGTCCAGGCGCTCGTACGCCAAGCCCGGCCACAGGTTGGCGATAGTCTGCTCGGTGCGATGAAGTGTGGAGGTGTAGGCATGATCGGGTTCAATGCCGCGCGCACGTAAGAACATGCCGGCACGCGCCGCCTGGTCGCATCCCAGCTGCGTGAGCGGCGAGTCACTCCAACCCTGAATAATGCGCTTAAGGTTGAATATTGTCTGCCCATGACGAACCAGATACAGGTCTTTATTCATAGGGGTCCTTTCGTTCGTTACCAATCAAGGAGCGAAAACGCACCGTCGCAATAGCCAAAATGAAGCACGGCACCGTTGTCGGGTAGCTCTCCCCTGCCAGTCACATACTCAAGAAACTCCTGGCAGGAAGAGCCGTGGGAGACTGCCAGCACACAGTCGTGCTGCGGCCTGGCCATGATGTGGGACAGCGCCGCGACCATGCGCGACTGGAGCTCGCCTTCAGACTCGCCACCAAAGGCCACCGGATAATCACCCCAGGGCTGCGGCGGCATCTCGCGATTTGATGTACCCTCCAGCGAGCCCAAATGCCACTCGCGCAGGTCATCGACCAGCTCTATCGAGCGGCCCTCACCAGCAATTAGCTCAGCCGTATGCCGCGCCCGGCCCAACGGCGAGGAATACACACGGTCAAAGGTCACGCCACGCGCCTCAAACGCCGCGCGCGTCGCCAGCGCCTGCTCGCGCCCGCGCGCCGTAAGCGGCGAATCGTGCCCACCCTGCAAAATGTTCTGCACATTGAGCTCAGTCTGCCCATGCCGCACCAAATACAAATCTGCCACACGTCCTCCCCTCGCACCACCGCAAAGGGGACAGGTACCTTTGTGGTGGTTTACCGCCGGATCACACCGCGGTGACGCTCAGCTACACCAGTACGTCGGCAAGCGGGCGCTTAGGTACGTGGTGCACCTGCGCCTCGTCGCGCCAGTAATTAATTGAGCCGTCGGGGTTGGAATCGATCGCATCGATCACCTGCGTCTCGGCCGGAACGCCAAACGCCATGATCAGCTTGAGCTCATACTTATCGCTATCGAGCCCCATGGCATCGATCGCGTGGGGCGTAAAGGCCTTGAACATGCAGGCAGCCACCTCGGGCGTGGCGCTGCGGGCGGCGAGCATCATCGTCTGCGCGGCAATGCCCGTGTCGACCTCAGTAATAGGAGCGGCGGGCTTACCCGGAACGGCGCGCTCGGCAAGAATCGCGATGTAGCCGGTCGGGCGCTCGCCCTCATCGGGACCCGGCCAATCCTTGAGCGCACCGGCCCATGCAAGCTCGTCAAATACACGCGCGCAGTCCTCTGCACCGCTTACCACATGAAAACGCAGACGCTGAGCATTGGCACCACAGGGAGTCAGGTGCGCCAGCTCCGCCAGCTCAAGCAAAAGCTCACGCGGCACGCGCATGGACTCGTCAAAGCGACGGCACGTGCGGGCGCAGCGAACCAACGCATCAAACGCGTCCAAGCCGAGCTTTTCGCAACCCTGCTTTGCCATCGACTCCGCGCTCGACGGCGCCGCGGGAACTGTTTCGTTCATAGGGACCCCCAATTTCGGGCAATTGTTCTTAGGAGAATCTAACCTAAAACCTTGGCAATTACATACAGCGGCGTAATGTTCTACAATTGTTGATTAATCCTCACTGGAGCGGGAACAAAAGTAACAATTCGGGAATGTGGGGCGGCAATTCGTCCTTCCCGCCCCATGCATCGGCGCCCTTGGGCGATACTTGTTGCAGCACTTTTGGCGTACGCCGCACGGAGAGCAATGAACGCGACGTGCACCGCACGGAAAGGAGACATTATGGGCATCTTTAAGAACGATGACCAAAAATCGAGCCAGTTTGGATTTGACGAGAAAAGCATGGCGGGCAAAGCCGTCAAGGCCGTGCGCTGGATTTACGCCATCACGGGCGTCTTGGCGCTCGTCGCCGGCATCGCACTGCTGTTTGCGCCCGCCAAGTCCCTCGTCTTCCTAACGACCGTCTTGGGCTTCTACTTTGTGATCACGGCCGCGATCAGGCTGTTTACCGCTGTTTTCGAGCCACTGCTGCCCACCGGCTGGCGCGTGACGAGCATCATCTCCAACCTACTCATTATCTTGGGCGGCGTCATAATCCTGCGCAACCAGGCCTTCTCGACCGCGACGCTCACCACGATGGTGGTTATCGTGGCCGGCTTTGGCTGGATCGTCGAAGGTGTCATGTCCATTCTGGAGTCCGAGCTTTCGTCCAACCGTGCCCTCGCCATCCTGAGCGGCGCGCTCTCCATCATCGCCGGCATGTTCGTGTTTATCTATCCGCTGTGGTCGGCCAAGATGCTCGTCATCTTTAGCGGCACCGCACTGCTGGTGTTTGGCGTAACGCTGATTGTTCGCGCTATTCAATTTGGCAAACTGGTGCACTAGATGCCGCGAACGCTCTTTATTGATGCAGACGCCTGCCCGGTCACGCGCGAGTCGATTGACTGCGCGCGGCGGGCGGGCGTCGCCGTCGTTATCGCCGGCAACAGCACACAGAACCTGGAACGCCACATTCGCCGCGACGATCCGCGCGACGTCGAGCATGCGCGACGCGGATTTTGGGTCACGACGCTCGATGTGAGCGTGGGCGCCGACAGCGCCGACTTTGCCATTGTCGAACGCCTGCAGGCGGGCGACGTAGTCGTGACGCAGGACATTGGCTTGGCGAGCATGGTGCTCGGGCGCGATGCCGCCGCCATCGGCGTGCGCGGGCGCGTCTACGATAAGGCGACCATCGACATGCAACTGTTTATTCGCCACGAGGAAAAGAAGGTGCGCCGCGCCGGCGGTCGCACTCGCGGTCCGGCGGCATTTACCAGCGAAGACCGGGCCCGCTTTAAGCGCAGCCTCACCGAGCTGCTGCGCTAACCAAGGTAGATTTTCGGGACATGCCCGGAAATCTACCTTTTTGTTTTGCGCGGTGTGAGCGCTCGGAATCCATGGCTCAACAAAAAACGGGCTTCAAAATGCCATGCGTCGCCGCATTGCGCAGGCGCCGAGCATGGCTATTTGAAGCCCATTTTTTAGGCCTACTTAGAGGCCGAAGGCGGATAGGATAAGGCCCCAGCCGGCGCCGATGACGTACATCATGACCAGGAACACGGCGTTTTCACGAGCGCTGCGGTTGGTGCGGAACAGGACAAGATAGCCCACGCCGGCGGAAATGAGCGTGCCGGCGAGCATCGGCGCCAGCTGTAGCGCGCCCTCCAGGTACAGCTGCGTAATGACCACGCTGGCCGAGCAGTTGGGGATCAGGCCGACGAGTGCCGAGCCCAAGACGGCGAGCGTCTCGTTGCCACGCAGGAACTGCTCGATCGCGAACTCTCCGAAGGTCTCGAGCACGGCAACTAGAATCAGCGTCACCAGGAAAATAAAAACCGAAACCTGCACGGTGTGCGAGATCGCGCTGCGGATAATCGACAGGACGGGCGCACCTTCGTGGGAGTGACCGTGGTCGTGCCCATGGCCGTGGTGGTGCTCATGCTCGCCTGCGTGACCGTGGTCATGGCTGTGTCCGTGGTCGCGCTCGTGTTCATCTTCATCATCATCGCAACCGCAATGGTCGCGCTCGCACAACTCGTGGATGTGGTCGGCGCTCACGCCCGCCTCGGCCACTTCATCAATGATGTCGCCCCCGGTATGGTCGTCGTGCGCGCAGTTCACATGAGCCGGATTGGCAGCGGTCCCCAGCACGGTACGGCGAATCGCCGCATGCGCGCGGGAATTACGACGAAGGCCGCGGATAGCCGCGTCCACGATAAAGCCCGTGACCAGCGCGATCAGTGCCTTCGAAGCCAAAAGCATCGCCATGGTCTGCACGGGCACCTGCTCGGCGAGCAACAGCGGCAGCATCTCATCGGAGGTCGAGAGGAACACGGCGACCAGCGTGCCCAGCGTCACGACACGGCCGGCGTACAGCGTTGCTGCCATGGCCGAAAATCCGCACTGCGGCACAATGCCCAGCAGCGAGCCAGCCACGGGACCCGCAGCGCCGGCGCGCTTGATAGCGCCGTTGACGCGGTCGCCCGCAACGTGCTCAAGTGTCTCGAGAGCAAGATACGTCACCAACAAAAACGGCGCCAGCGAGAGCGTGTCCTTGCCGGCGTCGAGCAGAATATCAATCAGCAAATCCATGACGGATGGAACCTTTCATGTCTTTCGGCAGCATTGTAAAAGTCCTAGCGGTCAACTAGGGTATTGTAGTTGTCCTAGGCGCGATGCCAATAGTTGCCCATGGTAAACTATCATCTCGCCATAACTCAATGCCACCGAGCCGCGCGACACGGCCCGTCCAAGGAGCAGTTATATGAACGTTTCACAAGCACTCGAATACGAGCGCCAGCCGTTTATTCCCATGTTTATCTATGGCGATCACGGCGCCATGGAGTCCGAGCGCCAGAAGGGCGAGGAGGCCCTTAAGGTGCTCGAAACCGAGTACTTTACCGCCGAGGGCGACCCCAGCTTCGACTTTGCCACCGTGCGCGACCTGGCTGACCGCAACCGCGACCTGTGCGACCAGATTGGCGAGGCGCGCCTGCGCAACGTGACGCCCGCGACGCTTTCGCGCGGCCTGTCCGATGCCGACACCTGCGCCGCCATCGGCAAGATGCAAAAGCGCACCGCCGCGTCGGTCATGCGCGAGATCCGCGGCGACCGCGACGCGCTCGGCGTGGCCTACGCCCGCAAGCCCATCCAGGGCACCGTGCTCGGTATCGACATCGAGACCACCGGCCGTGCACCCGAGCGCGGTTATATCATCAATGTGGGTTGGGAAATCATGGAGCTCACCAGCGACGCCGTCCCGCACGACGCCGAGGCGCACTACTGCGGTTTGCCCGACATCTACCGCGGCGAGGATGTGCCGTTGTCGAATATCCACCACATCACCTGGGACGACATCGACGGCAAAAAGCCATTCCGCGAGAACAAGGAACTGCAGAAGCAGCTGCTCAAGCTTATGAAGAAGTACCCTTACATGGCGCACAACGCCGCCTTTGAGGACAGTTGGTTCAAGATCCACCTGGACGGTTACGCCGAGGCACGCCGCGCCGGCAAGATCATCGTCATCGACTCGCGCCAGATCTGCCGCAGCCTGGATGCCGACGTCCGCTCGCTCCCCCGCGAATCCGCGCCCGCCGCACTCGAGAACTGGGCGCGCCGCCGTGGAACCCTCGCCGCCGACGCCAACGAGCAGCACCTGGGCCTCGACGACACCGACCTCATGCTCCGCACGGTTCAGGCCGAGTTCAACCTCAAGAACCTATTCGCGAAATAACCGATCCATCTGCGGGAGCGCCTGCCAGGCACAGCGCAATCCGTCTGGGCACACCGACACGCAGTAAACTAGGGCGCAGCCTTATGGCTGCACCCTAGTTTTCATCAAAACGAGCAAATACGCGTGCTTCACATAGTCGGCAGGTTGGCCCACCTACATTTTTCGAGTTGTTCGGCCAGCTGAACCACTAGTCAAGGCCCCTTGAACCGCAATCGAAGCTAAAATCGCCTTAATTTCGCAACCAAGCCCCATAAATCTACCTGAATCAATTCGAATAGGACGTTGCGATCGCACCATTTGTATAGGATAAGGCCGAATAACTCAAATTATGTTGGTGAGGCATCTGAGCGGTCGGCAAAAACGCTTAGAAGCTACGAATCCGCAACTAAAGTTCATCAAAAAGGGGCAGCCGGCAGAAACCTCCCCAGCCAAAGCTGCTCCCTCAATACGACAGCTCAAAAACCCACCGTTCGCAGAAGATAAGCCGCGCCCCAATACCGTTGCCCGAAGTTTCGGGCGTATGCGGCGTCCGCTATGCCATCATGCGCGTATGGGAATCATTCTGTCACATACCACGGCACGCGCTGTATACCAAACAGCCAACTCGCTCGCAAGCTACGCGACCGGTCCCATACCTATGGAAAAGATCAGGGTGTCTGCGCCGACCACGTCCGACCTGGAAGCGGCACGAGCATGGCTCAACAGAAAGAATGTCGATTCTGAACGTATCCATGTGCTGACGTTTTCCAATAATGCCAAAAGGCACCGCAAGGGCTGCATCTGCCACTGCACGCGCTATACGTTTGATGCAGAAAGCTACCTAGAACTCGAGCCGAACGTCTACATCGTCGATATCAAGCTGTGCGCGTTAGAAGCAACAGCCGACCTCAACCTTTCGGAGCTCGTTGAGTATTACTTTGAAATCTGCGGCTCCTACGCGCTTGGAACGTCCGACGAAACTCAATATCGCGAGCGCCCAGCCCTAACCAGCGTTGAAGAGCTCAGAGCCTTCTTTTCAGAGGCACCGGGGTATCGTGGATCTAATAAAGCACTTAAGGCACTTTCTTATGTACACGAAGGCTGTCGCTCCCCACTCGAAACGGCGTTTGTCATGATGCTGACAATGCCCAAGTCAATGGGTGGCTTAGCCATACGCGCTATCAAAACGGATTATCCGATCCCAGTCCCCAAAAGATACGCCGCCCTAACGCGACGGACGGTTTTCTACCTCGACGCGCTGCTCGAAAATTCGATGACCGATATCGAATACAACGGCTTTTACCACGACGAACCCGAGCAGCAATCAATTGACGAGGAGCGCCGAAACACGCTGCGAAACATGGGATATGCCGTTATCACGGTTAATCGTCATTCGTTTTTCAAGCAGTCCGCTTTTAAACGGGTCATGGAAGCGATTCGCATTCGCGAGAAGATATGGCCCGGTCGACTCCCGGATAACTTCGCCATCCTGCAAGAAACTCTTCGTCAATTTGTCTTGCGGCGCTACTTCGAATACGGTCGCCGCGTCCTGGAGACACTCAAAGAAGAAGAGGCCGCCAAGCGCGAAATTGCAAGCCAATATCCGCAAGCTGATGACCCGAGCATCAACGATGTGCCCGAACCCGACGACATGCAACACGTCGGGGCCCTTGCTGAGGAAATCAATGGGGCTTGGGAATGCGACATGTTCGCAAAAATCGATGAAAACCGCACGGACGACGACACGATTATTGATCTAATTGAGAATTCGCTCTTCTAAAGGCGATCTCTGCGGATGTCCACCTACATTTTTCGACTTATTCGGCCACCGATGTGCCAGATTGGCTGCAGCAATGCTCAATATAACTTTAGATAAAACTGATTCTGCAGAAACTCCCGTAGAGGAAGAACTGATTCTCGCGGTATTTGACACGATAAAGTACAAATATGAACAGTTCTAATGCTTCTCAAGGTGGCTTTCTTAGCATGCTAGCCGAACATCTCGAAATATGTTGGCGAGCATTGCGTCGATGTCTCCCAACCCACAGAAAATCGCAGAAGCGGCAAGCAGTCATCGAAATTAACGCAAATTGTATTGACATATGAACATACACTCATATAATCGGAAGCAAGTTATATGAGCGCATGTTCATATGAAGGGATATTGCAATGAGCATCCGCGTTGATGAAACGAAGCCCGACATCGAGGCCACCGAGCCCGCGATCCCCACCACCTGCTCGCCCGAGGACCTTCCCGACGAGGAGCTTCTCTACGACCTCGCCGACCTGTTCAAGGTCTTCAGCGACACCACGCGCATCAAGATCCTCTATGCCCTCATGGGCCGCGAGCTCTGCGTAGCAGACATCGCCGAAGCGACCGAAACCTCGCAGTCCGCGGTGTCGCACCAGCTGCGCACACTCAAGCAGTCGCACCTGGTTAAATTCCGGCGCGACGGGCGCAATATCCTATACTCGCTCGCCGACGACCACGTCTACACCATGCTCAACCAGGGCATGAGCCACATCTGCGAATAGCGACCAACCACGGTACCAGCGCGGCCTGCACCCAAGCCGCAAATACGGGGAAAGGAATCCACCATGAAAAAGCAGTTCAAGCTCGACGAGATCGACTGCGCCAACTGCGCGCGTAAGCTTCAGGACGAGCTGGCCAAGCTCGATGGCGTCAAGTCCGTTTCGGTCAACTTTATGACCCAGAAGCTGACGCTCGAGGCCGATGAAGCCGAGTTCGACGAGGTCCTCGACCGCGTTGTGGAGTTCACCGCCGACGCCGAGCCGGACTGCGAGATCATTCTCTAGCCAAGGTTTACGCCAACCCGCAAGGCCGCGCTTGCCGCGGCCTTTGCTCGCGAAATTATATGAGCGAGTGTTCATACATTCAAATGGGAGGATACGAGTCATGGCCACCGCCGACCCCAAGAAGAAAAAGAAGAAGCGCAAGAAAAAAGAGTCACTCGAGCATAAGCACAACCGCATCCTGGTAGCGCTGGGCATTTTTGCCGTGGTGTACGCCCTCGATGAGCTCGGCACCCTCACTGCCGCATTCGGCACCCCGGGCGACATCTACGCCAGCTTCGCACTGTTCCTCGTGCCTTTTTTGATTGCCGGCTACGACGTGCTCCAAAAGGCATACAACAACATCCGCCGCGGCAAGGCGTTCGACGAGAGCTTCCTCATGGCCGTCGCGACCATCGGCGCGTTTGCCATGGTGCTCTTCCCCGACACCGATCCGCACATGGCCGAAGGCGCCGCCGTCATGCTGTTCTACCAGGTCGGCGAGCTGTTCCAGGCATACGCCGTGGGCAAGAGCCGTAAATCGATCAGCGCCATGATGGACATCGCACCCGACTACGCCAACGTCGAGCAACCCGACGGCACACTCGAGCAGGTCTTCCCCGATGACATCGCCGTGGGCACCGTCATCGTCGTCAAGCCCGGCGAGCGCGTGCCTATCGACGGCGTCATCGTCGAGGGCGAGACACAGCTCGATACCGCCGCGCTCACGGGCGAGTCAGTCCCCCGCCCCGCCAAGTCCGGCGACGATATCATCAGCGGCTGCATCAACATGACGGGGCTCATCCACGTGCGCACCACCAAGCCCTTTGGCGAGTCCACCGTCGCGCGCGTCCTGGAGCTCGTAGAAAACGCCAGCGAAAAGAAGGCGCGCACCGAGAACTTCATCACGCGCTTTGCCCGCATCTACACGCCCGCCGTCACCGGCGCTGCCGCGGTACTCGCGCTCGGCGGCGGCTTGGTCACCGGCGCCTGGTCCGACTGGATCCTGCGCGGCCTGACCTTCCTGGTCGTCAGCTGCCCGTGCGCGCTCGTGATCAGCGTGCCGCTGAGCTTCTTTGGCGGCATCGGCGGCGCGTCCAAGCTGGGCGTTCTCATCAAGGGTTCTAACTACCTCGAGACGCTCGCCGACGTGGACACCGTCGTCTTTGACAAGACGGGCACCCTCACCAACGGCACGTTCTCGGTGGTCGCGGTACACCCCGAGGCCGGCTATACCGAGCAGTCGTTGCTCGAAGTCGCAGCCCTTGCTGAGTCGTTCTCCGATCACCCCATCGCGCAGTCCGTACGTGTCGCCTACCAGGGCGAGGTCGACCCCAAGCGCGTAAGCGACTCCACCAACGACGCGGGCCATGGCGTGACGGCAACCATCGACGGCAAGCACGTCGTCGTTGGCAACGCAAAGATGCTCGCCGCGGCCGGAGTCGAAGCGCCCGATTGCGAGGTCGTCGGCACCATCCTCCACGTGCTAGTCGATGGCATCTATGCCGGCCACATTGTAATTGCCGACACCATAAAGGCCGATGCCGAGCAGACGATCC
The DNA here is from genome assembly GCF_005844325.1 of Collinsella aerofaciens. Classification (GTDB taxonomy): domain Bacteria; phylum Actinomycetota; class Coriobacteriia; order Coriobacteriales; family Coriobacteriaceae; genus Collinsella; species Collinsella aerofaciens_G. Next base: position 18,319 of record NZ_SPFY01000015.1, on the reverse strand, counting down.
GCGACCTGCACGCCGCCGGCGTCAAGCGCACCGTCATGCTCACGGGCGACCGCGAGGAAGTGGCTGCTGCGGTGGCCAAGCGGCTGGGGCTCGACGAGTTCCACGCGCAGCTGTTACCGGGTGATAAGGTCGAGCGTGTCGAGGCGCTGCTTGCAGCAGAATCGGGCAAGGGCAAGCTCGCCTTTGTAGGCGACGGTATCAACGACGCACCCGTGCTTACCCGCGCAGACGTTGGCATCGCCATGGGCGCTATGGGCTCGGACGCCGCAATTGAGGCGGCGGACGTCGTGCTCATGGATGACAAGCCGTCCAACATCTCCCGCGCGATCCGCGTGGCGCGCAAGACCATGTCGATTGTTTGGCAGAACATCATCTTTGCGCTGGGCATTAAGTTGCTGATTCTGGTGCTTGCGGCACTGGGCATCGCCAACATGTGGCTTGCTGTGTTCGGCGACGTGGGCGTGGCGATTATCGCCATCCTGAATGCCATGCGCGCGATGGGTGTCAAGAACCTGTAGCGTTCGTGGGCTGTCCGGCCGGGACCGGGCTTGGTTTTGAAAACGTCCTCGCGCATGAGGCCCGTCTTTCCTGCTCCTGCGGAGCAACGGAAAGGCGGGCCTCGCGCTGTGGAGTGTTTTCAAAACCAAACCCGGCCCCGGCCTGCGGTGACGTAGGTGGCAGTTCTTGGGCATCGCTTGCTGGCGGGGTTCCTTTGCTGAAATGGACTTGGCCGAAAGGACCGCTGGTCCCGGTCGCTGGTTCGCGCTTTGCGCGAACTCCGCGCTACTGGGGGTTCGTTAGGATTCCGCCGCTTGGCCCGTCGCCTCGCCCCGGTTCAGCATCGCCCTCAGTTTCTCGAAGCTTTCCTCGCTCAGGCAGTGCTCCATGTGGCAGCCCTCTTGCGACGCGACCTCAGCCGAAACACCCGCATCCTCCAGCAGCCCCACGAAAAAGCAGTGACGCTCCCACATTTGGCGAGCGACCTCCAGACCACGCTCCGTCAGATGAACGTCGCGCTTGCCCATTTCGACATAGCCGTTGCTTTCCAGCGTCGCCATGGCCTTGGAAACGCTCGCCTTGGTTACGCCGAGGTACTCCGCAACGTCGATCGAGCGCACGATGCCCTGGCGTTCCGACAGAACGTAGATCGATTCGAGATAGTCTTCTCCGGATTCACGTAGGGCCATGGGCCGCCTTTCGCGATGATTGCTAGTTAGCCTTTGGATACTTTCCACGGCTTACTTTACCGCAAAAGTTGCCCATGTCTTACTACTTTGCCTAAAAGTTAGCCGTGTTTCACAAAACGAGCGGGACGAAAACAAAATGGGAACACGCCCCGCAAGGAGTGTCCCCAAGTGCCGAGCCGCAGCTATAGCAGTCCAAAGTACTTCGCGGCGTTGTAGATCCCATCGTCGTCCACGGCGGTCGTCACGTAGGTCGCCGCAGCTTTCACCGTGTCCTGCGCGTTGCCCATGGCCACACTTGTGCCCACGGCCGAGAACATCGACAGGTCGTTCTCGCCGTCGCCAAAGGCAATCGCTTCACTCGCGTCGATGCCCAGGCGCTCCAGCGTCGCCGCCACACCCAGGTCCTTGCCGCCGTTGGCCGGAATAATGTCGCAGAACAGGTCGCACCAGCGCGTGGTGAGCGAATGCGACACGGCATCGGTCACGATATGCTCGTCAACTGGGTCAACAAAGGCACAGAACTGATAGACCGGCGCGTCAAAGGCATGCTCAAACGGCTCCTCGTGGTAGACGATTCCCGCGTTGCTGCCAGCCGTCACCACGCGCTCGGACAGGCGGTTCACAAACGAGTTCTCGCCCTGCATGCACAGTGAGTCGTAGCGCCCCTGCGCCACCTGGTCCACAATCACCGCAACGTCGTCCGGATCGATCGGGCAGCTGCGGTAGACGCCCTTGGCATCAAAACAGTGCTGGCCCGAAAGCGTAATGTACGCATCCCAGCCCAGGTCGAACAGCCAGTCCGGCATCTGGTAGGTCGGACGGCCCGTGGCGATCACGCACGCAATCCCCTGCTCGCGAAAGCTGTCGAGCACCTGCTGCGCCGACGCCGGAATCCGGTGGGTCTTAAAGCTCAGCAGCGTGCCGTCGATATCGAAAAACGCGGCTTTGATCATTCTCGCCTACTCCTCGCCCTCGAGCTTTTCGCTCGCCTCGAGCCACGCCATCTCCAGCTCGTCCATGGCGGCGTGAGCCTCGTCGATCTTTGCCTGCTGCTCGCCGAGCGCCGTGTAGTTGGTGGGATCGACCTGGGCCATGGCGGCCTCGGCCTCCTCCACGCGGGCGCGCTGCGTCTCCATCTTGCGCTCGAGCGAGCTCACCTCGCGGCGGAGCTTCTGACGCTCGGCGTTGGAAAGGCCGTTGGGCTGACCGCTCGACTTGGGCTTGTCGGCAGCAGCCGCCGCACCGGTGTCGAACGTGCCGGTCTTAGCGCTCGGCGCGCCCACGGGCTCGCCCTCGGCGGTAGCGTTGCACAGGCGCAGGTACTGGTCCACGCCGCCGGGCATATGCGTCAGATGGCCATCGAGCAGTGCCCACTGTTGGTCGGTCACGCGCTCCATCAAAAAGCGATCGTGTGTCACCAGGATCAGCGTGCCGGGCCAGCCGTCCAGCAGGTCCTCGACAATCGCGAGCATGTCGGTATCCAGGTCGTTGCCCGGCTCGTCCAGGATGAGCACGTTGGGCTCGTCCAGAATCGTCAGCAACAGCGACAGGCGACGGCGCTGGCCGCCCGAAAGATCGCCGATGCGGCTCCAGAGCTGCTGCGTCGTAAAGCCCAGACGCTCGCAGAGCTTCTCGGGCGAAGTCTCCTTGCCGTCGATGACGTAGTACTTCTTATAGTTGCCGAGCACCTCGCGGATCGTGTCGCCCATGTAGGGTTCGAGCTCCTCGAGCTGCTGCGACAGCACGCCAAAGCGCACTGTCTGGCCAATCTTCACGCGGCCGCGCGTGGGTTCAATCTTGCCCTGGATCACGTCGAGCAGCGTCGACTTGCCGGCACCGTTCTCGCCCAAAAGGCCATAGCGGTCGCCCGCACCAATGAGCCAGGTCACGTCAGAGAGCACCTGCTTGGGCGCGCCATCGGTATCCGCATAGCCGGCGTCCACGTCGACCACATCGATAACCTGCTTGCCCAGGCGGCTCACGGCGAGGCGCTTGAGCTCCAGCTCGTCACGCACGGGCGGCACGTCGGCGATCAGCTCGCGAGCGGCATCAACGCGAAACTTGGGCTTGGTGGAACGCGCCTGGGCGCCGCGGCTCAGCCACGCGAGCTCCTTGCGCGCCATGTTGCGACGGCGTTCCTCGGTAACCGCGGCCATGCGGTCGCGCTCCACGCGCTGCAGGATATATGCGGAGTAGCCGCCCTCGAAGGGATCGACCTGGCCGTCGTGGACCTCCCACATGCTGGTGCAGACCTCGTCCAAGAACCAGCGATCGTGCGTGACCACGAGCATGGCGCCCTGACCGCGCTGCCAGCGAGCCTTAAGATGGCGTGCAAGCCAGTTGATGGTGCGCATGTCCAGATGGTTAGTGGGCTCGTCGAGCATGAGCACGTCGTAGTCGCCGATCAACAGGCGCGCGAGGTCCACGCGGCGGCGCTGGCCACCCGAAAGCTCGCCCACCGTGCCCTCCCAGGGCACATCGCTAATGAGACCGGCGAGGATCTGGCGCGTGCGGGGGCTCGACGCCCACTCATACTCGGGCGTGTCGCCCACGACGGCATGGTGCACGGTGTCGGTGTCGACAAGCTGGTCCTTTTGGCCGAGCAGGCCGATCGTGGTGCCGCGACGATGCGTCACGCGGCCGTCGTCGGGCTCCAGCGTGCCGGCGAGCACGCTCAGCAGCGTCGACTTGCCGTCGCCGTTTTTACCGACAATACCAATACGGTCGCCCTCGCCCACGCCGAGCGTCACGCTATCGAAAATATGCTTGGTGGGAAACTCTAGGCTGACGGAATCGCATCCCAAAAGAATCGCCATATGCCCTGCTCCTTCGTAGAAATTCAACGTTGTCCATAATAGCAGCGAAAAGGCGGGCCGCACACGACACAAAAAGGCGGGCCATCTCCCAAAAGAGATGACCCGCCTCTCCAATCAGTCCCGTGGCAACCGTGGCCGCCGCGGGCCTCAAGCATGTCCCGGACTAGGAGAACATGCCGGTGAGGTAATCATTCAGCCGCTTATCCTTGGGCCGTTGGAAAATCTCGTCAGTCTCGTCGTACTCGACCATATCGCCCATGTAGAAGAACGCCGTGCGGTTGGACACGCGCGACGCCTGCTCCATGTTGTGCGTCACGATAACGATGGCGCGGTCGGCCACGATCGATGACATGAGGTCCTCGATCGCCAGCGTCGAGATGGGGTCGAGCGCCGAGCAGGGCTCGTCGAACAGAATCACGTCGGGGTTGAGCGCCAGCGTGCGCGCGATGCACAGACGCTGCTGCTGGCCGCCCGAAAGCGCGTAGGCGCTCTTGTCGAGCTTGTCTTTGACCTCGTCCCAAAGCGCCGCGCCGCGCAGGCTTTCCTCGACCATGCGGTCGAGCTCGTCGCGGTCGGTGATGCCGTGGCGCTTAGGCGCAAACGTGATGTTGTCGCGAATGGACTTGCGGAACGGGTTGGGCTGCTGGAACACCATGCCAATGGAACGGCGCAGCTCGTAGGTGTTTTCGGTCTTGGTGTTCACGTTGCGCCCGCGATAGTTGATCTCGCCCTCCACGCGGCAGCCGCGAATCTCGCGATTCATGAGGTTGAGGCTACGCAAGAAGGTCGACTTACCGCAGCCCGAAGGCCCGATGAGCGCCGTGATCTCGCCCTTGTGAAAGTCGAGCGACGTATTGTGCAGTGCATGGTGGTCGCCATAGTACACGTTGACGTCCTTGGTGGAGAGCACGACCTCGTCGCTCACGGCCTTGCCGCTCGCGCGCACGCGCTTCTCGCTCTCCCCCACGCTCGACAAAAAGTCCTGGGTCTCGGACGATGCCGCCTCAGTTGCGGGCGTTGCATTTATCTCGCTCATTCGGCCGTCATCTTCCTTGCCAGTTGTTTGCCCACGATACGGGCGACTACGTTAAACAGCAGCACGCAAATCATCAGCAGCGCCGCGGTGCCCCAAACGATCTGCTGGGCCTCGGGGCTGCCCTCGCCATAGATCTTGTAGATGTGCACGGCGAGCGACTCACCGGGGCGGAACACGTTCCAGGCGCAGGTGGGGCTCGACAGGTTAAAGCTCAAGAAGTTCAGACGCACCGGCGAGCTCATGCCCGAGGTAAAGAGCAGCGCCGCGGCCTCGCCAAAGACGCGGCCGGCCGAAAGCACGATGCCGGTCACGATGGCGGGCATGGCCTCGGGAATCAGGATGTGCAGCGTGGCCTCCCAGCGGGTAAGGCCCATGGCCAGGCATGCATCGCGCTGGGCCTGTGGCACGTCCTCGAGCGCCTGCTGAATCACGCGCACCAGAATGGGGATATTGAACATGGTGAGCGCGACGGCGCCGGAGATGATGGAGTACTTCCAGCCCAGCTGCACCGAGAACACCAGGAAGCCAAACATGCCGACGACGATGGAAGGCAGCGAGGACAGCGTCTCGATGGCGGTAGAGGCGATGTCGCGGATAGGGCCGTTCGGCGCGTACTCAACCAGGAAGACCGCTCCGCCTAGGCTGATGGGCACCGAGATGATCAGAGTGATCAGCAGCAGGTAGAACGAGTCGAACAGCTGGTAGAGCACGCCGCCCTGCGTTCCGTTGGCGCGCGACGGCTCTGTGAGAAAGCCCGGCTGGAACAGCGTCGAGATGCCCTCAAACAGGATATAGGCCACCATGGAGATGACGATGAGCATGACGATGGCGACGATCGCCGTCAGCACGCCCGTGGCGATGCGATCCTGCTTTTGGACACGCCCGAGCCTCGCCTCGTCGATGTGGATGCGCGTGCTAGCCACGAGCCTTCGCCCCCTTGCGGCCAATGAGATGGATGATCAGGATGAAGATGAGGCTCATGCCCATCAGCAGCAGACCGAGTGCCCACAGGACGTCGTCCTGGGCCGAGCCCTCGGCGTAGACCGCCATGGACGTGGTGAGCGTGGTGGTGATGGTCGAAGCCGGCGACAGCAGCGACGTCGGCATGGCCTCGATGCCGCCGATGACCATGCGCACGGCGAGCGTCTCGCCAAAGGCGCGGGTCATGCCCAAGATAACCGCGGTCATGAGCGACGGCATGGCGGACTTGAGCACCACGTGCCAGATGGTCTGCCAGCGGGTGTAGCCCAGCGCGAGCGAGCCCTGTCGGTAGCCGTCGGGCACGGCGCGCAGGCCATCGACCGAAAGCGTGGTCATCGTCGGCAGAATCATGACCGCCAGCACGATGGCGCCGGGCAAGATGCCCAGGCCCGTGCTCACATGGAAAACACTCTTCATAAGGCCGACAACCACGTGAAAGCCGATCAAGCCAAAGACGACCGAGGGAATGCCGGTCAAAAGCTCAATAAGCGGCTGAAAGATCTTGGAACCAAACTTAGGCTGGATCTCGACCGCAAAGATGGCAGAGCCGATGGCGATGGGCAGCGCGATGAGCGTGGAGAGCACCATGACTGCAAACGAGGTGACGATCAGGGGCAGGGCGCCGGTATAAGGCAGGCCGTTTTCGGCCGTGTTGGCCAGGTCCCACTTGGTGCCGGTAAAGAACTCGACGACCGAGACGCCGTCCTTGATAAAAGCCGAGAGGCCCTTTTGGGCGACCATAAAGATGAGCGCGGCAACGACAAGCGTCACGAGCGCTACGCACGCGCCCGTGACGCTCAGGCCCACGTTCTCAAGGTCGCGCTTTGGCAGCTGTTTTGCCATTGCAAACCTTTCCGGGGGCGATTACTTATTTAGCAGAGACCTTGCCGCTGGCGTCCTTGACGACCTTCATGGCAGAGACGGGGATAAAGCCCTGCTCCTCGACGAGCTTGCCCTGGACGTCGTCGGAAAGCATGAACTCCAGGAAGGCCGTGGTGGCCTCGTCGGCGTCCTTGGAGCAGTACATGTGCTCGGTAGCCCAGATCTTGAAGGAGTCGTCGGTGACGTTTGCGCTCTTGGGCTCGACGCCCTCGACCTTGATGGCGTTGAACTTGGAGTCATCGAAGTGCGAGAAGTCGAGGTAGGAGATGGCGTTGTCGGTACTGCCCATCTGAGTCTGGACGTCGCCGGACTTGTCGAGCTCGGCGTCGCCCTTAAAGTCGACTGCCTCGTCGCCAAAGACGGCAGCCTCGAAGGTGGCGCGGGTACCGGAACCGGCCTTGCGGTTGAGAACGACGATCTTGGCGTCGTCGCCGCCGACCTCCTTCCAGTTGGTGATCTGGCCGGAGAAGATGCCCTTGAGCTGCTCGAGGGACAGGTCGTCGACCTTCACGTTCTTAGAGACGACGGGACCCATGCCCACGACGGCGACCTCGTGGTCGACGAGGTTCTTGACCTGGTCGGCCTCGAGCTTGGTCTCGGCGAAGACGTCGGAGTTACCGATGGTGACGGTGCCGGCGGCAACAGCGGTCAGACCTTTGCCCGAACCGTTGCCCGAGCCGGAGACGGAGACGTCGGGGTTGGCATCCATGAACTTCTCGGCAGCGGCCTCGACGAGAGCCTGGAACGAGGAGGCACCGTCGTAGGTCACCTCGCCGGAGACGGACTCGGCAGCAGCGGCGCTACCCTTGTCGGCGGCGTCGGATGCGCCTGCGCCGCCGCAGCCAACGAGACCGAGACCGACGATGCTGGCAAGACCACCAGCGAGGCCGAGGAACTGACGACGAGAATAAGCCTGATCGAGCATGATCTTCCTTTCGTACATGCGAATCGCGGGCACCCTGCCCGCTTTGCTGTTTGGAAAGATACGACCCCGACCGGGCAGCACCCGCGCCAACTGCGGTTTCTTACGGGCATTTGATAAACCCTTACCGCAAGCGCGGCAGGGCTTTACAAACGAATAACAATCCAGCGCCAAATATGGCGCACCTTTTACACCAATAAAAGCAAAGTTGCGGTGAAATAGTTCCTGTTTGGCTGTTAGGCAGCCGATTCTAGGAACTATTCCACCGCAACTTAGATTGGCAAAACGCCGCAACCTTAAAGCTCGAGCTCGTTGAGCCTTAAGATCGCAACAATATAGATCTTGAGCGCTTGCTTGAGCTGTTCCTCGTTGGCGCACTCGTTGGGGCCATGCATCTGGCCGCCCCATGCGGGCAACTCCAGGCCGGTCTCCTCGGGGCCAAATGACACGGCGCGGGCAAAGTTGCGCGCGTACGTGCCGCCGCCCATGGCAAAGGGCTCGGCATGCTTACCCGTAAACTCGTTATAGGTATCAATCAGCGCTTTCACGGCCGGATCGTCGGCAGAGACCGAGAACGGCACCTTCGCGCGACCCAGCTGGCACGTCACGCCAAAACGGCCCACGAGCGGGTCGAGCTGCTCGCGGATGGTATCGGCACTCGTGCTGTCGGGGAAGCGCACGTCGATGACCTGCTCAATATGGCCATCCGCCACGCGGATGACGCCAGCGTTGCAGGTAAGCGGGCCAAACGCCGAGCTCGTCGCATCGATACCCAAGCCGCGGCCATAGGCGTCTGCATGTACAAAGGCCAGGAACTTGACGAACTCGTGCTCGGCAGGCGTCAGCAGGCGCTCGTCACGGGCACCAAACGCGTCCTCGGCCTCGCGCAGGTACGTCACGATCAGGCCGACGGCGTTGATCGTCCCCTCGGGCATCGAAGCATGGCCACCGATACCGTGCGCGAAAATCTGGGCATGGCCGTTCTCGAGCGCCGTGATCTCCAGGCGGTCGGCGTTCTCAATGGGCGCCGGCAGTTCATCGGCGGCAATCGCAAGCTCGCAGATAGACTGCGACGGAATGGCGTTGCTCGCCTCGGCACCGCTCCACGATACGATGCGCCCTCCATCGATCTTGGGGCTCACAAACGTCGCCCCAAACTGGCCCTTCTCGGCATTGCAGACCGGGAACTCGGCATCGGGCGTAAACAAAAAGTCGGGGTCTGCGTGGTTCTCCAGATAATGGTGAACGTCGGACATGCCCACTTCCTCATCGCAGCCCAGCAGCGCGCGGAAGGTATAGCGCGGCACAATGCCGTGCTTGAGCAGGTAGGCACCGGCGTAGAGCGACAACACCGCCGGACCCTTGTCATCAATCACGCCACGGCCGAGCAGCCATCCCTCGCGACGCTCCATCGCAAACGGGTCGGTGTTCCAGCCGGGGCCGGCGGGCACCACGTCCACGTGGCAGATGGTCGCGAGCTGCTTGTCGCCGCGACCCGGGATATCGGCAATGCCCACATAGCCCTCGTCGTCGCTCGTCTGGTAGCCGAGCTTTTGCGCAATGCCGAGCGCGCAATCGAGCGCATCACGAACCGGGCGGCCAAACGGCGCGCTAGGCTCCGCATCGGCAGCAACGGCCACGGACGGATAGCTCACCAGTTGTTCGATATCGGCGACGACATCTTCCCAGACCTCGTCGACATACTCAGCGACGCTCTGCTCCACCTGATTCATGGACTGCCTCCTTACCAATGAGCGACGGGTACGCCCGCCCCTCACATCAAGTACTTATATAGCGAAAAGTTTAGCAAGCTCGGCCACCGAGTGCACCACTGCATCGGCACCCGCCGCCTCGTGCTCGCCCGGCGCCGCCGCGCCCGAATAGATGCCAATGCACGGCACGCCCATCGCGTGCGCGCCCTCCACATCGTTAAAGCGATCGCCGATCATCACGGCAACGTCGGCCGTCGCGCCGAGCGCCGCCAGAGCATCGCGGACCGAATCGGCCTTGGTCTCGCGACCCTGCGGCGGATTCATGCCAACCACCGCCTCAAACTGAGAAAGCCCGAGCTCACGCACCATGTCGATGCACTTTGCCTCCATGCGCGACGTCGCCACGGCCATACGCTTGCCCCGGGCGGCTAACCCATCCAGCAGCTCGGGGATCCCGTCAAACACGGGATACTCCTCCGGTCCCAGCTCATCAAAAAAGACGCGATACTCATCGGCCACCACAAGCGACTCCTCGCGGGAAAAGCCGTAAAAGTCGTGAAAGCTCTTCCACAGGGGCGGCCCGATCATGCGGCGCAGATCACCCATCTGCGCCTCCGAAAACCCGCGCGTAGCCAGCGTCTTGCGCGTCGAGGTCATCACCGCCCGACCCGTATCGGCCACCGTGCCATCGAAATCAAACAGCACGACCGGCCGCCTGCATATCTCCAGTGCCTCCATCGGCATCCCTCTTCCCCAGTTGACGATTTCCACACCGACACTTCAAACTGTTGACTATTCAACAATTGAACCTAGAAATGTGGAACGACTCCACTATACTTGTCGCACTTTGCTCTCAGAAGGCGGCGCCGTCGCGCCCCAACGAAAGGTGCAATTATGTCTTTTGCCATCATAACCGACTCCACGTCGGACATCTCCCCCGCCCGTGCTCAAGAGCTCGGCATTTACGTGATTCCGCTGCATGTGATTATCGAGGGCGAGGACCTGCTCGACCAGGTGCAGATTACCGCCCAGGAGTACGTCGCGCGCATGGCTGGCTCCGAGCAGCTGCCGCACACCTCGCAGCCGAGCGCCGGCGAGTTCAAGGCACTCTTTGACCGCGTGCGCGCCGACGGCCACGACAGCGCCATCTTTATCTCGCTGTGCAGCGAGTGGTCCGCCTGCTACGCCAACGCGTGCCAGGTGGCCGATACCCACGAGCTCGACGTGCGCTGCATCGATTCGCGCACCGGCTCGGGCGCCGAGGGCCTGCTGGTGGAGTACGCGCTCGCCATGCGCGAGGACGGCCGCAGCCTGGACGAGGCCGAGGCTCAGATCCGCGCGACGCTGCCCGACGCCCACCTGCTGCTGATTCCGCGCACACTCGAGAACCTGGTCAAGAACGGCCGTGCGCCCAAGCTCGCCGGCCAGCTCACGCAAATGCTCAACATTCGCCTGGCCGTTTCGCCGGAGTGGAAATCGGGCGAGATCAAGGCCATAAAAAAGGGCCGCGGTGCCAAGCGCATCGTTACCAACACCATGGCCGATTGCCTCGCATTTTTGGCTGAGCATCCGGGCTCCAGCGTGCGCGTGCTCACGACCGGCGCCGCCGAGGAGCAGGAGCTCGTCAGCCAAGCGCTCGCAGGCCAAGACTATGTAGACGCCGGCACCGGCCCCATCGGCTGCACCATCGCCACCCATGTAGGCGTCGACGCCATCGCCATCAGCTACTGCCCCCGCTACCAGCCCATCCACTAGGGGCACCTTTACCGCTTGCGGTGGAATAGGGACTATTTTTGGCTTATCAGCCGCAAATCAATCCCTATTCCACCGCAACCTAGAAATCGGCGATCAGCCCAGCGGGCCCTGAAACAGCTCCTGATGAGTGCCCATTCTCACCAGCCTAATCACTGGGTTAGTCTTATGGGGAAGATAAAGAACGACCACATCGACCAAGCCATCGGATAGGTGGAAATCGATGTGGCCGTTGTAGTTTCCGCCCGGGTTTGAGAGCTCGTGGGCGCCGTACTCCGCTGGAAGCGACCCATGGGCCACAAGCTCTGCAACCGCCGCTTTAAACTCACTCTTTAGCTGCGGATGGATGCGCATCGTCCGTTTGTAATCCGCCTTAAACTGAGCCTCGACTTTAATCTCAAACATCGCTAGTCCTCATCGAGGAACGACATAAGCTCATCAGCGTCGTTGAATGACGGGCTATCGTCCGGCAAAATCCCCAACTCATGAGCCTCGGCGATTACCATGGCACGCCTCGTCGCTTCGTTGGGCACTTCCGCCCTTCCTACGATCTCAAAAGGAATCTTTCGCTGATTTACAAGCTGCCGAACGGCAAGATTCAGATAGGAATTGAGGCTGAGGCCGACCGAATCCAAGAACTCAGTCGCCTGCTCCTTGAGCCCCTCTTCGATGCGAACCGTCGTAGGCTTAACCGTTGCAGTAGACATACGCGACCTCCTCGCCCTCGTCTTTTGCATCAGTATACCCAATATAAATGGCAAACTGACGTTAGATAGCATCAGATTGCTATATATATTCATATCGCGGTGGGCACGATTGCCCTACATCAGCCCACTCAGGGCAATGTCGACGGCTTCGTTGAGGTCGTCGGTGATGTGTACGAGCTCGGGATCGAGCGGGCTGATCATACCGGCATCCATCACCGGGCCGTTGAGCCAGTCGAACAGGCCCTGCCAGTACTCGCTGCCTACCAGCACGAGCGGCATGCGCTTGACCTTGTGCGTCTGCACCAGCGTGAGCACCTCGAACATCTCGTCGAGCGTACCAAAACCTCCGGGAAACACGATGGCGCCCGAGCTGTATTTGACGAACATGGTCTTGCGCACAAAGAAGTAGCGGAAGTCCATACCCAGGTTCACGTATTTGTTGAGCCCCTGCTCGTGCGGTAGTTCGATACCCAAACCGACCGACTTGCCGTTGGCGCTCGCCGCTCCCCTGTTGGCCGCCTCCATGATGCCAGGGCCGCCGCCGGTGATAACCGCGACGCCGCGCTGGGCGATTTTGCGGCCGACCGTGCGCGCCGCCTTGTAGAGCGGATCGGTCTTGGGCGTGCGGGCACTACCGAAGATGGTCACCGCGGGCCCGAGCTCGGCAAGCGCGCCGAAGCCATCGACAAACTCGGCCTGAATGCGCAGCACGCGCCAGGGATCGGCATGCAGCCAGTCGGTCGAGTCCTCGGGCGCCAGCAGATTGGCGTAGGTGTTGTCCTTAGGAATCATGGGGCCGCGCATGACCACGGGGCCGCGGCGGTACGTCTCGTCGTAGGCGGGCTCGCCCTCGACGTTCCCATTCTTAATCATGGGTACTCCTATCGAAAACAGAAACGGGCGGGGTCGACGCCATGCGTCAAACACCCGCCCGAACATCAACCATTCGGTATGGTACCCACGATGCATCAAGCGCTTGCAAGACATCGGTCAGCGGTCTTGCAGACCATGTTAGCGAACGCGACGACCGATCGCCGCTTGGCCTTTGCCGTTGCCCGCGCTCCGCAAGCGTCCGCGCCGTCCTTAGTAATCCACCGCCGCGGGGCTGTTCATCCAGTCGCTCACGAACGCACCGTAGCGGCCCTCGATAATGGCCTGACGGGCACGCTGCATAAGGTTGAGCAGGTAGTAGATGTTGTGCATCGACAGCAGAATACCGCCGAGCATCTCCTTCTGCGTGACCATGTGACGGATGAGCGCGCGGCTGTAGCCGCCCGTGCACACCGGGCAGGTGCAGGTGGGATCGATGGGACCGTCGTCGTGCGCAAAACGCGCGTTGCGGAAGTTAAGGCGACCCTCGCTGGAGAACGCCGTGCCCATGCGGCCGGTGCGCGTCGGCAGCACGCAGTCGAACATGTCGATGCCCACGCCCACACCGCGCACGAGGGTGGTGGGGTTGCCGACGCCCATCAGGTAGCGCGGCTTGTGCTTGGGCATGTACTCGGAAGCCAGCGGCGCCAGGGTCTCGAACATGGTCTCGTGGTCCTCGCCCACCGAGTAGCCGCCGATGCCGTAGCCGGGGAAGTCACCGCACTCCTCCAGATGGCGCAGCGAGCGCAGGCGCAAGTCCAGATGCATGCCACCCTGAACGATGCCGAAAAGTGCCTGGTCATCGCGGGTGTGAGCCTTGTAGCAGCGCTCGGCCCACATACTCGACAGCTCAACGGCGCGCTCAACGTAGGCGCGCGTGGCGGGATAGCCCGGGCACTGGTCCAGCTGCATGCAGATGTCGGAGCCGAGCTTCATGGCGATTTCCATGTTGTCCTCGGGCGTCCAGAACACGTGGCGACCGTCGTAGTCGTTGACGATAAAGCGTACGCCCTCGTCGGTGAGCTTGACGGCGTCGTTGTGGCTGAACACCTGGAAGCCGCCCGAGTCGGTAAGAATGGGGCCATGCCAGTTCATAAATTTGTGCAGTCCGCCCAGCTCAGCGATGGTGTCCTCGCCGGGACGCATGGACAGGTGGTAGGTGTTGGCGAGCACGATCTGCGCACCGAGCTGCTTGACGGTCTCGGTGGGGATGCCCTTGACGTTTGCCTTGGTGCCCACGGGCATAAAGATCGGCGTCTCGATGTCGCCATGCGGGGTGTGCAGCACGCCGGCACGCGCGTGCGTCGTCGGGTCCTCGGCGATCAGGTCGAATTTAAAAAGGTTCTGGTCCATAAACTGGAACTCCTTGGTTGCGGCTCATACGCAAACCATTATACGGGCAACCCGCAAGGAGCACCGACTCGACAGAAACTGGCGCATTAAACAACTAGCCGTTGGGGACGTTCTTAAACGACTAGTTGTTGGGGACAGCCTTCAGCGCCATCTTGCAAAGGAGTGTCCCAATCTGCCGGCACTTAGGGACCGTCCCCAAGTGCCGACAAGACTGTCCCCTTCGACTAGTCATTTAAGAACGTCCCCAACGACTACTTTTCGTCAGCAACGCAAACGCCGATGCCCTGGCAACGTCAGCGAGCGGTCGCCAGAGCGAACAAATTGGCATGAAAAGAGGGCGGCATAGACCTTCTGGTCATGCCGCCCTCTTTGAATGACAAGTTGTCGCTCTGGTGACCGCGCAGCGTCGAGCCGTTACGCGGTTTGGTAAAACCGCGTAACCCCTACGGACGCTGGCCCATGCCACCCTCGAGGGTGACGGTCTCGCCGTTCATATACTTAAAGTCGGGGCCGCAAAGCTGAACGACCACGCGGCCGATCTCCTTCTCGACGTCGCCGTAGTGGCCCGCCGGCGGCATGTGAACGTTGGCCTTGAACGCCTCGGGATAGGCATCCTGGAAGTTCTCGAGCGCAGCAGTCCAGGCAAGCGGGCACACGATGTTGACGTTGATGCCGTCCTTGCCCCACTCGTTGGCGGCGACGCGGGTCAAGCCGCGGATGCCTTCCTTGGCGGCGGCGTAGCTGCACTGGCCGTAGTTGCCAAACAGGCCGGCGCCCGAAGCAAAGTTGACCACGGAGCCCTTGGTCTCCTTCAGGTGCGGATAGGCCTTCTGCATGTACAGGTAGGTGGCATACAGGCCAGAGTAAATGGCCAGGTTAAACTGGTCCATAGTGTGGTCGGCGATGGTCACGCCCGAGGCGCTGGCCTGGGCGTTGTTGACGACGGCGTCGATGCGGCCGAACTCCTCAATCGCCTTGTCGATAACGTTCTGTACGACGGCCTCGTTGTCCTGACCGGCAGAAACATCGGCCTGAACAGGCAGAACCTTGACGCCGTACTCAGCCTCGAGAGACTCCTTGGCGGCCTCGAGCTTGGCGACGTTGCGGCCGGTGATGACGAGGTTCGCGCCCTCCTTGGCAAAAGCGATATCGATGCCGTAGCCGATGGAGCCAGCGGAGCCGTCCTTGAGCGTGGCCTTGCCGCCGCCGGTGACGATCACGGTCTTACCAGTGAAAAGTCCCATACGAAGTCCTTTCAAAATCGCGACGGGCACGCCCGCCGACTGCGCGCATCCAAAATAAACGCGCCAAAAGCTGAAATGCAACTTTAGCTTCTTCAAGTGAAAAATAAAGCCCATGGCGGGCGAACGGCGCAACGTCTTTCGGCGAAGGGAATGTCAAGTAAAAATTGGATAGAGCGGCCGAGTTTTTGTTAACGCGACGAGTCATCGAACACGTTTTGAAACTTTGCTGCGGGGCGCGGGATGTCGGCGCGAGACTTTATCATAGGGTGACAAACAACGATGAGGAGCACATGCCTATGACAGACGAGCTGGACCCCCAGACTCAACAGCATATTGATGATTCCGCAGACACCATTGACGACTGCGATACTTCTACCAGCAGCGATGGCAGCATTGATGCCGCCGTCGAGGAGGCTCCTGCCGCCGCAGGCGAGGCCGCAGACGCAAATGTCGCCGCAGAGCAAGACAAAGAAGAGCAGCTAGAGCAGCCGAACCCGAGCGATACTGAGCCCAAGGCCGAGAACGCTCCGCAAGTAGCAGGCCCCATCGAGGTGTCTTCGGAAGAAGAGCTCGACGCCGTCATGGACTCCATGATGGATGCCGTCAAAGCGATGAAGGACGCTGTCGCCGATGCCGATATCGACGCCGAGGAAGAGGAAGCAGCCGAGGCCGCCTCGACGTTTGTGCCCGGCGAGACCCCGGTTGCCGACCAGGGCAGCACCATGCCCTCGTTCCTGCAACTCGAGCACCCCACGATCGGCGCCGACGCGGTCGACCCGCACGCAGCGGGCTTTTCCGTGATCGAAGGCGGCACCGGCAATATCGCCGCGCCGCAGACTGCCGATGCGAATGCCGCCAAGGCCGCACACCCAACCACCTCGCATGCTCCCGCCACGAGCCGCGACCTGGGGAGCGCCGTCTCAAACACCGCTAACGCCGTGGGCACTTTTATCGCCCAGGGCGCGTCGGCCATGCGCGAGATGAACGCCGCCAAGAAGGCACTCGCCGATGCCCGCGCCCATTTAGCCGAGCTTGAGCAGCGCATCGCCGACCAGGCAGAGGAGCTCGAGACGCGCCAGGACATCGCAGACCGCTACGATCAGATCATCGCCGATCAACGCCAGGCGATTGCCGCGGCACAAAAGACCGCTGCGGCAGCTGAAATTAACCGTGATGCCCGTGCCGCCAAAGCGACTGAGCTCAAGGGCCAGCTCGAGCAAATGAAGGCAGAAGATGATGCGACCGAGCTCCGCCTGAAGGCTGCACTCGACGCCGTGGAAGCCCGCGAGGCGAGCTCGCGCGAGACCGGCAACCGCCTCGTTCGTCGCCTTGAGGATTCCAAGCGCATCCGCGACAAAGTGAAGGCTGAGCGCGATGCCGGTGTCGCCGCCGCACGACAAACTGCCGATGCTACGCGCGCGCAGCTCGAGACCTTGCGTCGCGAGTATGCCGAGCTGCAGCGCAACCCTTCGGCAAATCCCGCCAATTACACCGTGCGCACCAGCGAGTTGTCTATGCAAATCTCCGACGCTGCCGACACCCTCCGCAAGGCCGAGGAAGATATTCCGCGCGTGACCGCCGATCTTGAGCATTCACTCGCCGCCGCCGAGCAGGCCGTCGAGCAGGCACAGGCCCCCATCGCTGACGCTAAACGAGCGCACCAGGCCGTAACGGCTGAGGCAGATGCCGCGCGCGACGAGTTGCAGTCCGCAAAAACTGCCGCCGCGACGCGCCAGCGCGAGCTGCGCGAAAAGATCGCCACACAGGACAAGGCACGCCGCGAGCAAGAGCAGGCCATCGCAAACGCCCGGGCAGATGCCGCGCATGCGCAGTCGATTATCGAGCAGGCGACCGAGGTGCACGACCATCCCGAGATCACCGAATCGCTCGCCGGGTCCTTGGCACGCGACAAGGCCGAGTATACCGAGACCGAGCGCGAAGTTGCCCAACTCGAGGCCGCCGAAGACGACGTACGCAAGCGAACCCGCGACTCACGCGTCAAATTCACCGGAGCCATCGCCTGCATTGTCGCCGTAATCCTCGTGATCGTCCTGATCTGGCTGTTCGCGAGCAAGTAAACCAGCTGCCAAAAAACACTCAACGCAGTTGCGGTGAGATAGTTCCTGTTTAGCCTCAAAAAAGGCCAATTCAAGAACTATCTCACCGCAACTTATTAGATTGATGCAAGGTAGTCATTGAGGACGTTCTTAAACGACCAGTCGAACAAGAACGTCCCCAACGACCACATCGACAACCAAAGAAATGCCGATGTTATGGCAGAGTCAGACACTATGACCCAATCCAGGGGCACGGAAACGACAGGAGCCCCCGCTCGTGACCGCGGGTCGGGGCTGCGACAATGTTGTTGAAGTGCCAGAGGCGCAGCCGCGCCGCAACGAGGTTGGGAGGCTCCCGTGCCTAGATATTCTACCGCCTTCGGAATGGACGTACACCTCAGGTCCACCACCGTCTGCGCGCTCGACGCGGAGACGGGCGAGGCCGTGACGAGGAGGTTCCGCGGCAACCCCTGGGGCGAGGTCGCGGAGTGGATGTCGGGCTTCCCCGGCCCGTCGCTCGCCGCCTACGAGAGCGGCTACCTCGGCTTCGCCCCGCAGAGGGAGCTCTCCGGGCTCGGCGTCGACTGCGTCGTCGCGGCCGTCTCCAGGGTCCCGAGGTCGGCGGCAGACCTCTCGTCCAAGAACGACCGCAACGACGCGGCCAGGATGGCCAAGGCGATACTGTCGCACGATATCTCCCCGGTATGGGTGCCGTCCCCCGAGATCGAGGGGCTCAGGGACCTCGTGTTAGCGTCAATATAATTTTCACCATTTCCACCAACGCATTTTCGCCAATCGCG
>NZ_SPFY01000014.1 GCF_005844325.1 Collinsella aerofaciens | reverse complement strand
GGCTTGCAGCGACGGACCTCAGGACACTCTTACACCACGTCTGCGCGCGCCACCGGGTTAACGCTCGTAGATTAAGTTACCTGCCAGGTAGGTTGCCTGAACTTTGGTGTCTTGGAGCTCTTGGGGGTCGATGGTGAGCGGGTTTTGGTCCAGGACTACCAGGTCGGCATACTTGCCGGGCTCCAAGCTGCCGAGGTTTTGCTCGTCGCCCGCTGCATAGGCGCTGCCCAGGGTGTAGTTGCGCAGGGCTGTTGCTGCATCGATGCGCTCGCTCGGTAACCAGCCGCCCTCGGGCCAGTGGCTTTTGGGATCCTGGCGCGTGATAGCCGTGTAGAGCACGTTCATGCTTGTAACAGCTGTGATGGGGCTATCAGTGCCGAAGGCTTGGCGGATGCCGCGCTGCTTATAGGTCGCAAACGGCCACATGATGCGGCTGCGTTCCAGGCCCAGATCGCGCTCGGGGCCGCCCGGGTCGAGTGTAATGTGACAGGGCTGGCTCGAGGCAACGACGTTAAGCTTGCGTAGACGATCGATGTCCTCGGGCAAGAGGTTCTCCAGGTGCTCGAGCGTGTTATGGCCGTGCTGGGGCAGGCCGTACAGGTCGGCGGCCTCCTCGAAGATATCCAGCGCGGCATGAATCGCACCGTCGCCGATGACGTGGATGCGCACGGTATGGCCGCGCTCCGCGGCCGCCAGAACCAGCTTGCGCATGCGCTCGGCAGGAACCGTCAGGCGACCTTGATCGCCCGGGAAGCGCGGGTTGGTATAGGGCTCGGTGAGATAGGCCGTGTGTTCGCTCGACACGCCGTCGAAGAACTGCTTAAAGCCTGGCGCCGAAAGCAGCGCGTTGTTCGCGTAACGTACCTGCAGCTCTTCCAAGCGCGATTGGTCATCCAGCAGCGTGGGAAACAAATGGGCTCGGATGCCCAGCTTGCCGGTCGTCTGCAGCTTGTCGTAGACATCGTCGCGGATAAAATCACAGCCCGGCATGGGCATGAGCGACATATCGCAGATCGAGGTGATGCCCTGCTCGGCCATGCGCCTCATTTGATCGGCGTAAGCGCTTGCGATGCGATCTTCGCCCAGCCACTCAAGACAGCGCGGCAACAGCTGCATGGCAGCCGCTTCGTGAGCAATGCCCGTGAGCTCGCCGTTTGCGTCCTTGTCGTAGCTGCCGCCCGCCGGCGGCTCGCTGTCGCGCGTGACGCCGAGCGCCTCGAGTGCGCGGCTGTTGAGCCACAGCGTGTGCCCGTCGCCCGAGTACATAACGCAGGGACGATCGGGGAATGCCGCATCGAGCGACGCCTTGGTAGGATGCTCGGGCGGGTCCCAACGGTAGTCGCGCCAGCCCTGCGTCACAACCCAAGCGTCGTCGGGCAGGTCCTGGGAAAACTCGAGCGCATGTTGCACCAGCGCCGCCTCGGACGTGCCCATATCCATGAGCATGTACGGCGAGGAACCGACCGAGGTATGGAAGAAGTGCAGATGAGCGTCATGGAAACCGGGGCAGACAAACTGCTCGCCGTAGTCGATAACCGACGTAGCGGCAGGAGCGGCGGCGATCACGTCATCGGGCGCACCGACTGCGACGATACGGTCGCCTGCGATGGCAATCGCCAGCTCGCGGGTGGTATCGATGCCGTCTTGCGCGGTAAAGACGTTCTTGGAGCGGATAATCCGATCGATATGTTGCATGGGCATCCCCATCTCTGGCAGGAAATTCAACACCCCCGAGTGTACTCCCCCGCCCTTGTAACAAAACCCCAAGCGGCAAACGGCAACTTTACCAGCCCTAGCGGCAGGTGGCATACTGGAGAGAGCCTGTACGATTTTGCGATCAACCCAGCAAGGAGCAAATCGACCATGACGAAGACCAAGGCACAGCAGATTATGGCGGCGACCGAGGCTCGCGCGGCTGACGACGTCACCGCGGCCATCCAAGATATCGCTACCGAGTTTGAACCATATATCATCAAGCAGCGCCGGCACTTCCATAAGCACCCGGAGCTGAGCCTCGCCGAGGAGCGCACGACCTCCGACATCGCCAACCAGCTCGACGCCATGAATATCCCCTACGAGCGTCCCCTTAAGACGGGCCTGGTGGCAACGCTTCGCGGCACCGCGCCCGACGCCTATCGCGAGGACGGCACGCCACGCCGCCGCATCCTGCTGCGCGCCGATATCGACGCCCTGCCCGTTACCGAGCAGACCGGCGAGGAGTTCGCCAGCGTCAACGAGGGCTGTATGCACGCCTGCGGCCACGACTGCCATATCGCCATGATGCTCGGCACGCTGCAAATCCTGCGCCATATGACCGACGACATCCACGGCGAGGTCCGCATCGTCTTCCAGCCCAGCGAGGAAAACGGCCAGGGCGCCAAGCTCATGATCGGCACGGGTGTGCTCGACGGCGTCGATGGCGCCTACGCCGCGCACATCTGGAGCGAGGTCGACGCCGGCACCGTGAGCTGCGAGCCCGGACCGCGCATGGCCAATACCGACTGGTTCCGTATCGACGTACGCGGCACCTCGTGCCACGGCGCCATGCCCCAGCGCGGTCACGACGCCGTTATGGTGGCCGCAGAGATCGTCAACGCCCTGCAGACCATCGTCTCGCGCGAGATCAGCCCCTACGAGCCGGCTGTCATCACCGTCGGCGAGCTGCACGGCGGCACCGCACGCAACGTTATCGCCGGCACGGCCTACCTCGCCGGCACGGTGCGCACCTACGGCGATTCGACCCACGAGGAAATGCCGGAGCTCATGCGCCGCATCGTGGAGCATACCGCGGCCGCCTTGGGCGCCGAGGCAGAGCTCACCGACTACACCATCGCCAACTACAAGGTCGAAAACGACGCGGCCTCGAGCGAGCGCTGCCGTCAGGCTGTAATTAAGTGTCTGGGCCCCGCCGGCCAAGGCCATTATCGCGGCACGCTTTCGGGCGAGGATTTTTCGGAGTACCTGCGTCGCGTACCGGGCGTGCTCGCCTTTGTAGGTACGCGCAACCCCAAGATTGGCGCCACGTACGCCCAACATTCCTGCTTCTACAAGATCGACGAGACCGTGCTGGCAAAGGGCTCCATGGTGGCCGCCCAGTATGCTATCGACTTTTTGGCCGAGCCCACGCAAGAGGAGCTCGACGGCCCTGCGATTACCGCGGTCGCCGAAACCAACCCCGATCTGGCCGCCAAGTTGCGCTCTGCCAAGGCGACGACCGCCGAGGCTCGCGACGCCATCCATGATGCCCGAACGGCTCGCCATGCCGCGATCAAGGGCATCCACGACGCACGCGCTGCTGCACGCCGTGAGGAGAAGCACGACGGGTAATCGATTCGCTGGCATCTCGCAGTCATAGCCACATCGCGATGTCAAAGCGGGGGCGGACGTTTCGACACGTCCGCCCCCGCTCATTCTTCAAGCGCTATTTCTACCATTTCTACCCCGTCCCCAAATAGCAGGCGGCGTGGCTACTCGTCCTGAGGTTCCTCGTCGGAGCTTGGCTCGAACGCCGACTCAGGTGCAGGTGCCGGCTCAGGCTCAGGCTCAGGCTCAGGCGCAGGCTCGGGCTCGGGCTCAGATGCCGTCTCAGGCTCGGGCGCCGGTTCAGACTCGGGCGCCGGCTCAGGCTCGGTCGCGGGAGCGGGTGCAGGTGCCGGCGAAGCATCCGGAGCACCGTAACCCGAAGGAGCGGACTTCTTCTCGAAGGGCAACACAAAAGTCAGGACGTCGTCCTTATCCTCATCGGCCCACTCGCTTGCATAGCGTGCGGCCCAATAGCCAACGGCACGGTGCTTGAGTATCTTGCCAAAGACCGTAAGAAATACGGTGACAAAAGCGACCAGCACCAAGAACAGCGCGAGCGTGACGCCACCGCCGGTAACAATTGCCTCAATACCCGTAGGACGATAGTAGTAGCTATACATACCGACAGAGGCAATGGCGCCAAAGACGACCGTCAAGATCCATGTGACAACGTTGGCGACCAGGCCCGTCAAAAACTCGGGAAGGAACGAAGCACAGAACAGCTTGGTCTTGTTGTGCTTAAACGCCGCCCAGACCTTATCGAGCGAAAACGCGCTCTCGACGCGACCGGTCACCGCAAAGTGCATCACGGCAATGTCGGCGAACATCTTAAAGAAGACCCCCAGGACCGCCGTGGCAATCATAGCCAGAACGAGCAAGCCAAGCGAGCCAAACAGCGCAGCCTCGAGCGCATAAGAGCCGTAATAAGAATACGAGCCCGCGGCGCCAATTACCACGCCCTCCACCAGCGAAAGCACTACACCGATAACGGGAATGGCAGCGATAACCTCGAGCACGACCGAAATAACGCTCGAAAAGACTCCAAGGCCAAACGATGTGGAACGCATCAACGGACGATCCATGCCGTCATCGACCTTGAGCGAAAGATCACGGCCCCACTCAATACCAAAGCCGGAACCGCACACGCTCGCAATGCAAGCTGCCAAAAAGCCGATGGCAGCCGCAATGCCGCCAATAACGGGAATAAACAACACGAGCACCGACACAACGCAAATCAGCGCCGGCAAAAACGCGATTTGGCATACACGCTGAAGCACGCCCGGAGTCTTGGTCATATCTTGGAACGCCTGAGCCACACAGCCCTTTGGCACATTCGCCACGGGCGGCTGCGGAACAAACTGCTGGGGCTGAGGCTGTCCCTGGGGAGCGGGGCCAGCGGCACCGGCATTAGGAGCACCACACACGCCGCAGAACTTGTCGTTATCGCCCATGGGGGCGCCACACTGCGAGCAGAACATCGAAATCATCCCTTCGTATCTAGAGCGAATCACCTGGATCGCAAACGATGTCTTTGGCATCATTATCACCCAATGTGAGGACAAATACTCTTAGATGACGTATTTGCAACGCGCGAGGCGCTTTTCGATTGTTTGATGAGTGTGTCCGCGCTAGTTCGTGCCGCGGAAACCCTTGCCGACGATCTCGGAGCTGTCGACAATCGTGATAAAGGCACCCGGATCGACTTCGCGCGCATAGCGGCGCAGCTGCACGGCCTCGCGACGGCTTAGCACGCTCATGATCACCGTCACGCACTTGCCCGAGAAGGCACCGTAGCCGCGACTGATGGTCGCTGTGCGGTTGAGATGCTTGACGATAAACTCCTCGACCTTAAGGGGTTCGGAGCAAATGACCGTGCAGACCTTACGAAGATGGATGCTCTCGATGGCTTTGTCGACCACGAGTGTCTTGGCAAACAGGCCAAGCACGCAATACAGACCGACACGCGGGCCATACAAAAAGGCCGCGATGGCCACGATGCCGATATCGACCAACAGCAGGGCACGGCCAATCTCGAGCGTCGTGCGGCGCTTGAGGATCATGGCAAGAATGTCCGTGCCACCCGTCGAGGCGCCGATATCAAAGACAATAGCGCTGCCGAGCGCCGGCAAGATGACGGCAAAGCACAGGTCGAGCCACATATCGCCCGTCAGAGAGACATCGGTCGGAATAAAGAACTCAAACAGCGAAACATAGGCGGACAACGCAAACGAGGCGAAGACGCTCCACAGGATTGCCTTGCGCTCCAAAAAGATAAAGCCCAAGACGACGAGAACCGCGTTGATAATCCACATAAAGACGCCGACGGGCAGGGTCGGGAACAGCGTAGACAGAATGACCGACACGCCCGAGGTGCCGCCAAAAGCAAAGTGATTAGGGGTTTTAAACGCAACGATGGCGAAGGCCGTAAGAATCAGGCCCAGATTGAGCTCGGCAAAAAAGCGCGGGAAGCCCGGCTCCTGGCTGCGCTTTTGGCCGGCACGCTCGCCGCGCTCGATATCGGTGCGATCAACCACGCGCTCCATCGGCACCACGGGAGGACGATGCACCTCCTCGGCAGCACGCGACGCCGCCTCTGCCGCAGCGGCCTCGATTGCCCATGCCTTGCTTTCTGTTTCGTGCTCGTCGGCCATTACGGCAACTCCTCGTTAACAATTTGGAAACAATGCGCCCATTAGGGTAACGCGGAACGCGACGATTGCAACCCCTAGTTAGACGAGCGGTATGCCTACATCGGGGGGCATACAAATAACGGCCGGCCACGCTTTTGCTTGCGCGGTCGGCCGTTTAACGTTTTCGCAGATAAAGCCTGCCAAAACAAACCTGTCCCTTTTTGGAAGGTTATTCGTGCTGGCTGGTACGGTGCTCGTACTCCTCGGGGGTGATGACGTCCTCGATGCGCAGGTTGACACCCGCCACCTCAAGGCCGGTCATCGCGGCAAGGCGCTCAGTGACACGTGCCTTGACATCGTCGAAGATCGCGGGCGCATAGGCTCCGTACTCGATAATGACGGAGATGTTGACGACCACGCGATTGTCATCGGTGACCTCGACCGTCACGCCCTTGGTCAGATTCTCGGCACCAAACTGCTCCTGCACAAAGTGCATGAGGTTACCCTTCATGCCCAAAACGTGCGGAACCTCGCGGGTGGCCATGGCAACGATCTTCTCGATCACACCGTTGGAATAGGTCAGCGAGTCCTCGGACTCGTCTGTTTCCTCATCATCCTCGTCCGCGTCATCGGCGGACTCGGCCTCGACGAGCGCCTCATCCTCGAGCGTCACATCCTCGGCTTCGGCGACGGCCGCCTCGTTCTCCTCGAGCTCGGTATCGGCCACATCGACCTTCGTATTAAAAGCCATGGTTCCTCCTTATGCCTGCCGCGGATGCGACAGTCGAATACATATTAGCGGCCGCTAAACAGACGGCCGAAGAAGTTGACGATCCCGTTTTCGCCGTCGCGAATTTGGCCGATCACGGCGCCGATCAGCACGAAGAATGCAATGACGAGCGTGTCCCACAGGCCGAGCGTGAGCACCAACACGGCAAGAATAAAGCCAGCGACGGCACCGAGCGTGGTGTTGGGATGACGCACGGCATAGCTCCAGATGGCAGCGCCCGTACCCTTGATGAGACCCATAGCCTCGTCAAAATCCGCGGCTGCCGCGTCTTGTAACTCGGTTGCCTCTGCTTTGGAATCAACAGGTTCGCTCGCCGGCGTAGCGTTCTGGTCGATCGTCAGGCGCGGCGTGCGGGCGGTCTTGTCTTGGTTGGTATCACTCACCGGAAACCTCCACGGTCTGGACGGTAGTCTTGGACGGCAAAAAACGGACGCGTGCGGTCGTGCCCGGCGTGCCGAGCATGGTGTCGCAGGCCTCCTCGATACGTTGCTGCATCGCGATAGCTTGAGAGGCCACGTCCCGGTCGTCGAGCGCGATGGCCTCGACCTTAAAACGAACGCGCGACTCGTCGGAGCCTTGAACGCGTGCCTCGATATGCTCAACTATCACGCGATCATCGCACTCCGCCGCGGCACGGGCGCACGAGGAAAGCGCTGCGAGCGTGACCTCGATATTGCGCTCCCCCGCCGGATGCACGCAGGACGGCTCGCGACGTGCAAACATCAGGCGGAAAAAACCGATGAGCACGCCAAGTGCCACGATGGCGGCGCACACCGCAACGACGACGCGCGGCATGGGGTCGCGCATCAGCAGCATAAAGCGATACGTATACGGCCCCCAAAACTGGCAGACAAGCGTACCCAGCGCCACGATGGCGGCGGCAAGATACACGATCGCTAGGGCTCGTTTGAGTACGCGCACGTGGCGCTCCCTTCAAATCTCGGCTCTCGAAATGCAAAACGGTTCGCATCATTATAAAAGAGCCGGGTCCGGTGCTCTACGCACGCGGATCCGGCTCATCTATTCCACGAGGCTTGCATGCTCGCTTCATTATGCCCAGATATGCACGGCTTAACCCGTGCGGGCGCTACTCCTCCTCGAGGGCAGCGATGACCTCGTCGGTCATGTCCATGGTGCTGTAAACATCCTGGACGTCGTCGAGCTCCTCAAGACGGTCGATGAGGCGCTGAACCTTCTTGGCGTCGGCGCCGGAGACCTCGGTCGGGGTGGTCGGGACCATGGTGGTCTCGGAGCCCTTGACCTGGACGCCCTGCTCCTCGAGCGCCTTGGAGACAGCCATGACCTCGTTGGCAGTAGTCCAGACGATCCACTCCTCGCCGGCATCCTCGTAGTCCTCGCCACCGGCCTCGGCGATGGCCATCATGAACTCATCCTCGTCACCGGCAGCACCGTTGGCGATCATGGTCTCCTTCTTGGCGTTCTCGTCCAGGATCTCCTTGGCGACGACGATCTGGCCCTTACGCTCAAACTGGAAGGCGACGGAGCCGGAGGTGCCCAGGTTGCCACCAGCGTGGGAGAAGGCGGAACGGACATCAGCGGCGGTACGGTTGCGGTTGTCGGTCAGGCAGTCGACGTAGACGGCGACACCGGCGGGACCGTAGCCCTCGTACACGATGTTCTCGTAGACGGCGGCATCGGCACCCGAACCAAAAGCCTTGTCGATAGCGGACTTGATCTTGTCCTTAGGCATGGACTGAGCCTTGGCCTTGGCAACGGCAGCGGCGAGGCTGGCGTTGTTCTCGGGCAGCGGGTCACCGCCGAGACGGGCAGCAACGGTGATGTTGCGGCTGAGCTTGGAGAAGAGGGCGGAACGCTTGGCGTCCTGCGCGCCCTTACGATGCTTGGTTGTGGCCCACTTAGAGTGTCCGGACATACGTGTCTCCTATCGGTTTCGACCTAAAGCCCAGCGCAGATGCTCGGGCAATATAAACAAACGTCGTTATGATATACCTACCGGCCTGCAAGATAAACCCCAAAATGAAGGCGTCGTGATGATGCAAGCCTTTGGTGCAAAGTAACCTGACCCCAATGCGCCAAGTTAGGACCAGAGGAAGTCGCTGCGGGTGATCGTGGCACCGATGGCAAAAGGCATGCAGGCGATGACCGGGTACAGGTAGCGCATGTAGGTCGAGCCGTTACATGGACCGATCAGGCACACGGCGAGCACGCCCAGCAGCGGTATCCAGATGGCCAGCGCGCGCCACGAATGGCGGCGCAACAGGTAAACCACCACGACGACCATGATCCACACATAGGTGGCCGAGCTCATGGTGAGCGAGATAAACGGGATGCGCTGCACCGCCACGCGGTACAGGTTAATCAGGTGGTCGCACCAGCGCACAACCTTGCTATCGACCGGATGGAAGTCAAAGTACTTGAGGTTATCGGGCTTCGCCATGATCTCGGCACTGCGCGCCGTGCTGTAGACCCACGCATCGCGAGCGCTCGGATAGAAGTACCCATAGTAGTTATTGACGAGCGCCGAGATATAGCACTCGGGGTCCTTTTTGAACATCTGGGCCCACACCTCAAAATAGGCCTTGATGTCCTCCTGCGAGGCGTACTCATTGAAGCAGTTTTTGACGGCATCCGACTTGTCGGGGTTGTAGCGACGGCCCAGGTTCTCGTACTTAAGCACGCGATCGATCACAGCGCGCTCCTCATCGGTCACCAAGCCGTCGCAGGGAGCTTCCACGATGGTGCCGTCCTCCTTAACCGTGGGGTTGACGCCCGAGTTGAGGCCATCGTGCTTTTGGACGAAGCGTGCCGTCTGTTGAAACGGAATCGAGAGGATCTCGCGCTTGGAGCCCGGCGTGATATCGTGCGCCGGCATAAATACCTTGGTGAAATACATGTTGGAGACAAGGCAGAGCGCAAGCACTGCGAGCACGCCGACCCAGCGGAAGCGCGACGTGGCGCATGAGACCGTGGTGCCCATCTGCTTAGCCGCACGACGAGCGACATGTACATCCCAGGCGCAAAACGCCGCCGCAATCACGCAGGCCGCCAACGGAAAGACCAGGCCGCCGTTGCGCAAAAACGTGGAACCCATGGCACCCAGCACGAGCAACAGCCAGTCATGGCGCGCAAAGAGCACGGGCTTCTGTTCGCCCGCACGCTCGGCATTGGCATCGCGACGGGGTAGGCCACATGCCACGAGCTTGACGGTCTGAACGAGCAGTACCAAAAACGCATCGGCAAAAAGTACATCTTTGGTCAGCAGCACCGCGTAGTTGGAGAACATCGGCATAAACGCAAAGAACAGCAAGATGACGCCGCGGACCGGCAGGCTCACGCCCAGCTTGCGCAGCGACGATATGGAATAGGACATGCAGGCGGCGGTGATGACGAATTGGGCACAAGTGTAGATGGCAAGGCCCGCATTGGCGCTGTTAAATAGCGAAAGCCCCAGCTGCACACACGAGCCGATGATGGCCGTGTGCACCACCGGATGATGTCCGTTGAGTAGCACGTTGGGGTTAAGCAGGCGTAGGTAATCGCTCGTGCCGTTGGGGTAGTTGAACCATTGGCGGACCTGCGCGCCCGTGTCTCCCATAAAGAGGCCGGGCAGCGAGGCGATAAGCGTGGGCGCCCAGACAATCATGAGCACAAGAAACGGCCCGACAAAGGGATGAACCGAGAGCACGACGTGGACAACACGCCACACGCGGCCAAAATGCGCCTCCGAAAACGGAATGCGGCGGGAGCCCAACCAATCCAAAAACTCAAAAGCCAGATAGAAGGCCACAATCGCCAGAAGCATCCAGCCCGCGCCACCAATCCAGGCGCAGATAACGCGTGCCTTGTCGCCCAGCACAATCTCAGCCGAATCGGTGAGGTCGTAGCTGCGGCCGAACACCATGCAGATGGCGAAGAACAGCGACGGCAGAATGATCGATGGACGCCAGGTGTCGCCACGGCCAAAGAACACGTAGCGAAACGGCAAGGTGAGCAGGCAGGCAAGTGCAAGCAGCATGACCGCGTCGGTATGGCCGGCAAACGAAAGGAGCACCTCGTAGCACACGTACAGCATGCCCGAGGCTTTGGGGTCAATCGCCAAGACTGCGTTGCTCGACACCGGGGAGGGATCGATGGAAAACGCCGTGGTCGCCAACAGCGCGAGCAAAAATGCGATGAGCGTCTGCTTGGCGGGGTAGCGCTTAAACCAGACGATGCGGGCAGCGTCGCGCGCAGCCGTTGTGGAGAGGTCGGAATCCTTCACAGTCCGAAAGCCTTTCTAGAAACCTATCAAACTCGGCAAAACCACCACAAAGGTGCCTGTCCCCTTTGTGGTGGTTTTGGTGGTTAGGCGTCGAGGTAGATGCGCTGGGGGCGATTGCGGTGTCGGGCGAAGATGATGAGCGCCAGACCGGCGATCACGAGCGGCAAACTCAGCAGCTGACCCATGGTGATGACGCCGCCCAGCAGATAACCCAGCTGGGCATCGGGCACGCGCACGAACTCAACGAGAAAGCGGACGATGCCGTACCCCATCACGAACACGCCCATAAACGTACCCTGGGGCAGCAGCGGCTTTTTGCGGCTGAGCACCTGCAGAATGCAAAAGAGCACGATGCCCTCAAGAAATGCCTCGTAGAGCTGGGAGGGGTGACGCGGCATATCGCCCGCAGTCCCGCCAAAAACCACGCCCCAGGGCAGATCGGTCGGCTTGCCCCACAGCTCTCCGTTGACAAAGTTGGCACAACGGCCCAGGCACAAGGCCAGCGGCGCGCCTATGACGGCAAGGTCTGCCAAAGTCCATGCGTCGAGCTTATACATGCGGCACACGAGCACGCCGCCGATGATGCCGCCCACCAGGCCGCCATGGAAGCTCATGCCGCCTTCATTGGTGGCAAAGATCTCGAGCGGATGCGCCCAGTAGTAGCCGTCGCCGTAAAAGATGACGTAGAACAGGCGCGCACCGATAATGAGGCCAAAGACCACGCCGACCACGACACTCGTCAGGTCATCAATCGTGATGTTAAAGCCCCAGCGACGCTGTGTGCGGTACATGACAACCGCCGTGAGCAGGGCGCCGACCACATAGGCCAGACCATACCAGTAAATCGTGATAGGCCCCGCCGAAATCGCGACGGGATCAAGCATATGGTAGAAGTCGTTGAGCATGTCGACCCTCCTACTCCCTACATACAAATGCGGCCGCGGGCCTTACGCTCGCAGCCGCATATTTGGGCGTAACGTCTATGCGGAGCGTACCGTCCGCAGCTTTCGCATCTTAGAACGGCGCGTACTCGTCGTACAGGTCGTCGGTCTCGCCGGAGGCATTGACCTGCTCGACACGGGTAACGCCGGGCACGTGCTCCTTCAGGATACGCTCGATGCCCATAGACAAGGTCAGCGAGCTCATGGGGCAGCCGGCGCAGGCGCCCTGCAGCTCCAGCTTGACGACGCCCTCGTCGTCGACGCCCACATACTCCATATCGCCGCCATCGGCCTGCAGGTTGGGACGAATCTCTTCAAGAACCTTCTTAAGCAGCTCTTCGTTAACAGCCACAGGGGCTCCTTTCTCACAATAACGCGGGCACGCCCGCGGACAGAAGCTATGTTACTACAGCCATGTACCCGCTCACGAGCCGTCCATGCGCGCAGACGCGACTT
The DNA here is from genome assembly GCF_005844325.1 of Collinsella aerofaciens. Taxonomy (GTDB): domain Bacteria; phylum Actinomycetota; class Coriobacteriia; order Coriobacteriales; family Coriobacteriaceae; genus Collinsella; species Collinsella aerofaciens_G. Next base: position 43,060 of record NZ_SPFY01000014.1, on the reverse strand, counting down.
TCACGAGTAGTCAATTTGGGACGGGGCTCTTTGAGCTGCGTTCGTCGTCAGATAGCGACAACGCATGATTACTGTCGAGCCTGTCCCCCGGTACCAATCTGAACATCGACGATGACCTGGCGGTAGCTGATGCCACAGGAGTCGAGGATGCGGCGGCTGATGCGTCCGTCATCGGTGTCGGCGTACTTGTTGTCCAGGTAGACAACCTCGCCCACGCCCACCTGAGCCAAAATCTTGGCGCAGTCGTGGCACGGGAACAGCGTGACGTAGACCGTGGAACCCTCGAGGTCCTTGAGCGAGCCACGGTAGTTGAGCACGGCGTTGGCCTCGGCATGGACCACGTAGTTGTGCTTGTCCTGCAGCGGGTCGTCGCTCGTACCCCACGGAAAAAAGTCGTCGTTGAGCGCCGAGGGTGTACCGTTGTAGCCCACCGAAAGGATGCGGTGGTTGGTGTTGGCGATGCACGCACCCACCTGCGTGTTGGGGTCCTTGCTGCGGCGCTGCGCGGCGATGGCCACGCTCATAAAGAACTCGTCCCAGCTAATGACGTCCAGGCGCTTGCCTGACGAAGTTTGATGAAGATCGTCCGACATGGCAGACACCTCCGTAATCGCAATAGTTTGACCCATTGTAGCAGGTGAAAGGTGAGGGCGTTTGTCCCGCCGGCGCCCTCACTTTTACACGCGGCGGGGCTTTTGGTTGATGTGGTAGAGCTCGGCGAGTCCTCGCAACGTCAGCGCGTCGTCGACCGTCAGGCTATGGCCGACAAGGGCCGCGAGCGCCTCGGCGTCGTCGCCGGTAATGACGATGGGCACATCGCCCTCCCCCGCAGCCTTGGTCGCGCGCATCTCGGCGAGCACCATGTCGAGCATGCCGTCGATGCGTGCCACCTCGCCCAAGACCACGCCCGAGCGCATGGCCTCGCGCGTGTTGCGGCCGATCACATGCGTGGGCGCCGAAGGCTCGACCTGCGGCAGACGCGCCGCAGCGGCCGAGAGCGAGCGGGCGCCGAGCGCCAGACCCGGCGCGATGACGCCGCCCACAAAGGTACCGCACGCGTCGATGACCTCGATATTGGTCGTAGTGCCCAGGTCGATCACGATGCACGGAGAGCCGTAAACGGCCCGGGCCGCCACGGCGTCGGCGATGCGGTCGGGGCCGATCTCGGCCGGGTCGTCGTAGTGGACGGGCATGCCGGTCTTAAGTCCCGGCCCCACCGTGAGCACGCGCCCCGTGCAGATGCGGGAAAGCGCCGTCTTCCACGGGCGCTCGAGCGCCGGCACCACGCAGCTCAGCACTGCGGCCGCGGGAACGAGTGCACCCGGCATGCCCGCATCGGCCGCTAGCGCGGCCATGACTTGAGCGAGACGCATGCGCGCCTCGTCTGCTGTGATGCTCGACGGCGTGGTGATCTCGCACGTCGCAAGCGGGCATTCCTGCGCCGCGGCCGAATCCTCGGCAAACAGGCCAAAGCGAATGAACGTGTTGCCCACGTCGACCGTCAATATATATGCGCACCCATTAAGCATCGTCGGCGCTCCTTTCGTCTGCCCAGCAGTATATCGCCTACCTAAACCAGTCATCCCGAAATGACTAGCTTGCGGTTATACTGGTGCGCGGTCGCGCGCGAGCTCACGCGGCGGCCCTTGGTAACCCGACTTCCCGCGCCGTATCCGTAGCGGCGCTCCCGGGGGAAGCGGATATACGCAAAGGAGTTCTATATGAGCAATCCCTCGAACCGCGCTTCGATGCGCGGGCAACTCACGCTGCGCGGCGTCGTCATCGGCGTCCTTGGCTGCGTGATTATCACGGCAAGCTCGGCCTACACCGCCCTCAAGATGGGCGCTCTCCCCTGGCCGATCGTCTTCGCTGCCGTCATTTCGCTGTTCTTCCTTAAGCTCATGGGCAATGCCAGCCTCAACGAGGCCAACGTCACCCACACCATCATGTCCGCGGGCGCCATGGTCGCCGGCGGCCTGGCGTTTACCATCCCGGGCGCCTGGATGCTGGGATATGCCGACCAGATCAGCTGGCTCGACATGTTTATCGTGGCACTCGCCGGCACCATCCTGGGCCTGCTGGCCACCGCGCTCATCCACCGTCACTTTATCGTGGACGCCGCGCTTGAGTTCCCCACCGGCAACGCCGCAGCTCAGACCCTGCGCGCAACCGAGGCCGGCGGCAAAACCGGCAAGCAGCTCTTTGGCTCCATGGCCATCGCCGGCATCTACAGCGTGCTGCGCGACGCTCTGGGCGTGGTGCCCAGCATGCTGTGCACGCTCAATATCCCCGGCGTGACCTTTGCCATCTACAACTCGCCCATGTTGCTGTCCATCGGCTTTTTGGTGGGCTTCGCCCCCGTCGCGTTCTGGTTTGCCGGCGCGCTGCTGGGCAACTTTGGCATCATCGTGGGCGGCACCGCTGCCGGTCTGTTCGATGTTGTGACCGCACAGGGCATTGTTAAGTCCCTGGGTATGGGCCTCATGATGGGCTTTGGCGTCGCCGTCGTCCTCAAGGACATCCTGCCGCAGGTCGCCGGTATCGTCCGCGGCCTCGCCGCCGACAGCTCCACCGACACCGACGAGCAGTCGCTCATCTCGGGCTCCCTTAAACTCGACGCCGGTATCATCGGCCTGGGCGCTGCCGCCATCGCCGTGATCATCGCCATCGTGCTCGACCTTGGCCCCGTCCCGGCCGTCATCGTCACGCTGTTCACCTTTGTCACCACCATCATGAGCGCGCAGAGCTGCGGCCAGACGGGCATCGACCCCATGGAGATCTTCGGCCTCATCGTCATGCTCATCGTTGCCGCCTTCGCGCAGCTCGCTCAGGTCAAGCTGTTCTTTATCGCCGGCATCGTGGCCGTAGCGTGCGGCCTTGCGGGCGACGTCATGAACGACTTCAAGGCCGGCGCCGTGCTGGGCACCAACCCGCGTGCACAGTGGGTCGGCCAGGCCATCGGCGGCATCGTGGGCGCCCTGGTCGCTGCCGCCGTCATGGTCGCGCTCGTCACCGCCTATGGTCCGGACGCCTTCGGCCCCGACAAGAGCTTTGTGGCCGCGCAGGCAAGCGTGGTCGCCACCATGGTCTCGGGCATCCCGAGCGTGCCGTGGTTTGCGGGCGGTTTTATCGCCGGCATCGTCATGTACTGGCTCGGCATTCCGGCCATGATGATCGGTCTGGGCGTGTACCTGCCGTTCTACATGTCGCTCACGGCCTTCTTGGGCTCCTGCGTCAAGCTCGCCTACGACAAGTGGGCTGCACACCGCGACGCCGCCGCCGGTCTTTCGGACGAGGAGAAGGCCGCCAAGGATGCCGCCTTCCAGGAGCAGGGTCTGGTTGTCGCCAGCGGCCTGCTCGGTGGCGAGTCTATCGTCGGCGTTATCCTGGCGTTTGTCTCCGTGGGTCTGAGCCTGCTGGGCTAAGCTGAGCAGCTGCTCGACAGCAACCATATTGTCTACGATTTGCTCGGTCGGCAGCTTTCGCGGCTACCGACCGAGCTTTTTGATACCACCGCAAAGAAAGGCCGGCGCGCCGCGTATGACAGCGCGCCGGCCTTATCGGTTGAGTTATCGAGTCGGCCTCGCGACGAATTGCGGTATGTCGCGAGGCCAGCGCTCAATACGCTACATCTGCTTGCGACGACGATCGCTCAGCGTCACGCCCGCGGCAACGAGCGTAATGCCGCCGATGACGAACACCTCGCCCGCAAGCGCGGAGTTGTCGCCGGTCTGGGCAAGCGCGCCCGACGCAGCCTTCTTCTTAGCGGCAGGGGCCTTTGCAGCAGCCTGCGTAACCTGAGGCTTAGCCTGCGGCTCGGCCTTGGGATGATACTTGTCGTACTCGGCCTGTGCAGCAGCCAGGGCGTCCTTGGCATCGCCGAGTTCTGCCAATGCGGCGGCATAAGCGTCGTTGGCATCGGACAGCTTGGCATCGGCATCGCTCAGGGCAGTCTTGAGGCCCGCAGCGGCATCGACGGCGGACTTGTATCGAGCGTAGGCGGCATTCAGCTTGGTCAGCTTATCGTTGCCCGTCGTGCCCGTGGCAAGGGAGGCCTTGTGGTCGACGGCCTCAAGATCGGCCTTGAGCGCCTCGTCGCCGGCAAGCTCGGCCTTGGCCTTGATGATATCGAAGTTCGCATCGACAACGGCCTTGTTGGCGGCCTCGAGCTGCTTTTGGGCATCGGCGACACCGGCAACGGCGGCATCATAGGCGGCCGTGGCGTCATCGACCGCCTTCTGGGCGCCGGCGAAGCGCTCGAAGGCCTTGTTTGCGCGGGCCAGCTCGCCCTCGGCGGCCTTGACCTTCGCCTGTGCGTCGGACACGGCCTGCGTCTTGGCGGCAACTGCCTGCTTGGCATCCGAAAGAGCGGTCGCGGCGTGTGCGCCTGCGGCTTGAGCCTTATCTACGCCAGCCTGAGCGGCGTCGTCGGCCTTCTTGGCCCCGTCAAGCGCGCCCTGCTTGCTCGCAAGGTTCGCATTAGCGGCATCGCGCTTGGCAGTAAGGTCCTTGACCGAAGCCGTGGCATTGTCATACGCCTCGTTGGCCTTATCGGACTTTGTCTTGGCGGTATCGTAATCGCCCTGTGCCTTCGCCTTGCGGGCGGAAGCCTTGGAGGCGTTCGTCTGGCATTCGGTGAGCTTGGAGTTAGCGTCGTCAAGTGCGGCCTGCGCGACGGTCGCCTCGTCCTTGGCGGCGTTGAGATTTGCCCTAGGAGTTTCGATGTCAACATTCTTCAAATTGACATCGGCAGCGCCATATGCCGCCTTCGCGATAGCGGTGGCCTCTTGCGCAGCTTCATAGTCGCTCTTGGCAGCAGCAACGTTACCGTTCGCTTCATTCGCGGCACTCTTGGCAGCATCGAGGGATGACTCCGCAGAGCCAAGCGCATCGTTTTTCACATCGAGCGCCTTCCGTGCTGCCGCAAGTTGATCTTGCAGCTGCGCCAGCTGCGCCTTCTGCGCGGCGGTACCACCGGCATGATAAACGGAGTCTACGTACGTGTTTACCAGGTTCTTGAACTCGTCAACCGTAAAATCGCCTTCGGCCCAGTTTCCCTGATAAATTGAAACAGGACTGGGTGCACCGTCATCCTCGGGCGTTGAGCGGTTGCCATCCTTACCGTAGCCGACGGCGAACCCAAAGGAATTAGCACCTGAATCAATAAAGTTCTCATAGTGGCCGGTGTTGCTATAGTCACCCCTGTCATAGTCACGCTTTTCCGCAGTATACCAACCGATAAACGGCCAATCATCGCCGTACTTGTCGCCGTTATCGAAGGATATTTCCCAATCTTTAGGATTATCTGACCCCTTGTAGGCGCCAGCACGTCCGGCAAGGTTTTCGTTATAGGACATATAAAAGCCCTCGCCGCTGTTCCCCGCGTGGTCCCAAACATTCGACGAATAGCAAACATCGAGCGCCGACTGCGCCATAGAGACAATGCTGACCTTCATGTCACTCAAGCCATTTGCGCGACGAATTCCATTGACGGCATTCATGTAGGTCAAGGTATTCTGCAGATTCACGAGCGAAAAAGCATTGTCAGCGTCAGATGCATCCAAGTTGACATAGTCGTCATACCATGCCGCCTTGCTAGCAGACCCATCAAGTAACTTCGCCGCATCGCTCGCGTTGGCACGCTGAGCAGCAGTAAACGACGTACTACTTGCGATGTGATTCATAAAGCCAAGCAGGCCAGCCTTGACAGCATCCGTATCCACCGTCATGTTTGCTTTTAGCTCAGAAATCTGCTGCTCAAGAGCTTTGACGTTTGCGCTGGCCGTGTTGTATTCATCATTCGCTTTGTTGTAGTCGCTGGTAGCATTCTCAAGAGCGCTTTTCTTCTGCTTTGCGACCTCTGCTAGACGGTCGTACTCTGTCTTCTTGTCGGCCTCGGTCTGCTGAGCTTGCTCGTAAGCAGCCTTGGCGGTGTTGTATTTGCTGGTCAAATCACCGAGTTTGCCGTTGGCTTCGTCGTATGCAGTCTGCGCTGACGAAACGGCAGCGTTGGCGGCGTTGACCTTTTCCTGCGCGGCGCTGGCATCAGTCTGTGCGGCCTGGAGGTTCGTTTGTGCGGTGGCGTCGGCAGCCTTCGCGGCATCAAGCTCGGTCTGCGCGTCCTTGAGCTCACCGGCAGCAGCTTCCTTGGCGGCCTCAAGCGCTTTTAGATCGATGCCCGTGCCCGAGATGGCGGCATCGAGCGCTTTCTGGGCGTCGTTCAGCTTATCCTGGGCGTTGCCGCACGCGGTGGTCGCAGCGGCAAGGGCATTGGCGGTCTCCTGCTTCTTGGCCTGGGCAGTCGTCAGAGCAGACTCGGCATCACTCTTTGCCTGCTCAGCATTGTCGGCGGCGGTCTTAGCGGCATCGAGCTCACCCTCGGCCGTCTTCACATCGGCATTCGCCGCATTGAGCTTGGCCTGCGCGTCCTCGACGGCCTTCTTGGCGGCCTCGTACTCGTCCATACCCATGGCCTCGAGCTTGGCCTGCGCATCGTCGAGGGCCTTCTTGGCCTCATCCTGCTTTGCCTTGGCGTCCTTGAGCGCCTGGGTCTTATCCTCGACACTCTTGTTGGCCTGATCGAGCTGATCGTTCAGGTCGCCCAGCTTCTTCTGCTGCTGCTCGGCCTTGTCAACAGCCGCCTTAAGCTCGTCGATCTTCTCCTGAAGCGCGGCTGCCTCGGCCTCGTTCTGCTCGGCGGCGTTATCGGTCACGGCCTGCGAGGCCTGATTCTTTTGCTGCTGTGCCTGCTTTTGAGACTGGCCCGCCGCGTCGGCCTTCTTCTGGGCGGCATCGTAGGCGGCCTGAGCGTCCTTGAGCTGCTTTGCCGACTCCTCGGCCAGCTGGGCAGCCGTCTTTACGACCGCTTGGTTACCGGCGGCAACGGTGTTCTCTACAGAACTACCCCCCCCCCTGAACAGAATCGCCGTTATCGGTTGACGGTGCAGCGATTGCCGCCAGCGGCGACATGAGCGGCTGAGCGATGAGGCCCGCCGTCAAAACGGTTGCGACGGCGCGGTTGGCAACGCCCTTGACGTTGACGGCCTTGGCCCGAGGCTCAAAGTGTTGTGGACTGTAGTTTGCCATGGCTTTCTCCCTTTGACACGGATGTATCCATACGTATCAAACGGTAGCTGTCGATTTTTGAATTCTGTTGCGCAACATTGGCGACCAGCGTATTTTTTGAAATTCACGCTCTCGTGCTTCACAGTTTCGTCACATTTGAAGGAGCTGGTGCATCATATTCTCGCGGGATGGAATTGAGCCTGTGATTTGCATTTGCTCCCGCGTCATCCGCCCTATCGGATTCCGCATCCAACAGACACCCCGCCCGCCACGGTGTAGAGTTATGACAACGGGCGCGTTGCGCGGACCGCGCTGGAACGAGGTGGACATGGAACTCGACAAACAACAGATCAAGCGACTACGCGAACGCCACCACCGGCGCCACGGCATCCGCCCTGCCCATAGCGAAGCCATGGAAAACATCACCCGCTTCCTCAAGCGCGCATTCAACATTCGCGAGGGTCGCGCGCCCTACCACGTGATCCGCAAGCGTTTTGTAAACGGGGCGCGTCTGACTGGCTCCCACCTATGCATCCTCATCATCGCCATGCTGATCGCAAGCATCGGCCTCGATATCGATTCGGACATCGCCATCGTGGGCGCCATGCTCATCTGCCCGCTCATGGGCTCGGTCCTTGCCATGGCATACGGTATTGCCACGCTCGACCGCGAGATTACCGTCGAAGCCGTCGCCAGCCTTGCGCTGCAGATGGCCTTTTGCCTGGTCACGTCCACGCTGTACTTTAAGCTCTCGCCCCTTGGCACCACCACGGCCGCCATCATCGACAACTCGACACCCACCGTCTGGGACCTTACCGTCGCACTCGCAGGCGGCTTTGCAGGCGGGCTGGGCAACTCGCGCGACCAGGAACCCGCCACGCTCATCGCCGGCGTGGCCGTGGCGACCGCGCTCATGCCGCCCCTGTGCGCGGCGGGCTACGGCATCGCCATCGCAAGCGGGTCACTGTTTCTCTCGGCGCTTTATGAGTTTGGCATCAACGTGGTCTTTATCGCGCTGGCGGCCGAAGCCGTATTGCTTCTTTTACGTGTACCGCTCAAGCGCGACCTCAACGGCGACGGCATTGTGACAGCCGAGGAAAATGCCGAGGTCGATGAGCTGTCACGCAAGGTGCGCCGCCGCATTATTGTGGGCACGGTGGTCTTTGCCATCCCCTGCATCGTCATGACGGCGGGTTCCATTGGCTCGGCGCAGGCCGGCGTGCAGGACGGCTACGGTGTCACCGAAACCACGCGCGAGCTTGCCGCGGTGCTGCCGGGCTTTAAGGATTACACCGTCGCCGTCGAGACCTCGGCCACCGAAGGCGACGAGGAGGGCATCGTCGAGCGCGAGATTGTCGCCCATGTGACGACAAGCGAGGCACTTGGGGCACACGACCGTCACGTCGCCCGCAAGCTCATTGACCTCAACGTGCCCGAACTCGATCGCGTGGAGTTTGATGTGGAGTAATGCGGAGCATGGGATGGCTCCCGCGCACAGGCGCAAGTCGCGGCGAGGCTCAGACGCGACGCAGGCACAAGCAAAAAGCGGGACGTAGTTCACGTCCGCGCCCCGCTCGCTGTTTTATTGCCGTGAATCAGACGTCCGCATCGACATCGCCAGACCCCACCGTAAACGCTGGATCGGTGCTCACAAGATAAAATCGGGTCACCTTAGTATTTCTAATTAGGTAAATCTGCCCCTGATTGCGTCGGCGCGATATATACGCAACGTGAACCGTGCCGAATTCTTCGCCGTTTTCCTTCTTTAATATCAGGATGTTGGGGTCATCCGTACGCTTAAACTGCCCGTCAACGCAGCTGCCGTCTTTGTCGACCAGTTGCCATCGACAGCCATCCTCCTCAAGAAAGGCCAGGATTTCCCGACTCGTTTTGTCATCCCGGTAGTAACCATCAATGGCAAACCCTTCGGAAGCGCATTCCTGCATATAGGACGTTTCTCGGCTTATAGCAAACAGCCCTGTAGCGCCCAGGAGCACAGTCAGACAGACCACTGCAAGGGTTACCGAAATAGCACGGCGGTCCATGTTAGCCCAATCGATAGTTGTTTAACGGAGCGCGAAACATACCTGGAGCCTCTGATATCAGGGGGAACGTCGCCAGCAGGCTGGCGACAACTATATGTTTCTGATATCAAAACATATGGCTGCCACTCGCGGAGGGGGCATCGGCGAACGGCGTGTTTTCATACTCCATTGGTCAAACCTAAGCGCGGCCCTACAGCTCGTACTTGTACACGCGGTAGATGTACTTTTCGGCTTCCATCTCGTAGGTGGTGATGGCCAGACCGTAGCGGTCGTCTCGTCGTTTGGCAGATAGGTCACACTGTGCTGGCCTGCGTTGAGCGAAAAATCGCCTTGGGCCTGCAGCAACTTGTCCTCTAAGCCCGAGCCGGCCCAAAAATCGGGCAAGTCCACGGAAGGCTGTAGCAAGGTCATTTACGCAACATATGTCCAGCAAAAACGGGTGGTAGCCGGTACGGCTACCACCCGTTTGTCTCATATCTAGCCCATAGCAGACCAGCTACTTCTTAATGCCGCGCCCCAGGCGCTTGGCGACCGATGCAACGGCCTCCTCACTGGCAGATCCGCAGCTCGCACAGCCGTCGTGGGCACGCATCTGACCGGTGACCTCGTCCATCGCGAGCGGCGCCACCTTCTCGAGCTTAAAGCCTTTACCGGCGCGCATGTTTTCCTTGGCCACGCTAATCATGAGCTTAATGCGGTTGAGCTGGTTGACCTCGGACGCACCGGGATCATAGTCCACCGCGACGATGTTGCTCTCGGGGTGCTGGCGGCGTAGCTCCTTAATCACGGCCTTGCCCACCACGTGGTTGGGCAGGCACGCGAAGGGCTGCGTGCAGATGATGTTGGGCGCACCGTGATCGATCAGGTCGAGCATCTCGGCCGTGAGCAGCCAGCCCTCGCCCATGTTGTTGCACACCGAAAGCACCGTGCGGGCCTTGTCGGCCATGGTGCCGATGCGCTCGGGCGCCTCAAAGCGGCGAGACTTTTCGAGCATCTCCTCCACCGGCGTGCGCATCCAGTCCACGAGCTTAATAAGCGCTTGCATGCCCGCGCGTGTAGTGGCAGAGCTTCCCAGCTCGTCCTTCTGCAGCTCGGCGTTGCTCATGGAGTACAGGAAGAAGTCGAGCAGGCCCGGCACTACGGCCTCGCAGCCCTCGCGCTCGATGACATCGACCACGTGGTTGTTGGCCGTAGGGTGGAACTTGACCAGGATCTCGCCAACCACGCCCACGCGCGGCTTGGTACCCTCGCCCACGAGCGGCATGGTGTCGAACGCGCGGATGGCCTCGCGGCACAGCTTGGTGTAGTTGTGACGGTTGAACTTGGGCGCCAGCTTGCGGGCGCGCGCCATGTACTCCTCGTAGAGCGCATTGGCGGCACCGGACGTTGCCTCGTACGGGCGACAGCGGTAGAGCATCTGCATCATCACGTCGCCAAAGAGCACCGCGTAGACCGCCTGCTTGAGCAGAGCCGGCGTAATCTTAAAGCCAGGGTTGTCCTCGCCGAGCGCCACGACCGAAAGCGAGATCACCGGAATCTCGGGGTGGCCGCTCTCACGCAGAGCCTTGCGGATGAGTGCGATGTAGTTGGTGGCACGGCAGCCGCCGCCGGTCTGGCTGATAACCACGGCCGTCTTGGACAGGTCGTACCGACCGCTCTCGATGGCCTCCATAATCTGGCCCGTCACCAGGATCGACGGGTAGCAAATGTCATTGTTCACGTAGCGCAGGCCGGCCTCGACGGCATCGTGGTCAGTCGAGGGCAGCAGCTCCAAGTTGTAGCCGGCACCACGGAACACCTCTTTGACCAGATCAAAGTGGATCGGCGCCATCTGCGGGCACAGGATGGTGTAGCCCTCCTCGCGCATCTGCTCGGTAAAGGGCACCTTGGGCCACGCGGTCGAAGCACTCTCGCGCTGCGCCTCGAACGTGTACTTGCGGCTCGCGAACGCGGGGGCATCCGTGGAGGGCGCCACCGGCGCGGCATCGCCCTGCTCGTAGGCCTCGCCCGCGGCCGTTGCCTCAGCCAAGCGCTCAGCCTCCTGGTCCTTAAGCGCAGCCATGAGCGAGCGGATGCGGATGCGCGCGGCACCCAGGTTGGACACCTCGTCAATCTTGAGCACGGTATAGATCTTGCCGCTGGCTTCCAGAATCTCCTGCACCTGGTCGGTGGTCAGGGCGTCCAAGCCGCAGCCGAAGGAGTTGAGCTGAATCAGGTCCAGGTCGTTGCGCATCGTCACAAAACGGGCGACGGCGTACAGGCGGCTGTGGTACATCCACTGGTCGACGACGCGGATGGGACGCTCGGGCTTCACCAGGTGCGCAAGCGAATCCTCGGTAAAGACCGCAAAGCCAAAGCTCGAGATAAGCTCGGGCAGGGCGTGGTTGATCTCGGGGTCGTTATGGTAGGGGCGGCCGGCGAGTACGATGCCGTGGCCGCCGTGGTCCTCGACCCACTTAAGAGCCTCCTCGCCCATGGTCTGGATATCCTCGTGGAAGCGCGCATCGGCCTCAAAGGCAGCGTTGACGGCGGCATCGACCTCGGAGCGCGTGATCTTGGGTCCACGCACGCGACCGCGACCGGCCTCAGCATCGGCCACACGGTCGACGGCGAGCACCTGGTACAGACGGCGCTTAAGCTCGGTCTTATCGTGATACGGCACAAACGGGTACAGGAACTCGATGTTCTGCTCGCGAATCTCGTCGATATTGAGCGCCAGCGCCGTGGGGTAGCTCATGACGATGGGGCAGTTATAGCAGTTGCCAGCCGTCGGATCCTCCTTGCGCTCCCAGCGCACGCACGGCATCCAAATGAAGTCGACGTCACGGTCGATGAGGTTCATCACGTGGCCGTGGCTCATCTTGGCCGGATAGCACACGCTCTCGGACGGCATGGACTCGATGCCCGCCTGGTAGGTCTTCTTGCTCGACTGGTCGGACAGCTGCACGCTAAAGCCCAGGCGTGTAAAGAACGCGTGCCAGAAGGGGTAGTTCTCGTACATGTTGAGTGCGCGCGGGATACCCACGGTGCCGCGCGGGGCCTCGTCGGGACTCAGGACCTCGCGGTTAAAGAGCAGCTCGTTTTTCTTTTTGAAGAGGTTGGGGGCCTCGGTCTTCTGCTTTTTGTGGCCGGCGCCCTTCTCGCAGCGGTTGCCGGTAATGAAGCGTCTGCCGCCGCCAAAGTCGTTGACGGTGAGCTGGCAGTTGTTGGAGCAACGGCCGCAGCGGACATGCTTTTGCGTCACGGTGAGGTGCGCGATGTCCTCGGCTGAAAGGATGGTCGAGGTGCCATCGGCGCCGGCGCGATCGCGAGCGAGCAGGGCCGCACCATAGGCTCCCATGCAGCCGGCGATGTCGGGACGCACGGCATGAACGCCGGTGAGCTGCTCAAATGCGCGAAGCGTGGCGTCGGACATAAAGGTGCCGCCCTGGACGATCACCTGGCTGCCGATCTCCTTGGGGTCGCGCAGCTTAATGACCTTGAACAGGGCATTCTTGATGACGGAATAGGACAGGCCGGCCGCGATGTCGCCCACCGTGGCGCCTTCCTTTTGCGCCTGCTTGACGCGCGAGTTCATAAAGACCGTGCAGCGGCTACCCAGGTCGACGGGGGCCTTGGCATGGATAGCGGCATCGGCGAACGCGCGCACGTCCATGTTCATAGAGACGGCAAAACTCTCGATAAAGCTGCCGCAGCCCGACGAGCAGGCCTCGTTGAGCATGATGTGCTCGATAACACCGTCCTTGACGCGCAGGCACTTCATGTCCTGACCGCCGATGTCCAGGATGAACTCGACGCCGGGCAGGAATGCCTTGGCGCCGCGCAGGTGCGCGACGGTCTCAATCTCGCCGGAGTCGGCCTTGAGGGCCTCGATGAGCAGCGCCTCGCCGTAGCCCGTGGTGGTCACGTGGCCGATGGTGCAGCCGGCGGGGATGTGGTTGTAGAAATCGGCCATGATGACCTTGGCCGTGCCAAGGATGTCGCCGTTGTTGTTACCGTACCAGGTGTGCAGCAGCTGGCCGTCCTCGCCCACGAGCGCGGCCTTCATGGTGGTGGAACCGGCGTCGATGCCAATGAACACGCGGCCGGTGTAGCCGTCGAGCTTGCCCTTGGGAACGACTTCCTGGTCGTGGCGGGTCTTGAACTCGGCAAAGTCCTCGTCGGTGGCAAAGAGCGGGTCCAGACGCTCGACCTCGGCACCCTGTGTGTCACCCAGGGCATCGATAGCCTCGATGAGCTGCGGGAACGTGCTGAGCTTGTTGGACTCATGCGCCATGGCGGCGCCGCTCGCCACAAACAGGTGGGCGTTTTGGGGCACAATGCGGTGCTCCTCGTCCAGGTTGAGCGTGAGGTAGAAGCGATGGCGCAGCTCGGAGAGATACTGCAGCGGGCCGCCCAAGAAGGCGACGTTACCGCGGATGGGACGGCCGCACGCCAGACCCGAGATGGTCTGGGTCACGACGGCCTGGAAGATGGAAGCGGCGACGTCCTCGGGACGGGCGCCTTCGTTGAGCAGCGGCTGGACGTCGGTCTTGGCAAAGACGCCGCAGCGGCTAGCGATGGGATAGATGGTGGTGGCGTTGGCCGCGAGTTCGTTAAGGCCGCTGGCATCGGTGTGCAGCAGGGTTGCCATCTGGTCGATGAACGCGCCTGTACCGCCGGCGCAGGTACCGTTCATGCGCTGCTCGATGCCGTTGTCAAAGTAGATGATCTTGGCGTCCTCGCCGCCCAGCTCGATGGCGACATCGGTGGCCGGGATGAGGGTCTCGACGGCACGCTTGCTGGCGATGACCTCCTGGACAAACTCCAGGTCGAGCCACTGGGACAGCAGCAGGCCGCCCGAGCCGGTAATGGCGCAGGTCATCTGGGCCGTCGGCAGCACGGTCGCGGCACCCTCGAACAGGTCGCGGGCGCAGGCGCGGACGTCGGTGTGGTGGCGCTGGTACTTGGCGTAGACGATCTGGTTGTCGTCGTTGAGCACAGCGAGCTTGACGGTAGTGGAGCCCACGTCGATGCCCAGGTGCAGGTTGCCACGAGCGTTCTCGGGGTTGAAGATCGCGCCTTCGGGGGCGTGGGCGGCGGCCACGGACTCAGCGGCGGTGGCGAGCTCGCTAGCGACGGACGTCTCCCCTGCTGCGTTCTTGGCATCGGCAACTGCCTCGGCAACTTTCTCGGCAGCCGCGGTCGCGGCCTTCTGCGCGGCGTCCACCACGGCGGGCGCGGCCTCGCGTGCGGCAGCAACCATACGGTCCTTAATGCCCTCGACGAGTTTGCTCATCTGTCTCTCCTCTTAGTTGTTGGACTCGACGGTTGCGACGGTGTCGGCCGCGTCCTCGAGCTGCAAGTTCAATAGCTTCATGCCATATTCCGGCACGTTGATATCGATGGGTTGGCCATACAGGTCACCAGGGCGCACAAAAGCGAGCACCGTCATAATGCGCGCCATGGCCTCGGGCGATTCGGTGAGCCCACGCTCAAACCAGCGCTGAATCATGCCGACCTCGGCACTCACGACGTAGGTGACGTAGTAGTCAAAGAACGTACCCAGCGCCAGGCCCAAAATGCCCGTCTGCGCACGCGGCACCACAGCCTCACGAGCGGTGTCGATGATCCTTTTAATGAAGGCCTGGTCGCCGCCCGGACCCAGCAGCGCACCGATTAAGTCGCGGTTGGCCGCAAGATAACGCAGCAGCTCAACCGAACCGGGCGCCGGCTCGAGCTCATCGATATTGTGATAGAGATCAGGCAGCTGAGCTGCAGTGATGAGCTCAATGCGCTCACGGATCTCGGCCAGCAAGCCGTCCTCGATTTGATTGATAAAGTCGGGAATATCGCGGTAGTGCGAATAGAACGTGCGGCGTGTAAGACCGGCGCGCTCGGTGAGCGACGCGACGTTAATGCGCGAAAAGTCGCCGCTTTCGGCAAGCTCGCTGGCAAGCGCCTGGCGAAGGGCACGCTGCGAGCGAAGGGACCGGCGATCGCATTTCTCGAGCTGGGACAAGCGTCCTCCTTGTTACTCAGCCTGTGCGCTATTGCACAGTGCGAGTATTATTGCACACCGTGTGCATCAACACGTAAAGGCAATATTTAGGATGTGACGAAGGGCAGTCCCTTTGTCACATTATTCGATGACGGTGCGGGAGTTTTGCTTGCGCATGGTGGCGAGCATATGCTTGGGAACGGCGTGGACCATGCAACTGCCGATGGTCACGCTCGCGGCGGCCTTGGCCGCGTCACTGCCGTTTTTGGTCGCGTAGCTGTGACGGAAACGCTTGAGCATGGCGATATCGTTGCCGCCGTCGCCGTAGACCGCGACCTCGTCCTCGGCAATACCGTAGTAGCCCGCCAGCCACGCCACGCTCTCGCCCTTGTTGCACGCCACGTCCGTGATCTCGAACATCACCGGATCGAACGGCGCGTTGACCACGCGGTCCGATCGCTCAGCCAAATATGCCTTAAGGTCGCGCTCCAGCTCGGGCGAGGTCACGCGGCAGTTGATTTTGCACACGTCATGACGCAGGATGTCACCGATCGACTGGTCGAAATACTGTTCCTCGTGATACCCGCCACGTGCACGCATGCCGCGCATCACGATGCGCTTGATAGGACTGTCCTTTTTAAAGCCCGCCTGGTGCATCTCGAACGAACCGCTCGAGAACATGCCGTCGGGCGTGGAGCAGTCGAAGCAAATGTCCGGGAACGCTTTGAGCAGCTCCTCGGTAACCTGCGGGTCGATGGTCCAGGTCTTGAGCACCTCACCATGGCTGTCGCGCACGATGGATCCGTTGGAGCAGCAGGCGTCGAGTGCCAGACCTGTGAAGCCATGCTCGCCGATCGGCAGCGTCGAGCGTCCGGTCGCGGGAACCACATGCAGCCCGGCTTCGGTCAGCTCGCGAATGGCGCGGCGGATGGTTCCGTCGGCCTCGTGTAGGGCATTCAGCAGCGTTCCGTCTAAGTCACTCGCAAACATCTTGATCATGGGCATGCCTCTCCTTCGTCTGCACGATATTGTAGACGAGAACGGGCGCGCCCCAAGAGAGGCACGCCCGTCAGGCGAAAGATTGTCCTACACCGCGGCGGGGCCGTGTTCGCCGGTACGAATGCGGATAACTTCTTCGACCGGCTCGACCCAGATCTTGCCGTCGCCGACGGCTCCGGTGCGAGCAGCGTTGCAGATGATGTCGACAATTCCGTCGACATGTTCATCGGCGCAGATGAGGGTGAACTGTACCTTAGGGATCGTGTTGACAAGCAACTCGTTGCCGCGCACGTATTCCTTCCAGCCATGTTGCGCACCGCAGCCCTGCACCTGGTTGATAGTCATACCGCGAACATCAGCAGCAAACAGCGCGTCCTTAAGAACCTCAAGCTTCTCGGCACGAACGATCGCCGTAATCTTCTTCATAGTGAATTCCTCTCTTTAATAAAGAAATGAATTGTCATTCAATGACGCGGGTTTTCCAGGTGCCCGAGATTGCCCCGAAAGAGGAGCGCCGCGTACTTCGGTACGCAAGCGACGGTTTGAGGGGCAAGGTCGGGTGCCTGGGGAAGCCGCGCGACGATTGAACGGCAAGGTGCGGAGCTTGGGGAAGCTGCTAATCGAGTCCGGAGAACGAAGGGTAGGCGCTCTCGCCGTGCTGACTCGCATCCAGGCCCAGCGCCTCGTCGGCCTCGTCCACGCGCAGGCTGCCGTGGAACAGCGCCTTGACCACCGCGGCGATCACCAAGTCGAGCACCAGTACAATAGCGACCGTCACCACAATGCCCAAAATCTGCGAGATGAGCAGCGAGACATCGCCCGTGTAGAACAGGCCGCCCTTACCGGTCCACGAGAGCTCCGGCACGCAGAACAGCCCCGTGAGCACGCCGCCCAGGATGCCGCCGATGCCGTGGCAGCCAAACGCGTCGAGCGCATCGTCGTAGCCAAATTTGGTCTTAAGATGGCTGATGGCCAGGTAGCAGACGGGAGATACGATCAGGCCCATGACCAGCGCCGCCCACGGCTCGACAAAGCCCGCGCCCGGCGTGACCACCACAAGGCCCGCAACCAGACCGGTGCTGGCGCCCACCAGCGTGGGGCGACCTGTGTGCACGCGCTCGACGGCAAGCCACGAGACCATGCCCGTCGCGCTGGCCGTCACGGTATTGAGGATGGCAAGTGCCGCCACGGCGTCGGCCTTGAACTCGCTGCCGCCGTTAAAGCCAAACCAGCCAAACCAAAGCAGGCCGGCTCCCAGCGCCACAAACGGCACGTTATGCGGACGGTAGCTCACCATGCCAAAGCCGCGACGACGGCCGAGCATTAAGCAGAGAATCAGGCCCGTAAGACCAGACGAGATGTGCACCACGTCGCCGCCGGCAAAGTCGAGCGCGCCGATGATATCGCCAATAAAGGAGCCCTCGCCGCCCCAAGCCATGTGAGCGAGCGGCGCATAGACCACGAGCAGCCAAATACCCAGGAAGGCCGTCGTGGCACCGAACTTAACGCGGCCGGCCAGGCTGCCCGTGACGATAGCAGCCGTGATCATGGCAAATGCCATCTGGAAGGCGATGTTGATGATCTGAGGGTAGACGACACCGTCCGCAGCATTGCCCTCAGCCGCCTGCAGCACCTGGTTGAGCACCGGCAGGCACAGCAGCTGGTCAAGGCCTCCAATAAACGGACTCGAACCGTCGCCGCCATAGGCCAGAGACCAGCCGGCAACAATCCACAGCACACCAACCAGACCAATGGCGCCAAAGCACATGAGCATGGTGTTGATGACATTTTTGCGCCTGGACAGGCCGCCATAGAAAAACGCCAGACCCGGTGTCATTAAAAACACGAGCATGGTGCAGATGAGCATAAACGTTGTCGATCCCGTATCGTACATTCGCTCTCCCTTGGTCGCATGAACGTTGTCGGCGCCCATAATGCGGCCGAGGGGCAACTGGTGTAGACCAGATACGGCATTGTTAAACGCGGCGTTGTCGAATGGAAACGGCGCCGCAATCTTGGAAACGGCGCGGCAACGGACGCGAAACGAACGGGAAATACGCGAGCAAGGAAGCCGTGAGCGCGCCCGTCTCGGCTAGTGGCGGAACAGCTCGCGGGCTCGGTCGCGGAGATTAGTTGCTCGAATGACGCCTTCGTAGCGATTGATGCGCAGACGCGGGAAGGCGTTAAAGAAGCGTAGGTCGCGGCGGCTGAGCGACACGCTTGGCACCGGACGGCTCATGCGCTTGCCGGCAAGGCGACGACTGAGCGACGGACGCGGCATGCTCGGCGCGGCATCGGCCACACGGCGGGCAGCAAGTGCCAGGCCGCGAGCACCATCCGCGATAAACGTCGGCATTGAAGCCTTCTCGCGCAGGGCATCGAGCGCGGCGTCACCCAGCTCGGCCAGCCACGCGTTAACGGCACGGCTACGGATGTGCGTTTGTGCCACCGAGTCAATCGTCGATTCGGGAATGCGCTCGAGCATTGAGTCCGAGGCATCGGCAAGCGACTCGTTGATGCGGTCGGCAAGATCGGCGCGCACGCGCTCCAGCTGATCGGACAGACGCCGCCAGCTCGCCAGCGAGCACAACGCGTCGACCATCATCGCGACCGCGACGATAAAGGCGGACAACCGCACAATCAGCACCGGCAGACGGCCAAGCAGCCCCAGCAATGCCGGCTCCACTAAACGGCAAATACACAACGCACCCAAGCCAAACGCGCAAGCCCAGTACAGACAGATGCGTCCGTGCAAGTTAAACGGCAGGTGCGAGTAATCCCAAAAGCGAGCGCCCGTTGTTTTTTCCAACAGCACGCCTACGCTGTACTCAATCACGCTGCATACGAGCGCTGCAGCGACAAACTGGCTCGAGGCATCCGGAATCCCGCGCAACAGCAGCCAGCAGGCAATGCCGCCCACACCATAGATAGGACAACACGGCCCCAGCAAAAAGCCACTGTTGGCAAATCGTCCGTGATTGAGCATGGCGCATACTGTCGACTCCCATGCCCAACCGCAAAACCCGTAAAAGGCAAACGAGAGCACCA
This sequence comes from Collinsella aerofaciens, assembly GCF_005844325.1. Classification (GTDB taxonomy): domain Bacteria; phylum Actinomycetota; class Coriobacteriia; order Coriobacteriales; family Coriobacteriaceae; genus Collinsella; species Collinsella aerofaciens_G. Next base: position 23,923 of record NZ_SPFY01000014.1, on the reverse strand, counting down.
GTGCCGAGAGTGGGCAGGCGGCAAGCGTCGCGCCGCAAAACGCAGTATCAATCGCGGTCCCCACCGTCTACCCTCTCCTCTTTTCGCTCGATGCTTTACTCGCGCTATCGTCCGTCTCGTCCTTGCGCGGCAGGCGGCCGGCGACCGTCTCACGCAGAGCACACCATTTATCCGCTAGGCACACAATCCATGCCTCACGACACGTCGGCGGCACCAGCACCAGCGGAAACATATGCCGCACGATAATATTCCGCTCGCGCGGCGTCAGCTCAAAATCTTCTTCCGCACGCGCCAGGGCAAAAAACGGGTGGCGAAAGCCATGCAGCCGATGGCTTGGGTCGGAATCGTGCCAATCGTAGAGAAAGTAATCGTGCAACAGGGCCCCGCGCAGCAGCGAGGCACGGTCGACCGAAATGCCAGCACGGCCCAAGTGCTCGGCAAAGGACAGACTCGCGCGCGCTACCGAAGTCACATGTGCATACACCGTCACATCGCCATGCTGGATAAACTCGCGCGTCAGGTCCAGACGGCCCGCCTGCGCCAGTTGACGGGCAGCATGGTCTACTTCGCACGCGATTTTCTCGGCACGAACGGCATCGGACATGCTGCCTCCTTCCAGCGGCTCACGGCGGCAAGCCACGGCCTGTGCACAATCGATAAAAACATCATGGAACACATCAGTATGGCATCGGACAAAACGTTTTGCCCCACCAGTTGGCGAATTACCGCGCCGCCGTCACATATCAAACGCCAAAATGTGCGAGACTGTCTTGTGCAATTGTGTCGGCCGAGGGAGCGCCGACGCTCGATTCGCATGGAGTAACCCACAACGATGCTGCTTACGCAAACGACAACGCCCGAAGACGTCAAGGCTCTCGACCGCGCCGAGCTTCCGCTGCTCTGCGGCGAGATCCGCCAGGCAATCCTCGAAAGCTCCGCCGCCGTCGGCGGGCACGTTGCCCCCAACCTGGGCGTCGTTGAGCTTACGGTTGCGCTCCATCGCGTGTTTAACTCCCCTATCGACAAGATTGTCTTTGACGTTTCGCACCAGACCTACGCCCACAAGGCGCTGACTGGGCGCGCGTACACTTATATCGATCCGGAGCGTTATGGTGAGGCTTCTGGCTTTGCCAATCCCGACGAGTCCGAGCACGACCTGTTCGCCATGGGCCATACCTCCACGTCAGTGAGCCTGGGCTGCGGCCTGGCGCACGCTCGTGACCTGACGGGCGATGCGTACAACGTCATCACCATCATTGGCGACGGCTCGCTTTCGGGCGGCCTGGCGTTTGAGGGCTTTAACAATGCCGCCGAGCTCGACAGCAACTTGATCATCATCGTCAACGATAACGACCAGTCCATCGCCGAAAACCACGGTGGCCTCTATCGCAATCTGGCCGAGCTGCGCGCCAGCAACGGCACCTGTGAGCGCAACGTTTTCCGCGCGCTGGGCCTCGACTATCGCTATCTGGACGCCGGCAACGACGTGTTGGCCCTGGTCGACGCGCTGCAGGAACTGCGCAATATCGATCATCCCATCGTGCTGCACGTCTCCACCGCCAAGGGCAAGGGCTTTGAGCCGGCCCAGAGCGACCCCGAACGCTGGCACCACGTGGGTCCGTTTGACATGGCGACCGGGCGCAAGCTTTGCCCGGGCCATCCGAGCGAGCCCGCGCCGCGCACCTATGCTGACATTACGGGCGAGGCGCTCAGCGCCGCCATCGAGCGCGATCCACAGGTCGTTGGCATCACGGCCGCCACGCCCTACATTATGGGCTTTACACCCGAGCTTCGCGCTGCCGCCGGCAAACAGTTCGTCGATGTGGGCATTGCCGAGGAGCACGCCGTGACCTTTGCCACCGCGCTTGCGCGCTCGGGCGCCAAGCCAGTCTTTGGTGTGTACGGCACGTTTTTGCAGCGCGCCTACGACGAGCTGTGGCACGACCTGTGCCTCAACGACGCCCCCGCAACCATTTTGGTGTTTGGTGCGTCAATCTTTGGCACCACGTCCGAGACGCACCTTTCGTTCTTTGATATTTCCATGCTGGGCGGACTTCCCAACATGCGCTACCTTGCACCTGCCTGCATGGAGGAATATCTGTCCATGCTGAGCTGGTCGCTCGACCACCGCGAGCATCCCGTGGCGATTCGTGTACCTGGTATTGGCCTGGTGAGCCGTCCCGACCTTGCGCCCGCCGAAGGCACCGACTACAGCGCCGTTCGCTACAACGTGGTGCGCCAGGGTCGCGACGTTGCCGTGCTCGCGCTTGGCGATTTCTTTGAGCCGGGCGAGCGCGTGGCAAACCGTTTGGCCGCCGAGTACGGTATCGAGGCCACGCTCGTCAACCCACGCTTTGCAACCGAGCTCGACCGTGAGTTCCTCGACAGCCTTGCCGCCGAGCATCGTGTTGTCGTCACCCTCGAGGACGGCATCTTGGACGGCGGCTGGGGCGAGCGCGTGGCATGTTATCTGGCATGCACGCCGTTGCGCACGCGCACCTTCGGCATCGCCAAGGGCTTCCCCGACCGCTACGACCCCAACGAACTGCTCGCACAGAACGGCATGACGGTCGAGGATATGGCCGCCGAAGCCGCAAGGCTACTGAACGAGTAAGAAAACCTCCGCAAGGGAAGCACCCCCGCGGAGGTTTTTATTTTCGCGGCGCGATTATCTCGATTCGTAACATCTAGGGCTCGACTTCCCGTCTAACTGTTACAGATCTAGACAAGACGTCTTAGTTCCTGACCTTTGTCTCAATCTGTAACAGATAGAGACCTTTTGTCCGTCCAGATGTTACAGATTGAGATAAAGCAGCGAGACATGCCGCTGCATCGGTCAGAACCACCACAAAGGTGCCTGTCCCTTTTTGGTAGGTAAAATTACCCATAAGGTAAGTATGTTTCTGAGTTATTTCGTGTTGACCCGTCTGAGCGCTATAGGGTATAACTCTACTCAACCGCTAGGGATTTTATTGAGAAAGGTGTTCTACCATGAGCAAGAACCTCTCCCAGCAGGTCGTTCTCGACCGCCGCGGCTTCGTTGCCGCCACCTTCGCAACCGTCGCCGGCCTTGGTCTTGCCGGCTGCTCCGACACCAGCGCCGAGGCCGACAAGGGTTCCGCCGCCGGCTCCTCCAAGAGCTCCGAGGATACCGAAGTTTCCGCCACGCTCGACGCTAAGGCATTCGACAAGCTCGTCGACAACGGCCCCAAGGCCGATGACGACGTCATCGCCGCCAGCACCTGGGCCACGGCCGTCAAGGACGCCGGCGTCTTTAAGATCGGTGGCGTTCAGACCTCTACGCTTTTCTCCCTCCTCAACGAGAAAGACGGTCAGACCCGCGGCTTCGATGCCGGTATCGCGCAGCTCCTGTCCAACTACATTCTGGGCGAGAACAATGTCGAGATCACCCAGGTGACCTCGGACACGCGCGAGTCCGTCCTGCAGAACGGCCAGGTCGACGCCGTCTTTGCCACCTACACCATCACTGACGAGCGCAAGAAACTCGTCTCCTTTGCCGGCCCCTACTACTACACCCAGCAGGCCATCCTGGTACTCGCCGATAACGACGACATCAAGGGCGTCGACGACCTGGCCGATAAGAACGTCGCCGTCCAGTCCGGCTCCAACGGCCCCGCCATCCTGGAGGAGTTCGCTCCCAAGGCCAGCCAGCAGGAGTTCAAGACCGACGAGGAGGCCCGCCAGGCACTCCAGCAGGGCCGCGTTGACGCCTACGTCATCGACAACAACATGCAGCAGAGCGCCCTGGTCCGCGAGCCCGGTAAGTGCAAGATCGCCGGCAAGCCCTTCGGCAACAAGGAGCCCTATGGCATCGGCCTGCCGCTCGATTCCGACGGCGTCGCCTTTGTCAACGACTTCCTTAAGAAGATTGAGGACGATGGCACCTGGACCGAGCTGTGGCAGATCTGCATTGGCGACCGTACGGGCGACACCAATGTTCCCGAGCTGCCCGAGGTCGGCGCCTAGACAGCGAGCCTAGTAACGGCCGTTGCGAAACCATACGGAAACGCACGATGCGCTTTATTGCGCTAAACTGTTTCCTCACTGAGTTGTCGGGGCTTCCGTACACACGGGAGCCCCTTTCCTTATCGGCAGGAGGTCCGCATGAGTCTCTCCGAACTCTGGTCGCTCTATGGCCAGAACTATATCGACGCGCTGTTAGCAACCTGGGGCATGACGCTTGAGTCGTTTGTCATCGCCATGGTGCTGGCCGTCGCCGTCACCGTGATGCGCGTGTCGCCGCTCAAGCCGCTGCGCGTCTTTGGCGACCTGTATGTTCAGGTCTTCCGTAACATCCCCGGCATCGCACTGCTCATCATCGTCGTCTATGCGCTGCCGCCGCTCAAGGTCGTCCTACCCTACCGCACCTGCGTTATCGTCGCCACGGTCCTTTTGGGCTCGGCCTTTGGTTCCGAGAACTTTATGAGCGGCATCAACACCGTCGGCGTCGGCCAGGTGGAAGCCGCCCGCTCGCTCGGCATGAGCTTTAACCGTATCCTCGCTAAAATCGTGATTCCGCAGGCACTGCGCTCAAGCGTATTGCCCATGACGAACCTCTTTATCGCCGTCATGCTCACTACCGCCTTGGGCAGCCAGGTGCCGCTTAAGCCGCAAGAGCTCACCGGCGTGGTGAGCTATATCAACACGCGCTCACTTGGCGGCGTCGCCGCGTTCTTTATCTCGGCGCTCGGCTATCTGGGCACGGCCTTTGTGGTGAGCCACATTGGCAACTACATCGATAAGAAGGTGAGGATTCTCCGATGAGCAAGCATTCCTCCCCTACGCTCACCATGCGCGATGCGCTCTACGAGGCTCCCGGCCCCAAGATGCGCGCTAAGATTCGCATCGGCACCGCCATCTCGCTTGTTGCCGTCGCCGCACTCGCCGTCCTGGTGCTGCAGCGCTTTTATGTGACCGGTCAGCTTTCGGTCCACTATTGGTATTTCTTTACGCACCTCACCACCTGGAAGTTCTTACTTGCCGGCTTTGAGGGCACCGTTAAAGTCGCACTCACCGCCGGCGCCATCGCACTCGTGCTGGGTCTAGGCCTTATGCTCGGCCGCACCAGCGACATTAAGCCGCTGCAGCTGGTCTGCCGTGTGCTCACCGATTTCTTCCGCGGCGTGCCGAGCCTGCTGTTCATTTACTTCTTCTTTTTGGTGCTGCCTCAGTACAAGATTGCGCTGCCGTCGTTTTGGATGCTCACGCTTCCCGTCGCGCTCGCTGCAGCTGGCGTACTCGCCGAGATCTTCCGCGCCGGCGTCAACGCCGTGCCGCGCGGCCAGGTTGAGGCCGCCCAGGCACTCGGTCTCTCCAAGGCCAAAATCACCTTTAAAATCGTGTTGCCGCAGGCTATTCGGTTTATCATTCCGTCGTTGATTTCGCAGCTTGTGGTCGTAGTCAAAGACACCACCGTCGCCTATGTGGTGAGCTACCCCGACCTCATGCAAAATGCCCGCGTGCTCATTACCAACTACGACGCCCTCGTGTCGGTCTACCTGGTTATCGCGGTCATCTATATCCTCATCAACGTCGCGATCAACAAGGCCGCTGTCTACGTTTCGCACAAGACCGGCGCGACCATCATCCGCTAACGCTTTACCATTTCGAGTCATAAGGAGCCGAGCACCATGGCACAGAGCACCTCTTCCACCGGCAATCAGCCGCTGATCGAGCTCAGACACGTCGATAAGCACTACGGCGATCTACACGTCCTCAACGACATCAATCTGTCGGTCGACCGCGGCGAAGTCGTCGTGGTGATTGGCCCCTCGGGCTCGGGCAAGTCGACCATGTGCCGAACCATCAACCGCTTGGAGACCATCGACTCGGGCGAGATCCTCATCGAGGGCGAGCCCCTGCCGCAAGAAGGCAAGGATCTTGCCCGCATGCGCGCCGAGCTGGGCATGGTGTTTCAGCAGTTCAACCTGTTCGCACATATGACGGTGCTGCAGAACGTCATGCTGGGGCCGGTCGACGTACTGGGCGTCTCCAAGGAGGAGGCTCGTGGGCGTGCCATGGACCTGCTGAGCCGCGTGGGCGTGGCCGAGCAGGCCGACAAGGTACCCGCACAGCTTTCGGGCGGCCAGCAGCAGCGCGTGGCCATCGCCCGTTCACTCGCCATGCAGCCCAAGGCCATGCTTTTTGACGAGCCCACAAGCGCCCTCGATCCCGAAATGATCAACGAGGTGCTCGAGGTCATGGTCCGTCTGGCCCAGCAGGGCATGACGATGATCGTCATCACGCACGAGATGAACTTTGCCCGCCGCGTTGCCGATCGCGTCGTGTTTATGGCCGACGGCCAGATCGTGGAAACCGGCACGCCCGACGAGTTCTTCGACCACCCCCAGACCAAGCGCGCCCAGGACTTCCTCAACTCCATCAAGGGCCACTAACCAGCCACCCCGTGGGACAAATCCATTGAAAGTGTTGTCCCACGTCTCTCATGCGCCCTGTCACCTTCAGATTCGAAAGCCGCACCCATGATCGGAACCCGTACTTCCTCGTCCTACACCCAGCACGTCGACGTTGCCCCCGCTGACCGTCCACTCATCCTGGTAGCGCCGCGTTGGGAAGAAGCGAAGCCGTTTTTGAGCGAGACGCTCTCCCCCAACGAGGAGATTGCGAGCGTCTTTGTCGATGCCATCCTTGCCGCCGGCGGCCTGCCGCTGCAGATGTCCATCACCGAGGACATTGAGGTCATCCGTCATTACGTCGATATCGCCGACGGCATCGCCATTCCCGGCGGCCCCGATGTCAATCCCAAACGTTGGGGCGATGATCGACCCTACGACCCCACCCTCTGCTGCGAGATCCGCGATAGCTTTGAGTTTAAGCTGGTCGGCGAGGTGCTCCGCGCCAAAAAGCCGCTCTTTACCACCTGCCGCGGCACGCAGTTGCTCAATGTCGCCACCGGCGGCACCCTGTGCATGGACGTGCCAAGCCTGGGTGCGCGCGAGGGCCGCACGCAGTGGCGCCACACCCACGTGCTCAACGACCCCGTGCATCCCGTCGAGGTCGTGCCGGGCTCGTTGCTGGAGCGCGCGCTTGGCGGGCACAGGCTTATCCAGACCAACTCCGCACACCACTGCTGCGTCGATCGTCTGGGTAAAAGCACGCGCTTGGTCGCCAAGGCAACCGATGGCGTGCCCGAGTGCATCGAAGTCGAAGGCCAACCCTTCTGCCTGGGCGTGCAATGGCATCCCGAGTACACCTGGCAGACGCTCGAGACCGACTTTAACCTCTGGAAGTCGTTTGTCGAGGCGGCAGCCAAGGTCAAGCAGGCCCGCTAGCACGCGAACCACAAAACAGATAAGGGCGCCCCGCCGGCCACATGGTCCGGCGGGGCGCCCTTTCACCTATATGTGGCCGGCAAGCAGCCCAAGGCTCGCAAGCTCTTATTCAGCCGCCTCGCGCAGAGCCGACATCGTTGCCGCATATTGTTGCTGCAGCGCATGCATTCCCTCGCGAGCGCCGTCAACGGCATCGGCGCCGCGCAGTGCCTCGGTCACCACAACCGCCGGCTCGTACAGATTATCGAATCCCAGATTCTGGCTCACGCCCTTGAGCGTGTGCGCTGCCATAAACGCACCTTTGGCGTCTCCCGCCGCCATGGCGGCCTCCAGCTTGTCCATGCTCTCGTCATCCAAAAACTTGAGGGCAAAGCGGGCAAGCATTTCCCCGCCCATCAGCCGAGCGCACGCGTCATCATAATTGGCGCCGATCTTCTCATACGCCTCACGCATGGAAATCATGGATTAAAACTCCTTTGGTCAAACTAGATCGTGGGAAACGCGACGACGTCGGCGGGGCGTGCCAACGTCTCGGCAATACGGTCTTGCACCTCGAGCAGGCAGTCGAGCAACAGCGGGTTAAAGGTGCCGCACTTACCGTTCAGGATCATCTGGATCGCCTCCTTGTGCGGGATAGCGTCCTTGTACACGCGCACGCTCGTCAGAGCATCGTACACGTCGGCCACCGAAACCACCTGTGCGGCAATGGGAATATCGTCGCCCTTAAGGCCATCGGGATAACCCTTGCCGTCCCAGCGCTCGTGGTGCCAACGCGCAATCTGGTACGCATATTCCATAAGCGCATTGCCGACGTGATGTCGGCCCAGCTCAAGCAACATGTCGGCGCCAATCGTAGTATGCGTCTTCATAATCTCGAACTCCTCGGACGTAAGACGTCCGGGTTTGTTGAGAATCGCATCGTCAATCGCCATCTTGCCGATATCGTGCAGCGCCGAAGCCAGGGCAATCGTGGAGCGTTCCTCGTTGTCGAGGGAAATGGTGTCGCTACGCTGGACCAGACAGCCAAGCAGCAGCTCGGTCAGCTTTTCGATATTCGTAACGTGCCTGCCGCTCTCGCCATTGCGAAGTTCCATGACACCGGCCATGATGTCGATGAGCATGCGACTGTTCTTGACGCGCTCGTTGTACTGCTGGGACAGCAGGCTCGTCAGGCGGCGCTGTTTGGCGTACAGACGGATAGTGTTGCTTACACGACGGCGCACGACACGGGCGTCAAACGGGCGGCTGATATAGTCCGAGGCGCCCAGCTCGTACGCACGCAGAACCACATCGTCGGATTCTTCGCTCGAAATCATGATGACAGGCAGATTGTCAACAACCGATCGGCGCGACAGATCGGCCAGCACCTCAAAGCCGCTCACGCCCGGCATGACAATGTCCAGCAGCACGAGCGACAACTCATCGCCATAGCGGTCGACCATATCGAGCGCCGTACGACCGTTTTCGGCCTCGAGGATGCAATACTCGTCCTTGAGCATCTCGTTGAGAATGGCTCGGTTCATCTCGGAGTCATCGACGATAAGCACCAAAGGCTTTTCGCTTTGGAAGGCCTCGATGAAATCGCCATCGGTCACGACCGTACCGGCTTTTGCCTTAGCACGGCTCAGTAACTGGACAGCGCGGCCAACGCCCTCATCAACCGTCTCGCCATGAATGCGAACGCCACCAACACATGCCGTCAAGCTCACGTGCTCATGGCCCGGAACAATCGTGGCATGAACGGCATCGGACACCTGATGCAGGCGACGGGTGAAGTCATCGGAGGGAATATTGGGCATGACGACCACAAACTTGTCGCAGCCATAGCGTACAAGCTCGTCAGTCGAACGAATTCCGCTGCGTATGGCTGTCGCCACAGCACCGAGCGCAAGGTCGCCGGCATGACGGCCACACGTATCGTTGAAGACCCTAAAATCATCAAGGTCGATCACCGCAACGCCGGCATTCATGCGGGCGCTACGGAGCTTTTCCTCGTAATATCGGCGATTGCGCACACTCGTCAGCACGTCGGTGTAGACGAGGTCCTCTTCTGCAGCCTCTTGCTCATCGATCGGACGCACCATCAGCAGGACGTGAGGCTCGCCCTCGACCTTCAGAGGGCGCAGGCGAGCGCGGTACTCGGTACCATCATTGAGCAGCTGCTCCGATACATCATCGGAACCTGCCAAGGCCTCAAGACTCGACTGACGCAGACAAGGGCAGCGATCGCCGGCGAGCAAGCAGTTAGGCTCGCTCTTAATCTGATCGGCCGACAACAAACGCACCACGGGGTAGGTCTTCGCGACGCGGGCGACCTCGGCGGCAGCCTCCTCGTCGGTTAGATTGACCTCGTGATTATTGAGCATATGGGGCCCTTCCTATCGTTACGCACGGCAACGGTGCATATCAATTGGTACAAGGGTAGCATCTAACAGCTGAAGGCAAACGCGCGATTATCGTTACATTTTTATGACCTGGCAAACGGCGGTAATGGAGCCGCGGGCGCGCGGTTATGGGCGCATTCGTTAACAATGACGAAACGCTAACAGCCCCTCTCCCCGCAGGTCATCGAGCGTGCTAACGCTCCAAGACATCGCGAACGGCGTTTGCCGCCGTAACGGGGCGATCGCGCAGACCGTTATGCGCGCCCGGGATCGTCACAAGGGGGCAATCGAGATATTCGGCAGCCGCTCGCGTGCCAGCCTCGCGGGGTGTACCGACCGAAAGCTCGCCCAAAAACACAGCCGACACCGCCTTTGATTCTCGGGCGCGCTCCCAGTCGGGAGCATATGTCATATTTGTTCCGTATTCATTGGCCATAAAGCAACGACCATTGCGCAGGGCATGCTTGGCTTCCGCTTCGGTCGTCCCAGGAGCCTCGGGGTCCAAGTCGCCGAGAGCTCCCAAGAAAAGCCGAAGCGCCCTTGAAACCTTTCCAGCCGCAATCATATCGAGCAAAATCGGAGCCGCGCCCATGCCGACGCCTTCGGCCGACACAGCCGGCTCATGCAGAATCGCACGGGCGACGAGATGGGGTTCGATGCGAAGAAGCTCCAGCGCCACCAACGTACCGGCGCTGTGCGCAAGCACATTTGTCGGAGCGCCAACGTGTTCGATCACGGCCTGCAGGTCGGCGGCCTGAGCGGCAAGATCATAGCTGCCGTCTGCCGCTTCGCTGCTGCCGCCACAGCCGCGGCGGTCGTAGGCAATTACGCGGTAGTTGTGACTGAGCTCACATGCAATGCCGTCGAAAAATGTGCCGTCGACACAAGCGCCGTGCACGCACACCAAGGCAGGAGTATCAGGCGACACATCCGGGCCGGCATATTCGCGACAGGCAATCGTGGTGCCCGCATTCTCGACCGTAAAATCCATGTTGTGCCCCCATCATCAACGCCCATCCAGTTGCGCGTCAGTACGGCTGGATAGACCCGCATTTCTTTACGCCTTGTTAACAGATTAACTTTACCCGACCCGAGGCTTTTCATGACACGGCATAATGAGCGACGTGAAAAAACGAAACTTGTAAAGCAAGAGCCCGCACCCTGCTTTGGAGCCGATGCTATGCTTAGGCACAATTGTCTTGAGGAGCATATGCCTATGTCTACGTTTTTGAATGCCAGCCCCATCTTTGGGCCCGTTCGCAGCCGTCGCCTTGGTCTCTCGCTCGGCGTCAACATGATGCCGGCCAGCGGCAAAATCTGCACGTTCGACTGCATTTACTGCGAAAACGGCCTCAACGCCGAGCGCCCCTGTCACGAGCCGTACAACACAGCTGCCGTGGTACTCGACGCGCTCGAGGCAAAGCTGCGCGATATGGCAGCCGAGGGCGAGCTCCCCGATGTGATCACCTTCGCAGGCAACGGCGAGCCCACCGTCGCACCGGAGTTTCCGCAGGCCATCGCCGGTGCCGTCGCGCTTCGCGACCAGCTGGCCCCAAACTCCAAGATTGCCGTGCTCTCCAACGGCACGCGCGCCGACCGCCCCGAGGTACACAATGCGCTCATGATGGTCGACGACAACATCCTCAAGCTCGATACGGTCGACCCGGCGTTTATCCAGCTGCTCGACCAGCCTGTTGGCCCCTACGACGTCGAGCACCAGATCGAGACGTTCGCAAGCTTTGACGGTCACGTTATTATCCAGACGATGTTTTTGAGCGGTGAGTACCGGGGCAAGTCTCTCGATAACACCGGCGAGGAGTACGTTGCCCCCTGGCTCGCGGCACTTGAGCGCATTCGCCCACAAGAAGCGACCATCTACACGGTGGCTCGCGAGACGCCGGTCGCCGGCCTTGCCAAAGCAGCGCCCGAGGCCCTCGACGCCATCGCCGCGCGCGTGCGCGCCCTCGGCATTCCCTGCCAGGTGAGCTACTAGCGCGCAGCTGCCCTGTGAGTGGGCTATACTAGCTGCGAATGAAAGGAAGTTAGCCATGTTTGACAATGGACCCGTGCCCGGCCGCAACGACGCTTGCTGGTGCGGCAGCGGCAAAAAATATAAGAAATGCCATAGCGCCTTTGATGAGCGCCTTGAGCGCCTGTGGGAAGAGGGCTGGGAGGTTTTGCCCCGCACGCTCTACAAGGCGCCCGCCGATATCGAGGGCATCAAGCGCTCGGCCGCCATCAACGTGGGCGTGCTCGATTACGCAGGCGAACACATCGCCGCGGGCATGACCACCAACCAGATCGACCAGATGATCTACGACTACACCGTCGAGCACGGCGGCACGCCGGCCGACCTCAACTATGAGGGCTACCCCAAGAGCGTTTGCACCTCGATCAACGACGTGGTCTGTCACGGCATCCCCTGCGATACGGACGTGCTGCACGAGGGCGACATCATCAACGTCGACTGCTCCACGATTCTTGACGGCTACTTTAGTGATTCGAGCCGCATGTTCTGCATCGGCGAGGTCTCTGCCGAGCGCCAGCGCCTGGTCGACGTCACCCGCGCCAGCGTGGAGGCGGGTCTGGCTGCCGTCAAGCCGTGGCTGCCGCTGTCCGTGATGGCCGAGGCCGTGCAAAAGACGGTCGAGGACGCCGGCTTTAGTGTGGTACGCGAGTACGGCGGACACGGCATCGGTAAGGAGTTCCACGAGGACCCGTTTGTGGGCTTTACCACCGAGGCACCCGATGTGGACACCATCATGGCTCCGGGCATGGTCTTTACCATCGAGCCCATGGTCAACGCCGGAGCGCCCGACATCAAGATCAGCAAGGGTGACGGCTGGTGCGTGCGCACCAAGGACGGCAGCGATTCGGCCCAGTGCGAGGTACAGCTCGTGGTGACCGAGGACGGCTACGAGCTGCTGAGCTGGTAGCCGTGGATGCGCCGGATGCTGACGGGCACGCTCGTCTTGCATCCGGCGTTTTATTTAAACGTTTTGCCTGATAAAACCTGCCAAAATAAACCTGTCCCTTTTTGGCAGGTCGAGCGGAGAGGACTGCTTGTGAACATCCTGGTTTTGCTGCCCGTCAATGACCGCCATCGCGCAATTCTTGAGTCGAGCGCTCCGGGCGAGGACTTTATCTACACGAGCTCCGACGCCGCCACGCGCGAGCAGATCGCCGATGCCGACGTGATCTTGGGCAACATCGACCCTGGCATGCTCACGGCATGCGAGCATCTCCAGCTGTTACAATTGCAGACCGCCGGCTATGACGACTACTTGGCCGCCGGCACCGTGCCAGCCGACGCTAAGCTTTCCTGCTCGGTGGGCGCCTACGGCCAGGCCGTAAGCGAGCATATGTTTGCCATGGTCCTTTCTATGATGAAGCGCCTGCCCGGCTATCACGACTTGCAGCGCGAGCATCGCTGGGAGGATTTGGGGCCGGTCACCTCGCTCAAGAACGCCAATGTGCTGGTGCTAGGCGCGGGCGATATCGGCGGCCACTTCGCCACACTCTGCCGCAACATGGGCGCGCACGTCCGCGGCATCAAGCGCCATCCACTCGTCTACCCCATTGTGTTTGAGGACATGGACGGCATGGACGCCCTCCCCGAGCGCCTGGCCGAGGCTGACATCGTCACGTCCTTTATGCCCAGCACGCCCGAGACGCGCGGTCTGGCGAACGCCGAGTTCTTCGCCGCGATGAAACCGGGCGCCTTCTTTGCCAACGGCGGCCGCGGCGATCTTGTGGTTGCCGACGATTTGGTTGCCGCTCTGGAGTCGGGACATCTCGCCGGCGCCGCGGTCGACGTCACCGACCCCGAACCGCTGCCTGAGACAAGCCCACTGTGGAATGCGCCCAACATGCTCATCACGCCACACGTCTCCGGCTGGTTCCACCTGGCAGCCACGCTCAACAATGTGGTCGACATCGCCGCGGAGAACCTGCGTCACCTGCAAGCCGGCGAAACTTTACGTTGTTGGATCGAACATTAGGGTTCCGCCGTTCTAACGAACGGCGGACCGGTCGACGCTGCGCGCCGCCCAGAGCGACAATTTGTCATTCAAAAGGCAAGGCATGACCAGAAGGTCTATGCCTTGCCTTTTTCATGCCAACTTGTTCGCTCTGGACATCGCTCGCTGACGCTTGCTCAACCTGCGGTGTCATAACAATTCTGTCCAGCTGTTGGCTTTGCGGCATTTGCCCAGATAAAACCTGCATAATAAACCTGTCCCTTTTAGCAGGTTTTAGAGCTCCACGCTTTCGGCACCGTTGATGGTTAGGTTTCGCTCGTAGAAGGCTGTGAGGGCGCGGATGGCGTACATGACGTCGCGCACGCCGCCGGTCTCGTAGCTCGAGTGCATGGCCAGCTGCGGCAGGCCCACGTCCACGGCATGCATGCTCGCCTGCATATTGGACAGATTGCCGAGCGTGGATCCGCCGGCCATATCGCTCTTGTTGGCGAAGGCCTGCGTGGGCACGTCGGCGTCATCGCAAATAGCTTGGAACACCGCGCGGCTAAAGGCATCGGTACAATAGTGCTGGTTGGCTGCCTCCTTGATGACGATACCGCCGTTGAGCACCACCTGGCTGCGGGCGTCGCACTTCTCGGCGTGGTTGGGGTGCACGGCATGCGCGTTGTCGCAGCTCACGAGCATCGATGCGGCAAGGGCGCGATGATACGACTCGTCGTCAAAGCCCAGCGATCCGTTAATGCGGCGCAGCGCGTCGGCCAAGAACGTCGACATGGCGCCCTGCTTGGTCTCGGAGCCAACCTCCTCATTATCAAAGCAGCAAAAGACCGAAACGTCGTGCGCGTTCTCGGCACCCAAAAATGCCTGCAGCGAGGTATAGGCGCAGGCCAGGTCGTCGAGCTTGGGCGTCGAGATAAACTCGTCGGCCCAGCCCCAAATGCGCGCATCCTGGCGGTTGACCAGGAACAAATCGCGGCCCAGAATTTGCTCGGGCTCAACGTCCAGCTCTTCGGCAATCAGGGCATCAAAATCTCCCTGCTTGAGTTCGCCGGCGCTGATAAGCGGGCACAGGTCGACGGCTCGGTTGGGAGCAAAGCCCTCGTTAACGCCGCGGTTCATGTGGATGGCAAGGCTCGGGATAATAGCGACCTCGCGCTCGGTGGCAAGCAGGCGGCTCTCAATACGGTCGCCCTCGCGTACCAGCACGCGGCCCGCGAGTGCCAGCGGACGGTCGAACCAGGTGTAGTCGATCATGCCGCCGTAGGCCTCGGTGTTCAGGCGCAGCGTCTCGCCCGCGCCGTCGAGCTCGGGCACGGCCTTAACCTTAAACGTCGGCGAGTCGCTGTGCGACGCCGTCAGCTGAAAATGGTAGTCGCCGGCAACGCCGTCCTCGCCCCACGTAGCAGCCAGGTCCTCGCCCACCTTAAAGGCGATAACGCTCGAGGTGTTGCGCTGCGTGTAATAACGCCCGCCCGGCTCGATGTCCCACGCCGCGTTCTCGGACAGGTAGGTAAAGCCCGCCTCGTCGAGCTCGGCCATAATGGTCGCCGCCGTATGGAACATGCTGGGGCATGCCTCGATAAAGTCGATAAGGTCGTTGGCGGCCTCGATATCATCGGCCGTCACATGCGCGCGCTCGGGCGTTTCCTGATCCGTCATGCTCTCCCCTTTCGCTGGGTTGATGGTCCCTTCCAGCATACCCCGCCGCGCCAGCGCTGCACTCTTCATTCCGTGTTTAATCCCGCACCGTTCACCAAGTTGAGCCATCATGCCCGTGCACCTTTTGCGACAATTACGCTAACAGGACGAGAGGAGCCGCCATGAAGCCACGTAACATTGCCATCGCCTGCGGTGTCGCGGGAGTCGCCGTCGGCCTTGCCGCTGCCACCGGTATCGTTTATCACAAGCAAATCAAGTCCGCCGCGTCGCTCAAACGCTTGACCGGCTACGCGGATGGCTATGACCTGTACGCAATCGACATCGCCTACGACTACGATCTTGATCGCATCATCGCCGCTGGCGTGCGCGACGACCAGGCCTACATCGATGCCGTGGTGGCGCAGGTGCTGCCCGGTGTGCCGGTACATGTCCAGGCGCCCCAGTTTGCCTGCAGCGCTTTTGTCGCCGTAGATGCCGAAGGCCGCGTGCGCACCGGTCGCAATTACGACTTTAAGGACGACACCTCAGCGCTGCTGGTGCGCAATCACCCACGCGGCGGCTATGCCTCCATCGGGTTTGCCGCCCTTAACAACCTGGGCGATAACACTCCGCTTGACTCCGTCGCCGGACGGGCCGCCGCACTCATGGGCCCATTTGCCCAGCTCGACGGTGTTAACGAATGCGGCGTGTCCATTGCCGTACTCACCCTGGATTCCCAGCCCTGTGACCAGGACACGCAACGCCCCGTCATCAATACCTCGCTCGCCATCCGCCTGGTGCTCGACCGTGCCGCCACCACGCAAGAAGCTGTCGATCTGCTTTCCGCCTACGACATGCACGCCATGGCAGGACGCGATTACCACTTCTTTATCAACGACGCCGCCGGTGACGCGCGCGTAGTAGAGTGGGATCCGCGCGATCCGGACCGCGCTTTCAAAGCGACTCCTGTACGCCAGGTTACGAACTTCTACGCCTGCTATGGCGACGAAGTGCTGCCCAACCAAAAGAATGGCGAGCTGGGCCATGGTAAAGAGCGCGCCGTCGCAATCGCCGATGTCCTTGACGCCCATGTCGGTGCCCAGGACGAGACAGTCGTTTGGAAGGCCCTGCGCGCTGCGGCGCAAGAGCCCAATCCGGAAGACATCACCAGCAACACGCAGTGGTCGGTCGTCTTTGACAATACCGAGCCCGCTGCCGCCATCACGCTGCGCCGTCACTGGGGCAACGTCGATGCCTTCGCACTGTAAGGAGCCAGGCCCGTCGACCTTACGCTCGCCTGACGTTGCTTACATTTCCATACGCTTGAGCTAACACGTTTTACCCCCGCATCAACAGTGTGCGGGGGTAAACTTATGCGCATGTTATAACTTGCCCGGAAGGATTCACCATGCTTAGGATCGGTCTTCTTACTAGTGGCGGCGACTGCCAGGCGCTCAACGCCACCATGCGCGGCATTGTCAAAACGCTTATGACCAATAGCAAAGAGCCTATCGAGATTTATGGCTTTGAGGACGGATATCAGGGCCTTATCTACAGCAGGTTCCGTGTCATGACACCCGCCGATTTTAGCGGCATCCTCACCCGCGGCGGCACTATTCTGGGCACGAGCCGCACGCCGTTTAAGCGCCTGAACATTCCCGAGGCCGACGGCGTCGAGAAGGTGCCCGCGATGGTCCACACCTATCACAAGTTGCAGCTCGACTGCCTGTTTATGCTGGGCGGCAACGGCTCCACCAAGACCGCCAACCGCCTGCGCGAAGAGGGCCTCAACGTTATCGCCCTGCCCAAGACCATCGATAACGACACCTGGGGCACCGAGATGACGTTTGGCTTTACGAGCGCCATCGACGTCGCCACCAAGTGCATCGACGACATCCACACTACCGCCTCGAGCCACGGCCGCGTGTTCGTCATCGAGATCATGGGCCATAAGGTCGGCTGGATCCCGCTGTATGCCGGCGTCGCGGGCGGTGCGGATGTCATCTTGATTCCCGAGATCCCCTACGACATGGACCAGGTCATCAAGACCATCGAGCATCGCATGGAGACCGGCAGCCGCTTTACCATCGTGGCCGTCGCCGAGGGCGCTATCTCCAAGGAGGACGCGGCGCTGTCCAAGAAGGAGTACAAGAAGAAACTCGCCGAGCGCACGAGCCCGTCAATCGTGTACGACATCGCCAAGGAGATCGAGGCCAAGACCGGTCGCGAGACCCGCGTCGCCATCCCCGGTCACACGCAGCGCGGCGGTCAGCCCGACGCCCAGGACCGCATCTTTGCGACCCAGTGCGGCGTCGAGGCGGCTCTCGGCTGCCTACGCGGCGAGTTTGGCTACATGATTGCCCTGCGCGACGGCAAGATGTGCCACATGCCGCTCGAGGATGTCGCCGGCAAGCTCAAGTTTGTCGACCCCCAGAGCGACCTGGTACGCGAGGCCAAGGCGCTGGGCATCAGCTTCGGCGACGAATAGTCTCGGCTGGAACCGCCCCATCGGAGGCCCCAGGGCTTACCTCCCAAATCGTCCTCGGACATGTCAGGACCCCGCCGTGCGCTTCGCGCGGCGGGGTCCTTCCGTCCTGCGGAAAGATTTGGGAGGTAAGCCCTGGGGCCTCCTGCGGTAACTAGGGAGGCCGAGGCTATTCGTCTTCTTGCTACGGGTGCCTGGGGTAGGATGCGGCGTGCATTTTTGGGAGTATTCAGCAGCCGAGGGTGCCTGCATACTGGATTTTGGGCGAAAGGCAGGCACCATGGGCCGCATCCTGTAAAAAACGAGCGGCTCTAGAGGCGTTGGGACTCAGAATCGGGGCTTTCAGCGCAGTTTTGCACCCCCCGCCCCCGCGCCCGCGGACCCCGGGACGCTGAATACTCCGAAATTTGCACGGCGCCCCCGGGGGTACCTGTGGGCAAAAAGCAACCGCCCTGTCAAAGTATGCATTTGGCGGGGCAGTTTATGCAAAAATGCTGCTGCGGGCGCGTCGGCAGCTCGCTAGAACTTGAATCCCAGGACAGGTTACTCGGCGCTCTTGAGGGCGCCGACCATGTCGATCTTGTTGAGCGTTCGGTTGGTGGCGAGGTTGACGATAATCGTAAAGCCGAAGGACAGCACCACGGCAAGCACATAGCTCAGCGGCTCGACCTCAACGTCAAAGTACAGCGACGGCATCTGCAGGATGTACGTAAAGCTCTCGGCAAGCAGGCCACCCAGCGGCACGCCCAGTGCGGTGCCAATCGCCGTGAGGATCAACGTCTCCTTGTTGACGTAGTGGTGCACCTCGCCACGGCGGAAGCCCAGCACCTTGATGGTCGCCAGCTCGCGCTCGCGCTCGGAGATATTCGTGTTGGACAGCGTAAACACCACCACAAACGACAGGCACGCCGCCATAAAGGTCACGAGCACCACGACGGAATTGATGATAGTAAAGTTCGCCTCATAGTTTTCCCAATGTTCGGCCGTGCTCGAGATGGTGAGCCAACCGTCGCTTTTAAGCTTCTTGCTAAACGCAATCTGGTCAGAAGATGAACCCTTAAGCAGCACAAAGATGCCGTTAAGACGCGCGCTTCGGCCGAACGCGCGCTCATAGGTGCCCTGCGTCATGTAAAGCGTGTTGCCCAGATAGTTGAGCGAAATGTCGCTGACTTTGACCTTGGCTACGTTGAGCGACGAATCCTGGACGTGCGCCGTATCGCCCGGTTGAATCCCCAGCACCAGCTGTGAACTCTTGCTCAGGTACACATCTCCGTCACGCAAGGATAGCGGCTCTTTGGACTCGTCCTCGAGGCACACGTAGTCGTCCAGATCGTTCATGCGGTCATCGGGCACCACGATCAGCTGCACGGTCTCGCTCTTGCCGCCAAACGTAAAGGTAACGTTGTCAGTCATGATCGGCAGCGTCGAAGTTACGGTCACGTTGGAATCATTGGCCGCGCTGCGCTCATCCAACGCCGCGCACGTCTGCGTAAAGTCATCGGGGTTGGCGACCGCCAGCAAGTCATAGCGCGTGATATGCCCATACTGCTTGGGCGAAAGCGCGACCGACGTGTCGCGAATACCCATACCGCAGATCACAAGCGCGGTGCAACCCGCGATGCCAAAGATGGTCATAAAGGCGCGCTTTTTATAGCGGAAAAGGTTGCGTGCAGCGACCTTGTTCAAAAAGCCCATGCGGCGCCAGATAAAGCCGATGCGCTCGAGCAAGATGCGCGAGCCAGCGCGCGGGGCCTTGGGACGCATAAGCGAGGCCGGGGTCTCGGCCATCTCGTGGCGGCAGGCGATAATCGTGGCGCCCACCACGCCCACGGCAAACAGCGCCACCGACACGAGCGACGACACGATGTCGTACGAAAGCAGCATCTGGGGCAGTGAGTACATGTCGTCGAACACCGTAAACAGGAACAGCGGCAGGCCCACAAATCCGATGATGTTGCCGAGCACGCCGCCGATCAGACAAGCCCACAGCGCATAGTCCACGTATTTGGACAGAATACGCCCGCGCGAATAGCCGAGCGCTTTGTACAGGCCAATAAGCGTGCGCTCCTCCTCGACCATACGCGTGGCGGTGGTGAGGCTGATGAGCACGGCGACGATAAAGAAGATGAACGGAAACACCGTGGCGATGGCCTCAATTGACGAGCTATCGCTCTCCACGCTCGAGTAGCTTGCGATATTGCCGCGGTCCTGGATGTACCAGGTGCATTCGCCCAGGTCAGAGAGCTCGGCGCGGGCATCGGCAAACTGCTGGTCGGCGGCGGCACGGCGCTGGTCCAGGTCGGCTTGCGCCTGCGCACGCTCGTCGCTGCCCTCTGCCATGCGGTTGATGTTGCCCTGTTCAATCCCAAAGAGCATATTCGTCTGGCGCTCAGCCGCATCTAAGCTTGCCGGCGTGTCGACTGTCAGCTCCTGAGCGCGCGCCTTCTCACGCTCCTCGCGGATCTTCTCGATATTGCCCTTGGCCTTGTTGATCTTTGCCGCGTAGGCATCCGAATAGGAGTTGAGGCTCTTGGCTCCCTCGACGATCACGTGGACCGCAGAGTAGGAAGAAGATGTCGCGGCGTCCTCGCTCACATAGAACTTGTAGTCCGCGGCCGAAGCAGCGCGAAAGGCGTTGACTGTCGAGTCGGAGCTCACATCAGTGGGATCGAGAACCTCGGCCGTGATGGTGTACTCGCCTGCGGCAAACTGATCCTTGGCGCTTTGGTTCGACGAGCTCGCATCGTTGGCAGCAAAGCTCACCGTATCGCCGAGCTTTTTACCCGAAGCCTTCAGGAACTTCGAAGTCACCGCGACCTCATCGGCGCTCTCGGGCAAATCGCCGTTCACGAGCACTGGCTGATCGATGTTCTCCTTGGAGAGGCTCTGTACGACGACACGCTCGCGCGTTGTACCCACGGCGGTGTAGGCGGTCTCGGTGTAGATGCCCTCGGCCGTCTCGACACCATCGACCTCTTGGATGGCGGCGAGATCATCGTCGGTCAGGCCATAGGTCGACTGCACGTTAATGTCATAGACATTTTGCTGGTCGAAGTAGGCGTCAACCGAATCGCACAGGTCCTCGCAACCCGCCTTAAGGCCGCACATCACGCTCACGCCAAGCGCGGTGATGACCACGATTGACAAGAAGCGCTTAAGACTGCCTCGGATTGTGCGGTAGATGCCACGGCGAAAAACCGTCGGCACCATATCGTTTGAGCTTTGGGCAGTGCGGTAGGTCGTAAAATCCTGCTCGCGCTCCGTGTTCTGTGCGTCGCGGCGTAGGCTGTTTTGGCGGTCCTGGTCCATGGGCGCTACCACTCGATCGTCTCGATAGGCACGGGATTTTGCTGGACCGTCTCGCTCTCCACGCGACCACTCTTAAAGCGAATCAGGCGATCGGCCATGGGCGCGAGCGCGGAATTGTGCGTGATGATGATGACCGTAATGCCCTGCTTGCGGCAGGTATCCTGCAGCAGCTGCAAGATCTGCTTACCGGTTTTATAGTCGAGCGCGCCCGTGGGCTCGTCGCACAGAAGCAGCTTGGGGTTCTTTGCCAGTGCGCGGGCGATGGACACGCGCTGCTGCTCGCCGCCCGAAAGTTGCGCGGGAAAGTTGCCCAGGCGCTCGCCCAGGCCAACCTGACGAAGCGTTTGCTCGGCATCGAGCGAATCGGGGCAGATTTGCGCCGCAAGCTCAACATTTTCGAGCGCCGTCAGGTTGGGGACCAGATTGTAGAACTGGAAGACAAAGCCAACGTCGGCGCGGCGGTATTCCACGAGCTGCGCCTCGTTAGCGGAGCTCACATCGCGCCCGTCCACCGTCACGGTACCGGAAGTCGCCGTATCCATGCCGCCCAGAATGTTGAGCGCCGTGGTCTTGCCGGCACCCGAAGCACCCAAAATGATGGCGAGCTCGCCGCGCTCGACCGTAAAACTCGCGCCGTCGAGTGCGTGAATGCGGGCGTCGCCCTCGCCGTATGCCTTGATGACGTCTTTGAATTCGATATAAGCCATCGATCGGTTCCCATCTGGTCGGATAACTCTTTAGTATTACCCATTTCGCACCGACCAAAAAGGGACAGGTTCATTTTGGCAGGTTTTATATGGAGAAACGGCAGCTATAGATGAGGCGCCGGGGAGGCAGAGAAATCATCGATTGGGTCAGGCCGACCGCCAAACACAACGCACGCATCTCTATCTGTCAGCAAAATCATTCGAACAGCTGTTCGTTTCTATGATATGATTCCGTTATCTAAGCAGGCCAATACGCAGAAAGGCGGCCAACATGGCGTTCGACTTTAAGAAGGAATGCAAGGAGCTCTACAAACCTGCAAGCAAGCCGAGCATCGTAACTGTCCCGCCTATGAGCTACGTTGCCGTTCGCGGAAAGGGCGACCCAAATACCGAAGGTGGCGAGTATCAAAACGCCCTGCCGCTGCTTTACGGCATCGCCTATACCGTCAAGATGTCGAAGAAAGGCTCAAGGAGTATCGAGGGCTATTTCGACTTTGTGGTACCGCCGCTCGAGGGCTTCTGGTGGCAAGACTCCCCGAGCGGCGACATCGATTATGTACGCAAGGACGATTTCAACTTTATCTCGTGCATCCGCCTGCCCGATTTCGTCACTCAGGATGACTTTGACTGGGCGGTCGCGGAAGCCACGGCCAAAAAGAAACTGGACTTTTCTGCCGTCGAGCTGCTTAAAGTTGACGAGGGTCTCTGCGTTCAATGCATGCATACCGGACCCTACGACAGCGAGCCGGCAACCGTAGACGCCATGCATGAATATGCGACCGAGCAGGGCTATGTCCCCGACTTCTCAGACACCCGTTTACATCACGAAATCTATCTTTCCGATCCACGCAAGTGTGCGCCGGAGAAACTTAAGACTGTGGTTCGTCATCCTATCAAGCGCGCTGAATAGCGTGGAGCGTCATTTCACGCGCTGGGTTTTAAGCCAGCCAACCAGCCGCCTCCTAGGCTGTCAAGCAATTATCTTGACGCGGCCCGTCGCATCTTATAAGTTTGTTTTGCTAAAGCTGGAAAGCCTCTCAACGATGCGCAACTCCAGCTCTTTTTCTATCAAGAGGCTTAATGAAATACCAGAAGTCGCGGATATCCATCAACGAACAAATAGCACTATTGACAGAAAACAAGGGTCTTAAGTGCTCTGATCAAAGCGAACTCGAGCGAGCTTTGGTCGAAGTCGGCTACTACAGGCAAAGCACTCGAACGCTACTCCTCGTACGCGCCCTCAAGCCGGAGCAGCCACTCCTTACGGTCGAGGCCGCCGGCATATCCGTTGAGCGACCCGTCGGCGGCAACCACGCGATGGCACGGCACAATAATCGAAACAGGGTTACGCGCGACCGCAGCCCCCACGGCACGGGGGGACACAACGGGCGCCTCGTTTCCCGGTACACGATGTCGAGCCGCAACACGCTGGGCGATCTCGCCATACGTGGCAACCTCGCCGCGCGGAATGGAAAGCAGCTCGTACCAAACTTCACGCTGAAACGCCGTACCGATCATATGCAACGGCGGCGTAAACCGAGGTTCCTGCCCTGCAAAATAAGCATTCAGCCAAGCCCAGGAACGCTCAAGCACCGAAGACGCCGCACCATTTGCAGGACTCACCGACGACATGCCGCCAGCACCAGAAACTGCATCGGCGCCTTCAACATGTTCAGGATCTTCTTTGAGAAGCGTGGAGCCAAAATGCTCCTGTCCCTCAAACCAAAGCCCCGTCAGACCGCGGCCATCAGCGGCAAGCAAGATTTCGCCCAAAGGCGAAGCAAACGTCGTCGTGACCACCAGCGGCTCCTTTCAAAACTCCGCAACATAATACCGCGAATTGTGCAGACAACCCCAATCGACCCCAAAGTCCCCGCAGGCAGCAGGCGCAAAGCGCCGAGGCCACCGCCGGGACCAGGGCCCGCAGCGGCCACGTGCCCTCACATCAGCCCAGCGGCCCCAACCAACAACGGCCCCATCGCAGATCGCTTGCAGCAGCGTCACCGCAGGCGGGGGCCGGGCTTAGTTTTCAGAACACTCCGCACTGATATTTTCTGTATTGAAGACGTCGATGATGCACCCGTATACCATTGACGTCGACACCATC
>NZ_SPFY01000013.1 GCF_005844325.1 Collinsella aerofaciens | reverse complement strand
CTGGTGATCTCCGCCTTGAGAGGGCGGCGTCCTAAACCGCTAGACGAACGGGCCACATGACATCTGCACTGCCGTGCTGCGAAGAAATATATTACGGGACAAAAAACGTCAGCGCAAGAAGAAATTCCAAATTGCCAAAAAATTGTCGGCAGGTTATGGAACACGCAGGTAAACTGGGTAGCTAATTCAAGTTGAGATGGACCAAAAGAGCTTCGCGATCGTTGGGAATGTTGTCTTCGATCACGGCGTCGAGGGCGGAGTTGAGAAGCTGACCCAGTTCCGGCCCGGGCTTGACTCCGGCACGGATCAGGTCGCCGCCGTTGATGGAGAGCATCTTGAGCGTATAGGGCTCCCCTGCCTTCAGCAGCTCGTGCGCCATCGCGCGCATCTCCTCAATCGTCTCAACGTAATAGAAGCACGACGGGGCCTTGCCAAGTGTGTCGGCACGCTTAAGGTCCATGAGCTCGTCAATCAGGCGGGCCGTGTCGACGCCCTCACCCGAAAGCGCGCGCATCATATTGAGCAGACAGGAGCGCTCGGGGCGCAGCGGCTTGTCATGGTATTTGATGAGCAGGCACACGTCGCGCACCAAGTCGTGCGAGAGCGCCAGGCGATCCATAATGACGCGCGCCTTCTTGGCGCCGAGCTCGGGGTGACCGTAGAAGTGTCCGCTACCGGCATGGTCGACCGTGAAGCACTCGGGCTTGGACACATCGTGCAAAAACGCCGCCCACATAAGGCTCGACGAGGGCGCGACGCCGTCACACAGCGCGAGCTCCCCCGCCACCGTCAGCACACGGGCAATATGCACGTAGACGTTAAACGCATGATAGACACTGCGCTGATCAAACCCGCGACCCGCTGCCAACTCGGGCACGGCGGCGCAGATGAGCTCGGGATAGCGGAGCATCGCGTCTCCCCCATGACCGGTCGAAAGAATGCCCTCGAGCTCAATACCCACACGCTCACGCGCCACGGCATCGAGCAGCGGCGCGCACTCGGCAAGCGCACGCTTGGTCTCGGGCTCAATCATAAAGTCCAGACGGCAGGCAAAGCGCACCGCACGCAGCATGCGCAGGGCGTCCTCGTTAAAGCGACGCTTGGGATCGCCGACAGCGCGAATCAGCTTGCGCTCCAAGTCACCCTGGCCGTCGTAGCGGTCGACAAGCCCGCGCTCGGGATGCCAGGCCATGGCATTGACGGTAAAGTCGCGGCGCACCAGATCGTCCTCGAGCGAGGCGGCACGCTCCACACTCTGGGGATGACGACCATCGGTGTAAAAGCCATCCAGACGGTACGTGGTGACCTCGATACGCTCGCCATCGGAAATAGCCGTGATTCCGCCAAATTTAATGCCCGACTCCACAACCGCGATGCCGGCGGCCTCGAGCGCCGCTTTGGACTCCTGCCACAGGCCGCTACAGCACATATCAACATCGTGGCTGGGGTACCCCATCAGGGCGTCGCGCACCCAACCGCCCACGTACCAAGCCTCAAGACCAGCCGCCTCAAGCGCGCGCAGGACGCGCAGGGACGCATCGGACGGTTGAGTACCGTTGAGCGAAACATTGCACATGCCTATGGCCTCCTGCGACTATCAAATTGGCTATCGATTGCGTCTGCAAAAAGTCTAGCAAGAAACAGCCTCCACTGCACACGCAAGTCCGATAAACAAAAACGCATCCGTCCTAGTCTAAGACGGATGCGAAATAATCAAACTATTCAGACAAGGTGCCGGAACTAGCAGACCTGGCGAACCTCGATGTGCTTCTTATATTCGTCCACCTTGGCAAAATCACCCAGACCGGGGCACTCGACCACGTTGGCGCCAGTGGCCATCGAAAGGCGCAGGGCGTCCTCGACGCGCTCGGGGGCGTCGTGCCACACGGACAGGAAGGCAGCGAGCGAGGAATCGCCGGCGCACACAGTCGACAGCAGCTTGACGTCGAAGGTGCGGTTGGCAAACCAGATATGCTCGCCGTTGGAGAAGTACGCACCGGCGCCACCAAGGGTCAGCAGCACGTTCTTGGCGCCCTTGGCGTGCAGCTCGGCCATAGCGCCCTTGACGGACTCGTCGCCACCACCGCTCACCTTGATGCCAAAGATGTCAAGCAGCTCGTCGTCATTGGGCTTGATCAGCAGTGGCTCCAGAGCAATGAGGTCTGCCAGCTGATGGCTCGAGATATCGAGCACGAACTCGGCGCCCTTTGCCTTCACGCGACGCAGGACCTCGGCCAAGAAGCCCTCGGAAGTGTTGGGAGGCAGCGAGCCGCTGATGACCAGGCAGGTCATGTCATCGAGCGAATCGATAAGTTCAAACATCTCCTGCTCGTTGGCCTCATTGATGGCGGCACCGGCATTGACCATGTTGTACTCGGTGTCGGGACCGGCGTTGAGGAACACATTGACGCGCGTAATACCGTCGGTCCACACGGGCTTGACGGGCACGCCCAGGGCCTCGGCGCCCTTAACGATAAACTCACCCGAGAAGCCGGCGAAGAAACCCAGGATCGTGGTGTCGACACCATAGTGGTCAAGCGTAAACGAGACGTTGAGGCCCTTGCCGTTGGGCGTGTAGACGGCATTGCGGGTACGCGTGACGGTGTTGGCAGCAAGACCGTCGCAGGCGATGTTGTAGTCAATGGCGGGATTTGCAGTGAGCGTGTATATCATGAATGTTCCTTTCACGAAGCAACGTGTTAATGAAAGTATATTCCACGCATCGGTAAAAGGCTAGGACAACTCGGTGAACGGTGTGGAAGCGATGAAGTACGGCAGGACATCTCTCCCCTATGACGGAACAAAAAGGCGCCCTGGCCGAAACCGGGGCGCCGCATGCGCACGAATATGTCGCGTTTCGATTACTGACGATCGAGCTTGCGGACAGCAACGCGCTTGCTGTACTCGTCAACGTGACCAAAGTCGCCAATGCCGACGGACTCGGCAACGTTGGCGCCGGTGGCCATAGCGAGCTTCATGGCCTCCTCGACGTTGTCGCGATCCCTGTACCACTTGTGCAGGAACGCAGCGAGGGTGCAGTCGCCGGCGCAGACGGAAGAGACCAGCTTGATGTTGAACTCACGCTTGGCGTACCAGATGTCCTCGCCGTTGGAGAAGTAAGCGTCGCCGCGGCTACCACGGGTGAGCAGCACGTTCTGAACGCCAGCGTCGTGAGCCATCTTCATGGCGACACGAACCTCGTCGTCGGTGTCGACCGGCACGCCGAAGATGGCCTTCATCTCGTGATGGTTCGGCTTGATGAGCAGCGGCTTCTTGTGAGCGAGCTCCTTGAGCTTGTCGGAGGACAGGTCCAGGACGACGTCAGCGCCACGAGCCTGAGCGTGCTCCATGACCTGAGCCA
Source organism: Collinsella aerofaciens (assembly GCF_005844325.1). Lineage (GTDB taxonomy): Bacteria > Actinomycetota > Coriobacteriia > Coriobacteriales > Coriobacteriaceae > Collinsella > Collinsella aerofaciens_G. The sequence goes on along the minus strand of NZ_SPFY01000013.1, from coordinate 58,182 downwards.
GGAAGTCGGGCGTAGCTTTGGGAGGCACGGAGCCGGAGACGATCAGGCACTCGAGATCGCCCGCGGTGTCCAGGATGTTGTAGAGCTCCTCCTGGTGCTGCGGCGTGATCGGGGCGCCGGGGTTCAGGATGCCGTACTCGTGCTGGCCATCGTTGACGTAGGTGTTAATGCGCGTGATACCGTCGGTCCAGACCGGGCGGCAGAGGCAACCCAGGTTCATGACCTCCTCGACGATGAACTTGCCCGTGAAGCCAGCGAAGAAGCCGAGCGCGACGGTGTCGACGCCCATCTTCTTAAAGGCGAAGGACACGTCGAGGCCCTTGCCGTTAGCCGTGTAGCTGGCCGAACCGGTGCGGACGTTCTCGTCGGGCTCGAGCGGAGAGCTCGAAACCGTCATGTCGACAGCCGGGTTAGCGGTTAGCGTGTAGAACATTTACAGTACCCCCTGTATATGTGAGGGCCGCGTGGCCGGCCCATTCCAACCACGCGGTTACCTCTGATACCAAATTAGCGAGCTGCGGACTCGAGCAGTGCCTTGACCTCGGCGGCGGTGTTGCAGGCGAGCGCCTTCTCGGCGAGCTCGTCGCACTCGGCCTTGGTCCACTGACTGATGGTCTTACGGGCGCGCAGGATCGACGGAGCACTCATCGAGAACTCCTCCAGGCCCCAGCTGATCAGCAGCGGCTCGAGCAGCGGATCGGCAGCGGCCTCGCCGCACATACCGACCATGATGCCGGCCTTCACGCCGCTCTCGATGATGTTCTTGAGCGAGCGGAGCACGGCGGGATAGTAAACCTGGTACAGGTTGGAGATGGTGTCGTTGCCACGGTCGGCGCACATGGTGTAGCCGATCAGGTCGTTGGTGCCGATGGAGAAGAAGTCGGCGACCTCGGCAAGACGGTCTGCGAGCAGCGAAGCGGCGGGCGTCTCGACCATGATGCCGACCTCGATGTTCTCGTTGAACTTGCGCCCCTCTTCGGTCAGCTCGGCCTTGCACTGCTCGACGAGCTCCTTGACAGCCAAGACCTCCTCGACGCAGGTGACGAGCGGGATCATGATCTTGACGTCACCGAAGGCGCTAGCGCGCAGCAGAGCGCGGAGCTGGACCTTGTACTGGTCGGGATTGGCCAAGCAGTAACGCACGGCGCGGAAGCCCATGAAGGGGTTGTCTTCCTTGACCATATGCAGATACGGAATCTCCTTGTCGCCACCCACATCGAGCGTGCGGATGATGACCGGAGCACCCTTGAGCGCGCTGGCGACCTTACGGTAGGCGTTGAACTGCTCCTCCTCGGAAGGAAGCTCAGCAGAGTCCATGAACAGGAACTCGGAGCGGAACAGACCGATAGCCTCGGCGTCGTGATCGAGCGCGTTGGGCACGTCATCGGGGTTACCGATGTTGCAGGCGATGATCTTCTTGATGCCATCAGCAGTCACGGACGGCTTGCCACGGAAGGCCTCGAGGGCTGCCTTCTCGGCAGCGAAGGCCTCGGCCTTGGCGGTGTAGGCAGCGAGCGTCTCCTCGTCGGGATCGGCCTCGACGATACCCTTGCCGCCGTCGACGACAACGGTCATGCCGTTGCGCAGTGCGGTGCAGCTGTTGGAGACCGAAAGGACAGCCGGGATCTCGAGGGCTCGCGCAATGATCGCGGAGTGCGACGTGCGGCCACCGGTCTCGGTGACGATACCGGCAACGTGGGCCTTATCGATCGTGGCGGTCATGGACGGCGTGAGGTCGTGCACGACAACGACAGTGTTCTCGGGCAGGACGGAGAGGTCGACGACCTCCTTGCCCAGCAGCTCGGCCAGAATACCGGTGCGGATGTCGGCGATGTCGGCCGCGCGCAGACGGAACATCTCGTCGTCCATGGACAGGAACATGTTCTCGAACATGGTCGAGGTGTCCATGAGCGCCTGCTCGGCGCAGGTACCGCCGTCAATGGCGGCGTTGATGGCGTCGGTCATACCCGGGTCCTGAGCCAGGACAATGTGTCCGCTCATGATCTCGGCCTCGGCCTCGCCCACCGTCTCCTTCATGTGGTCGGCCTGAGCCTGGGTCTTCTCGCAGAAGACCGAAAGAGCGGACTGATAGCGCTCCTTCTCTGCTGCCGAATCAGCAACCTCATGCGGCTCAAACGTCAAGTCGGGATCGACGGCGACCATGACGGTGCCGATACCGATGCCCTCGGAAGCGTTGACTCCCTGATACATTCCCATTCCTCTCTCCGTGTCATGTGATAAAGCGTTTTGCCATATCCATGACAAAAGAGCGCAGTTACCTTACAACAGGTCACTGCGCCCCCAAATATAACTTAGTTGTTCAACATGCGACCCGTTTGAGTTCTACTCGCCAAGACCGCTCTTGATGAGCTCGATGGCAGCAGCCAGAGCCTCGGCCTCGTCAGCGCCGTCACACTTGACCTCGACCTCGGTGCCGCAGGGGATACCAGCAGCCATGAGGGCCATCGGGGACTTGCCGTTGACCTCCTTCTCGGGGGTGACGACCGTCACGTCACAGGCGTACTTGCCCATGGTGGAGGCGAACAGACCAGCCGGACGCATGTGCAGACCCTGAGGATTAACGAGGGTAGCCTTCTCAGAAACCATAGTTGACTCCTTTTTTGTGTTTAACCCCTGTCATGTATGTGGCAGGAGTCAGATTCACGACGTTGTTTATATTAACTCACATCAAACGGTTTTTCATTATGTTTCGGACGAATTGTTGGACAGATGTGTTTGTCGTCCGCTTGCTCGCCCACAGGGGCCCGTGCGCGGCCTGTGAGATTTCCTGCTCTACAGTCCTGCTCGCACGAAGAGCACATTAAGTGCTCTTCGGCTCGTGCGGAACTCGCGATAAATCTCACAGGCCGCGCCCGGCCCCCTGTGGGCGAGCAAGCTGCAGAAACTCGGTCGGTCCAGAGCAATATCGTGCGAACGGAATTCTGGCTAATGATCTGTTCGCGACAAAGACTCGATAGGTAGCCCCCTCTATGCCCTTTTGTAAGTTGCGGTGAAATAGGGACTGAATTTGGGGTTGAATCGTTTAAACAGTCCCTATTTCACCGCAACTTATGGGAGGGATAGAAAAAAGGCGGAGGCCCTGGGGAGGGACTCCGCCTTATATACAGGGGGCGATGTTATTCGCGGGCTGGGGGATTAGACCAGGCGGGCGTTGATCGTCTTGGCGATCTCGGCGGCGTCGGTGGAACCCTTGACGGTGGCACGGAAGTCCTCGTCCATGAGCGCCTCGGCGACCTTGGACAGGATCTTAAGGTGCGTGGTGCCGGCCTGGGCACCCGGGATGAGCAGCGCGATGGCCACGTTGACGGGAGCGCCGTCCATGGTGTCCCAACCGGTCACACCGGACTCGTCCTTGACGACGATGACGGCAGCCTCGGTAATGGCGTCGGACTTGGCATGCGGGATGGCGAAGCCCTCCATCATGCCCGTGGTGCCCTCGGCCTCGCGGGCCAGGAAGGCGTTCATCACGGCGTCGGCGTCGCTGGCGATACCGGCCTTGACAGCCTGGTTGGAAACGAAGCTCAGAGCCTCGTCACGAGAAGCGAAGTCCTCGGCGACAAAGACATTCTCGACCTTCACGAAGTCGGCAGCCTCGGCCTTGGGGGCCTCGACGGCAGCGGCCTTGGGGGCCTCAACGGACCTGGCTACAGGAGCGGCCTTCTGATTCTTCTCGAAATCGTACTTCTTGAAGGCCACGAACAGGATGCCACCGACCACAGCGCCGATGAGGATCGCGAGGACCCACAGCGGACCGTTCTCGACAACGGGCAGGACCAGGAAGCCGCCGTGAGGCGCCGGATCGTGAACGTTGAAGAAGATGGTCAAGATGGAAGCGATGGAAGAACCGAGCATCATGATGGGCATGACGGGCCAGATGTTCTTGGTCATGAACGGAATGGCGCCCTCGGTGATGTGGGTGCAACCAAGGATGAGGTTGACGATACCGGCGTCATGATCCTCCTGGCTGAAGTACTTCTTGCCGACAACGACGGCGAAGGTGGTGATCAGCGGCGGAACGATGCAAGCGGCGGAGACGGCAGCCATGAAGTTGGTGCCGAAGTTGTAGGTCTCGGTGCCGACGCCAGCTTCGAGAGCGGTACCGAGCAGGAAGGTGCCAGTAGCGTAAGCAGCCTTGTTGACCGGGCCGCCCATATCAAAGGCGCACATGCAGCCGATGGCCAGGCCAAGGATCACCGGACCGGAGTTACCGAGGCTCTGCAGGAAATCCATCATACCCTGGTTAATGGCAGCCATGGGGCCGGAAATACCGAGCATGACCAGGCCGACGATGGCGGTAGAGCACAGCGGATACAGAAAGATTGCCTTCAGGCCATTAAGGCTCGCGGGAATTTTAGAGAAAACCTTCTCGAGCAGCAGGATGACATAGCCAGCAAGGAAGCCGCCGACGATGCCGCCCAGGAAGCCGAAGCCCACGCCGGCGCCACCGGCGTCGATCATGCCGGTCTCGGCGTTAACAGGCAGGCCCTGGATGGCAATCATACCGGCAACGAAACCGGGGACGAGCGCCGGGCGCTTGCCGATGGATTCGGCGATGTAGGCGGAAAGCACCGGAACCATAAGGTTCATGGCGATGCCGCCGATGATCTTGAGCATCGCAGCAAAGCTGTTGTAGTCGGCAGCCGTCGAATCAAAGGACGTGATGCCCCACAGGAACGAAATGGCGGTCAGAACACCACCGGCAACGACGAAGACCAGCATGTGGCTGACGCCGTTCATGAGGTGCTTGTAGATGACGTGGCCGATGGACTCCTTCTCCTCGACCTCGTCCTCGACATCGGCGGCAGCGGCAACCGTGTCGTCGCCCTTGGCGGCGAGCGCGCGGTCGATCAGCTTACCAGCAGTCTCGACAGACAAGGCCTTGGAAACACCAACGGAAACCATGGGCTTACCGGCGAAACGCTCAGCCTGGACATCCTTATCGGCTGCGACGACGACGGCCTTGGCACCGGCGATCTCGCTCTTGGTGAGCTCGTTCTCGACACCGACCTGGCCATGAGTCTCGACCTTAATGGTCAGACCGCGCTCGGCAGCTGCCTTCTCCAGCGCCTCCTTCGCCATGAAGGTGTGCGCAATGCCGGTCGGGCAACCGGTCGCGGCGATGATGTCAAACTTAGCCATGTGTCCCTCCTTCTTGAGTACAGCGCCCGCGGGCGCTCCCCTACACGCGCTTCGATGCGCGTTTTTCCACAACTGAAAGATACCAACCTACCGTCCGCGTGAGAAGAGACAAGGCGCAATTCTCCGGTGAAAGGTTCTTTCATAACCGTAAACGGCAAGTGAAAGTTTACCATCAACACTTGAAACGGCAAGGTGTATCTTGTAATTGAAAATGCCCGTATACTATGGCATTGCAAATCAAGTTAGATTTTCATGCCAACCAGGAGCCATCCATGACCGATAGTAGCAAAAGCGCACTTTCCCTCATTAGTACCCACCAGGGATACAGCGAGTCCGAGCAGCGCATTGTCGACTATATATTGGAGCACCAGTCCGAGGCGCCACGCCTCACGGCGGCTCAGCTCTCGCGCGCTGCCGCCACGTCCGAGGCGACCGTTTCGCGTTTCTGCCGCAAGCTGGGCTTTGGCAGCTTCCGCAGCTTTCAGTTTTCGTTGGCGCGCGACTTAGAGAGTCAGCGCAACGAGGGCCTGACCGACGAGGTCTCGCTCGACAACATGGAGCAGAGCCTTAAAAATATCCTCGCCGCCAAGGTGAGTGAGCTTAATGCGACCATCGACGGCATTGATCACGACACGTTGGCCGCAGTTGTACACGCGCTTAAGAATGCCGGCGTTATTGAGTTTGCGGCCGTAGGCAACACCAACGCCGTCGCGCTCGACGCGACGTTCAAGTTCTCGCAGCTGGGCCTTCGTTGCATGGCAAGCACCATCAGCGAGACCTCGATTGGTTTTGCGCTCACGCTGCGCCCCGGTGACGTTATCGTGCTGATCTCAAACTCCGGCAAGTCGCGCCGTCTGAATCGCATGGCAAAAGCGGCTCGCGACTGCGGCGCAACCGTAGTCGTCATCAGCAGCGACAGCAAATCCCCGCTCGCGCGCCTGGCAGACTACACCTTTAATACCGTCAACCACGAAGCACTACTGACAACGGGCGACTTCGCGTTCTCCAAGATGAGCGCCACGATGATCATCGAGGTCATCTACAACTTCCTGCTGCCCGAAATCGAAGACGCCCGCGAGCATATCAGCTACTACGAAGAGCTCATCCAGCCGGATAAGGTTGTGGAGTAAAATGCGTAGTGGGACAAAAATTTCAGTCTATTTTGTCCCACCAACACCGCTGATACGACCTAACCTCGAGCTTCTTCGAGCATCTGCTTTGCGTGCGCCAGGCTAGCCTCGGACTGATCGCCGCTCAACATGCGGGCGATCTCGGCGGTACGCGCTTCGCCGGTTACCTCGTCCAAATGCGTCTGGGGAACATCGCCTGGTTCCTTGCTGACAACATAATGCTTGTCGGCCATGACGGCGACCTGCGCCAAGTGGGTTACGACAATCACCTGATGCGTAGAGGCGAGATCTGCCAGCACGCCCGCGAGTGCACGCGCCGTGGAGCCACCGACACCGGCATCGACCTCGTCAAACACCAGCGTATCGACACCGTCCGCGTTACCGAGGACAACCTTGCTTGCAAGCATGACGCGGCTGAGCTCGCCGCCCGACGCAATGCGGCGCAGGGGACGTGGCGTCAAGCCGGCACCGCTGCGGTATAGCAGCTCGTAGCTCGAAGGACCAACGGGCGTCCACTCAGCACGGGGAAGATCGCGCGACTCCCAGACGAGCTCGGCACTACCCATCTCCAAGCGCGCCATCTGGCGGCCAACCTCGTGGCAGAAGCGCGGGGCCGCCGTATTGCGTGCGCGCTTAAGTGCCTTGGCAGCGGCAAACAACTCGCGCTCGGCGCTCCCGAGTGCCTCACGCGCCTTTTTGATCTGCTCATCGCCATCATCGACCAGGGACAGCAGCTCTTGCGAGCGATCGCGCATGGCAAAAACATCGTCCATGGTGGGACCCCACTGACGCAACAGGCCCTTGAGGTCGGAATATCGCTCACGCATGCGTGCGAGCTCGCGCGGGTCGAAGGCGACGCCATCGCGATAGGTACGAAGCTCGTTCGCGCAATCCTCAAGGGAGATACAGGCATCCGAAAGCGCATCGGCAATGTCGCCCAGTTTGCGATCGACGGTAGCCATTCGGGAAAGTTCTGCCACGGCGCTGTTCACGGCGTCGAGCGCTCCCCCTTCGGAGGCAAGCGATGCATGGGCATCGTTAGCTGTGGCAACCAGTACCTCGGCATGTTCGGAGCGCGGCAGCAGTTCCTCGAGTTCCTCATACTCGCCCGGTTTGGGGTCGACCTCGCCGATGCGCTCGAGCGCAAAGCGCGCTTCCTCGACGCGACTCCCCCGCGCACGTGAGGCCTCCTCGACGCGACGGACCTCCTTGGCAGCCGCGCGCGAGGCTTTAAAGCAAGCACGGTAGTGCTCGAGCGCCTCGAGCGCAGAGCGTCCCGCCCAGGCATCGACCATCGCAACGTGATGCGCCGGATCGAGCAAGCGCTGGTGCTCGTGCTGGCCGCACAGATCCATCATCACGCCGACGCGCTCCGAAAGCTCGCGCACACTGGCAATGCGACCGTCAATCTTCACGCGGCTGCGGCCCTCGGCAGAAAGGCTGCGCTGTACGGTGAACCCCTCCGTGTCGTGCGGTCCGTCGAAGAGTCGCGCCTCGACGCTCGCCAGTGCCTCGCCCTCGCGCACCGTCGACGAATCCGCACGCTCGCCCAAAATTAGCTTGAGGGCCGAGAGCAGCGCGGTCTTGCCGGCGCCAGTCTCGCCAGTCAGGACAGTCAGGCCGGCACTCGGCACCAGCGTCGCCTCGCGAATGAGTGCAATGTTATAAACCTGCAGCTCATCGATCATGACGGACTCCGTAGAATACGCGGCTCACCGAGTTATAGAAGCTCTCGGGGCCGTAATCCAGCAGCAACACATCTCCGGGCCCGCGGCGCACCGCCACGCTCTCAACGGTGCCATCGCAGGTAATAAACTGTCCATCGATAGCGATCGCCGGAACGCTCGGGCGATCATCGGACATAAAGATTTCGACGACATCACTCGGCGAGGTCAAAAAGGCACGAGCCTGAATGGTGTGCGGCGCAATGGGTACGCAGACCATGCCCGTATAGTCGGGGCTCACGATGGGGCCACCGGCACTGAGCGCGTAACCCGTAGAACCAGTCGCCGTGGACACGACCACGCCGTCGCCACGCAGACGGTCGATATGATGGCCGGACACCGTGATGTCGAACTCGACCATATCGGACAGCGGACCGCGGGTAAGCGCCATGTCGTTGAGGGCGAAGGTGCGCACGACATCCTTCGTACCGTCTTCGCGCACGGACACGATATCCGCGGCGATGGTGGCGCGACGGCTCACGTGCAGCTCACCGGACAGGGCGTCGCTCACGACCTGCAGGATGTCGCGCTCCTCGGGGCTCGCAGCAGTTAGAAAGCCCAGGTGACCATAGGAAAGACCGAGGATAGGAATCTCACGATGGTTGAGGATGCGGGCAGCGCGCAGCAACGTACCGTCGCCGCCGAGCGTAATGACCAGATCGGAGCCGTCAATATCAGGCGTGCTCTGAATCTTGGATCGCTGGTCGGCAGCCCATGCGACCTCATAGCCCTGGCGAGTCAGCCAAAGCTCGAGCATCAGGCCGCTCTCGACCGCCTCTTGCTTGTAGTAATTGGGAACCAGAAAGACCTTCATAGCGTTGCAGCTTTCTCGCTCATAACCGATACCTGGGATTGCAGCTCGTCTTGCGAGCGATCGCCGGGGTCAAATCTCGTGCCGTACAGGAAAAACTCAACGTTGCCCTTGGCACCATGAATGGGCGACACGCACACATCGACCGGGAACAGGCCCTTGGCAGCAAAGAGTTCAACCGCCGCCACGAGTGTATCGCGGCGCACGGCGGGATCGGTCACAATGCCGCCCTCGCCCACCAGCGCCGCCGGAGCCTCAAACTGCGGCTTTACGAGCGTGCAGAATGCACCCGTAGGCGCCAGGCACGCCAGTACCGCATCGATAATGTTCGCGATGCTGGTAAACGAGACATCACACACAGCCAGGTCGATAGTGCCGGCATAGCCAAGCTCAGGCAGCTGCGTCACGTTTGTGCGCTCATGCAGCGTCACGCGATCGTCCTGGCGCAACGACCAATCGAACTGGGCGCGACCCACGTCCACCGAGACAACGGTCGCAGCTCCGCGCTTGAGCAGACAATCGGTAAAGCCGCCGGTAGAGCAGCCCACATCCAGACAGGCAAGGCCCGTCGGATTGATGCCAAACGCATCAAGCGCGCCTTCGAGCTTAAGACCGCCGCGGCCAACATAGGGAATGCGCCTCTTCACATGCAGCGGCAGCCCCGGGATCACCTTAAGGCCCGGCGAAGTCAAGCGCTCACCGCCACTCGAGACCAAGCCGGCCATAAGAGTGCGAAGGGCATCCGCGCGATCGGCGCAGATGCCCTGTGAAATCAGTTCGTCATCAAGACGCACGCGTTTCATGAATGCCATCAACCATTCGTATCCGGAGATGCGGCCTAGCTATCCTGGGATTCGTTTGCCGCATCCTCATCGTATTCCTGCTCGAGCTTGTCGGCCTCACGCGGCGTCAACTCAAACTTGTCGACCATATCGACCGCGCGGGAGCCCAGCTCAATCGCTTCGTCAAACAAATCGAGCGAACGCTCCAAGGAGGTATCCTTGGAGCGAACGGTAGCGATGATCTGATCCAGACGGTCCGAAATCTCATCAAAGTTACGGACAGAACCCTCTGGCATGGCTACTCCTCGACGGAGTCGGCCTCGACGGCCTCAGCAGCGTCCGCATCCTCGGCCAACACACCAGCCTCAGCCTGGGCAACCGCAACCTTAGCGGCAGCCTCGGCAGCCTGTGCCTCCTCGCGAGCGCGATCCTCGGCCAGCAGCTCCTGGTATAGGTCCTCGCCCGGCAGCTCCTCGCTGCGAGCGATCTTGCCCAGCACGCCGTTGACGAACGACGCGGACCGGTCGGTGCCATAGGCCTTGGCAAGCTCGACGGCCTCGTTGATCACGATGGCGTCCGAGACCTCCTCGTCGGTGAGGAAACGCATCTCGTAAACGGCGATACGCAGCAGATTGCGGTCGGCACCGGGCATGCGCATAAGATCCCAGTTCTTGGCAACGGAGCGCAGAGCGCAGTCGATGCGGTCGATATGCTCGTAGGCACCGCGGCACAGCTCCAGCGCATAGGGGTCGAGGGGACCCTTCGAGATCAGGAAATCACCCTCGAGGACGCGCTCGAGCGGGCTGTCCGTGGCCTCGGCCTGGAACAGCAGCTGCAGCGCCTGACTGCGGGCAAGCGTACGCCCGCGATAAACCTTAAGGCTCAAAGGTTACTCCTTGGGGAAAACGAGGCCGTCGATGCAAACGTCAACACGCTCAACCTCAACGCCAACCTGGGCATCGATGGCAGCGACCACGGCAGCGCGAACGGCCTCGGCGAGTTTCTTGAACGGATAGCCAAAGAACACCACGACACGCACGGTGAGTGCGAGCTTGTCGCCAACGACCTCGGCCTCGACAGCCGGCTCGGAAGCCGGGGCCTTGGACGAGAGCATCATGGAGACAAGGTTGGTGGCAAGGTCCTTGACGCCAACGGAGGCGATGCCCTCGACATCCGACACGGCGCGCGAGACGATGGCGGTCAAAACATCGGGCGAAATGCCGATGCCGTCAATCTTGATTTCCTGGGGCATGAGTCCTCCTAGAAGAGTTGGTTGCTAGACGCGGGAGACGAACTTGCCGTCGCGGGTGTCAACCTTGATGACCTCGCCCTCGTTGAGGTACATGGGGACCTGGATGACAGCGCCGGTGTCGATCGTGGCCGGCTTGGTGGAACCCTGGACGGTATCGCCCTTAAAGCCCGGGTCGGTCTGGACGATGGTGGTCTCGATGAACATCGGCGGGGTCACGCCCATGAGCTCATCGTCGGCGAAGAGCAGCTGGCAGATGTCGTTCTCGCGCAGCCACTTGGAGTTCTCGCCCACCATGTCCTCGGGAACGGGAACCTGCTCATAGGACTCGTTGTCCATGAAGATGTAGTCGGTGCCATCGTTGTAGAGGTACTGGAACTCACGGGTGGTGAGCATGACGCTCTCGAACTTGGTGCCGGCGTTGCAGGTGTTCTCGACGACGCGGCCGCTCTTGATGTCGCGGGTCTTGTAGCGCACAAACGCGCCGCCCTTGCCCGGCTTGACATGCTGGAACTCGACGATGGTGTAGACCTTGTCCTTGATACGGAGACCGAGGCCGTTCTTGAAGTCGGCGGTAGAAATGGTAGGCATAGCGACCTTTCTTGTTATGGGCAGAACGCACAAGCGTCCAAATTACATACGACAGAAATTATACACTTGCAGACGGCGCCTGCGGCGAGCGCATAAAAAGAGAACGCGGGGCGTCCGAATCGATTCGGACGCCCCGCCCCAAAAATCTATCGAAATGGGCTAGCAATCGATGACGTGCAGGTCGTGCGGGGTCTTGGTGAAAGGCTCGTAGCCGTTCTCGGTGACCACGCCGTAATCCTCCAGGCGCACGCCGCCCACGCCGGGCAGGTAAACGCCGGGCTCCATGGTGACAACCGAGCCGATCGCGATGGTGTTCTTGCTGCGGTTGAAGTTGGGCAGCTCGTGGATGTCGATACCGACGCCGTGGCCCAGGCCATGATTGTAGTAATCGCCATAGCCGGCATCGCCGATGATCTTCTTGGAAAGCTTGAAGATGTCGTTACCCTCAACGCCCGGATGGATGGCGGCGACGCACTCCTCGTGCGTGCGGCGCACGAGCGCGTACAGGTCGAGCTGCTCCTGCGTGGGCTCGCCCATCACGACGGTGCGCGTCATGTCGGAGCGGTAATCGCAGTAGCCCGCGCCGTAATCCATGAGAACGAAATCGCCCTTCTCGATCACGCGATCGCTCGGCACGGCATGCGGGTTGGCGGTGTTGGGACCGCTCGCCACGATGGAGCCGAAGGCAAGGCTGTCGGCGCCGTTGGCGAACATAAAGTTCTCGAGCTCGTTGCGAACCTGCTTCTCGGTCATACCGGGCTTAATAAAGCCGAGCATATGCTGGAAAGCGGCATCGGTGATCGACTGCGCATGGCGCATAAGCTCAATCTCCTCGGCATCCTTGATGGCGCGCATCTTGCGGATGTCGTCGTGCATCAGCGGTAGGATGCAGGCGACGGAACGGTCCTCCAGGCCGCGCTGAATACCCTGGTAGAAGTTAATCTGCATATCGTCCTCGACAGCACAGACACGGCACTTGTTAGCCGCAATCTTGCCGGCGACCCAGCCGGGGATGGTACCCTCGTCCATGTCGTAAACCCAGGGGCTGCCGGCGGGCGTGTTCTCCTCAAAGCTGTTGAGGTAGCGCGAGTCGGTATGGAACAGGCACTGGTCGGCCGTAATAAACGCCGCGTGCGGGAATTCAAAGGTGTAATCGAAAACGCCCTTCACGCCCGTAAGCCAACGAAGATTGGCCTCGTCGCGCACCACGATGGCGTCGTAGCCACGCTCGGCCATCAGGGCACGGACACGCTCGATACGACCGGCAGGACCGGCAGCAAACTCAGACATGCAGATTCCTTTCTTGTTGTCTCTATATAGACGGGACGGGTCTCAACCGAACGACGGAATCGCATGCGATCCGCAACCGATTGGAAACCCGCCCCTCAACATGATACGAAAGAGGATGGAAGTCAATAAATCTTAGAGAAGTTCTTTACGAGAAGCCAAGTAGGCGTGAGCATGGCGCTTAAGAACCTCGTCCTCAACGTTCGTTAGGCGAATGGCGCCGAGTGCCGCGGGCAGCGGCAACATGCTGCGGTTCGAGCGTGCAAACTGCTGCTTGCGGAACTCCTCGATATATGCGGCAGACTCCAGATCGAAGGCAAGTTCCTCGATACCAAAGTCCTCCAAGCAGTCATCGACCTCAAAGACGTAATCGATATCGAAATCGCAGGCATCATGTGCAAGGCGTGCCTCAAAGCGAATGCCCTCGGACAACAGCTGGTAGGCAGGGGCCTGCGAAGCGGCATCGCCCAAGCAGGCGCGCAGGGTACGCTCCCCCGTCTTGCCAAAATCGAGCGCATGGCGAGCGCTCGGGTTCGTGGCCATCAGTACGTCCTTGCGGGCAGTCTGAGACCATTGAACGGCATTGACGAGCGCGACCTCCTCGCCCGCGAGAATCTCGGGGACGGTCTCAGTAAACTGATTCCAACGGGACTTACTGCTCGAAAGCATGGTGCCAACAAGTACCACATAGCCGAGCTTGAGGTCCTCGGGGTCCGCCTCGCGAACAAGGTCGAGGTCACACACGACCAAGCCCGGTTCGGGACGGAACGCGATAGCGGGAAGCGCATTCGACGACGAGGCAATGAGCGGCTTCATGGTCGTCGCGACCGTGAGCATGGCGTCAAAGGTCGTCGGCAGCAGCGCGCACTCGGTTCGGCCACACCACTGGTTGGCGCACCAGCTAACAACCGAGCAGGTTGCGGCATCGCCAACGGCGACAACCAGATCGTCGCAGGTAATGCCGTTGGCAGACAAGGCGCCAAAGATAGCATCGGCATCGGCCAGCGTGGCACCAGCAGGCGAAACCTCAAGGGAGAACTGCGACACGGCAAAACCGGCGTCGACCAGCGCATGCTCGACGACCTCATCAAAACGTTCTGACGAGGCGGAGTTCCAAACCACCATCGCGCGCTTAGGCTTGCCCACAGCCGAGGCAAACATACGCGACAGCTCATCGAACGCGCCCAATCCGACACGGACATCGACGCTGCGGTTTTGGAAATTGATCAGTTGGCGGCGAATCATAGCAGTCCACGCTCCAAAAGCATCTCGGCACAAAGGTAGGAAACGTCCTCGAAGGACTTGTTGCGAATATCAAGGGTAATATCGGCGGCCTGGCGATACAGCGGACGGCGATGCTCAAACAAGCGCGCGGCATGCTCGGGCGAGCGGAAATCGGGGCGCGTGTCGGACCGACGAATCTGGCGAATCGAATCCTCAAAGTCGCCCTCGAGGTACACGCACGTACCCATTTCGTGCATCAGCTCAATATTCACCGGCGTCTCGACGATACCGCCCCCGCACGAAACCAACAGACTGCGCTCGCTTTGGAGCGAACGGAGCGCCGAGGTCTCGAGCTCGCGAAAACGATCCTCACCCTCGGTCTCAAAAATCTCGGTTACCGACTTGCCGCAACGGCGGACGACTAGGCGGTCGGTATCGATAAAACGCCGCTTGAACATAGTGCCGACGTTGCGCGCGAGCGTCGATTTGCCCGCGCCCAAAAAGCCGATAAAGAAGATATGGTCGCAGCCGTGTTTGGTGTGCTGGGACATGACGAGACCTATTCCTCGCAGGGAAGGTCGCGCAGGGCCCGGCGCTCAAAGATACGGAAGATCTGCGTATACCACAGGTCCTGCGTGGCCTGCGGCTTTACCAGGATGGTATCGACGCCGGCGAAGTTGCCGCTCCACACGTCCGTGTAGAGCTGATCACCGATCAGCACCGCCTCGTCGGCCGTGGCGCCGAGGCGCTTAAGACCCGCCTTGAGGGCAAACGGCGCCGGCTTCATGGCATGGCTGATGGCCTCGAGTCCCAGCTCGCGTGCTGATGCCATGACCTGGTCGCGATGCCAGTTGTTGGACACCATGCACAGCTTAAAGCCTTTGGCGCGGGCGGTATCGAGCCAAGCGGAAACCGCAGCGGGAACCTGCTCGGTGTCACGCGGCACCAGGGTGTTATCGCGATCGAGCAGAATGGCGCGTTTGCCGTCGGCCCAAAGGGTATCAAGGTCGATGCGATCGACCGAGGCAACGTAACGTTTGGGGCTAAAAATCCTCATGCTAATTCCAAGACTGTTGATGCTCTTCGTAGGTTTGCGAGAAGTACTCCTCGTCCTGCGTAATGTAGAAATACAGGTCATCGGAGTCGGTCGGCTCAAGCGTGGCCTTGAGTGCCTCGAGCGACGGAGAGCAGATGGGCGTGGATGGCAGACCCTCATGCTTATAGGTGTTATACGGACTATCGCTCTGCAGGTCGTCGGCGGTAACCTCGCCACCGGTGACATACATCATGGTCGCATCGCTGTTGAGATAGCGCAGACCATCGAGCTTGCCGGCAAGACGGTTGTAGAAGACCGAGGCCACGTGCGCGCGCTGGTCGGCGTTGAGGCCCTCGCGCTCAACGATAGAGGCCAAGTTGACGATGTCGTAGTCGGACATCTCCACACCGTAGCGTTCCTTGATCTTGGCTTCGCAGCTCGCAAAGTCAAGCGACTTGTACTCGGTCTTAAACTGATCGAGCATAGCGCGAATCACGTCATCGACCGTCGGCGAATCGCCCAACGAATAAGTCTTGGGGAACAAGAAACCCTCAAGCGAGTCGTTGGCGGCGCCCTTAAGGAAGCTATAGTCGTCCACGTAGTTGGAGGCCTTAGCCTGGTTGAGGAAGTCTTCCTTAGAGATGCCATCGTAGGCCTGGGCCACACGATCGGCGACTTGATCGACCGTCAGGCCCTCAGGGATTGTTAGCGCATTGGAGCCCGCGTTGGGACCTTCCATGAGCTGCTGAACAACCTTGGTCGCGTCCATGAGTGTGGTGAACAAATAGGTACCAGGCTTGAGCGACATATCGGCGTTGAGCTTTTTCACCGCCGCATAGTAATCCTTGGGATTCTCGACGATATGGTTCTCGGAGAGAATCGAGGCGATCGTATCGCCCGAAGCACCGTCGGGAATGGTTACCGTAACCTGCTGACCAGCCGTGACCTTCGTATCCTCACCGGCAAAGAAGCCCTTGACGGCCGGCACGACAAAGAAAACGATCGCGACAAGCGCAAGCACCGCCACCACAACGCCGATGATCATGGGAACCGGAGAGCTCTTCTTTTGAGCACCGCGACGAGTATGCGTGTTGTAGCTCGAGCGGGTCGCCGGAGCAACGCCATGCGAACCGCGGGCGTGATGAGAATGCGATTGGGGGGCCTGCGTTCGCTGGGTAGGTGCCTGCTGCTTAAAGCGGGTACCGCCTGCAGGCTGGGCCGTACGAGCAGTGGGCTGCTGAGCCGCGTGAGAAGCCGGATGCTGAACCGAACGAGCAGAAGGCTGCTGACCCGTCCGTTGAACAGGTTGGGCCGAACGAGAGAAGGACTGCACCGGGCGCGCGGCAGGCTGAGCTGCGCGCTGCGTCGGCTGTGCCGGACGCTGGCCAGGCTGGGCAGGGCGCGACGCCGGCTGACGTGTACGATTCGGCTGGCGCGGATCGGAAGCACTAGGCATGCGAAACCTCCTCGTTTTTACGATCGAGCCACGTCTGCAAAAAAAGGCTGGCGGCAATCATGTCGATCTTGCCCCTCATCTGCTTTTCGTTGAGGCCCTGCTCGCGCAGGATACGCTTGGCCTCTTGCGAGGACAGACGCTCGTCCTCAAACTCCAGCGGAAGATCGAGCTCGTCGGCAATCTTTTGCGCCACGGCGGCAACGCGCTCGGCTTGGGGGCCGGGCTCACCGCCCATGGTCAGGGGACGTCCGCTTACCAGGATGTCGGGCTCATAGTCTTCGACCAGGTAGCGGAACGTCTTGGCCATACCGGTGACCTCGGCGGCCGGGAGCACCTTGACGGGCATCGCCATCTTGCCATCACGGCTCGAGACGGCGATGCCAATCCTGGTCTCCCCTATGTCCAGCGCAAGCGCGACCACAGTGACTTCTTAGATTCTTAGGCGCCGAGCGCGGTCTTGGCGGCCGCGAGGGCATCGGCGATGCCGGCAGCATTCTTGCCACCGGCCTGGGCCATGTTGGGACGGCCACCACCGCGACCGTCGACCAGACCCGCGATCTGCTTGATCACATTACCGGCGTGGAACCCGGCCTTCACGGCGTCATCGGAGCCGGCAGCGAGCAGGGCCGGAGTGCCCTTCTCAGTCACGCTGGCGACGACACAAGCGACAGGGCCGGCGACCTTCTGGTGCACGGTATCCCATACGTTGCGCAGGTCGGCAGCCTCAAGGCCCTGGAGCTCAGCAACGACGAGCTTGTAGCCACCGAGCTCGACAGCACCCTCGATGGAGCTGGAAATGGCGTCGGAGGAACCACCGGTCAGAGCCTTTTTGAGCTTGTTGGACGTCTCGCGCAGCTCGACCTGCAGGTTCTCCACACGGGCGGGAACCTCGTCGACGCGGCACTTGAGCGCAGCAGCGGCGGCGTCAACGAGTGCCAGGCGGTCGGCCATATAGTCGAGAGCACCCTTAGAGGTCACGGCCTCGATACGGCGGACGTTCGAGCCCGTAGAGGACTCGGAAATAATCTTGAACAGGCCGATCTCGGCGGTGTTAGCAGCGTGCGTGCCACCGCAGAGCTCGCGAGAGAACGGCTGGTCCTCGGCGCCCACGGAGACGACGCGGACGACATCGCCGTACTTCTCTCCAAACAGAGCAACAGCGCCGGCAGCCTTAGCCTCGTCGATGCCCATAACACGGGTCACGACCGGCTTGGAGGCGAAGATCTGCTGGTTGACCAAGTCCTCGACAGCCTTGAGCTGCTCGGAGGAAAGGGCCTCGAAGTGCGTAAAGTCAAAGCGCAGGTGCTCGGGCGTCACCAGCGAGCCGGCCTGGGAGACGTGCTCGCCCAGGACCTGCTTAAGGGCAGCGTCGAGCAGGTGCGTGGCGGTGTGGTTGCGGCGCAGGAAGCCACGGCGCTCGGCGTCGAGAGCGGCGGTCACAGCGGCACCGACAGTCAGCGTGCCATCGGCAACGTGCGCGACGTGGGCATACAGGCCGTTGTGGTTCTTGGTGTCGGCAACGGTCAGAACAACGCCCTCGGCGGAAAGCTTGCCGGCATCGCCCTGCTGACCACCCATCTCGGCATAGAACGGGGTGCGGTCGAGCACGACCTCGACATCCTCGCCCGCGGCTGCGGACTCGACGGACTCGCCGTTGCGCACGATGGCGACAACCTTGGCGCCCTCGATCACATCGTTGTCATAGCCGTCGAACTCGGTCGCTGCGACCTTGTCGGAAAGCTCGACCCACACGTCGTTGAAGCTACCCCAGGCGTCGCCCTTGGCGTTAGCGCGGGCGCGGGCCTTCTGGTCCTCCATGCAGGCAGTGAAGCCGTCCATGTCGACGTCGTGGCCAGCGGTGCCGGCGATCTCGACGGTCAGATCGATGGGGAAACCAAAGGTGTCGTGCAGCTTAAAGGCGACATCGCCCGGAAGCACAGCGCCCTCGGCAAGCGCTGCCAGGGCCTCGTCCAGGTACACGCGGCCGTTGTCGAGCGTCGTGGAGAAGCGCTCCTCCTCGGAGGCAACGATACCCTTGACGAGCGCGACGTTCTTGAGCAACTCGGGATAGGCCTCGCCCATTTGAGCGTTGACCTCGTCGATGAACTTGGTCAGGAAGGCGCCCTCGATGCCCAGCAGGCGACCGTGGAACACGGCACGGCGGAGCAGACGGCGAAGGACGTACTCGCGACCCTCGTTGCCGGGAAGGATGCCGTCCGAGATCATAAAGTCGACAGCACGGGAGTGGTCGGCGATGATGCGCAGGGAGCGGCTGGCGCCGGAGTAGTCATCGGCGTCATAGGTCTTGCCGCTAATCTCCTCACCGAGTTTGATGAGGTGCTGCATCAGATCGCCGTCGTAATTGGCGGTCTTGTGCTGCATGATGGCAGCCATGCGCTCCAGGCCCATGCCCGTATCGAGGTTGCGGTGCGGCAGCTCCGGCATGGAGCCGTCCTCCTGGCGGTCGTACTGGGTAAACACGAGGTTCCAGAACTCAAGGAAGCGGTCGCAGTCGCAGCCGGGCTTGCAGTCGGGGCTGCCGCAACCGACCTCCTCGCCCATGTCAAAGTAGATCTCGGAGCACGGACCGCAGGGGCCGGTGGGGCCAGCGGCCCAGAAGTTGTCGTCCTCGCCCAAGCGGGAGATGTGGTCCTCGGCAACGCCCAGGGAGCGCCACACGTCATGGGTCTCATCGTCCTCGGTAAAGACGGTAAAGTACAGGCGGTCGAGCGGCAGCTTGAACTCCTTGGTGATGAGCTCAAAGGCCCAGGCGCAAGCCTGCTCCTTGGAGACGCCGCCAAAAGAGAAATCGCCGAGCATCTCGAAGAACGACAGGTGACGGCCGTCCTCGCCGATGCAGTCGATGTCGTTGGTGCGGACGCACTTCTGGCAGGAGATCGCGCCAATCTCCTTCATGGTCTTCTTGCCCTGGTAGTACTCCTTAAACTGGTTCATGCCGGCGTTGGCAAGCAGCAGTGAAGGATCGTCGGGGACGAGGGACGAAGAAGGATAGAGCTTAAGACCGCGCTCCTCAAAGAAGTTGAGGAACTTGGAGCGGATCTCGGCCGTAGTCATTGACGGGTAGTCAGCACTCATAGAGGGAATCTCCTCGGTTTCACATCGAAACAGTTCAAACGTAACGATATTACCATCCCGCCGCGCAAGTGCAAAAAAGAGGGTCGCCAAACAGCGACCCTCCAGCGAAAGTGCACGTTATTTAGTACTGCGCGATCCTTTGAAAAAGGACTGCTGTATAATTGCATATAAGATTCACCCGGAAGGAGCGATCGATGAAAAGCAAACGATTTGTCCTGAATGCACTTCTGGTTGTAGCACTTTTAGCGCTCTTGGCCTTCTCATGCTGGTACGCAAACCAACCATCATTTGGATACGTATTGTATACAGTAATGTCCGGCGATAAGGCTTATTACACTCTACGCGCAATTGACGTTCTCTTTTTCTATGTAGCCGGCCCCTTATCAATCGCTTTGGTCGCGTTTCTTGTCATTTACAACTTCAAGAAACGTTAATAGAACCTATTTAGAATCCGAATCGTCCATGGAGCCGTCGATGCCGGTTTTGGTGTCGTCGTTCATATTGAAATCGTCGTCTTTGGCGAAGGGATTCTTGAAAAAGCCCGTAGCATCGGGCTGAAGGCCCGAGAGCTTCATCCAGGGATTATCGAGCTCGGGTTTGGGCATGGCCTGGGCCTCGGGCGCAGTCTCGTTACCGATGAGCTCGGACTCATAGATGAAGGTGTCGTCGCCGAGCGCGTCGTAGGCGGCGACCGGGTTGCCATCGGCATCGCGGTACGGCGTGCCCTTAAACACGGCTCCGTCATAGGCCACAAGCTGACGGCCGGTCTCATTCTCGAAGTAGTACACGAAGATGCCCTTGAGGGCCGCACAAAGCGGGATGGCAATAATCATGCCGATGGGCCCCATGAGTGCCGAACCAATAACGAGAGCCGTAAGGCTCATAATGGGATGCACCTGCACTGAGCTCTGCATGACCTTAGGCGAAATCACATTGTCGGTGACGTTTTGCGCGACCATCGTCACGATGAGCGTCCATAACGCCAACATGGGGCTGAACATAAAGCCGAGTACCGTGGCGATTGCCGCGCTCACCCAGGGACCGACGACCGGAACCAAGTGCATGATGCCAGTGAAGATAGCCATGAGCGCCGCATACGGATGGCCGATAATCAGGAAGCCGATAAAGGCGAGGAAACCACCGCAGATGGACGTCACGACCATACCGCGCATGTAGCCGCCGACAGAGCGAGAAAGGATGGCGACCATAAAGCGGTACGAGGTCTCCTTCTCCTGACCGATGATGGTGCAAATCTCGTGATGCATGCGAGGGTAGTCGCAGGCCATCCAGTAGGCAAGCACCAGACCAAGGAAGATCACGAACAACTGCGAGGCCGTATTGGTGATGAGCGGGAACACACCGCGGCCAAGCTCGGCAGCAATCTGAGACACATACTTCGATGCCACGGTAACCAGCGACGAAAGATTATCGTCCAAATACTCCTTGAGCGGCGTGTTATTGAGCGTCTTGGCATGCGAGATCATCTCGTTGAGATCGCCACCCGCAACACGAAGCTGCTCGGGCAGGCGGCTCAGGACTTCCATGATCTGACCAAAGAGAATCGGCGACAAGATGAAAACGACACCGACGAGCACGGCAACAACAACAATAAGCGCGATAAGCGAACCGATGCCGCGATTCACGCCATGGTGCTCGAGCCAGTTGGTGATCGGGGACATCACAAAGGCAATGATGGAACCAACAGCGAGAAACTCGATAACCGGCGCCAGGATGCCCATAAGGTTAAAGATGACAGCGGCGATGACAATGCAGCCGACAACAGCCCAAATGCGCAGCGTCAGAATGCGGGTGTCGCGCAGCACGCGATCGGTTTGTTGGGGGTGCTCACTCATGAACGAATCATCACTCCGTCGGGGTCGATCTTGTCCTGAATCTTCTTAAGCGTGCGGCGCAGCAGACGCGAAACCTGCACCTGAGAAATACCCAGCTTCTTGGCGATCTCGATCTGGGTCATGCCCTTCAGAAAGCGCAGCTCGATCACCTCGCGCTCGCGCGGCGAGAAATCACGGATGGCTTCCTCGATCACTAGGCGGTCATCAGTAAAGTCGAGCTCGTTGTCGTCGTCGGCGTAACGGTCGAGAATCGAAGGGGCATCGTCGGAATCGGACGCACCAGGAGCCTCGATGGGCACCGAGGTATAGGCCGAAGACGATTCCATAGCCTCGAGGACCTCATCGACAGTCACATCTAGATACTCAGCGATCTCCTCAACCTTGGGCGAACGCTGCAGCTCGTTGGTAAGTTTGTCAGTAGCCTGGTTGACCTTGGCCGAGAGCTCCTGCAGACGACGCGGTACGCGCACACTCCAGCCCTTGTCGCGAAAATGCCGTTTGATCTCGCCCAGGATAGTGGGTGTCGCAAACGTCGTGAACTCGAGTCCGCGCTCGGGATCAAAACGGTCGATAGCCTTGAGCAAGCCCAGATAGCCGACCTGCATGAGGTCGTCGAGCGGCTCGCCGCGATTCTTAAATTTGTTGGCAAGAAACCTTACCAGGTTCATATGGGACATGACGAGCTGCTCACGGGCGTCCGGATCACCGGTCTCCTTGTAACGACGAAACAGCTCGCGGGTTTTCTCCTTGTCCCAAGCGGTCTTGCCGCTCCGGGAACGTTCGGTCATATTAGATATCCGCCTTGAGGTCGAGGGAAAGCGTCAGGGGCGCCGTAGTCTTTTCGTAGGAGTCGCACACGCTCGCGAGGATGAGCTCGGCATACACCGCAGCCTGGTCGTCTTCATCGACCGTAGCCTGGTCGCCAAAGGTAATAGTCATGCCAACGTGGGTCTCATCGACATCGAATTTGATGGTGATGTCATCGCAGTCGACCGCGGTGCAACCAAAGATGAAAGCCTCCTCAGCAGCCATGCGGATGTCCTCGATGCGATCGACAGACATAGAGCACAGGGCACCAACGTTGGCTGCCGTCATGCGCACAAGGCGAGCGAGACGCGGGTCACCGGCAACGGTCAGCGTGATAGGGCAGGTTGTTTCGCTACTCATCGCAGGACTCCTCAGAGGTCTCGGCGGGCGTATAGGTGTAATACTGAGCCGGCTTGGATACAGACTTCTGACCATCATCGTCGCCCGCGGCGGCCTCGTCCTCGCCAATTAGGACGCGCTCGGTAGGCTGCTCGGCCTCCGCAGCGGCAGCGGCGAGCTTGCGATCGGCGTCGGCTGCAGGAGCCTTCACCTTATTGAAGAGCTTCTGCACAGCACCGGCGGCAGAGTCGGTCACGCTCGACACAGCATTGCTGGCCTCGGCCATGCTGCCCGTAACCTCGGAAATGTCGCGAACCACGGCTTCGACCTCTACGAGATTGGAGGTAAGGGCATCAACTGCCGTCTTGCTCGACTTAAGCAGCGGCTCCATCTGGGCAAGCGCCGGCGTAAGCTCATCGACAGCGCCATCGAGCTTTGCCACCACAGGCTGAGCCTCGGCGATGGTGTTGTTGAGGTCGTTCACGGTCTTATCGAGCGAGTCGACAACATTGCGGGTCTTGCGCAGGGTAAGCGCGAGCTCAGCGATGGCCCACACGCCGGCAACGGCGAGCAGCAGCAGGGCGATTTGAATGGGACTCATACAAGCCTCCCGGAAGAATCGAAATACAGACGCTTTTCATGGTACCCCAAAGGGGACCGAACATGCCAAGAGCAGCAACGTGGGACAAAATTATCAGCAGCTACCTCGGTGCATTCCCGCTGCGGTCTCGTTCGCTTTGCTCTACGCGCCACTCTTCCCAGCCGCGCCCGGCAGGCTGCCAAAATGCACCGCGTTCCAAGCCTTCGGGCAAATAGCGCTGATCGACCCAGCCTTCGGGATAATCATGTGGATACTTATACACACCGTATTCATCGCTGCCCGGGCGATGGCGATCGCGCAGATAACTCGGCACCTCGCGAAGCCCACTAGAATGGATATCGGCCAGCGCCGCATCGATCGAAGCCTCACACGCGTTGGATTTTGGCGCCAAGCACACATAGAGTGCAGCCTGAGCCAGGTTAATGCGGCACTCGGGATAGCCAATGACCTCGGCAGACTTAAACGCGGCATGCGCCACCAAAAGCGCCTGCGGGTCGGCGTTGCCAACATCCTCAGAAGCGTGAATCATAATGCGGCGAGCGATAAACTTAGGATCCTCCCCAGCATCGATCATGCGCGCGAGCCAATAGATCGTGGCATCGGGGTCACTACCGCGCATGGACTTGATGAACGCACTGATGATGTCGTAGTGCATGTCGCCGTTTTTGTCATACGTAAAGCCGCGACGCGGGTTGGCAATCTTCACGTCATCCACGGTGATGGGATAGCGCTCCCCCGCCGCAGGCGCTGGCGTTCCCTCGGTATCGGAACGCGTGACGGCAATCTCGCTCGCAAGCTCGAGCGTCGTGAGCGCCGAGCGAGCGTCACCCGCTGCCAGCGTGCAAATGGTCTTGACCGTATCCTCATCGGCCGAGAACTTTCCGTTCAAGCCCTGTGGTGCCTCGAGCGCACGCTCAATAAGCGTGGCGATATCCTCATCCTTCAGATGTTCAAGCTCCACCACGCGCCCGCGCGACAACAGTGCCGAGTTGACCTCAAAGTACGGGTTCTCTGTCGTAGCGCCAATCATAATGACGGTACGGTTCTCAACTGCATGCAGCAGGGCATCCTGCTGCGACTTAGAGAAGCGGTGAATCTCATCGATGAATAGAATGGTGCGGCGGTCGTACGTATTCAGGCGCGTCTTGGCCTCATCAATCACACGACGCAGGTCCTTCACGGTACCCGTGACGGCGCTGACCTCAACAAACTCGCTCTTGGTATGGTTGGCGATAATGTGGGCCAGCGTCGTCTTGCCCGTACCGGCAGGCCCGTACAGAATCACGCTCGAAAGCACGTCGTGCTCGATCGCGGCACGCAGCCATGAACCCTTACCGACGGCCTTTTGCTGGCCCACGTACTCGTCGAGCGAATTGGGGCGCATGCGCACCGCAAGCGGCGCATTCTGAAAGGAACGCTCGCGCGTCGAAGCAGAAAAAAGGTCGTCCATAGCCATCCCGTGTATCAATCAAAAACGTTTTCCACTAACAGTATACCGAATTAATACGAACTACCGTTCGTTAATATAGGTACGGTGCGGAAACTCCAGACCAGGGAACAGCTTGCTCGTCAGCTCGCAGAAATAACCGTCCGTCATGCTCGCGATATAATCCACCACGGCTTGATCCTTGTCGTCCTGCCAGGCATAGGTGCGATCATAGTAGGAAAGCTGCTGCTCAATGCGCGAAATATGGTGCTTAAAGATGTAAGAGGACTCGTCGCCACTGTTAAGATCCCGCAGGCAACGGTCGTAGAGCTTTACGAACGCCTCGCGCAGCTCCGCCTCGGAATCGCCTTCGATACCGCCCTTGCTATAGATCTTCTCGTAGTTCTCGCGCTTGGCTCGGCGAATTTCCTCAAACAGGTCCTCGCTCATCCCGATGCGCGGCTTACCATAGCTGTGCTCAACGATATCGATGGAGGCATGCGTGAGGATCCAACTGTTGTAGGCACCGCCCCGGCCATCATCAAAAGCGTCGGGCGAAAGCAGGCCCGCCGCGATCGCATCCTGACGGTCACGACCGACGTAGGCAAGAATATCCGAGATGCGAACGACGCAGCCCTCGAGCGTCATGGGACGCAGATGCTCAATTGCGCTATAGCCCGTGGCAATGCAATCCTCAACCGTCTGGTCAAACTGGTCAAAGGAGCCCATGTCCGAGAGCTCAAACACACGTTGCTCGTACTCGCCGTTATGGCATAGCACGCCGTCGAGCGTCTGGAGCGACACGTTGCGGCCGTACAGTGCGTCGAGCACGCGGACCGACTGCACGTTATGGAAAAAATAACGCCCCGTACGCTCATGATAGATATCGTTGAGGAAGCGCTCGCCGGCATGGCCGAAAGGCGTGTGTCCCAAGTCGTGACCCAGGCCAATCGCCTCGATCAGATCGCAATTGAGCCCCAGGGCGCGACCGATATCGCGCGCAATGCGGGAGACGAGCTGCACGTGCAAACCGCGGCGTGACAGATCGTCATTGCAACGGAAGCTAAAGACCTGCGTTTTGCCTGCATAACGGGTGTACGCCGGAAGATGAAGTATCTTTTCAGTATCGCGCATAAACGCCGGACGCATAAGCGTGCCTTTGTCGGCGGCGCGATCAATACGACGAATGACCTGATCGTCGTTGCAACGATACGGGTTGACATAGCCCGAAGCACGATCGGCGGCAATGCGCTCGACAAGCTCGGGCGACAACGCCGAGGGAATACGGTCCATGCGCGCCTTAATGACGGCCGTTTCTTGATTAGTTGCCATGGCATGCTCCTTAAGAAGGATGCGCAATCGGTTACAAAGTGCAGCCCACGACCTCGATTATGGCAAAAATCGGCACTAAAAACGGGAGCAATGGCAGGGAGCGCGATTTTGTGAAGAGGCAGGAGAGGGCCAGGGCCAGGAGTGCGACGGCAAATGCCACGATGCCACCCATAGGGTCGAGCGTGCAAAGCGCGAAGAGCGCCTTGGCATCCCCCATGCCGATGCCCGGCGCGTGGCGAAGGCGCCGCCAGAGCGACTCAGTGAGCACAAGGGCAAGGTAGACGATGACCGCAAGACCGGCGTGGTCAAGCGCTGTGTTCAAACCGAGGTCGAGCCAAACGCCCGCCAACGCCGCCACGGCACATGCGCCGGCAAGCCCATTGGGAAACCGTCGCTCTAGGGCATCAATTGCCACGCCGGCAAAGATGCAAATCCAAAACGGGATATAGACCATCGGACTCCTCCTCGAGCTGCATCGCAAAAGCAAAAACCACCACAAAGGTGCCTGTCCCCTTTGCGGTGGTTTTGGTGGTGGTTATTTGGCGCCTTGCATGACCTCGTCAAGGGTAACGTTGACGGCGTGCTGGGTAGGAACCCAGTCGACCTTCAGGAACAGCGCGGCCACCGTGATGGGGATATAGCTGAACATAAAGATCGGGAAGGTAAACAGGTTAGTCACCAGACGCCACTTTTGCGCGCAGTGAATGTGCTTGTACTCAAAGATAGTCGTGAGCAGCGCCAGGATAAAGAAGGTCTGATACATCATGGCGAAGGTCATAATGAGCGAAGCGGCGCACGCCTGCATCTCGACTTCGGTAGCCAAGAAACCATGCGAAAGGCCACCCACAATCAAGAACGTCGCATTAGCGAGCATCGAGATCAGCGATAGCAGCATACCCGGGGCGATCGTCATGAACATGTCGTAGGCGGCAAAGCGATGATAGCGGAACGTCGACTTGACCAGATGCTTACCGTAGGTAAAGAACACCTGGTAAAAGCCCTTGGTCCAGCGCATACGCTGCTTCCAGGATGCCTTGAACGTCACGGGTTGCTCGTCAAAGAACTCCGCCGGCGCATAGCCAATGCGAATACCGTGAATAGCGCAGAACGTAGTGAACTGAATGTCCTCGGTCAGCGTGTGGAACTGCCAACCGTGCATGCCCTCGATAACGCTTGACGAGATAAGGTAACCCGAACCCGAAACAGCGCAGGACGTCTTGCAGATATTACGCGCGTTGTTGAGGAAGCGCGCCTCGCGTAGATACCACGTGGCATTAGCTGCCGAGATCCACGAGCTGCCGAAGTTCTTGGAATTGCGATAGCTCGTGACCACATGGAAGCCCTGGTCAAAGGCATCATTCATCTTGGAAACGTAATCGCGGGAGATAACGTTATCGGCATCGAAGATAAAGTAGCCCTCAAACGTGTCGGGATACTCGTTGAGAATGCGGTCGAAGCCAAAGTCCATGACCCAGCTCTTGCCCTTGCGGGCCAGGTCATTGCGCTCGTAAACAATGGCACCGGCCTCGCGCGCGAGCTGCGCCGTGTTGTCGGTGCAGGCATCGGCGACCACGAAAACCTCGATGAGCTCGGACGGATAATCCTGGTCCTTGATGGAGCGAACGAGGTTGGCGATCACGGCCTCCTCATTATGCGCCGCAATAAAAAAGGCATAGCGATGGAGTTTTTTGGCCTTGGGAGGCGCGACCTCGCCACGAAGAGCACCAATGACAAAGAAGACCACCTGGTACAGAAAGCAGACCGTGAGCAGCGTGACGACAATCTGGTTGAAGATCACGATGGGTGTGTTGGTTTGTAAAAAGGCGAGCATGCAGGCTCCCAGCAACGCGTAACGTAAACAATCGTATATCTTACCGCAGGCTTACCGAGTTCAAGAAACCACCTAATACTGGCTAGGCTTCGAGAAGACCGAGCTGCGGAACGATTTCATCTCCAACGGCCGTGCGACCGAGCGAGCGCGGAGCCAGATCGTCGAGAACCGCAGCGAGATCCCACGGCAACTCGTCGCGGCACTCAATGCGCTCCCCCGTCACGGGATGGTCGAACGCCACGCGCCAGGAATGAAGGAACTGCCTGGTCAGGCCCTGGTCGGCGCGCGCATCGCACTTGCCGTAGAGTGGATCGCCCACGCAGGCGTGGTTGATATGACGCATATGCACGCGAATCTGGTGCGTGCGACCGGTAAACAGATGGCACTCAACGAGCGTATAGCCGTCGTCAAAACGCATGGAATCGAAGCGCTCGAGGACCTTAAAGGTCGTAATGGCCTGGCGGGCGAAAGGATCGTCAGAAACCGCCATCTTGACACGGTCGCGCGTCGATCGGGCAATACCGGTATTGATGGTGCCCTCGTCCATGGCGATGTGCCCGTGGACAAGCGTGATATAGCGGCGGTCGAGCGTACGCGTGCGAATGAGATTTTGAAGCGCGCGCTGGGTGTCGTCGTCTTTTGCCGCGAGCATAAGGCCCGAGGTATCGCGATCCAGGCGATGCACGATGCCGGGGCGGTCCTCACCCTGCACGGTACCAAGATGATCGATACCGCAGTGGTAGACCAAGGCGTTCGCAAGCGTGCCGCTCTCGTGGCCGTGGGCGGGATGGCACACCAGCCCGCGCTGCTTGGAGAGCACAATGAGATAGTCGTCCTCATAGCGAATGTCGAGCGGGATGGCCTCGGGAATCACATCGGTGGGATCGTGCGGCTCGGGCAGGTCGACCGAGATGCGGTCACCGGCGCGTACGGCATACTTTTTTGACAGACAGGTCTCGCCGTTCACGATTACGGCGCCGCCCTCGATCAAATGCGCGCAGGCAGAGCGCGTGGGGCAGCCGTCGTTGGCACCCAGAAAGCCGTCGAGACGCTGGCCAGAGCAATCGTCGGCAACAAGAATATGGATGTCGGCCATTAACGCTCATTCCTTTCGCGAATCTTGCGGGCACGCTCCCCACGCTGCTTGGCTTTGCGCTTAGCGCGGGCCTCATCACGGGCATTGAGCTCAGCAGTCGCATCGACCTCGCGAGCGGCGGGACTCAAGAAAATGTAACCGATAAGCGCCAGCACAACACCGACCGTAATGCCGATATCGGCCACATTGAAGACGGGAAAGTCGATGAAGGTGGTGGCAATAAAATCGGTCACGAAGCCAAAGGCCAAACGATCGATAGCGTTGCCGATAGCACCGCCCGCAACCATCGCCATGCCCACAACCTCAAGATGGGCGAGATGAGGTGCACGAACGAGGTACACGGCAATAGCGACAATGACCGCCAGCGCCAGCACGGCAAACGCGATGCCATGCCCCTCGCCCATGCTAAAGGCAGCGCCGATATTGCGGACAAACAGGAAGTCGATCACGCCGGGGATGACGGTCACATGCAGTGCATCGCCCACGGCACGAACCGCAAGCTTGGTCAACTGGTCAACAAGCAGCACAACCAGCGCCACCCCACCAGCAACACCCAACCGCCAACCCAAAGGCGGCGTCATATCCCCAGTACGACCCAAATCAATCCCCTGCCCTCAGAACAATCGGATTCCGTTGAACGCAATTAACCATCTTATATTGCCATACGCAGAGCGCACGACATATCCACCAACGCAAGCGAAATAACCAGCACAAAACGAAAGCGACATTCCGAAAAACAGAATGCCGCTTAAATATGACACAGGTAGTCGTTGGGGACGTTCTTGTTTGACTAGTCGTTTAAGAACGTCCCCAACGACTAGGTCCATAGAAACGCCGCATTACCGTCATCAACAGCGAAAACGTCCCTAAGCGAGCAAGGTGACGTGAAAGAGGAGGGAAGCGTACTTTGGTACGCGACCGACGATTGAACGTCAGATTGCCGCTTAGGAGCGTTTGCAGCGTCGGTAGGTTACGGCGTTCTACGAACGCCGTAACCTACAGCGCGTCAGCGCAGCGCTTGCAGATATGTGCGTGACCGTTGTACTCGCCGACGGTGGTGCGGTAATTCCAGCAACGGTCGCAGCACTCGCCCTCGGCAGCCTCGATGGCAACGGAGAGCTCCTCGCCCTGGGTCAGCTCAACATCGGAAACGATGTAGAACTCGGCCAGGTCGACCGCCTTGTCGCCGGTCAGCAGCGCGTACATCTCGGCGGGAACGACCGCCTTGACGCGGACCTGCTGGCTCTTAGTGAAGGTGCCGACGGAGCGGGCATCCTCAAGGGCCTTGGTCACGGCGCTACGGAGCTCGAGTGAAGCCTCGAGCACGCCCTCGAACTCATTGGCCTCGTCGACCGTGATAGGCGACTTATACCAATCGAGCAGCGCGGCGTACTTCTGGTGGTCGACGCAGCCGGCAGGCGCGTAGGCCATGGCCTCGTCGACGGTGTAGGACAAAATCGGCTGCAGATCGCGCATGAGCATCGAGAAGAGCTCGGCCAGCACGGTCTGGGCGCTGCGGCGCTCGAGCGAGCCAGGCTTGTCGCAGTACAGGCGGTCCTTCAGGGCGTCGAGGTACACGTTGGAAAGCTCGGTAACCACGAAGTCATAAAGCGCACGGTAAGCGCGCGGGAACTCGTAGCAAGAGTAAGCGTCGTCGACCTCGGCCTGAACCTGGGTCAGACGGGCAACCATGAGCTTGTCGAGCGGCAGCAGGTCGGCAAAGGCGACACCGTCGGTCTCAGGCTCAAACTGGCCCTCGAGCTCGGAAAGCAGGAAGCGCAGCGTGTTGCGGAAACGACGGTAGGCATCGGACGTACGGGCAAGAATCTCGTGGTCGATGGACACGTCGGAGCTGGTGTCAACGGAAGCAACCCACAGGCGGATGATGTCGGCGCCCATCTCGTCACAGACCTTATTGGGGTCGATGACGTTGCCGAGCGACTTGGACATCTTGCGGCCCTGGCCGTCGAGCGTGAAGCCCTGCGAGACGACCGCCTTGTAGGGAGCATGGCCGTTGGCGCCCACCGAAGTGAGCAGCGAGCTCTGGAACCAACCGCGATGCTGGTCGGAGCCCTCGAGGTACACATCCGCCGGATACTCCAGCTCGGGACGGTACTCGCAGACGGCCTTCCAGGAGACGCCGGAATCCCACCACACGTCGAGGATGTCCTTATCGGCCTTGAGGTGATGGCCGCCGCACTTGGGGCAGACGCAGGCCTCGCCCAGGTAGCTCTCGGGAGCGTCGGTGAACCAGGCGTCGGAGCCCTTCTCGTGGAAGAGCTTGATGACGGCGTCGAGCGTAGCGTCGTTCATGACCTTCTCGCCGCAGTCGGCACAGGTGTAGCTGGGGATAGGCACGCCCCAGTTGCGCTGACGGCTGATGCACCAGTCGGGACGCTGCTCAACCATGGCGCCGATGCGGTTGGCGGCGTGAGCCGGATACCACTTGACGTTCTCGCGAACCTCCTTACCAGCCTGCTCGCGCAAACCAGTCTTGTCCATCGAGACAAACCACTGGTCGGTAGCACGGAAGAGCACCGGGTGCTTGCAGCGCCAGCAGTGCGGATAGCTGTGCGTGATCTTCTTCTCGAGGACCAGGGTGCCGCGCTCGCGCAGGAACTCGATGATGTGCGGGTTGGCCTCGTCGGTATCCATGCCGCTGAAGGGGCCGCCGGTGCCAAACTCCTCGCCGGTGTAGAACTTGCCGTCGTCATCGACCGGCATGCAAATGTCGGTGATGCCCTCCTTGAGGCAGGCGAAGTAGTCGTCGACGCCGTGACCGGGCGAGTTGTGGACGATACCGGTACCGTCATCGACACCGACGTAATCGGCCAACAGCGCAACGCCCTCGACACCGTCAAAGATCGGCTGCTTATAGTGAATGTGATGGAAGGTCTCGGCGGGAACCACATAGGGCTTGCCGTCGACCACAACCGGGGTGTACTCCCAGCCAAACTCCTCGCAGCACTTGGGAGCTAGGTCCTCGAGCATGACCTCGGCGCGGCCGTCGTGCTCAACGGCGACGTAGGCGGCACCGGGCTTGAGAGAAACTGCCTGGTCGGAGGGGATGGTCCACGGCGTGGTCGTCCAGATGATAAAGTCAACCGGGCCGTCGAAGTTCTCGAGGCCGGCGGGCTTGGAGGTCATCTCAAAGCGCACGAAGATGGACGGGCTCGTCTCGTCGGAGTACTCAATCTCGGCCTCAGCAAGTGCGGTATGGCAGTGCTTGCACCAGTGGACGGGCTTGTGACCGCGATAGATCATGCCCTTGTCGAACATGGCCTTGAAAACATCGATGTCGGCGGCGTCATGCTGGTGATAGAGCGTCAGATAGGGGTTGTCCCAATCGCCGAGCACGCCCAGGCGACGGAAGCCGGCCTTCTGCAGCTCGATGTTCTCGACAGCGAACTTATTGCAAAGCTCACGGATCTTAGCCGTGGAGGTCTGGTTGAACTTCTCGGTGCCGAGCTTCTCCTCGACCTTATGCTCGATCGGCTGGCCATGGCAGTCCCAACCGGGAACATAGGGAACCTCATAGCCCTGCATCATCCAGTAACGGTTGATCATGTCCTTGGAGATCTTGTTCATGGCATGGCCGATGTGAATCGGGCCGTTGGCGTACGGAGGACCGTCGTGCAGCACGAACTTCTTGTGACCCTCGTTCTTCTTCAGAACCTGCTCGTAGACCTTGTTGTCCTGCCAGTCCTTGAGTCGCTTGGGCTCGGACTTGGAAAGACCGGCACGCATGGGAAAACCGGTCTTGGGCAGATTCATCGTCTGCTTGTACTCGTTTGCCACGGTACCCCTTTCATGTCATGGGCGCACACGCCCGTTGGGCACCAAAAAAGCGCCCGTCCCTACAAGCTGGGACGAAGCGCCACAAAACGAGCTGTACGCCCGCAAAAGCTCTTCGTTTAACCACCCAGCTTAGATGCCCTCGCCCGCGTATTCGCGCGCTCGCATCCGTTACTCGGCTGGCCTGTATCGACGACCATCTCGGCGATATCTACTAAGACGTGTCTGCGCGGCACGTCCGTTGGGACCGCAGCTCCGGGGTGATTTTCATCGGTCGCATGCACGGGTTCTCAGCGCTTCCCGCTCTCTGTAGCATGCGGACGGCCGACTACTCGTCCCCATCAACGCTTATGCGGTGTATGCTAGCACGTTCCGCGTCGGCAAAAAACCCTCAACACTGGTTTTATACGTTCGAAATTTCTCGCTATTACAAGCCTTCACTAGGAGCAAAATACCTGAAAGCACTTTATCGAACGAAAGAAGGCTGCTATGCGCACAATTGGAATGAGCGACTACACCGTTGGCGAGGATTGCTTTACCAAGCTGCCAACTGCACTGGCGGAGTACGGCGCGAAGAAAGTCGCCATCATTGGCGGCAAGCGAGCCCTGGCTGCGGCGCTGCCGGGAATCGAGGCGGCCCTTGAAGGTACCGATGTCGAGGTCCTGGAGACGCGCGTCTACGGTACCAACAGTACGCGTGCCAATATCGCCAAGGTCGTAAACTCCCCCGCCTGCCAGGAAGCCGACGTGCTCATTGCTTGCGGCGGCGGCAAGGCGCTCGATACCGTCAAGACGGCGGCCATCGAGCTCAAGAAGATCGTCTTTACCGTGCCGACGATCTGCTCCAACTGCTCCGCCGCGACCGCCATTGCCGTTGTCTACAACGACGACGGCTCGCTCGAGGGCTATTCGTACCCCAACCGCCCCGCGCACATCTTCATCAACCCCAAGATCATCGCCGAGGCGCCAGCAGAGTACTTCTGGGCCGGTGTAGGCGATGCCCTGTCCAAGCAGCCCGAGGTCGAGTACGCCACGAGCGCCGGTAATTTGGAGCACACCGCCGGTCTTGGCCTGGCACTCGCCCACACCTGCTCCGAGCCGCTGTTTACCTATGGTGTGCAGGGTCTTGAGGATGTGCGCCAGAATCTGTCGAGCGAGGCCGTCAAGCAGATCGCGCTCGACATCGTTGTCAACACGGGCTATGTCTCGAACCTGACCAACCAGAACGATTATTACTACAACTCGAGCGTGGCGCACGCGTTCTACAACGCCACCTGCAGCATTCCGCGTGAGGGCACCTACCTGCATGGCGAGGTCGTGAGCCTGGGCGTGCTGGTACTGTTTGCCTATACGGGCGATACCGAGAACCTTGAGCGCTACGCCGCCTTTAACAAGCAGATGGGGCTGCCCGTAACGCTTGAGCAGGTTGGCCTTACCGAGGCAGATATCCCGGCCCTGTGCGAATACGCGCACGCCACCAACGAGTGGAAGCAAGGCAACCCGGAGCCCTTCACCGACGAAAAGTTCGCCGCCGCCATCAAGGCCGCCAACGCCTACGGCCATTCTATCCTGGCCTAACCGACCAAAACCGCCACAAAGGGGACAATACCTTTGTGGCGGTTTTTTATTGCCGTAACATGCTCGAGTCGAACTCGCTAGCCGGGATAACGCGGTAGCCGTGGCGCAGGAGCAGGTCAACGAAGACACCGTTACCTGTTGTGAGCGTGCCGCTGAAGGATCCGTCGTAGATATGGCCCACGCCGCACGACGGACTGCGATCCTGCAAAATGCACGCAACGATCTCGGACGGGCCGCCCGCCTGCTCGCACATGTCGAGCGCACGTTGAGCGCCCAGGCGAAACTCGCGATCGACCGAGGCACCCTCGCAGGTACGGACCTCGCCGTTCACAATCTCGGACGGCCTGCGCGGCGTGGGCAGGCCGCCAAAGACCTCAGGGCACACCAAGAGGACCTCAGTCCCTGTACGCTCGCAGGCCTCGACCAACTCGCGACGATAGTTGTCAAGCCCGTTATACTTGCAGCTCTCGCCCATCAAGCAGGCGCTCACCACGATCTTCATTTCCATCCCTCTCAAGCAAAACGCCCCATTTGAGAAAGCTGCTCAAATGGGGCGTCGGCGTTTACTGGCTCGACCGCGGCGTTACTGTTGCTTGGGCATCAGCGGATTCTCGCGCGTGAGGAGGTTCATGAACTCCTCACCCGTGATGGTCTCCTTCTTGTACAGATAACGAGCCAGCTCATGGAGCTTGAACTTGTTTTCCTTGAGGATCTGCAGGGCGCGATCGTGCGCGTCCTCGATCAGCTTAGCGACAATCGCGTCCACACGCTCGGCCGTACCAGGGGCGCAGGTGAGCGACGTGTCCTGATTGAGATACGCGTTCTGCACGGTACCGAGCGCCATCATGCCAAACTCGTCGGACATACCAAAGCGCGTCACCATGTTACGGGCAAGCTTGGTGGCCTGTTCGATATCGTTGGCGGCACCGGTCGTCATCTCGCCAAAGATGAGTTCCTCGGCCGCACGGCCGCCGCAGTAGACGGCGAGCTTGTCCAAGACCTCCTGGCGTGTCGTCAGGAAGCGCTCGTCCTCCTCGACCTGCATGGTATAGCCAAGAGCACCGCTCGTGCGCGGCACGATGGTGATCTTGGTAACCGGCGCGGAACCCTTTTGGCGGGCAGCGACGATAGCATGGCCGATCTCGTGGTAGGAAACGACCTGCTTCTCGTGGTCGGAAAGCACCGTGGACTTACGCTGTTGGCCGGCAATGACGACCTCCACCGACTCCTCGAAGTCGTCCTGGGTTGCACGCTTGCGACCCTCGCGAACGGCGCGCAGGGCGCCCTCGTTGATGATATTGGCCAGGTCGGCGCCCGAGGCACCGGGCGTGGCGCGGGCAATCGCGGTCAGATCGATCGGCGGCTCGGTCTTCACACTCTTGGCGTGAAGCTCGAGGATGTTCTTACGGCCGGTCAGATCGGGCAACTCGACGGGGATGCGGCGGTCAAAACGACCGGGGCGCAGCAGCGCCGGATCGAGACTGTCGGGGCGATTGGTTGCGGCAAGGACAACGATACCCTTGTGGTTATCGAAGCCATCCATCTCGGTCAGCAACTGATTGAGCGTCTGCTCACGCTCGTCGTTGCCGCTAAAACCGCCGCCATCGCGCTTCTTACCGATGGTATCGATCTCGTCGATAAACACGATGCACGGGGCCTTTTCCTTGGCCTGCTTAAAAAGGTCACGCACCTTGGCGGCGCCACGGCCGACGAACATCTCGACGAACTCAGAACCCGAAATGCTAAAGAACGGAACACCAGCCTCGCCGGCAACAGCCTTGGCTAGCAGGGTCTTACCGGTACCCGGAGGGCCAACAAGGAGAGCACCGCGCGGCAGCTTGGCGCCAATCTCCTCGTAGCGCTGCGGCTTCTCCAGAAAGTCGACGACCTCCTTGAGGGACTCCTTGGCCTCTTCCTGGCCGGCGACGTCCTTAAAGGTCACGCCCACGTCCTTGGAGGCGATCACGCGCGCGCCGGACTTACCCAGTCCGCCGCCGCCAAAACCGCCGCCGCCAAAGTTCATCGACGGGCCGTCATCGCCCATAGCCTTCTTCATGCGGCGGTTGAGCCACCAACCGATGAGGAAGAAAATCGCCATGGGAAGAATGAGCGTGAGCAGGTAGTAGGTCATCAAACCCGAGTTTTTATCGGGAACGACCGACTCCAGCGAAGCGCCAGACTCAAGCACGCGATCGGTAAAGCCCGCATCGTTCGGCACACCGGTCGTCTTATAGGCGATGTTCTCGTCCTCGCCCTTCTTGGTGTAATAAATCGAGTAATCGTCCGTGTTGTACTCGACCTTGTCGACACTCTTCTTATCGAGCGCTTTGACAAACGTCGAGTAATCGGTCTTCGTAATCTGCTGCGTGTGACCGATGTTAGGGAACAGAACGGTCGAGAGCACGAGGTAGACGACGAAGGCGATGAGCACGTAGAGGATCATATTCCGTCTACGCTTGTTGTCATCCATCTCCATCTGCTTGAACTCCATCTACTGGGGTTGATAATGCTAACTAGAATACCCAACCCGGCCGGCGATAAACCGACGCCGGGCACGAAAGGACAGAGATGGCATCACTGTAAGTCGGCAAGGTTCAAATCTATACAGGCGACGGCAAGGGCAAGACGACGGCTGCGCTGGGGCTCGCGCTGCGCGCGACGGGCTACGGACTCGACGTTCTTAGGCTGCAGTTTGCCAAGAAACTTCACTGCGCCGAGCATGATGCGGCGCCCCGTTTGGGTCTGCGCATCGTACAAGCCGACCGCGACACGCCCGAGGCCTGCGCGGCACAGATTCTGGAGCTAGCACGCGAGCAGATCTCGCAGGTCGATGTGCTCATCCTGGACGAACTCGGCGAAGCGATGCGCCGCGGCTTTGTAACGCGCAAGGATGTGGAGGGGCTGATCGCGCAGAAGCCCGCCACCACGGAGCTCGTGCTAACCGGCCGCGGCCTGCTGCCCCTCGCGAACCTCGCCGACCTTGTCACCGAAATGCGCCCCATCAAACACTACTTCGACGAAGGACTCCTAGCCCGCCAAGGCATCGAATACTAGCCATTGGGGACGTCCCGAATGGCTAGGCGGTGGCGCGGCCGAGCCAGTTGCCGCTGTGGTGGTAGATGGTGAACATCGTGGCCGTAATGAGCCACGTTACGGGGTAGACCAGCAGTAGATGCTCGAGCGACGGATCGAAGGGCATGATCGCAAACACCCAGATCACCCTCAAGACAACGGTGCCAAAGATGGTGAGCATCATAGGCTGCAAACTCACGCCGGCGCCGCGGATGGAACCCGAGGCGTTCTCGATAATCGAGAAAATCGCATAGAACGGCGCAATGAAATGGAGGATAGTCGTGGTGTACGCCGAAATCAAAGCATCGTCGACAAACAAACGCGACAGCGGGCCCGAGAACACCAGCAGCACGGCAGACAGGCCACCAATGAGCATAAACGACAGCACGAGCGACGTATGGTAGCCCTTGCGCATGCGCTCGTAGTTGCGCGCGCCAAAGTTCTGCGCCGAGAACGTAGTGATCGATACGCCGAGCGCCTCGGTCACCATCCAGATAATGCCATCCAGGCGCCCAGATAGACCCCAAGCAGTCGTGACATCGGCGCCAAACGAATTAACCGATACCTGGATCAGCACGTTCGAGATCGAATAGGCAGCCGATTGAAAACCGAGTGGCAGACCACACGAGATCATACTCTTGCAAATACCGCGATCGATACCGAGCTTAGACAGCGAAAGACGCCATGCACCCGGAGCGCGCATCATGCGCAACACGATCATCGTTGCATTGGAGCAAATGGTCAGCGCCACCGCGATGCCGCAGCCCAGCGCCTCCATATGCAACACAGCGACAAAAATGATATCCAGCACCACGTTAACCAGGCAGCCAGAGGCAATGATCACGGCGGGGCCGCGCGTGTCGCCCACGGCACGCAGCAGTGCGGTTCCCATATTAAGCAGCAGTGCCGCAACCATCGCGGCAAAATAACAGCGAGCATAGGCCACGCCCTCGGCCAATAGTTCATGCGGCGTGTTCATAAGCACCAGCATGGGCTCAACGAACACTATGCCAAGAATCGAGAAAGCGATACCGCCCACCAGCGCAAGCGTCATGGCTGTATGGACCGAACGACTCAGTCGCTCATCATCGTGCTGGCCAAAATACTGACCGGTAATGACCGCGCAGCCGGCGCCGACGCCAACGCAAAAGCCAATGCAGAGCTCGGTGAGCACCATCGTGGCTTGAATGCCACCCAGCGCGAGCTTGCCGCCAAACTGGCCAACGATATACGTACCGATAAGCGTGTAGGCCTGCTGAAAAAACGAACTAAAAAAGATGGGAACGCACAGCGACAGCAGCTGTTGCCAAATGACACCCTGCGTTACATCGATAGCCGTAGATTTCTTAGCCACACGCCCTCCCCGCCAACGTATGTTAAACAACAAAACGGCAATTTAAGACCAAAGCAAATACCAGCTTAGCACCGACCGGCGTCGACCGAAACACCCCGAATCAGAGCCCAGTGCAAAATATCTGCCTAGTGATACAAACCCGGCTGGTAGTGATACTCATTGCTCACGTGCGGGCACAGCTGCCAAAAGGCGACGGCGCTCGCCGCGGCCACGTTGAGCGAATCGACCCCGTGCGCCATCGGAATGCGCACCGCGTGGTCACAGCCGGCAATGGTCTTGGCGCCCAAGCCGGCACCCTCGGTGCCCATAAAAATCGCCAAGCGATCAATCTTCCGCAGTACAGGATCATCAAGCGAAACAGAGTCGTCCGTCAACGCCATAGCGGCACACGAAAAACCGGCATCGTGCAACGCGCTCAGACCATCATGCGGCCACACACGAGCCTCGCTGCCAATGCGCGTCCACGGCACCTGAAACACGGTGCCCATGCTCACGCGGGCCGAGCGACGATACAGTGGATCGCAGCACGTCGGGCTGACCAAAATACCGTCAACGTTCAATGCGGCAGCCGAGCGGAAAATCGCGCCAACATTGGTGTGATCGACAATACCCTCAAGCACGCACACGCGCACCGGACGACCCCCCGCCGCCTCGACAACGCCGCCCAAGAACTCATCAACCGGAATCTGACGCGGGCGACGGAACGCCGCCAGCGCGCCGCGCGTCACGTTAAAGCCCGTCAACTGCTCCATGAGCTCCATGGAGGCCACGAACACGGGAACCGGACCCGCTCCCTCGCGCACGACAAGCTGGTCAAACAGCGGCATCATCTGGTCGAGCCAGCGCTCGCCCAGAAGAAAGCTCACCGGCTCATATCCGGCGCGAACCGCACGCTCGATGACCTTGGCACTCTCAGCGATAAAAATGCCCTTCTGCGGCTCCAGCACGCAGCGAAGCTCACGCTCGGTCAGTCGCACGTAGGCATCGAGCCGCTCGTCCTCGAGCGAATCAATTCGCAGAACCTCAACGGCATCAGTCATAGCAGCCAGCCCGCACCCTTCTATACAGCACATCTATACCAAACGAGGCGACGCTAAGCGCCGCCCCATGCATTCAATCAACCCGATGATACCGTTCACGCCAGACGATTTACGCCTCGATGCGACGATACGTCACGAACTCATAATCGACGCCCTCGTCACCCT
Organism: Collinsella aerofaciens; assembly: GCF_005844325.1. Taxonomy (GTDB): domain Bacteria; phylum Actinomycetota; class Coriobacteriia; order Coriobacteriales; family Coriobacteriaceae; genus Collinsella; species Collinsella aerofaciens_G. The sequence goes on along the minus strand of NZ_SPFY01000013.1, from coordinate 18,347 downwards.
CACCGGCGGCAATCGTCGCGACCCCGCTACGCTGCGCAATCTCCCACGCAGGATCGGCTTCCAAATCGGGAAAGTACGTATCCACGACATGGACGCAGTGGTTATGCGTGACCTCGGCCTCGACGCAATACGGCAAAAAATGCCGATAGACATCGCCGCCACCGATCACCCAGGCAACGGGCTCATCGGCAACCGCGGCGAGCGCCTCGTCGATACTATGCACCACGTCGACGCCCTCGGGGGCAAAGCTCTCGTCGCGGGTGAGCACGATATTGCGGCGGTTCTTGAGCGGACGCCCGCCGGGAAAACTCAGCAGGGTCTTGCGTCCCATGATAACCGGGCAGCCCTTGGTGCAGGCCACAAAATGGCGCATATCGGCGCGATTGGACACCACCATGTCGCCCTCGCACCCAATGCCCCAGTCATCGCACACGGCGACAATGGCAGAAAGCTTACACGTCATGCGCGTCACCTACACCGCGATGGGGATGTTCTTGACCTGCGGGCCGTGCTCATAGCCCTCGACGATCAGGTCATCGGTCGTAAACGCATAGAAGTCATGCACATCGGGGTTGAGCGTTACCTTGGGCGCGGCAAACTGCGGACGCTCGATAAGTTCGCGGATGATATCGACATGACGGTCGTAAATGTGGGCATCGGCAATCACGTGCAGCAGCTCGCCAGCGATCATATCGACCGACTGCGCAACCATCATCAGCAAAATGGCGTACTGGCACACATTCCAGTTGTTCGCGGCCAAAATATCCTGGCTACGCTGGTTGAGAATCATGTTGAGCGTCGGCTTGTCGTCCTGCGGGCGCTGCGTCACGTTATACGTCACGCTGTAGGCGCACGGATACAGGTGCATCTCGGACAGGTCGCTAAACACATAGGTGTTCGTCATAATGCGGCGGCTGTACGGCGTGTGCTTGAGGTCGTACAGCACGCGGTCCATCTGATCAAAGTCACCCTCGGCATAATGGCTCTTCTGCCCAATCTGGTAGCCGTAGGCTTTGCCGATAGAGCCGGTCTCGTCGGCCCACTCATCCCAAATATGGCTGTTGAGGTCATGCACGTTATTGGACTTCTTCTGATAGATCCACAGGATCTCATCCATCGCAGACTTAAGCGCCGTGCGACGCAGGGTGAGCGCGGGGAACTCCTCGCGCAGGTCGTAGCGTGCCGTAACTCCAAAGTTTTTAATGGTATAGGCAGGGGTGCCGTCCTCCCACACCGGGCGGACCTTTTGGCCCTCGGTCGTGGTGCCATGGTCCAAGATGTCGCGGCACATAGCTACAAACTGCTGATCAGCCTTGCTCATTGACCCTCCTGTCAGTCGCCTATAAGCGAGATTCATTGTAGCCCAGGCGCACGCGGCCCCACAGCCCAAACATAAGCCCTCATATTCTGACATATGCCAGAAATTCCTTGCGCAAATCTACAGTTTCGTTATTCTATTGTTGACATATGTCAGATAAGGAGGGTGCATGGCAGGAAGACGCGAGAAACTGCGCCGCGTCGGGATCATCCCCGAATACCGCGGCTTTACCCCCGATGGCCTGGCGAGCGGAGACGCCATCGACATGACGATCGACGAACTCGAGGTGCTGCGCCTGTGCGACCTGGAAGGCCTTAACCAAGAGGCAGTCGCACAGCAGATGGGCATCGCGCGCGCCACGGTGGCGGCAATCTGCAGCCGTGCGCATCGCAAGGTAGCAAATGCGCTGGTCAACGGACGAGCGCTCATCATCAAAGGCGGCAATATCGTGTACTCCCCCATCACCACAACGACGGCCGCATGGCCAGCAAAGGAGGTCGACACCATGAGGGTGGCAACCACGTACGACAACGGCAACATCTTTATGCACTTTGGCCGCAGCGAGCAGTTCAAGATCTACGACATTCAGGACGGCAAGGTGCTCAACGAACAGGTCGTGGGCACCGGCGGCACCGGCCACGGTGCCCTTGCGGGCCTGCTCGCCAACGGTGGCGTGGACGCGCTCATCTGCGGCGGCATCGGCGGTGGCGCTATCAACGCGCTTGCCCAAGCCGGCATCACGGTATACGCAGGTGCCCAGGGCAACAGCGACGCTTGCGTCGAGGCCCTTATCGCCGGCACGCTCGCACAGAACGGCGAGGCCACGTGCGGCTGCCACGGCCATGACCACGACCACGCCCACGAACACGGCGAGTCCTGCAGCTGCCACGACCATCACGAGCACGAGGGCCACGAGGGCTGCAGCTGCCACTAACGGCACGACACCGCGAGCTCGGGGCGCGACGCCGAACTCAACCCAACAATCAAAGCCAACAACAAAGGCCACCCGGTAGCTTCCGAGTGGCCTTTGCCATATCAAGCTGGAATTACAGCCCTATTTCTTATTGCGCATCTGCGCTTCCATCTGGCGCAGCAGCTCCATATCGGACTTGGGACCGCCCGTGCCCAGGCCGCCCATACCGCCCAGACCCATAGCGTCCAGGCCAGGGATATTGGGCATGCGCATCTTCTTGCCCTTCTTACCCTTTTTGCCCTTCTTGCCGCCGGCCTGCGCTTGATTGGCCATCGTGCGCATGCGGCCCATCATCTTGTTCATCTCGCCCCACTGCTTCATAAGGCTGTTGACCTCGGTGGGGGTTACGCCGGCGCCCCTGGCGATACGGGCGCGACGCTGGCCGTTGATAATGGAGGGGCGAAGGCGCTCCTCCTTGGTCATCGACATGATGATGGCCTCATTCTTGTCGAAGATGCCCTCGTCCAGGTTGCCGCCCATCTGGTTGAGGGCGCGCTGGCCACCGGGGAGCATACCCAGAATGCCCTTCATGCCGCCCATCTTCTTGACGGCTTTCATCTGGTCGAGCATATCGTTCATGGTAAAGCCCTCGCGCAGCATACGCTCGGCAGCCTCGAGCTGCTCTGCATCGGCTGCCTCCTGGGCCTTCTCGATGATGCCGACGACGTCGCCCATGCCCAAAATGCGCTTGGCCATGCGATCGGGATAGAACGGCTCCAGCGAATCGGGCTTCTCACCCATGCTCACAAACTTGATGGGCTTGCCAGTCACCTGACGCACCGAAAGTGCGCCACCGCCACGGGCGTCACCGTCGAGCTTGGAGATAATCACACCGTCAAAGTCGGTGCGATCGGCGAAGGTCGAGACGACGTTGACGATATCCTGGCCGGTCATGGCATCGACGACCATCAGCACCTGATCGGGCTTGACGGCCTTCTTGATGTCGACGGCCTCCTGCATCATCTGCTCGTCGATCTGAAGGCGACCGGCGGTATCGACGATGACCACGTCGCGCAGGTGGTCGACGGCCTCCTGGATGGCGCCCTTGGCGATGTCGACCGGATGCGCACCGTCGCCGCGGAAGACCGGCACGCCGATCTCGCCACCGAGCGTGGCCAACTGGTCGGCAGCGGCGGGACGGTAGACGTCGCACGCGGCGAGCAGCGGCGAGCGGCCCTGCTTCTTGAGCAGGTAGGCCAGCTTTACGGCAGCCGTGGTCTTACCGGAGCCCTGCAGGCCCACGAGCATGATGACATTGGGAATGCGGTTGCTAAAGACGAGCTTGCTCTCGGTTGAGCCAAGCATCTCGGTGAGCTCGTCGAGCACGATCTTGACGACGTTTTGCGCCGGCGACAGCGACTCCATGACCTCGGCGGTCATGCAGCGCTCCTTGGTCTTGGCAACGAACTCCTTGACGACCTTAAAGTTAACGTCGGCCTCGAGTAACGCCATACGAATATCGCGCATGGCCGAGGTAATATCGGCCTCGGTCAGCTTACCCTTACCGCGCAGGCGGTCAAATGTGTCGTTGAGGCGATCGCTCAGGGAATCAAACACTGGTTACTCCTTAGTTGGACTCGCCCACCAGGGCGCGGCAGAAATCTTTGGCGTTAAACTCCTGCAGGTCATCGACCTGCTCGCCCACGCCGATGCGCAGGATCGGGAGCTTGAGCTTCTCGGCCACGGCCATGGCGATACCGCCCTTAGCCGTGCCGTCGAGCTTAGTCATGATAATACCGTCCAGGCCCAGCGCCTCGTTAAACTCGAGCGCCTGGTTCAGACCGTTCTGACCAGTGGCGGCATCGATCACAAGCACGACCGAGACCGGCATGGGACCGGCGGCCATATTGGCGGCGCGCTTACGAGTCACATTGACCACCTTGGCGAGCTCGCGCATGAGCTCGGGGCTCGTGTGCAGACGACCGGCGGTATCAATGAGCACCAGGTCGCTGCCGCGCTTATCGGCCTCGTCGAGCACGTCATAGCACACGCTCGCCGGATCGGAACCGCGGTCACGCTTGATAACCGGTACGCCGGCACGCTGACCCCACACATCGAGCTGCTCGATAGCGGCGGCGCGGAAGGTGTCGGCCGAACCGATGACCACGTTCTTGCCGCGGGCGGCCATGGCGCTCGCAATCTTGCCGACCGTGGTGGTCTTGCCGGCGCCGTTGATACCGACAAACAGCACGCAGCTCGGCGTATCGGAAAACGGGTCGCGCTCAACAGGCACAAAATGGCCCTCGAGCTGCTCGGCCAGGGCGCGGCGAAGCTGCGGGGCGGTCTTGAGGTTCTTCTTGGCCGCGGCATCGCGCAGGTCATCGGAGACCTGAATGGCGACCTCGGCACCCATGTCACCCATAACGAGGGTGTCCTCAAGGTCCTCCCAAAAATCCTCGTCGACCTCACCGCCAAAGTAGAAGACCTCGTTGAGGGCCTCGCGGCTGCGCTCAAGTCCGCGCGAGAGTGCGTCAAAGAATCCCATTATGCATTCACGACCTTTCCGGTTTCGCGATCGAGTTTTTGCGAGACGACGCGACTGACGCCGTCGGCTTGCATCGAGACGCCGTAGAGAACGTCAGCATCCTCCATAGTACGGCGCTGATGCGAGATTACCAAGAGCTGCGTATCGGAACGCAGCACATCGAGAGCACCGATGAGCTTGGACAGGTTGGCGTCGTCGAGCGCGGCCTCGACCTCGTCCAGCACATAGAACGGCACCGTGCGCGTACGGTATACGGCAAAGAGCAGGGCGAGCGCCGTCAGACTCTTCTCGCCACCCGACATGAGCATCATCTTGGTGATGCGCTTGCCGCGCGGCTGCGCCACGACCTCAATGCCCGTCTCGGCCGGATGCTCGGGGTCGGTCATCTCCAGATGCGCCTGACCGCCCGGGAAGAGCATGGCGAAGATCTCGCGGAAGTTCGCATCGACCTTCTCAAAGGTCACCAGGAAGGCCTTGCGCATCTTGCGATCGATCGCCACGGTGATCTTGGTGAGCGCCTTGCGCGCGCTCTCCAGATCGGCCAGCTGCTCCTCGATGTAATCGGCGCGGCGCTTGAGCTGCTCGTACTCCTCCATGGCGACTTGGTTCACAGGACCCAGGTTGTTGATCTGGCGCACGAGTTGGTTAAGCTCGCGCTCGGCGGCGTCGCGATCGGTGGGCGCCGGCAGCATGAGCGCCTCCTCGAGCACCGTGGTGCCGTCGGCGGTGATGGCCTTAATGGCAGCCTCTACCTGCACCTCGAGCTTGCCGCGCGCCACCTTGAACTCATTTTGCGTCGTGGCGGCAACATCGACCCTCTCTTTGGCGCGGGCGACCTCGGTCTTGGCGTCCTCGATGGTCTTCTTAAGCGAAGCCGAGTCCGCCTCCTCAAGCGTTGCCTGATCGCGCAGGCGTGCCGCCCAGTCCGAGGCGCGCTCCAACAGGGCAGAATAGCGCTCGTGCATGGGATCGACGCGAAGGCGCAGCAGCTCAAGCGAGCGCGAGGCCTGGCGTGTTCCGCGGATACGGCGGTCGATGCCCTCCAGGCGATGCTCCAGGTCGGGCACGCGGCCCTTCAGAGAACGCAGGCGCTCACTCGTCTGAGCCAGGCGCACCTTAGCGTCGGCGAGCTTGCCGGCGGCCTCGGAATCGTCGCGACGCACGCGGTCGAGATCGTCGTTGGCTTCGGCAATCTGAAGACCTAAGTCGCTCGCCTGCGCACGAGCTTCGTCACGCGAACGGGTAAGTTCATCCACGCGTGGACGAGCGGCACGAACGGCCTCGGCAGCCTGCTCGCGGCGCTTGGAAATGCGCACGCGCTCGACCTCGGCATTGTTGGCGCTTTGCTCCAGGCGGCCGATCTCGGAGAGCAGCGAGCGACGCTCGCCCTCAAGGCGGGCAATCTCGCCGGCCACATCGCCTTCGGCGGAACGCGCCTCCTCGACGGCCGCGTTGGCCTCGACAACCTGGTCCGACACATGCTCAAACACGGTAGTCAAATCGGGCTCCAGGCCCTCCAGCTCACGAATACGGCGCTTGCGCTCCAAGGCGCCCGAAGCCTCGCCGGCATCGAGTCCAACGCGCACCAGGCCGCCACAGCTCACGCGGGCGCCATCGGGAGTCACATAGGTCACACCGTCAACGACTGGTGCCGCCAGCGCGGCAGCCAAGTCATCGACCACGTAATAGCCGCCAAGCAGGGCCTCGACAACCGGGCCATAACCGGAACGCACGGACAGACGATCGACCAAACGCGAACCGGCAGCGCCCTTAGCAGCAGCACCGCCGCTCACGCCGCGCGCCATCAGCAGCGCCTCACCTGAGGCCTTCTTTTGGTCCAGAGCCGCACGGCCGGCACGCTCAAGCGTGGCGGCGTCATCAAACAGCAGGGCATCGATATCGCCGGCAAGCAGCTGCTCGACCAGACCCTCGAGCTCACGAGGGGCCTCGAGCACATCGCCCAGACGACCCGAGACATCATCGCCCAACGCGCCCATCAGACGGCTCACAAGCGGCGAGCTGTCAGCCATGCGGGCATCGAGCTTCTTTTGGCTCGCGAGCTCAGAGCGAACCTCGGACAGTTTATTGCGCGCCTCGCTCTCGCGATTACGCAGGTCCTTCAACGCCGCACGGGCGACCTCGGTGGCCTCACGCGCATCGACCTGGGCTTGGCGAGCCTGATCGAGCGCACCTTCGAGCTCCTCAGCGCGGTCGCGACGGCTCTCGAGCGAGGCCGTGACCTCCTCGAGCTGCTCGTCGATCTGCTCCAGGCGCGAGGCGTACATGTTGTCCTCGACCTCGGCGTTGCTCAGCGAGTCCTTCACCTTGGCAAGCTCGAGCGCGGCGTTATCGGCCGCACGCTGCACATCGCGCTGCTCGCGCGTAAGCTGCGAAATCTGATTGTCGAGCGCAACGCGACGCTCGTGGAGCTGGGCGGCGGCAGGAGCAGCGGCGTCAACGTCGTCCTGGGCCTGCATGTGCGCACCGGTAACTTCCTCAAGCTGGGCACGCGCATCCTCGAGCTCCTCGACCACGCGACGACGCTGATGTTCGGAGCTCGAAATCTGGCCGCGCATGTCGGACAGGCGCGACACCATGTTGTGGCCTTTTTCCTCGAGCAGGCGCATATCGGAGTTAATGCGGCCGACCACGTCTTGCATATGGCGGCGCTGCTCGCCCAGATCGCCCACAAAAAGGCCCTTTTCCTCGAGCATGACCTGGAGCTTCTCGAGCTCGCGCTCCTTTTCGCCCAGGCGGTACTGCGCAAGCTCAAGCTCGGCAGCGCCCTCCTTGGAGCGGCTCTCCAGGTCGTTCCACTGCGACTGCAGCGAACGGAGCTCGTCGACGGCCAGCATCTGCGTAAGCTCGTTCGCGCGCGAGGACAGCTCTTTGTACTTGCGCGCGCGATCGACCTGACGCTCCAGCGGCCGCAGCTGACGGGCGATCTCCTTATTGATGTCGCGGGCACGGGTCAGGTGCTCGTCCATCGATTTAATCTTTTTGAGCGCACGTTCCTTGCGGCGCTTGTGCTTGGAGATGCCGGCAGCCTCCTCGATCAGGGCGCGGCGCTCCTCGGGGCGGCTCTGCAAAATGGCGTCGAGCTTGCCCTGGCTGATGATGGAATGCGTATCCTTGCCCAGGCCCGAATCGTGCAGGATGTCCTGAATGTCCATCAGGCGGCACGGGCTCGAGTTGATGAGGTACTCGCTTTCGCCCGAGCGATACATACGACGGGTGATGGCGACCTCGTCAAAGTCGACGGGCAGCATATGGTCCGAGTTATCGAGCACCAGCGTGACCTCGGCGACACCCACCGGCTTGCGCGCCGACGAGCCCGAGAAGATGACGTCCTCCATGGCCTGGCCGCGCAGCTGCTTGGCACTCTGCTCGCCCAGGACCCACAGAATCGAGTCGGAGATGTTCGATTTTCCCGAGCCGTTGGGACCGACGATGACGGTCAGGCCCGGCTCAAACGTCATATGGGCGCGGTCGGCAAACGACTTGAACCCCTTGAGCGTAAGGGACTTGAGATACACGGTTCCTCGCTTACACGTGCTTCTTGTTCAGAATCACGCCGTTGGTGGTGTAACCCATGCGGTCGAGCGCTTCAAGCGCGGCAGCTCCCTCGGCTTCCTTCTTTGAGGAGCCGGAGCCGCGACCCTGGCGAATACCATCGATCAAAACCACAGCGGTAAAGGTGGGCGCATGCGCCGGGCCCTCGGAGCCAACGAGCTTGTACGCCGGGGGCTCGTGACCGTCGGCTTGCACGCACTCCTGCAAAAACGACTTGGGGTTCGCAGGATGCTCGGCACGCTCGGAAGCCAAATGCGGCTTAAGCGTACGGTGAATGAACTCCGCCGCAACGTCCCAGCCGGCATCCAGGTACAGCGCGCCCACGAGCGACTCATAGACGTTCTCGAGGGCCGAATGCAGGCCGCGCGCACCGGTACCGGTCTCGGAGGCACCAAAGATAATGATGTCGTCGATGCCCAACTCGTGAGAAACCTCGGATAGCGTGGCGCCCGAGACGAGCGACACCTTCAAGCGAGTGAGCTTGCCCTCGTCAAACTCGGGATAGGACTCAAACAGGGAGCGTGCGACCACAGCGCCCAAAATGGAATCGCCCAAGAACTCAAGGCGCTCATAGCTGGCAGAAACCGGCTGGCCCTCGACTGCCGAGGGATGCGTAAGGGCCGCGCGCAGCAGCACCTTATTGTTGAACTCGTGGCCCAGGATTTCCTGGGCGCGCGTAAGTCGTTCGGATAAAGCCAAGACTTAGGCCTCCTTGGCAGCTTCGATAGCGTCGACGGCGTCGGCGACAGAGTTGAGCGAGAGCAGGGTCTCGTCATCGATCTCGAGGTTGAACTCGTCCTCGATAGCCGTAACCAGCTGCAGGCGCTCGAGCGAGTTGGCATCGAGGTCGTCAAAGGTGGTCTCCTCGCTAATTTCGGCAACATCGACGCCCAGAACGTCAGCAGCGACCTCGGCGATCTTGTCGAAGATTTCGGAGCGGTCCATAGCGCTTCCTCTCATAGTACATGAATACCAAAAGAATGGTACCGCCCGGGCGGTACCAAGACACGGTTCTGATTCTACCCCACGACGTGCGCCGCGAAGCACATAACAGCGCTCTAACTCGCTCTTACAAAACGATACTGTCCATAGAGTTGGCGACATTCTCGACCAGCCCGGCGCGCACGGCTTCGGCCGCCGCGAGCGTACCGTTTTTGACAGCCTCGACCGAGGTGGCGCCATGGCCGATCAGGACCACGCCGCGCAGGCCCAGAAGAATCGCGCCGCCCTTGGCGTCGCCAGAGAGCTTGGCCTTAATCTCGCGCATCTGCTTTTTGATGAGCAGCGCGGCGATCTTGGTGCCGAGCGAGGCCATAAAGGCGCCCTTGAGCTCCTGCAGCAAAAACTTGGCAGCGCCCTCGGTAGCTTTGAGAGCGATATTACCCGACATGCCATCGGCAACGACGACATCGAAGTTACCTGAGGTGAGGTCGGTGCCCTCGCAGTTACCAACAAAGCCGGGAACGGCGGCCTTCATAGCAGGGAAACAGGCCTTGGTAAAGTTGGAGCCCTTCTCATCCTCGGTGCCATTGGCAAGCAGGCCCACGCGAGGATGCTCGATGCCCAGGACGACGCGGGCATAGGCGCTACCCATCTGGGCAAAACGCACCATGTCATCGACCTCCACATCGGGGTTGGCACCCATGTCGCACAGCACCGTCAGACCGCCGGCGCGATTGGGCAGCGCATTGGTCAGACAGGGACGCACCGGCTGCTTCTTGCCTTCGGCCTGATACCTAAACGGCGTCACATAGGCGGTGGCGGCGGCGGTCATGGCACCGGTGGAGCCGGCGGAGAAGAACGCATCCGCGTTGCCCTTCTTAATGGCGCGGCAAGAAAGCACGATCGACGACTTACGCTTGGTCATCACGGCGCGAATGGGATCGTCATCCATGGCGATAACGTCAGGCGCCTCAAGGGCCTCAACACGTGCATGGGAAGCTGCAAAGGGATTGACGATTTCGGCGGGACCAGCTGCCAAGACCTCGATATCGGGATCGGCGGCAAGTGCAGCCTCAATACCGTCGAGGACAACCTGCGGCTTCTCGTCTCCACCCACAACGTCTACGCAAACGCGAACGTTACTCATATACATGCTCCTTATACAAAAATGGCCGACTCAATGAGCCGGCCATTGTGGTTCCAGTTGGAACGGCATCGTATCCAGAGTATACCGTTACTCGGTAACGATAACCTCGCGGTCCTTGTAGAAACCGCAGCTAGGGCACACGTGGTGCGGGAGCTTGACAGCACCGCAACGGGGGCACGTGGACTGAGCCGCAGCCGAGATCTTCATGTTGGCGGAACGGCGGGTGTGAGTGCGGATACGACCCTGCTTTTGTTTAGGTACGGGCATAGTGACCTTCCTTATGAACTATCCAGTGTGGCGATTACGCGCAAGTAGCGATACTACCACAGTTTTACTCGTCAAGCTTGAGATTCTTCAATGCTGCAAATGGATTTTCCGTGGCTTCGGCCCATTCGGCCTCGGCTTGGGCAGCACAATCGCATTGCTCCACGTTGAGATTGGCGCCGCAAACGGGACAAAGACCGCGGCAATCGGGCTTGCAGAGCACAACAAACGGCGTGTCCATGACAACGGCGTCGTTGATGGGCTCGCCCAGATCGACGACGCGATCCTCGCCCAGGAGCTCATAGCCGTCTTCGTAGGCCTCGGGGTCCTCGGGCTCATGGAAGAGATAGAACTCCTCGATCTCGCCGGCAATGTCAAACGAGGCAGGCTCCAGGCAACGGTCGCACTCGCCGGTGGCGTGCGCGCGAACCATGCCGGTAAGCAGAACACCGGTGCCGGCATTGGTAAAGACCACGTCATAGTCGATACCGTCCTGCAGCTGGTACTCTTTCTCGCCCACCGTGTAGGCAGCGACATCGACCTTACCGGTCAGCGGATACGAGTCTCCGGGAAACTCGAGCTGCTCGGAAAGATCGACGGTAACGCTCGGGAACTCAGCCATTACCACTGACCATTCTGCTGGGCGGCGCCCTCATTGAGCTGCTGGCGGCAACGGGTGACGGTGCCGGTCAGACTCTTGAGGTTCTCCTCCAGGTGCGTAAAGACCTGCTCGGCGTAATCCTCGGCAGCATAGCGCGTCTCGCGCTCATACTGCTGGGCACGGTCGCGGATATCGTCGGCCTGCTGCTGCGCAAGGCGAACAATTTCCTGCTCACCGGCAATAGTGAGGGCCTGCTGCTGAGCGTCGGCGATGATGGAATCGGCCTGAGCGGCGGCGGAAGCCATAAGCTCCTCGCGCTCTTTGAGGATACGGCGGGACTTCTGCCATTCCTCGGGATAGCTCATGCGGATCTCATCGAGGATGTTAAAGAAGACGTCGGCATCGATGACCTTCATCTGGGCGTTCTTGCCGAACGGCGTCTTAGCCTCTTGGATGAGCCCCTCGAGCTCGTCGACAAGGCTCACGATCCTGTCGCCAGGAAAATTCTCGCCCGGCATCCGGTCTCCTTTCATAGGTAACATATCATCGTGCTAGTTTACCACATGCCACCTGGCAATAAAAAACGTCACGAAAAGCGATGTTTAAGCGCCTCGACCACATTAGCCGGCACAAACGTCGAAACATCACTACCGAGCGAGGCGATCTGGCGTACAACCGAGCTCGAGATGTAGCCATACTGCGGAGCACTCATGACAAAGATGGACTCCAGCTCGTTATCCAAGCGGTAGTTGAGGTCGGCTTGCTGCAGCTCATACTCAAAGTCGGTCATGGCGCGTAGGCCCTTGACCACGGCACCGGCACCCTGCTCGCGAGCAAAGTCGACGAGCAGTCCGGTAAAGGGCAGGACCTCGACGCCATCGATATCACCGAGTGCCTCACGGGCCAGCGCCACGCGTTCATCGAGCGTAAACGTGGTGCCCACGCCGTTTTTGCCCTGCGACTCGGCAACGGCCACGATCACACTGGGAAAAATGCGGCGGGCGCGGCGGATGACGTCGATATGGCCAAACGTGATGGGATCGAAGGTACCCGGAACGATGACGCGGTTAATGGTGTCACTCATGGGCATCCTCCTGAAACGTCGTGCCGTCGCTGTCATCGGCATCGGTGGCGATGTCGTCATCCTCGCCCTCGCCGACCCAACGGAGCAGATCGACCGAGGTGATGCCATAGCGTTTCTCACGCACGGTTACAAAGCCGGCAGGATGTGCACCCGCGTCGGCGGCAGCATGCTCAAACAGAGCATAGGCGCCCGGGGTGAGCAGACCCTGCTGGGCCAGGTTCTGCAGCAGCTCATCGACCGGCTTGGCACCAAAAGCATAGGGCGGGTCGAGCAAGACCAGATCGAAGGGGCCGCCCGGCACGCGGCCGCGCGAAGCGCTCGCAAGGACATCGCCCGTCACCACACGCCAACGCGCGCGATCGCGACAGAGCGACTCGATATTCTTGGTTATGAGCCTCGCGGCATTGCGATCGATCTCGAACGTCGTGAGCGAACGGGCGCCCCGCGAGAGCATCTCGATGCCTAGGGCACCGGAGCCGCCAAAGGCATCCAGTACGCGAACCTCGTCCAAATCAAAGCCGAAGGCCGATAGGACCATGGATGCACACGCCTCGCGCACGCGGTCGGTCGTCGGACGCGTAACATCGCGACCGCGCGGTTCTTCGATCTTGCGACCGCGCCATTCACCGCCGATGATTCTCATCCTCCGCTGACCTCCTTAAAAATATGTCGATATCGCTTGGCGACCGCATCGCGCAGGGGACGCGTCGCCACAGAGTCAAGATTACTAGCATACCGCAAGAGCTCGACCGCGTCCAAATGGGCCCATTCGATAAGATCCTCGTCGGCGTCCAGGTCCACAAAGCGCAAGGTCACGCCGCCATGCTGGCGGTAACCCAGGATTTCGCCCTCGTGGCGCAGACGCAGGTCCATCTGGGCGAGCGTAAAGCCGTCCGAGGTCTTCTCGAGTGACTGGAGGCGGTCTTGTGCCGCCGACGCGCCGCCGTTGCCCTTGGAGTGCGTCATGACCAGGCACGTACCCGACACGCTGCCGCGGCCTACGCGCCCGCGCAGCTGGTGCAAGGCCGTCAAACCAAAGCGCTCGCCGTTCTCGATGACCATGACGGTGGCGTTGGGCACGTCAACGCCCACCTCGACCACCGTGGTCGAGACGAGCACATCGATCTCGCCACGCTTAAAGGCATCGAGGACCCGGTCCTTCTCCCCCGCCGACATGCGGCCATGAAGACGCTCGATGGTAAGCCCCGGTAATGCCAGACGAAGGCGATCGAGCTCGGTCGCCGTGTCATGCAACGGCACGGGCACGGTCACGCGGCCCTCGTCGTCGCGAGCGATGCCGGGTACGTCTTCGAGCTCATCGGCCGAATCGCTCGGCTCCACGAGCGGACAGATCACGTAGGCTTGCTGACCCTTTTCGTGCGCCTCGCGAATGGCGCCATAGGCCAGGTCGCGACTCGACTCGGTGAGGACGCGCGTCTCAACGCCGGCACCCGGAACGGGACGATGGCGGATGATGCTCGTATCCAGGTCGCCGTAGACCGAGAGCGCCAGCGTGCGCGGAATCGGCGTCGCCGTCATAACGAGCAGGTCGGCACCCGGGCCCTTGGCACGCAGGGCATTGCGCTGGCCCACACCAAAGCGGTGCTGCTCGTCGATGACGACAAGCGACAGATGCTTAAACGTCACGTCATCCGAGAGGACCGCATGGGTACCAAAGAGGACGTCGAGCTCGCCCGATTCCAGCTGCGCATGGATCTGCTCGCGCTCGGCTGCCGGCGTGGCACCCGTCAGGAGCGCCCAGGACATGCCGGCCTGCGAGAGCAAGGGGCCGGTCTTATCGGCATATTGGCGCGCCAGCACGCCCGTAGGCGCCATAACGCAGGACTGAGTGCCCGAATCGGCCGCGACAGCCAGCGCGCAGGCGGCGACGGCCGTCTTGCCGGTACCAACATCGCCCAGCAGAAGGCGGTTCATCACGCGCCCGCCATCGCACATGTCGCGCAGGATGTCTTGGAACGCGGCCTCCTGCTCGTCGCTCAGCGAAAACGGCAGGGCTTGCTTGAGCGCCGCCAGGTGCTCACCAGCGACGTGGGCGTAGGGAGCAACTTCGACCAAGCCGCCGTCGTTGCGCAATCGCAGCGCCAGCTGCAGGTAGAGGCACTCCTCATAGGCAAGCCGTGCACGCGCAATATCGCGCTCGGCCATGCTCGATGGAAAGTGAATTGAGCGCAGCGCGCGGGCATTGCTCATCAGGCGGCGCTTGGCGCGCAAGCTCGCGGGAATCGGGTCGAAGGGATTGCCGACGACCTCGAGCGCGCCACTTACGATGCGGCGCATCCACGCCTGGCTCACGCCATCGCTCACGTAATGGACCGGCAGGATGGTGCCCGCGGCACGCCCGTCCTCGAGCTTTTCGAAATGCGGCGAGGCCATCTGCTTAAAGCCGTAGGCAAACTCGACCTTACCCATCACGGCCAGGCGGTCTCCCTGCTTAAACTGCTGGGCAATCCATGGCTGACGGAAAAAGGCGACTTGCAGCACGCCCGTCTCGTCCACCAGCGAGACCTCGGTCACCTGCATACGCGGGCGAGGCTGCTTTTGAACAATGCGATCGACCGTGGCGACTATCGTGCAAACGGTACCGATGGGCGCCATCTCGATGGACCAGAAGCGCGTGAAGTCGAGATATCGATGAGGGATATGGAGAAGGAGGTCCCCCACCGTCCGAATTCCCAGACGGCGAAGGGCCTCCTCACGTTTACCCGAAACATATTTGAGTCGCGCGATATCCTCGTCGAGCGCATTGCTCTGGGCAAAGCGCTCCGAGACACGCGGCACGGAGCACAGCTCGGACATGGGCAGATGCCTACTCGATCGAGAAGATCACGGGATAGAGCGGCTGCTCGCCACGATGGGCGTCGATCTCCAGGTCGGGCTGAGCCTCCTCAATGGCGTCGACGATCTCCCGGAAGGCCTCATCGGACAGCTCCTCGCCAGCCAGAATCGTCAGCGCATCGCCCTCCTCTTCCTCCTGCATGCGGTTGATGCAGTCGAGCGTGACCTGTTTCACATCGGAGCCGACCACGTCGATGGAGCCGGCAATGATACCCATGACGTCACCGGAGTGAATCGGAGAGCCGTCAGAGGCGCTGGAATCGCGCACGGCACGGGTGACCTCGCCATCGCGAACCTCGCTGATGGCGTCGACCATGGCGGCGACGGCGTCCTCGAGCTCGGAATCGGGCAGGACCGCGAACAGCGCGGAGAACGCCTGCGGGACGGTCTTGGTGGGAACGACGGCGACCTTCTTGTCGGTGCAGGCAGAAGCGGCAGCCTCGGCAGCCATGCGGATGTTGCCGTTATTGGGCAGGATGATGACCGAGGTCGCGTTGACCTGGTCGACGGCGCCCAGCAGGTCGGCAGTCGAGGGGTTCATGGTCTGGCCACCCGAGACGATCACGTCAACGCCGAGGGACTTGAGGATGTCAGCCTCGCCCGAACCGGCGGCAACGGCGACAAAGCCCAACGCCTTGGCGGGCTCGGCGGCCTTCTCCTGGTCCTCATGAATCTTGGCGGTACGGTCGTGGGCCTCCATCTCCATGTTGTGGATAAAGACCTCGTAGATCTGGCCAAGCTGCAGCATGTGCTCGAGCACCAAGTTGGGGGTGTTGGAGTGCACGTGAATCTTGTAGTCGGGGTAGGCACCCACGAGCAGCTCGCAGTCGCCCATGGAACCCAGGAACTTAAGGCACTCGTCCTCGTCAAACGGGGCGTCGGCCTTAAAGAGGAACTCGTTGCAGTAGCGGAACTCCGAGCCCTCCCAGTCGTCGTTGGCCTCGATCTCAACGCGACCGAGGGCCGCGTCGCGGGCAGAGCCAGCGGAATCAAACGTGGCGGAGAAATCCTCGACAACGGTGCTGCGGCCAAGAGCGGCGGCAACAAAGTTCTCCAGGAAGATGGCAAAGCCAAAGGCGCCGGAGTCGACCACGCCGTTCTCCTTCAGAACGGGCAGCAGGTCGGGCGTGCGGGCGACGGACTGGTAGGCCTCGACGACGATGGCGTCGAGCGCGTCCTCGGCCGAGAACTTCTTCTTTTCGCACTCGTCGGCCTTGGTCGAGACATCGCGCAGCACCGTGAGGATCGTGCCTTCGATGGGCTTGCGGACGGCCTGGAAGGCGACCTTGACGGCACGACGGAAGGCGAAGGCGATGTTGGCAGACGTAATGGGCTCATCGGCAGAGACAAGGCCCTCGGCCACACCGCGCAGGATCTGCGAGGTGATGACGCCGGAGTTGCCGCGAGCACCCATCAGGGAGCCGTGGGTGATGGCGCCGGCAATGGCCTCCATGCCGGCATCGGCGGGAAGGGCGGAAAGCTCCTTGGTCACCGAGGCGAGCGTGAGCGACATGTTAGTGCCGGTGTCACCGTCGGGTACGGGGAAGACGTTGAGTTTGTTGATCTCCTCGGCCTTTTCGGAAACGGCAGCCGCAGCGATCGGAAAACAGGTGCGAATGGTCTTTGCAATCATGAGTGGTGAAATCTCCGTATTCGGATGCTAGTTCAGACGGCTCTTGAGCGCGTCGATGTGAATGCCGATCTTAAGGCTGGCGGGATCGATCTGGGCGATCTCCTGCAGGGTGAAGGCGACGGAGCTCGAAAGATTGTGGCAGACGGACTTCATGTTGACGCCGTTCTCGAGCACGACGTGAAGGTCGACCGTGAGGCCGTTCTCGTCGGCGGAAACAAGCACGCCCTTGCGGAGGCGCTGGCCGGCAAGCAGGCGCACGCTCTCGGCGCCCTGCAGCTGTTCAGCCATACCGACGACGCCGTAGCACGTCATCGCGGCATAACCGGCAATATCGGCAATAACGTCGTTCGAGACGCTCAGGCTGCCGTTAATGGTCTCAGACACAAGAATCTCCTTTTCTGGTGCTCGCGGCACCATGTCGTGGGAGCAATCATTCCAACATTTTACAACGACCGCGCCATGTTAAGGCCACGGGGTTCGCGATTACATCCTCGACACGAAATGTTGATACGGTAACGTTCGGCACCGGCGATCGCGGCATGAAAAAACCCGCCGCATAGCGACGGGTTTTACAACCTGGCTCCCCGGGTAGGACTCGAACCTACAACAGCGCGGTTAACAGCCGCGTGCTCTACCATTGAGCTACCGAGGAATTTAAAAGCCCAGCGGAATGGGCTGAGAAATTCTGGCTCCCCGGGTAGGACTCGAACCTACAACAGCGCGGTTAACAGCCGCGTGCTCTACCATTGAGCTACCGAGGAATAGGTGCGTGCTCTCAAGCAACGAAGTTTATTATACGGACGATTGGACGAAGAGCAAGAACTTTTTTAAGAAATTTTCCGACCCAGTCATTGGGGACGTTCTTGAATGACTAGTCGTTTAAGAACGTCCATTACAGTCGAAATTGTCAGCCCGGGACCGTCTCGGGCTACGATTGAGGCGCGCCCAGAACGGGCCGCCGACCGGGCGCCCGCGCACGGCCGAACGTCCCTGCCCCGAGAGGGCCCGTTGGGTGCTGCCGGCGCGGGGCGCGCCGCCCCCGACGGCTGATAGGAAAGTGCCGGGCAGGTGCCGCGGCTGGTAATGTGAGTGCCGAGGGGGAGGCCATCCGGTCGAACGACTACCGGAAGGATACCACCGTGAAAGCGCCATCCACCAGACCCGCGGCCGTGCTCGGCCTGGACGTCGGCAAGTCATCGCACTGGGCCTGCCTGATCGACCGCGACGGGGAGGTGCTGGACAGCGCCCCCGTCCGCAACAGGGAGGCCGAGCTCGACGCGCTGTTCGCCTCCGCGCCCGCCGGCACGCTCGTCGTCGTCGACCAGTTCCGCAACATAGGGTCCCTCGCCGTGAGGCGGGCCCGCGCCGCGGGGCTCGGGGTCGCCCACCTGCCCGGCCTCGCCGCCAGCCGCGCCGTGGATTGGCTACACTGATGTGGACAGTTCCGGGAGGGGCGCAGGAGACGGGAGGG
>NZ_SPFY01000012.1 GCF_005844325.1 Collinsella aerofaciens | reverse complement strand
AAAGGGAAGAGGCGGGTCATGCCCCGCCTCTTACACCACATCTCTGCGCGCTACCTGACTATCTTGGCAACAGTACTCATATTTGGCATTGTTTGACCACGTGGTATATAGCTAACCCCCTCAAACAGCCCAAAACGCCTATTTCGATGCGCGCTCCGCCGCCTCAATCACGTGTTTGGCGAGAATCGCGGTGGTCACAGCTCCCACGCCGCCCGGCACAGGCGTGATGGTGTCAACAACCGGCTCTGCAGCATCAAAATCAACGTCCCCGACCAACTTGCCAGCGGCCTCGTCCCAATTAATGCCAACATCGATGATTGTCTGGCCCTCGCGAACCGCGTCCACACCAATCGTGTGCGCGCGCCCAACGGCCGCAACCACAATATCAGCCGCACGGCACTCGGCAGCAAGGTCGCGCGTATGCGTATGGCACGTCGTCACGGTGGCATTGCACGCCGTAAGCATGGCGGCAACGGGACGCCCGATCACCAGCGAGCGCCCGACCACAGCAACCTTAGCTCCATCCAGCTCAACGCCGTAATGATCCAGCAAAGCAAGCACAGCTTCGGCTGTGCAGGGGGCAAAACCCTCGCCGCGCCCCGAAAGCGTGGTGAGCAGCGAAGCCGGCGTCATGGAGTCAACATCCTTGGCGGGATCGAGCGCTGCGGCGACGGCGTTCTCGTCAAGGCCGGCGGGCAGCGGGCGGAACATCAGACAGCCATGAACAGCCGAATCGGCATTGATGTCCTCGATAGCCGTCAACAGCTCGTCCTGCGAAACATCGGCAGAAAGCAAAACGCGACGAGCCTCAATCCCCACTTTTTCGCAGCGCTTGAGCGCACCGCGCTCGTAGGATAGGTCGTCCTCGCGTTCACCTACACGCACAATAGCCAACGTCGGAACAACGCCCCGCTCGCGCAGGGCTGCGCAGCGAGCAGCAAGTTCCTCAGTCAAAGCGCGAGCAACGGGAGCACCCTTCAGCAGTTCAGCCATGGCTATCCTCTCTTCCTTGCAGCGTCGGAGGCGCGGCGCGCCAGCGCCTCGGCGCGCGGCAACCATGTGTCGAGCAGCTCATCACACGCCGTCTCGAGCTCCTCGGCACGAACGCGATCCTTCATAGACGTGGTGTTCGCAAAGAGCGTCAAACTCGCGCCTTGCATAGCGGCACGGCAGAACACGGCGCCGCACGCCACATCGGACAGCAGCTGACGCGAACCCTTGTCGGCCATGTCCTCGAGCAGCGCCAGCGCACGCCCGCAGGCATCCATAATGCGATACGGCGGCAGAGCGGCCACATGCAGCGCATCCTGAATCGCGGTCGCTCGAGCCGGATCGTCACGCGGAATACCGTACGCCGCGGACACCTGCCCGTAGGCACGAACGTCCTCGGCAACCAGACCCACAAGTTCCTGCGCCAACTCATCCGCCTGGGCAAACGCGCGCGTCAGATCGTCTGCGCGATCGGCAAGCGCGGGGTTTGTCGCCCCATAGCGGGCAACCATTCCGCAAAGCGAGGCGCCCAGCGCACCTACAAAGGCGCTCGCGCTGCCACCACCGGGAACCGGCTCGCGCGCGGCCAGCGCCTCGGCAAAACCGCGACAGGTTTTATCCATCATCTCTTGGCTCATACGCACACGCACCTTCAAGTCATATATATCGGTCGGGCGGCCGACGCCGGCCGACCGCATCGATCACGTAATGGTGCTAAGTCTAGCCCATAAGTACGCGAGCGTCAGCGCACCTGGCCATCGCGGATTTCTATGGCACACGATAGGCCATGCCAACGCAAACATGGGACACATGGCCCACCTTTCGAGACTCCCGAGCAGCACAAGCTGGGGCATATCTATAAGTAAGGAACCCGTTGGGGAACGGCCGCGCAACGGCCACAAGCGATGAACGGAGGCATAAGTCGCACAGTACACAGAGACATCCGCCGCCAGCGCAATCAGTACCCCAACAGCATGCGGCGCCGTGATGTCATCAGCAGACAAGGAGGACGCCACCATGATGAAAAAGACCCTATCAATCCTTTCCCTTTGCATCGCCCTCTTTGCCGCGCTCGCCCTTGTGGGCTGCGGCGGGAGCGCATCGGGCGGCGGCAGCGCCCCCAAGAGCGAGAGCAAGGAAAAGGCCCCCGTCGCCAAGAAGACCGACTACATCTGGTTTAAGGTCGAGATGCCCGAGGGCGTCGGCGTAAGCGACTCTGCCGGCAAGAATGCCGACAGGGTCCAGCTCACCTTCCCCGAAGACGAGAACGCCTCGGCCGATCGCTTTATCCCCGTTTGGAAAAAAGCGCTGACGGCCGAGGAATCCCACGCCGACCAGGCGGAAAAGAAGGGGGATACGTTCCAGTGGAAGGATGGCGGGTCCGTCGAGTATAACGGCAGGACGTGGCTCGTCGGAACATACGAGGACAACAGCGGCATCTCAACCATGCTTTTTACCGATGTTGAGCCGGGAAGCGTCTACGTCCTCATCTCGAACTTCGACCAGCACAAGAAAGAAGCCGAGGCACTCCTCAACTCCATCGAGTTCCCCGATGACATGGTAGAGGCAGTTTCCGAGGCACGCGAAGTCGAGATTTCGAGCATCGAGATCAAGTAACGGGACACCCGCACGCGCCTACGCGCACCCGCGCACATGCGCCCCATTAAAACAACGGGCGCCCAACCCGGGGAGGGCCGACAGCACCGGCCCTCCCCTCTTTTGGACCCGTGCATATTGCCACTTAACGGCGCAAATCCGGCCCTCAGAATGGGACACATGGCCCACCCTAGCGAGCCGTCCACGCGTACAGTAAAGGCAGGTAATCCATGGGCGGTTACAGATCGAGGAGGACACGACCATGAAAAAGAAGGCCTTTGCGATTCTCACCCTCTGCATCAGTCTCTTTGCCGCGGTTGCCCTGGTGGGCTGCGGTGGCAGCGGCGGCGCTACCGGCAGTGGAGGTGGCGGCGGAGCAGAAAAGCCAGCCGTGGATATGAGGACCGACTTCATTTGGTTTAAGGTCGAGGTCCCCGAGGGCGTCGAGATCACCGACGTCGCAGGCGACACCGCCGACAGGGCCCAGTTTAAGTTCACCGAGAGCGAGCACGCCAGCGATCGCTTCATCCCCGTCTTCGACTCTGACAAGAACGCCGATGAACTGTTCGACTACGAGGCAAAGTGGAATGCCAGCTTTGAGTGGACCGAGAATGACCCCGTCAAGTACAACGGCAAGACTTGGCGCAACGCTTCCTATACACACTCGGGCGGCGTAACGACCGAATACTTCACCGACGTTGACGGCGGCAGTGTGTATGTGCGTATCGACAACGTCGAGGAGCACAAGGACGCCGTCGAGACCATGATGAAGTCTCTGGAATTTGCCGACGACATCGCCGAGGCCAAGACCGAGGCCATGGACGTCAAGCTCGACGATATCGAGATCAAGCGCTAAGCGACTGGCGAGCGCAACGGGAAACACGGTCGCAGTGCAAACAAGCGACGGTACCCCAGCGCTTCGTACCCAGGGAGGGCCGGTAAACCGACCCTCCCTTTCTTATGCCTGTAGCCGACGAACGCGAGGATGCCGGACGCCGGAACCGCCCCAAATGTGGCAACAGTACGAAAACGACAAACACCCCAACACGTCCGCCCACCGATTTATTGCGCCGCGCAGACAATTAAACCAGCATCTTTAAACATCTGGGCAGTATAGTGACCAAAACTATCGCATAACCGCACTCTGCGAATGGAGAAGTTATGACCGAACACCATGCCATCAGCCGCCGAGCGTTTACGCTGGGCCTAGGGCTTGCGGCGTTGTCACCACTTGCAAGCCTGCCCGAAACCGCAGCGCCGGGCATTCCCCTGCGAGCGGCATTTGCAGACAACACACCCGCACCGTCGGACAGCCTCCACAATTTCGTCATTCGCCTTCGCCCCGCGGGCTATTTTCGCACCGCGAGCGTCAACCAAGACGGCAACGTTCGCGGCAACGTCTGTCACCTGTTTAACGACGGCACGTCCAGCAAGCTCATCCTTGAGAACGTAACGACCAAGAATGACGATACAAACTGGTACGCCATCCGCACCTTGCTCAATTTCGAAGAGCATAAAAAGACGGGCTACAGCATTTGGTCGGTCGACGACGACTCGGACAAAGATGGAAAGGTCATCCACGTATGGGGCGGCGAGTATGACAACAAGCCCAGCCGCGCTTTTGCGTTCGAGCGTCAATCAAACGGAACCTACATCATCCGAGACCGCACGGTCGAGAAAGAAACCGAGAAAAAAGACATTAAGTACCTGGCAATAGAATCGAACGGCAAAGACCAGGACAACAATAAGATCTGCCATAAGAGTAAGAGCATTCCGTGGGAGCTCGAACTTATCGGTTAGGACATGAAAAAGAACGATGCCACGGTTAGCAGCCTCGACTGGATCACGTACAGCAGCTACGTCGACGGACCATGTTGGATGAAATACGTCGACGACAACAAGTTCCTCGACGAGCTGAGCATCCCGGGTACGCACGATTCGGGCACCTGCAGCGTGGACAACGACACTGAGCCCCAATCCTCGCAAGTAAAATGCCAGCAGGATTACATTCCCACGCAGTTGCTCGAAGGCATTCGCTATTTCGATATCCGGCTCGGAAAGGGCGATGACCCCGGCATCGACCACGGGATTTTCTACCTACTCAAAAAAGACGGGAACTATCTGCATCTCTCCGATGTCATAGGCTACTTCAAAACGTTTTTGAACGAAAACCCGACAGAAGCGCTCATCATGCTTGTATCACGAGGCAACGACGAGGCTACCGACGAAAGTGTTACGACGGCTTTCGCCAAGGTTTTGGACGACAACCCCAAACTGTTCTATACGTCGAGCCGCGTTCCCACACTGGGCGAGGTGCGCGGAAAGATCGTCCTGCTACGTCGATTTGGACTCGACGGCGACAGCGTAAGCGGCCACACGTGGGGACTCGACCTCACCGAATGGGATAACAAAATCGCAGTGCACACCGACAGCAGTTCCATGTGTCTCGTCCAAGACGCGCGGGGCTTTGAAGCCGCGGGGGAAACAGGCGACAAAGAGCCCTATTGCACCAAGGTATACGCCCAGGACAAGTACAAACTCACGGGAACCGACAAGCTCAGCTGGGTCGATAATGCGCTGAAGGAAACGACCGGGCGCACGCGCAACGAGGTAGATGTCGAGGACGATAACGGGGCCAAGGAGAAAGTCCTGGAGCGTTGCTGGTCTATCAACTACACCAGCTGCACGGGCTTGTCGCACGGAGGCAATCCTTTTACCTCGGCACGAGTAGTCAACGAGCATCTGTATAAGAGCCCGTACATCAATCCCAGCGGCATCGAGGATACAAAGTCAGATTACCTCAAGCACATTGGCATCATCGCATCCGACTTTGTTGATGCGGCGCTGGCCCGGAGCATCTACCAGCGCAATTACAATTACGATACGAAGCACACGCAGTCGGCTTCGTGCTGCCTCCCGACCCGCATGCGCATGACGTACGGCGACTCGCTGAGCGATGCCTCGCTCCAGGATGGCAAGACCGTTGGCGAGGGCCATTTCCGCCTTGTCGACAGCAGCAACGTACTCAACGTGGCGGCTTCGGGCCATGCGTTTACCATCGAATACGTGGATGTCGACGCCTTGGGCAACGAGACCGTTACGGGGCTGCAGGGATCCGTGCCCATCGATATCGATCCGCGCGCACTGACACCCCACTTTGAGGGGCTCGAAGGCCTTAAGGCCGGCGAGGATGTGCGCACAAAGGTCGCGGCGCTGCTCGAGGGCAAACTCGAAAACGATGCCTGCACGGCTCAGCTCGAGTTTGTGCACGACGCGGACGGCGCTCCGGGCACGGCAATGGTCGAGGGCGAGGCATTTACCGCGGGAACGTACTGGGTGCGCGCGAACGGTCTTTTGGGCGACGCGGCGCAAAACTACAAGCTTGCTAATGACGGAGCCGCGAGCTTTACCGTAGCGGCCTCGAGCAGTGCAGGCGGCACCGGCACCGACGGTGGCACGGGTTCCAACGCAGGCAGCGCTGATAAGAACGGTAAGGGCAACAAGGGCAAGAACTCGGGCGGAAAACTCGCCGACACGGGCGACGGCTCCGGCATTGCCGCCGGGCTCGCTGCCGCCGCCGTAGCGACAACGGTCGCCGGCGCGGCAATGCTTGCCAACGACCGCGAAAACGCTGGGGACGGTAGCGAATAGGCAAGCCGGCCTTTTAGACACATCGACTCAATGGGGGGCGCAGGACACCGTTCTGTGCCCCCGATTTTTACCTTGGCCCAAACGCCGCCATAGGCTACATCACCATGTTCAGCGCGTTAACAAACTCCTGGGCCTTCGCACGGCTGCTCAGGCTAAAAACACAAGCAGTCAACAGCCTGTTACGCAGAAAAACATCGCGGCCCTTGATCCTGTTGACCCCCGTAATGTCCTTAAGATAGACAATCTCGGTGTGCTTGCCACCAAAAGTGCCCTTCTTGAGCACCTCAATACGGTTGGGGTAGATCTTGACGTCTTTATACCTACCCGAACCTTTGTCCTGGAATAGCAGCGTGTTATTGTCCATACGCGTCACTCCCGTGGGATTCGCTAAAACTGCCTCTATGGTCACATTTTAGTCACCGCAAGGCCCCATGCGAAGATGTCAGACAGCACAGCAATTCGTGTCCGCGCGAGGCTTTAAACTAAATGCGATAAAGACGCATTCCACAAAAGGAAAGTGGGGCGACAGTGATGGGCGAACTGGTAAACCGTGGAGAATCGGCAATCGTGCCCGAAGGTTTTTACAAGCAGGTCTCCTCGATTCTCAACGCCGCTCGCGACAAGGCCTATACCGCCGTTAACTTTGCGATGGTTGAGGCATATTGGGAGATCGGCAAGAGTATTGTTGATGAACAGGGCGGAGAGGGGCGCGCCAAGTATGGCGATGCACTGATCGACGAACTTGCCGTTAGATTGACTAAGGATTTTGGCAGAGGCTTCAACGCCAGAAGCTTAAGATACATGCGTCAGTTTTATCTTGCGTTCCCAATCCGGAACGCGCTGCGTTCCGAATTGAATTGGACACATTACCGCAGGTTATCGCGTATAACCGACCCTGATGCTCGAACATGGTACATGAACGAATGCGCCGATTCTCGTTGGAGCACGCGTCAGCTCGAACGCCAGATCAACACCATGTTCCGCGAGCGCCTACTTGCCAGCAAGGACAAGGAGGCCGTCACCCAGGAAATCCAAAAGAGCGCCCCGGCTCGTCGCCCCGAGGATATCATCCGCGACCCATATGTACTGGAGTTTTTAGGTTTCTCGGACGATACTGCGTTTCGCGAGAGCGATCTAGAGCAGGCGCTCATCACGCATCTTCAGAAGTTCCTGCTGGAGCTTGGCCGTGGTTTCGCTTTCGAGGCGCGCCAAAAGCGCATCACCTTTGATGGGCGCCATTTCTATATTGACCTTGTTTTTTACAACTATCTGATGCGCTGCTTCGTGCTCATCGACCTTAAGACGGACGACCTTACGCATCAGGACCTGGGCCAGATGCAAATGTATGTGAACTACTACACGCGCGAGCTCATGAACGAAGGCGACAATCCGCCCATAGGCATCGTGCTCTGCGCGGACAAAAGCGATTCGATTGTCGAGTACACGCTGCCCGAAGACAACGACCAAGTGTTTACCGCCAAATACCTGCCGTATCTTCCAAGCAAGGAAGAGCTGGCGCGCGAGCTGAGTGCCGAGTACCGCGCCATCAACGAAGCGACTAATGGCGAAACGCAAGGGTAGCAGCACGTTGCGACCGAAGCCACCGCAGCCGTCGCAGGCGCACTCGCGGTTGCGACGCACGCTACGAAACAATACCGGTCATGGACGCCGGCAACGACATTCTAGCCGTGGCTGGCGAGCGTGACCTGACAGGCAAAGACGCGGCCTTCGTCTGATGTGGGTCCATTGGCTGCCACAGAAAAGGGCCGGTTGCAGCCGGCCCTTTAGACGATAATACCTGCGTTGCCCGCGCTTCCGAAGTGTGACTAGCTGAGGAGCGGGTTC
The DNA here is from genome assembly GCF_005844325.1 of Collinsella aerofaciens. Taxonomy (GTDB): domain Bacteria; phylum Actinomycetota; class Coriobacteriia; order Coriobacteriales; family Coriobacteriaceae; genus Collinsella; species Collinsella aerofaciens_G. The sequence continues at coordinate 56,538 of NZ_SPFY01000012.1, read as the reverse complement.
CGCGGCACAACCTGATTTTACCCAGTGAGGAGGCTCTTTTGCAGCCGCTCCACTGTTTATTTACATCTGGCACCCTCAAACAATCAGACGGCAGCCCGCACTCCTGAGAGCTGCCCCGCACCCCCGGCCATCACCTTACGGCAACAACCGGTGCTACTCCCCTACTTCCCAAATAGCGCACCCAGCAGACCGCGGCGTTTGGGCTTCTCCTCTCGGTAGGAACCCTCGACGGCGGCTGCAACCTGGCGCGGTTGCTCGCCGCCTCCACGGCGCACGATCTGGTACAGGAAGGGCGATTTAACGTATTTGACCTCGAAGGGCGTGGCGTGCACGGTGCTCTCACCGGACAGATGCAGGCTCGGGCTGAGCGGCGCCACGATATGCGTTTCGCGCTTGTCGCTAAACACCACCGCGGCCGCGCGGCCCGTCTGGCCGTTTACGGCAATGCGCACCTGCTCGCCATCGCGGCCGTCTGTCGCCGGACGATCGACAAAGTAGACCGGCACCATCACCAGGCCGTCCTTATGTTTGCGGGCCTTGCGCGCCCACATGCGAATGCTCTTTTTATTGAGCCCCAGTACAGCCTCGGCGTCGTTGCCCGCAACGTCGAGCGCCAACTTATCAATGACCACCTGGTCCTTGGTAGACGCATCGACTGAGACAACGCGAAAGTCACCTTCCTGCATGGCGGGATCGAACGGACCGACCTTGGCAAAGTCCCACGGCTCCAAAATGCCCATGAGGCGAACGTCCAGGTAGTTTGCCCTGGGGTATGCCCAGTCGAGCACCTCGTAGTACACCAAGGCCTCGTTTGCTCAGGCCCTTGCCCGGGAAGCTCGCCATCATGCGCAAGTCCGCCAGCGCCATGGGGAAATAGAAGAGCATCATGTCGTTTTGGATCGCGTCTTCCACGTCGTGCCCGGCAAAGGCATCCGGATACTGGCGCACCAGCTGCAGCGCGTTGGCACGTGCCTGCTGCGGCGAGATTTCGCAGGGAATACCCTGCTCGGGCACATACTCCGCACCAACGCCCATGGTCAGGCGCTTGCTAAACGTCCCCGGCTTGAGCAGGTCCGCAATGCCGATCTTATTGCCGCAGGACGGGCACTCAAACACACGCTGCGTTGACTCGCCCTCAAAGGACGCTCCGCAGAAGGGGCAAGGAATGCTCACATGCGTGGCCTCTTGGAACTCCTGCGCCGTGCCGCGATCCTCCCACAGCAGATGTTCCAGGACCGACTGATTGCGCCAGTGCGCATTGAAGAAATACCAGTCCGGGTCCTGCGGGCGCTCGAGTTGCGACACATGCGTGAGTTTGAGCAGTCCATCCACCACCGTCAACGGCGTATGGCGAATACCCAAAGCGCTCTTGGGCTCTCCGGCGTCCGCCTGCCACGGAACCACCGTGCCGCAATAGGCGCACTCAAAGCTGCGCTTAGCCTGGTGCGAGTACATAGGGCCGCCGCAGTTTTGACATTTTATGGCAAACATCTCGTCCATGGAAACGTCCTCCTTTGCACAGGGGCTGTCGACATTAAGTATGTCGAGCAAGCAGGCACATGCCCATACCCATGTGGCCCAAAATGGACCACCCAGGCAGACGAGAAGGCTCGTTCGTTAGCACCGGCAGACTATTGCTGCATTTTCTGAGCATCGGCGCACGGCGCCCCCGTGCGAGCTACACTATCCCCTTAAACATGATTGTGAGGACGACCGCTATGCTATTTGTAAATCGGCTGGTACATACGCTTGTTCCCGGCAGCGAGAGCGAGCCGGTCGATGCATCTTGCCGCACCAACGCGGGCTTTTCCGCAAGCCTCGTCTGCATTGGCCTCAACATCACCCTGTGCCTGGCCAAGGGCATCGCGGGTCTGCTCGCCGGCTCCGTCTCCCTCATCGCCGACGCTTTCAACAACCTCTCCGATGCCTCGAGCAACATTGTGAGCCTGCTCGGTTTCCGCCTTGCCAGCCGCCCGGCAGACGAAGGCCACCCCTATGGTCACGGCCGCTACGAGTACCTAGCCGGCCTGTTCGTCGCCGTCCTGGTTTGCGCCGTCGGCATCAACCTGATTCTCGAGTCGGTCACCAAGATCATCAAGCCCTCGCCCACCGCTTACACGTTTATTTCCCTTGCGGCACTGGCTACGTCCATGCTCGTTAAGCTCTGGATGGCAGCGTTCAACCGCACGCTGGGCAACCGCATCGATTCCGAGACACTCATCGCCACGGCGCAGGACTCCAAAAACGACGTCATCACCTCGGGCTCGGTCTTAGCGGCGGCGCTTATTTCGCAAGCGACAGGCTTTGACCTCGACGGCTGGGCGGGCCTGGGCGTGGGCATCTTCATTTGCATCAGCGGCATGGGCCTGGTGCGCGACGCCATCAGCCCGTTGCTGGGGCAAGCGCCCGACCCCAAGCTCGTCCAGGCAATCCGCGACAAGATCATGTCCTATCCGCAGGTCCTGGGCACACACGACCTCATGGTGCACGACTACGGCCCCGGCCGTCAGTTTGCCAGCGCACACGTGGAAATGCCCGGCGAGGGCGATGCCTTTGAGCACCACGAGATTCTGGACACCATCGAACACGATATCAAGCATCAGATGGGCATCGGTATCACGCTACACTGCGACCCCATCGCCACCACCGGCGACGACCTGCGCGGCTGGGTCAAGCGCGGCATCATGCAGATCGATCCTGCGCTCTCCATCCACGACCTGCACGAGCACGATGGCTTTGTGTCATTTGACCTTGTGCGTCCCGACGGCTTTGACATATCCGACGAGGAGCTGCTGGGGCTCGTCACGCGCATCGTGCACGAGCGCCGACCCGATGCCTCATGCGTCGTTACGTTTGACTCGGGCTTTAGCTCGCCCGACCGTCCGGCCGAGCAGCTGTAGCCCACTTAACAGCTAGTTTCCCTGCGCGCCCGAGATGCCGTTTTGTAGGGCGTTCCAGGCATCCGTCGCCATGTCGCCCAAGTTCTGCGCGGTATCGCCCAGATTTTGTGCCGTATCGCCCAGCTCTTGCGCCTTGTCTCCCAACTCCTGCGCCTTGTTGCTCAAGTCCTCCAGCGTATTGGAGCTCGAGCTGTCGGTACCGCTTTGGCCGTCGGACGAGTTGCCCGAACTGTTCTTGTGCGTGAGTTGAATTTCGAGGTTGCCGTTGTCGTTATAGTAGGCAGATGTAACGACCCAGTTGGCATCGACGACGGGCGTTGAGCCATCATCAGTCAGGACCACGGCATTCGAAAGATCGGCGCCGCGCGACTTGAGGATCTTCTTGGCGTTGGACCAGTACTGCCCCGGGATATCACTCAGATCGACGGTGCTAGACGAGGCGGACTCGGTTTGCTCGGCAGCGGTATCGGCCGTTGAACTCCCTCGCTTGTTGAGCATGCCCGACACGATGGCAAACACAACCGACAGCGCAAAGAAGATCGCCAGCACGATGAGGATCTTCTTAATCACGCTCGACGAACGCGACGGCGTCTCTTCCTCGTCCTCGCCATATTGCGGAATCGACTTGGGGTACTCGCGATACGGCTCGCGCGACTCGTAGCGAGGCTGCGCCGTGCGAGGCATATACGTCGTCTGCTGAGGCAGCGGAATGGGATTCTGCGGCAGGTCATCATAGGGATTCGGCGTCGAGGCGGCATAAGAATCCTGCGGCGCGTAATCAAACGGGTCTGCCGCCGCGTTGCCATAGGGGCTTTGCAAAGATGCAGCGTAAGGGTCCTGCGCCGCGTCGCCATAGCCCATAACTCGTGTGGGCTCGGCAGAAGGCTGCGTCGCGGCGGGGTCGACATAACCGGGGTTGGGAACAACGCGGGTCGCATCGGCGCTATCGCCAGCCTGCGCGGAACCGCAGCCGCCCATCACGGTTGTCTTGTCCTGATCCATGCAACGATTCCTTTCCGTCGCCTGTAAGCATCAAGTTATCCATGCATTCTACCAGCGCAAAAGCCTATGATGGGCAGAGTCCGTCGGTATCTACAAGACATGCGCGGGCCTAAGGATCAAAAAGCCCCGCCGGGCCTTGGTAGGCGCGACGGGGCGGGCAAGCGGCTATGAGCAGCGAGCTTAGAACAGGCCGGTGATGTTGCCGTCGTTGTCGACGTCGATGTTCTCGGCCGCAGGGACCTTGGGCAGGCCCGGCATGGTCAGAACACTGCCAGTCAGTGCGACCACAAAGTGGGCGCCGGCGGAAACCTTGAGCTCACGCACCGTGATGCGGAAGTTCTCGGGAGCGCCCAGGGCCTTGGCGTTGTCGCTAAAGCTGTACTGCGTCTTGGCCACGCATACCGGCAGGTTGCCAAAGCCGTTCTCGCGCAGCTCGGCAAGCTGACGCTTGGCGGCCGGCGTAAAGTCAACGCCGTCGGCGCGGTAAACCTTGGTGGCAACAGCATCGAGGGCGTCGGCCACATCGGCGCCGTCCTCATAGGCAAACTTGAGCTCGCTCGGCTGCTCAATCAGACGCATGACCTCATCGGCCAGCTCGAGCGCGCCCTCGCCGCCCTTGGCCCAGACCTCGGAAAGCTTAACGTTGACGCCGAGCTTCTGGCACTCGGACTCGATGAGCGCAAGCTCGGCCTCGGTGTCCGTCGGGAAGCGGTTGATGGCGACCACGCAGGGCAGACCATAAACGTTCTGGATGTTGTCGACGTGACGCAGCAGGTTGGGCATGCCAGCCTTGAGTGCCTCGAGGTTCTCCTCGTTGAGGTCGGCCTTGGCGACGCCACCGTTGTACTTCAGCGCACGAGCGGTCGCAACGACCACGACGGCGCTGGGGCGAACGCCCGTCATGCGGCACTTAATGTCGAGGAACTTTTCGGCGCCCAGATCGGCGCCGAAGCCGGCCTCGGTAATGGCGACATCGCCAAAACGCATGGCCATGCGCGTAGCCATGATGGAGTTGCAGCCGTGGGCAATGTTGGCGAAGGGACCGCCGTGGACAAACGCGGGCGTGCCCTCGAGCGTTTGCACCAGGTTGGGCTTGAGCGCGTCCTTAAGCAACGCGGCCATGGCACCCTGGGCCTTAAGGTCGCGGGCACGGACGGGCTCGCCGGCAAAGCTATAGCCGACGACAATCTCGCCCAGGCGCTCCTTGAGATCGCTGATGCTCGTAGACAGGCACAGGATTGCCATGACCTCGGAGGCGACGGTGATATCGAAGCCGTCCTCGCGCGGCACGCCCTGAGCCTTACCGCCAATGCCGTCGATGACGTGGCGCAGCTGACGGTCGTTCATATCGACGACGCGCTTCCAAGTGATGCGCTTAACGTCAATACCGAGCTGGTTGCCCTGCTGGATGTGGTTATCGAGCATGGCGGCCAGCAGGTTGTTGGCAGCACCGATGGCATGGAAGTCGCCGGTAAAGTGCAGGTTGATGTCCTCCATGGGAATGACCTGGGCCCAACCGCCGCCAGCGGCACCGCCCTTGACGCCAAAGACGGGACCGAGCGAAGGCTCACGCAGGGCCACGGCGCTCTTGATACCGCGACGACGCAGGCCATCGGCCAGACCGATGGTCGTGGTGGTCTTGCCCTCGCCCGCGGGCGTTGGGTTGATAGCGGTCACGAGGACGAGCTTGGCCTGGTGATCAGTCGGCTCGTTGAGCAGTGAATAGTCGACCTTAGCCTTGTCGAAGCCGTACGGAATAAGGTGCTTAACGTCGACGCCGGCGTTCTTGGCCACCTCGGTAATAGGCAGCGGCGTGACAGAACGTGCGATTTCGATGTCAGTAGGCATGGGCGGTCCTTTCGTTACCGAATGAGAAAAAGACCAATTCAGCATAGCACGGGCGCGCAACAGTAAAACGCCCATAACCGATGAACGGCGATATGTTTACCCGATGCCCAGCGATAGTCCAACAGCCCGCCAAAACAAAACGCCCTAAACGGTAGGTTCAATCCCCAGGTGCTCAAAGGTGCGGAGGGTTGCCTGACGGCCCTGCGGCGTACGAATCATCAATCCGCACTGCAGCAAATAGGGCTCATAGACATCCTCGAGCGTGCCTGGGTCCTCGCCCACCGCGCTGGCAAGGGTCGTAAGTCCCACGGCGCGACCGGAGAACGTCTTGGCGAGCGTCTCCAAAATGCGAATATCCATCCAGTCCAGACCGAGCTCGTCGATCTCGAAGAACTCGAGCGCCTGGCGACAGATATCGAGCTCGATGGGGCCGTTGCCGCGCACCTGTGCGTAATCGCGCACGCGCTTGAGCAGACGGTTGGCAAGACGTGGCGTGCCGCGCGAACGCGAGCCGATCTCGAGTGCACTGGGATGGTCGATCGTCACGCCCAGGATAGTCGCCGAGCGCGTCACAATCTGCGCGAGCTCCTCGACCGTGTAGTAATCCAGGCGATATGAAATGCCAAAGCGGTCGCGCAACGGGCCGGTCAACATGCCTGAGCGGGTCGTTGCCGCCACCAGCGTAAACTTGGGGATATCCAGGCGAATCGAGCGCGCCGCCGGACCCTTGCCAATCACGATATCGAGGGCAAAGTCCTCCATCGCGGGGTACAGGACCTCCTCGACCGAACGGTTGAGGCGGTGGATCTCGTCGATAAACAGCACATCGCCCGGCTGCAAGTTAGTAAGGATGGCCGCCAGGTCGCCCGTGCGCGCGATGGCAGGGCCACTCGTGGTCTTGATCTGAGCGCCCAGCTCGTTGGCGATAACGGTGGCCAGCGTGGTCTTGCCCAGGCCCGGAGGACCCGAGAAGATCACGTGGTCGAGCGTCTCGCCACGGCTCTGCGCCGCTTCGATCAACACGCGCAGGCCCTGCTTGATGTGCTCCTGGCCGCAGTAATCGTCCAGGCGCTGAGGGCGCAAAGTGCGGTCGACATCGAGATCCTCGGCCGTCAGCTCCGAGCCCACCATGCGCTCGCCGTGCGCCATGGATGCCGCCGGCGAGTTACCGGGCGTCGCCCACAAGTCCTGAGAGTCATCGGCTTCCCACATCACGCATCCATTCCGAGTCGCTTAAGCGCCGCGCCGAGCAGATCCTCGACACGCATATTCTGCCCATCATACCCGCTCAGGGCAACATCGGTCTCCTGCGGGCTAAAGCCCATGGAAAGGAGCGCCGCACGGGCATCATCGATCACCGAGGGAGCGGCAGCGGGCACGGGCATCGCAACCTGTCCGGAAATCACGTCGACCGGCACAAAGCCCTTATCCTTGGCAAAGGTGCTCTTGAGTTCCAGGATCAGGCGCTGAGCTGTCTTTTTGCCCACACCGGGTACCTTGGCCATGCCCTTGTCGTCCTCGGCCATCACCAGCGAATACAGCTGCCCCACGGTATAGGTGGAAAGCACGGCGAGCGCCAGGCGCGGGCCAACGCCCGAAACGGACACGAGCCGGTCGAACATCGTGCGCTCATCCTTTGAGGAAAAACCGAAAAGTGTCATGGCGTCCTCGCGCACCTGCATACGCGTGTAGAGGCGGACCTCGCCGCCGGGCGTCGGCAACGTGGCCGCAGTGCTGCCCGAGATGCCGAGCTCAAAGCCAACGCCCGACACATCGACGACAGCCGAGCTCATCGTGGCCTCGACAAGCGTTCCGTGGAGCTGGGAGATCATCAGTATCCGGTTCCTCTCTGTTGATAGAACTCGCCACCGGTGAGGGCGCGGGTGCGGCTGAGGTTTACGTGGCAGATGGCGCAGGCCAGGGCATCGGCGGCATGGTCGGGATGCGGGTCGTGGTCGAGCTGTGTTAGAGTGCGTACCATGTAGGCGACCTGCCGCTTGTCCGCGGCGCCGGTGCCCACCACAGCCTGTTTGATCTGCATGGGCGTGTACTCGCCAATCTCGAGCGCGCATTCCGAAAGCGCTACGAGTGCAGCACCGCGGGCATGCGCCGTGGGGATGGCCGAACGAACGTTGGCGCCAAAGTAGATACTCTCGACAGCAGCCGTGTCGGGTCGATAACGCTCGACGACATCCTTAAGGTCACGGGCGATATGCGACAGGCGCACCGCGAGCGGACTTCCGGCACTGGTCTCGATGCAGCCATAGGCACGGCAGCGAACCTCGCCGCGCCGCTCCTCGATAATCCCCCAACCCGTATGGGCCAAACCGGGGTCGATGCCCAAGATAACCAAGCCAACCTCCCCTCGCCACAAGCACAGCGCAAGACAAGGCCCCGCGCATCATTCACGAACGTCTGTTCTAGAATAACACAACGCTAGCCCTATAAGTCAGCCGAGATCGAATTGTAGGTTGAGTATACGCAAGCGAGCGCCCGCCAGAGCGAGCAAGGTGCCTTGAAAGAGGAGGGCATTGACCTGGCGGTCATGTCCGACGATTGAAAGGCAGATTGCCGCTCTGGCGGGCGCGCAGCGACCTAGTTCTGAGAGAAGAACGGAAATTGTCGGGGATCAACCGGCGGATGCGGCATCGGGCCACCCTGGGGCCCACCCTGCGGGCCACCCTGGCCGCCCATCATCTTATCGATGGCGTCCTGAACCTCGCCCTCGAACTTTTTCATTCCCTCGTGTAAACGGCGCTGGCCGTCCTCAGAGCGCAGCTCCTCCATCTGCTCGGGCGAAATACCCAGCAGCTCACCCAAAATGCCCATCATCTCACCGCGCATACGGTCACTCGTATCGTCGTCGGCAAAGCGACGCACCTCGGCGCGCGCCAGCGAATCAACCGTCATGCGCTCCTTGCCGTTGAGCCCCAGATCGGACCACGCAAGCATGTACGGCCAGGCGCGCTCGGCAAACGAACGGGCAGAGACGATCGGCACCGCCGGCAGCATGCGGCGGGCGGCCTCGCCCTGACGCACGAGCATCAGCAGCAGCGAGCAGGCCTCAGGCTTGCCAGCGGCCATCGGGATGTCGTCGAAAGATCGATTGCGGTCCACGTGCGACTCGAGCGCACCATCGACCTCACCCGGCTCGAGCCCGCCGAGCAGCTGTGCCGCGCGGTCGAGCATATCGACCGGACCGTCGAGCGTCGAGAGCGCCTGCGCCAGCACTCGCTCCATACAATCTTCCACCGCGTTGAGCGTCACGAGCTCTTGGGGCACCACGGCAGACGTGCGGTTGCGCACGCGCGCCACAAACTCAAGCGTCGACAGGTACACATCGCCAAAGGGCGCATAATCGCCCTGGTAGCCGCCGCAAAGCGCCGGCGCCGCCAGCGCGTACTCGGTTTTGGACAGCGGGCTCAGCGCCATCGCACCCAACTCGAGCGCCGTGTCCTCCAGCATGAGGCCCAGCGTGCGCGAGCGCAGACGCTCGGCATCGCCCGCCGACACGTCGCGATCGAGCACACGCGCCGCATCCGGTGCATCGCGCTCGACGGTGCGAATGTGCAAACGCTCGGCGATGGCGCGGACGGCGGCACAGCGGGCAGCCTCGGCCTCTTCCTGCGCCGGCGTAAAGATACGGTTGCGCCCCAGCACCAGGCCAATCACGTTGCGCGGGCCCAGAGCGTCGACGGCCAGCGCCGCCAGCAGGGACGACGGCAAGTCACCCTCGAGTGCTACCACAGCACGCGACGCACCGTGGGATCGGGCGTTGTCGCGCACGGCAAGCACCAGCGCCTGCCACAGCCACTCCTCGGAACGGAACTCGGGCAGTTCGTGATCTTCCAGGGCATCGAGCATCACGCCGCGCTGAATCTCCTGAACCAGCAGGCTCTCCTCAAAACACGGCGCCTGGGCCACCACGCGACCGCAGTCGTCGAGCACAAACGAACCGCCGGTATACACCGACTCGTCATAGGCACCGACCGGCGCCATGCAGGCAAACCACACGCTGCGCTTGGATGCGATCTTGCGGTAAGCGCCGCTGCGAACGGCGGCAATGGCAGCAGTCTCGCGGTCGGTCATGTCAAACGCGTTGAATTGGAAATACGCAATGAGGTCAACACCGGTCGGCAACATCTCGAGTTCGCGGTCCAAGTCAAAAATCACGGCAATGCGCACGCCGTCCACGTCGAACACCGGCGGCGCCCAACGCGTGTCGTTGTTCTCACCACGCTGCAGGGCAATGCTCGAACGCGCCGGCACCACATGACCGTCCTTGAGCATCATGTAGTCGAGTAGCGGCTGGCCCTCAAACGAAACCGCCGCGGGCACGATGCAGATCATGTCAAGCTCCTGGATACGCTCGGCGACACCAGTCAAGCCGGCAAGCATGTCGTGCTCAAAGTCGGCAGCGCCCACCAGGCCCCCGGGTATGGCGCCCATAAAGAGCGGAGCCGGAACGCACAGCACGCGCGCCCCGCGCTCGTGGGCCAGACGAGCCTGGTCCTCGATGCGGCCGCAAATGCCCTCAATATCACCCAGGCGCATATCGATCTGTGCAAGTGCGAGCTTCATGGCTCAGCCCTTTCCGTCGTAAACCATCGTTGTCGTAGTAAAAGCGCCGGCCGCATAATGCAGTCGGCGCTTGCATGTGCATATGCTAGCTATGATACCCCGAGCGGGGGCGCGCTCCTAGAATGTCGCGGACCACAGCCCGTGCAGGTTGCAGTAGGCATAGACGGTACCGGTCCTGGAACCGCCGGCAAAAAACGTCGCGGGCTTCATGCCGGGCTCAAGGTAATGGACCTCCAAGCGGCCCTCGGCCTCAAGGGCGATCCACTCAATGTAGTGCTCGGGCAGGCTGGGGTGCTCGACCGAGCCAACGCGTGCGCGGATCACGTGACCGTCGCGCTCAGTCTCGACGACCGGCACGTGCTTCTCGTGCGCCGCATCCTCGGTGTTCGCGGTCAGCTCCGTGCAGCCGGCAGGGGTTGCAACGTCGTTGCCCAGGGCGGCAATGAGCTTGCCATTGGGGTCCTTAAAGAATTTCGCCATGATGTTCTCCTTTGCTGATGTGCCAATGTTCTTGATGGTTCTTATGCCCAAAGGCAGACAAACCATCCACGGCATTGCAAATGAACACATAACGGGCGGGGACGATGGGGCAGCGTGTGCCATCCGCCTTGGCGGCCCCACCCGAGCGGGTTAGCGCCCGTCGCCGCCCAGCAGTGCCAGAACATCTTCGCGGGTAAACAGCGCCGACGAGATGCCGTCGCCGCCGAGCACGCTGTTGACCAGGTCGCGTTTGGACTCCTGCATCTGCATAATGCGTTCCTCGATCGTGTCCTTGGCGATGAGCTTGTACACGGTCACGGTATGTTGCTGGCCAATACGATGCGCGCGGTCGGTCGCTTGGTCCTGCGCCGCCACGTTCCACCACGGGTCATAGTGGATGACCACGTCGGCCGCCGTCAGGTTGAGGCCCACGCCGCCCGCCTTGAGCGAAATCAAAAAGACCGGAACCTCGCCCGCTTGGAACTGCGCGACCATCTTGGCGCGGCTCTCCTTAGACGAAGCGCCCGTGAGCTTAAGGAAGGCGATGTCTTCCTTGGCCAAGCGCTTACCGATGATATCGAGCATACCCGTAAACTGGCTGAACAGCAGGATGTGGTGTCCGCCGTCGAGCGCGCCGTGCACGAGTTCCATGCAAGCGTCGAGCTTGGCGCTGCCCGCCTTGTAGTCCTCGTAGTGCAGATGCGGGTCGCAGCAGATCTGGCGCAGCTTGGTGAGCTCGGCGAGCACCTTGAGCTTGTCCTTCTTAAACTCGTTGGCCTCGCGATGCTGCACCTGCTGGGCGATGTGGTCCTGGTTGGCCAGATAGAGTTTGCGCTGCTCGCCGGTGAGCTGCGCCATGACGGTGTCCTCGATCTTCTCGGGCAGGTCGGCCACCACGTCTTCTTTAACGCGGCGCAGCACAAACGGCGACACGAGTGCCTGCAGGCGAGCGGCGCTATCGCCCTCGGCATGCTCGACCGGGCTCTCAAAGCGCTTGGCAAACGACTCGCGCGTGCCCAAAAGCCCCGGCATCAAAAAGTCGAAGATGCTCCAGAGCTCGGACAGGCGGTTTTCGATGGGCGTGCCCGTCAGGGCAAAGCGCACACCGGCCGGCAGGCGCTTGGCGGCGCGCGCCACCTGCGTGAGCGGGTTTTTAATGTACTGGGCCTCGTCAAGCACCACGCGGGCAAAGTCCTGCTCGACGTACTCGTCGATATCGCGCCGCATGAGGTCATACGAGGTCACGACCACGTTATGCTCAGCGGCGCCGGCTATCTGCACACGGCGCTGCGCCTTGGCACCCACGATGGCGCACACGTCGAGCGAAGGCGCAAAGCGCTCCAGCTCGGCAGTCCAGTTGTACACGAGCGACGCAGGGCACACCACGAGCGTGGGCTTGGCGTCCCCCGCCTCCACGCGCGCCAGGATATGCGCGATCATCTGCAACGTTTTGCCCAGGCCCATGTCGTCGGCCAAGATGCCGCCAAGGCCCAGGTGTTCGAGCGAGCCGAGCCACTGGTATCCGTCGACCTGGTAGCCGCGCATCGTTGCCTTGAGCGATGCCGGCACCGTAAAGTCCATCTTGCCGAGCGTGTCCAGACGCTCGACGGTGCGACGGAACGCGGCATCGCGATCGGCCTCGAGCGCTGGCGTGCGCGCGAGCATACTATCGACAAACAGGGTGCTCGACGCGGGAAGAGACACGCCATCGAGCAGGTCGACGGCATCGACGCCCAGGTCCTCGGCAAGACCAAAGGCGGCGCGAGCGCCCTCGTCCAGGCGCACGATGTCGCCGGACGTCAGGCGCGCAAACGTCTGATGGCGCTTGTACGAGTCCAGATAGATGGCAAGGTCTGCGGCCGAAAGCCCACTCGCGCCCAGCTCGACGTCGAGCAGGTTGCTCTTGACGGTCGCGCGCACCGAAAGCTTGGGCGCTGGGCGGACCGAGATCTGGCGCAGACGGTCGCTGAGCATAACCTCACCCAACTCGGACAGGGCAGACAGGCCCTCGGTCAGCAAGCAGAACAGGCTCTCGTCATCGCGTTCCTCAAACGCCAGACCGCCCTCGTAAAAGTCGAAATATAGGGCCGCCGTGTCCATAACGCGAAACTCTGCCACCTCGTCGCGGGGCGGCACGCCGGGGCGTTGCTCTTCGAAGAGACTGCCCGGAGCGCCCAGGCTAAAGAGATCTGCCGACCAGTCGCCGTAGGTAACCGTAATTTTGCAGGTCACAAGCCCATCGTCGACACCGATTGCCATGGCAAAGCTCGGCTCGGGCGCCACGGTATCGAGCGCGGCGGGCGCGGTAAGGTCGGTGTAGTCGCGCAAAATGGGCAGCGCCATACGACAGAACTCCCCCACCTGGTCGACAGCGATATGGATCGGCGTGCGACAGGGCAGCAAGCGCGATAGGAACGGCGCCGCATGCTGGGCAAACGCTACATCGGTGCGGCGCGCACGGCGGGTGTCGACCAAATAGGCAACGTCGCCCGAAGCAAAGCAGTATGCATCGGCCGGCAGGCGCAGATCGTAGCTGCCACCAGCCGCCGGCGCGATTTTGGCGGCAAGGAGCGGCGGTTGTTTCGCCGAGGCCTCGTCCTCCCCTACCGGCGACAACTCAACCGCAACCTCGTAGGAACGATGCGTCGTCGTTCCCCGCGACCAGGCGGGCTCAAAGGAAATGGTCCGGCCACGCAGCAAGTCCAGCATGTATACGATGTCATGCTCGGACAGCGGCAGCTGGCGCTCGGCGACAAAGCCGCTGCGTGCAAAATCGTACGACGCCGAACGCGAACTCGTGATGTCATCGAGATAGGCAACTGTCGTCACGACAAGGTTGAGCAGCTTTGTCGACACGTCTTCGAAGGCTTCGGGCGTATGGACAAACGTGAGCTTCTTGCCGTACGAGAAGGTGCCGCCGCGCACGTAGGCATCGGCCATGCCGTCGATGTCCTTAACCACGTAGGAGACCGATCCACAGCGAATGCGAAGCTCGAGCGCCCAGCTAAAGTGGTCGGCAAACAGTGGATTGTAATACGGCACCAGCGAGGGCTCCAACACCGCCTTGGGGGCATCGGGATCCACACTGCTGGCGAGCTTGCGGCGCATGCTCGCCAGCTCATCCATGCGCGCGTCCGAAAGATCGGAGAGCGCCTTCATGAGGCTCGGGCTCGTGGGAACTGGCGCCGGGAAGGGAAAGTTAGGGTTGACCGCCGGTGCGGCAGACGCAGGACGCGCGGCTTGCTTGGGCGCCGCCGTAAACGTGCGGACCGGCGTGCGCAGCCCCTCAACAGGCTCAATGCCGCTGGCGTCCAGGTACGCTAGCGCCGTGGCGATGGCGTGCTTGCACATGCCGGGGTAGCGATAGGCAGCGGGGCAATCGCAGTCGTAGTCGATCACCTCCTGCTCGTCCATGTCGAGCGCCACGTGCGTCTTGTACAGGTCACCGCGCGAGCCGCGCACTGAGCCCTCAACCGTCACGTTTTTGGAGAAGCGCGAGCCGCTGTCCTCGATCGACAGCACGGCGCCGTTGAGCATGAGCGAGCGGCCCTTCATAAAGGTGCCGCTCAGCGCCGCCTCTTTCCGGAGCGCCTGCACAAACGTCCCCTGCGCCATCACTTCCTCCAATCTCGCACCGAGTACCTCTCAGCAACGCCGTCCCTAGATAACCGTCACGCGGCCTTGGTTACCCACAATGGCCTTGGCCTCGGCCAGCAGCGGAATCGAGCGCGCGTTGACCTTGGCAGGCACCTCGGCGCGCAGCACGCGCCCGTCCACCTGCTCGATAAAGATCTCCACGCGGTCGCCGCCCGGGTTAGCGGTGAGCACCGTGGCCAGGCGCGCCATATTGCCCTGGCTAAAGCGGCTGTTGGGCACCATGACCTCAAACACCTTGGGCTTGTTGTTCTCCTCGTTGAGCTCAAGCGGCACGATCTCCTGCGCGATGATCTGGTCGCCGCGGTCCGAGCGCTCGAGTTTGCCCTTGATGCGCACAAAGGCGTCGGACAGCTGCGCACCGGTCTCGGGATCGACCTCGCCGTACAGGTACCCCTCGGCCTCTTTATAGGTCTTGGGGAACACGACGACGGTGGCCTCGCCTTCCATGTCCTCGAGCTGCACGATGCCCATGGGGTCGCCGTTTTTGGTCACGCGCTTGGACACGCTCGAGACCATGCCGGCCCACCACAGCGCTTTGCCCTCGGGAATCTCCTGGTTGATGGTGCCGCCCGTAGGATTCTGAACTTCGTAGCCGGTGTCGATCTGCGAGAACGAGAAGTCGCGCGCTTTGCTGAGCGCATACTCAAACGGGCGCAGCGGGTGGTCCGAGACATAGATGCCCAGAACCTCCTTCTCCTGGCTCAGCTTAAGGTGGCGGTCCCATTCCTGGCCGTCCGGATCGGGCACGCTGACCTCGAAACCCGAGCCCTCAACATCACCAAACATGTCGAAGAACGAGGTCTGGCCGCTCGCGCGGTCCTTCTGGCGCTTTATCGCGGCGTCGATGATGTTCTCGGGGTTGTTCTTGTCCACAAAGTGCATCATCTGGCGGCGCGGATAGCCCGTGGAGTCGAAGGCACCTGCCTTGATCAGCGATTCGATCACGCGGCGGTTGGCCTGGCTCGAGTCCACGCGCTCGACAAAGTCGTGCAGCGTCTTAAACGGGCCGCCCGCCTCGCGCTCGGCGATAATCGCCTGCGCCACGCCGGTGCCCACGCCGCGGATGCCGGCCAGACCAAAGCGCACGCCTTCCTTGGTAGCCGTGAACTCGGTGCCGGACTCGTTGACATCTGGCGAAAGCACGGGGATGCCGTCGTGACGGCATGCCGAGACGTAGTGTACGATCTTGTCGGTCTTGCCCGTGTAGGACGTCAGAACGGCCGCCATGTACTCGTGCGGATAGTGCGCCTTGAGCCATGCCGTCTGCATAACCAGGATGGCGTAGCCGGCGGAGTGCGACTTGTTGAAGGCGTAGGACGCGAACTCGAGAACATCGTCCCAAATCTTCTGGGCGACCTCGCGCGTGTAGTTGTTCTTGATAGCGCCGTTCATCCAGTGGTCGTAGGTGGTCTCGTCCGAGCCATCCTCCCAGTGGAGCACCGTCGACGTGAGCAGCTTGATCTTTTTCTTAGCCACGGGCTTACGGATACGCGAGTCCGACTCGCCCTTGGAGAAGCCGCACATCTCGACGGAGATGAGCATAACCTGCTCCTGGTAGACCATGGTGCCGTAGGTTTCGCCCAGGATGTCGTCCAGACGGTCGTCGTAGGAGACGGCCGGCTCCTTGCCGTTCATACGGTTGATGTAGGACGAGACCATGCCGGCGCCTAGCGGGCCCGGACGGTACAGGGCGATCAATGCCACGACGTGCTTGTACTCTGTGGGCTTCATGTTCTTGATCGTGGCCGTCATGCCGGCGGACTCGACCTGGAAGACGCCGGCGGTGTGGCCGGAACCCATGAGCTTAAAGATCTCGGGGTCGTCAAAGGGAATCTCTTCCTCTTTGATGTCGATGCCGAAGTTCTTTTTGATGTTTGCCTTGGCCTTGGAGATAACCGTCAGCGTGCGCAGGCCCAAGAAGTCCATCTTGAGCAGGCCCATGTCGGCAACGGTATGGCCCTCGTACTGGGTAATCTCGACGCCGCCCTTGGTGTCGAGCTTGGTGGGCACGTGCTCGTTGACGGGGTCGCGGCAGATCAGAACGGCGCACGCGTGCACGCCCTCGCCACGGGTGAGGCCCTCGATCGAGAGCGCCGTGTCGATGATGCGGCGAGCGTCGTCGTCCTTTTTATAGGCCTCGGCAAAATCGGGGTTAAACAGATCCTCTTTGCCGGGTTGTTTGTCGAGCACCTGCTTGAGCTTGACCTTGGGGTCGCTCGAGACCATCTTGGACAGGCGCTGGCCCATGTAGACCGGGTAGTCCAGAACGCGCGCGGCATCATTGATGGCCTGCTTGGCCTTGATGGTCGAGTAGGTGATGACGTGGGTGACCTTCTCGGGGCCGTAGAGCTGGCGAACGTGCTCCACGACCTCGAGGCGCCGCTCATCGTCGAAGTCCATATCGATATCGGGCATCTCGGTACGCTGCGGGGAGAGGAACCTCTCAAACATCAGGCCGTTCTCGAGCGGGTCGAACGCGGTGATGTTCATGGCGTAGGCAACGATAGCGCCGGCGGCAGAACCACGGCCGGGGCCGACGCCGATGCCGTTGTCCTTGGCCCATTGCACGTACTCGGCAACGATGAGGAAGTAGGCGGCAAAGCCCTTGTCGCAGATGACCTTGTATTCGTACTCAAAGCGCTCTTTGATGTTGACTCCGCCGATCTCGCGCGTGGCCCAGTCGTCACCGTAGTGCTGGCGCAGGCCCTTCTCGCACTCGCGGCGGAACTGGCTCTCGTGCGTCTCGCCGGGATCGAGCAGCGGGAAGCGCGGCAGGATGATGGAGTCCCAGTCGAGCTCCACGTAGCACTTGTCGGCGATCTCGAGCGTGTTGTCGCAGGCCTCGGGGCAATACGGGAACATTGCCCGCATCTCCTCCTCGGTCTTCATGTAAAACTCCGAGCCGGTCATACGCATGCGGTTGGGGTCGTCGACCTTGGCGTTCATACCGATGCACATGATGACGTCCTGCACGGGGGCGTCCTCGCGGCGCAGGTAATGGAAGTCGTTGGTGGCGATGACCTTGACACCCACCTGCTTGGCGATATCGATGAGCGTGCGGTCCATCTGCTCGTCGGTCAGGCCGTTATCGGTGGTAATGCCGTGTTCCTGGATCTCGATATAAAAGTCGCCGGGGTCGAAGGTATCGCGGAAGGTCTCGGCCCATTTGATGGCACCCTCCATGTCACCGCGGTCGATGTACTTGGGAATAATGCCCGCGATACAGGCGCTGGTGCAGATCATGCCCTTGGCATGACGGCGCAGGTTGTCGAGCGTCACGCGCGGCTTGTAGTAAAAGCCCTGCACGGCGGCCTCGGAGACCGTCTGCATCAGGTTGACGTAGCCCTCCTGGTCCTTGGCCAGAAGGATCATGTGGTAGAGCTCGGGCTTATGGTCGCGGGCGAGCGTCTCGTCCGGCGTAAAGTAGACCTCGCAGCCAAAGATGGGTTTGATGACCAGGGGCGGCTTGAGCTCGTCGATGTTGCCCTTCTCGTCCCACATGGCCATGTCCTTCACATACTGGGCATGCTCGCGCGGGTTTTCCTCGGGATCGGGCTCCACCAGCTCGTCGCGGCGGTCCTTTTCCAAGAAGGCCTTGTCGTGGCTCCAGGTTTTGTACTCGGGCGTGTTGTGGTTGACGGCGTCGCAGGCCAGCGCCAGGTCGGGCACGCCGTACATGTAGCCATGGTCGGTAATGGCGACGGCGGGCATGCCCAGCTCAACGGCACGGTTGACCATATCCTGGATACGGGTTGCGCCGTCGAGCATAGAGAAAACAGTGTGATTGTGCAGATGGACGAATGCCATGTGATGAGCTCCGATGCGGGTTCGTGTTCTGACTGAACGATTTTACCCCACGGCACGGACAGCACCCGAACCTAGCCAAACCAACACGGGCAGTCTTTTTGGGACCTTCAAAAAGGGGAATGAGGGCATCCAGATATATCGAGTATTACTGGAACCCCGGCGATGCGCGGAATGATTTGTGACGAATAGTCATGTCCATCAAGAAGGCTCGACGCTTCGGATAGCTCGTCAATCGATATATCAATTCTTGGAGACCTGTATTCCAACCATTTTTAATGAAACAACGGCGGTAATTGCTATCGCGATTGCACCAATAATACCGAGCGCTATCTGAATGGGATATAACCCCAACACATGTCCAAATATGGAGAAAAACACTGCAGAAAAGAGAGCCCTTACCAGAGACGCGACGGAAAGGATCGTCGCGCGGAGATCGTCCGCTATCGCGTCTTGGATTAAGTTTTCCGAAGTGATGTACACCACTTCTGGGAGAAAACAAAGCACCATGCTAAGGCCAAACAAACACAGCGGATTTGAAGCGAACCACGGAAGAATCATGAAAAGGCCAGCCTCGATTAGCATCGAGCCGAGCATGGTATTTCTTTTCCCGAAACGCAATGAGAAGAAATCTGCTGCAATGTAGGCCGTCGCATTTACTGCATAGGATGCACCGAAAAAGATTCCTATTATGGAGACGGGAGCATCAAATGCGTCGAATACCAACTGATTCAAGTTGTAATAACTCCCATAGAATCCATCGAGCATGCTTGTGCCGATTAGAAGAAGCAATACCGCAAAAGCGGATTCTCCAACACGCCAGGTTTCGCGTCTGAACATCTTGGCCGCGTCAAATCTTCCCTTTTCAGAGCTTTCAGAACGGGTCGCTTCCGTCCTCTCAATGGGATACAGAAGGAAAAGCTGCAGGAGATAGAAAACAGAGACACATACGTAGAGGGCGCTCCAAGATACTTGGGCAATGAAAGATCCGAGCACAATCGCCATTCCCGTAGCGATTGATTGCGCGGCAAGCAGCCGAGCGTTGATGGTGAGGAAACGCTCTCCTTGACCGGCATTCCGGGCAATTTCATATAAAAGTGCTTGTTCGGATCCCGATTGAAGGGAGTAGGCGAGTGCCTCAACAAGGGAAAGCACGACAAGAAAGGGACCTGAGAGCAACAGCATGCCAGCCGTATGGAAGAAAAGCAGCAGCACGCCCACTTGAATCGAAAACTTCTTTCCAAAGAAATCGCCTATCAGCCCTGTTGGCAGCTCGAGGACGACCGTTGCAATGTTAAACAGGGCTTGATAAAGCGCGATTTCCGTGACAGACATTCCTTTCTCCGCAAGGAAAAGTAGAAACACTCCCCGATTTAAAACAAATCCCGCGAGAACGAAAAAGGCGGAATAGATGTGCAGCTGCGCAGCGGCATTCTTATTCATTTGGCACTTCCATCAACTACTTTTGTCGGGCCGCTCGCTACTGACTCGAAGCCTGAAGTGTTCACAGTTGATGTGAAGAGCGGTAAAACTTTTGCACAGGGTATCAATGGAATACATCCGAAGCGTTTTCGGCAGTATCATCGGCGAAGGCGGGATTAGCCTTTACGCGGCGCTCACCCTCGATATATTTGACGATTTGATCAATCGTCTGGTTGGCGTGGCTCTTGAGCTTGCGCTCATAGAAGAAGAGGCCGAGCTTGCCGCGCGTGCCAGACGTGTTGCCACCCACACCCTGAAAATCCTCGGTATAGGTGAGCTCGCAGACACCATCGCCAGCAGGTGCAGCCTCATAGCGCATAGTATTGATGCCCGCCGCATACTGAAAACGGACCTCATAGAGACACGGGTAGTCAAAGTGCTTGATTTTAACCTTGATCGCCATGCCCTTGGCCTTGCCTTTTGCGGACTGGGCGCGCTTCTCGTACTTATAGCCGTTGAGCTTGTTGCGGCTGGGACGCTTGCCCGTGGCGTTCTCGATATCCTGCATGATGGACCCCGCCAGAGCGTCAAAAAGCTCCTCCGGCGTCACCTTAAGCGTTTTGGTGAGCTGCATGATGGCTCCTTATTCGTTTGAACCGTTCGAGCCATTGTACCGCCCCAGGCTCTCCCATGCGTTGCGGTGAAATGCGGACTGTTTGGCGGCTTTTTTGGCCAAAACAGTCCGTATTCCACCGCAAGTTATTGAGGGCTAGCGGCTGTAGGTGACCACCTGAGGCTCGCACGGGTTGGCGAGGTCGACTTGCTCCACGCGGACGAACTTGACGGTCACGGCCTCAAAGTCCGCCTTGTGCAACACGTCGGCGTAGACGCGCGCCTGCAGGGCGTGCTTCTCCTGCAGCTGTTCTGGCGTCTCGTCCGGTGTGCCGCCCGTCTTGTAGTCGATTACCAGCGCGCGTGACGAATCCGCCGGGTTCGTCGCCAAAGCGTCGATGGCGCCTTCGGCATATGCACCGTAGCGGGCGATGTCCTCGTCCTCGCAGCCCAGCGAAAAGAACGGCACCTCGGCGCGAACGCACGGCCACGCGAGCAGGTCGGCACGAACAGCCGACTTGAGCCAGCGGTCCAGGGCAACGTCAAAGCGTTCGCGCTGCTCCGGCGTCAGGCACCACAGGCGCGCCAGCGCATCGGCACGCGCGGCGGGCAGCGCATCGGCACCCATCTCGATCAGCCACTGGCAGGCGGCATGGAACGCCGAGCCCAGCGCCATGGGGTTGCCGGCGGGCTCAACGGCGGCCACGTCTGCATCCGTCATCTCGGAACCATCCGACTCCGCATCATCGCCAGCCTCGTCCATGGGCACGCGTGCCTCGGCGGCACGGTCCTCGGACTCGGCATGCAGCGCCGCGGCAATTGACGAGTAGCTGTACGAATCGCGCGCCGGATACGGGCAGATGCCCATTCGCACGCCCACCGCCTGGGGATACACGAGCTCAAACGCATCGGGCTCAGGGTCGGCAGGACCGGGAACGGCGGCGCGGGCATCTGCACCGGCGCCCTCCGGCTCCGCATCGCCGCGGACAAGCCTGCCCTCGGCATCCAGCGAAGCGTTGGCCTCAAACGCCTGCTCGCCAAAGGTAAAGTCCGCGAGCGAAATGAGCTCGTAGTCGCCCGGCTTGGAGTTGTCGAACGTCAAACGATCACTATCGAGCTGTGGCATGTCCAGAGCGTCGGTCGGCAAAATACGGCGCAGCACGTCGTAGGTCAGATCGGTCTCGACGTCGAAGGTCGGCGCCGTCACCTTGCCACGGCTCACGCCGGCATCCATCGCCAAGATCACCAGCTCGCGCGCACGCGTCATGGCGACATAGAGCAAACGAGCCCGCTCTTCGAGCGAAAGCTGCAGGTCGTCGTTGCGCAGGCGAGCAAATGCCTCAGCGGGAGAACCCGTCGCGCAGACGTCCTCCATGAGCTCCGGCGGCAGCCATAGCGACGTGCCCTTGCCCTTAAACGCATGCTCAAACTGCTTTTTAACGTCGTCGCCCTTCACAAAGGTTCCGTCGGCGAGCTTAACGCCGTCGAAGCGTGCAGGCAGTGCCACAACCTGCGCCCCGCCCTCGACACGCCCCATCTGAGCCGCACCGGACGATTTGCGCACGCCAAAGCACTCGGCGACCGCCACGACCGGATATTCCAGGCCCTTGGATGCGTGCACCGTCATGATGCGCACCGCGCCGTCGCCCTCCTCGTTGAGGGCACCCGGGGCTTCCTTGCCCGCTAGGAAGCGATCGAAGGCAAGCGCGATGGAACGCGGCGAGTTGCCGAACTCGGCCTCCGCCTCGGCCACAGCGTCGAGCGCCTTGAGCACGTTGGCGGCAATGGCCTTGCCCTCGGGACCACGCTGTGCCAGACGCACAAACCAGCCGGAGGCGTTGACCACGTCGCGCGCGATGGCTGCGAACGAATCGCGGCCCACGCGACGAAGCGCACACCGCAGTACCTCGCGGGCGCGCGTCACGAGCGGCAGGTCTTGCAGGCCCGGCACATCGGAATCGCTCATGATGCCCACGTCGATATTCCTGCGCGAGGTCTCCCCCGTCTGCTCGTCGAGCTTGGTCGCCAGCGCTAGGAACTCCTGGGCGCCGAGCGCAAACATCGGCGAGGCCAGCAGCGGCATAAGGCCCTGCGCCGTATCGGCCGGATTGGCGAGCGCACAAACCAGGGCGCGCACCGTCTGCACCTCGGCGGCTTGGGCAAAGACCGAGCCGCCCGCGATGACGCAGTCGAGCCCCTGGTCGCGGAAGGCCTGTGCGTAGACGTCTGCGTTGGTCATGCGGCCCAGCAGCAGCACCATGCCGCCCTGGGGCTGGCCGGCATCGGCAAGCGCGCGGAATCGCTCCGCGATTGCACGGGCCTTGGCCTGTGTGCGCTCCTGCGTGCTGCCGCCGGCAACAAAGAGGGCCTGGCGACGCGAGGCATCTGCCACCAGCGTGTCCTTGCGGCCGTCGCTCGCCTCAAGATCCAAAAAGCCCTGCATCAGGCCGCCGTCATCGCCGTCGAAGACGCGTGCCACGTAACGCAGTACCTCGTCGTGACTGCGGAAGTTGCGCACGAGTTTGACGAGCTCGCCAGCAGGGGCGTCGGTCACGGCAGTCGCCTCGGGCGCGGCAGACGAGCCCACCTTGCGCTCCTGGCGGCGGAAGACCTCGACCTCGGCGCCGCGGAAACGATAGATCGACTGCTGTGCATCGCCCACGGTACACAGCGCGCGCTCCCCCGCACCCGTCAGGTAGCGGATCAGATCGACCTGCATCTGGTCGGTATCCTGGAACTCGTCGATCATGACCATCTTAAAGCGGCCCTCGTATGCCGCTCGGATGGCCGGGTAATCGCGCAGGGCCTCGTAGGCCATACACAGCAGGTCGTTGTTGTCGAGGGCAGACTGGCCGGCCTTCAGCGCGCGATACTCAGCCTCTACAGAGCGGGCCAAGCCCACCAGCGCATCGAGTGCCGGACCACCGCAAGCCAGCACGATATTGATAAATGCATCGGCGGCCTCGGCCTTGAGCAGCTCGACCTGCTCCTTAGGAAATGCCTTGCTCGCCCGTGGCATGGTGCACGACATCATGAGTCGCGCCGCATCGGCCATGGTCTTGCCGCTCGCCTCGAACGCATCGATGGCGTCGAGTGCCACCTGTGCCTTCTCGGTCGCGGCCTTGCTCGCACCCAGTGCTGCGCGATATGCATCGGCAAGCGCCGAGGTGTCGGCCTGTCCGCGCGCCACATGCACGTCGTCCATGCCGCCCGGCAGCTGGCTCGAGAGCTCCAGCAGCTCGCGCACCAGACCCTTGATGGTGGTGCCGGCACCAAACGGCCCGCCCTCGCCCGCCATGGGATACCAGGCGTAAAGGGCCTTGAGCGAAGCGGCGAGCTCGGGGGCGGCATCGGGCGCCGTCGCGCGGGCCAGCACATGCTCAACAGCCTGGTCCATGAGCTCGTCGGTATCGGTGAGCACCGTGAACTCGGGATCGATGCCCAGCTCCAACGCGTGTGCGCGCAGGATACGCGAGCACATGCCGTGAATGGTCGAGATCCACGCGTCGTCGACGGTCAGCGCTTCCTCGTCCATGCCCTCGTCGATGAGCGCGCGGCGCACGCGGTCACGGATCTCGGCCGCGGCGTCTTTGGTAAAGGTAATGGCGAGCACCTGGTCCAGATGCTCAACGAACGGACCGGATTCGGGCGAGAGCGCGTAGACGATGCGGCGCGTGAGGGTAAAGGTCTTGCCCGAACCGGCGCCCGCCGAGACAAACAGCGGACGGTCGAGCGTTTTGACGATCTGCAGCTGTTGCGGCATCAAAGTCGAAAGATCCATGGTCTACACGTCCCTCCTTACAAACGTTCCTTCGTGGTTATACGAGCAGCGCGCATGCGCGGCCTGAGCCGACGTCGGGTCGACGGCGGCAACGTTGCCTGCCTCGAGCTCGCGCAGGCGCTCGGCGATGCCGGCCTCCACGCGATCGAGCAGGGCGTCGAAGTCCATGTTGCCACCCTCGCCGGGGAAACCTTTCTTAAGGCCCGGGATGCGACCGTCGCCGCGCTCTTCCTCGAGCAGCTCGGCGCTCGCGGCGCCGCGCAGCGCCGGCTTGCCGCCCTTGGTCGAAAAGTAGAGCGCCGCGCGGGTGTCCAAATCCAGCGCCCGGCGCATGGCCTGAGCATAGATGAGCGTTTGGGTATGTGGCGGCAACCAGCGCGGGTCGTCGATGGGCGCCGCGCCCGATTCCTCGTCGCGCACCGTAGGGTCGGCGAGCTTAAACTCCTCAACGCCCGTGCGATGCTTGTAGTCGATCACCACGGCACGATTCTCGGCGTCCACGTCCACGCGGTCGATGCGCCCGCCAAGCGGCCAACCGGCATACTCAACCTTGAGCTCGTTAAAGGCGAACTCCAGGTAGCGCGGGGCAAAGGGGGCAAGTGCCTCGGACTCGTAGGCAAGCACACCCTCCAGCTGCGGCAAGATCTCGGCCACCTGGCGCTCCTCCACCGCAGAAAGCGGCACCAGCGGGCCCTCCGTGCCGCGCTTGCCGGCGTGCTCGGCCAACGTCTCGTCAAAGACCTCGCGCAACAGCCCCTGAGCGCGCGGCAGATTCTCGGGCGTCACGCGCTCCATGCCCTCCTGGGGCAGGCGGGCATGCAGATGCTCCAGCACATCGTGGACAAAGTTGCCCTTCTCCATGTTGCCAAAGCCCGCGTCGATGGACTGGGGCTTCACGCGATACGACACGAACCAGCACAGCGGACACGTCGAGTACGCCTCGATCTGCGAGGCGGACGTCAGACGCGGCACGAGCGGCGCGTTCTCGCCCTCGCCATCGCGGCGACGCAGGACCAGGTACGGCACGGCCGCCTCACTCAAATGCTGAGGAGCCTCGCACGCGACGCGCTTGCGCCCGATGCCCTCGCCGGCTGCAGGGTCAAAATCGGCGACGATACCGCCCTCGCCCACGCACGCAACCTTGACGGCGCCAGTGGCCTCGGCGTGCGCCCGCAGCTCGGTCCACACGGCAGCCGGGTAGCACTCGCGCGCCTGGCGATCGTGGGTCACGCGGGCGAGCGCAACGGGGCCGCGTGCCGCCTGCATCGCGCGGCCAAAGCGCACGCGCAGCAGGGCCGCGGGCTCAAGCGTCACGCCGCTGCGCCCCAGCTCGGCCGTCAGCGTGGCCAGCGGGCCCTCCTCATGCGAGAGCGGATAACTGTCCAAGTCGACGTCGGCAAACAGCACGGCATCGTAGCTGTCGGGGCGCAGGGCTGCCGCATCGGCAAGCGACGTAAAGCGCACCTGGGCGCGCGGCGCGCGGTCGACCTCGTAGGTCTCGTAATCGTATGCGGTGCTGCGCGTGTCCACCTTGGTACGAACGTCGTCGAGCACGGGCACGGTCGCGGCCTGCGACACGTCGAGCGCGCGAGCATCGTTCATAAGGATGTCGATGGCATGTCGCAGCAGGGCGGTCTCCGCCTGGCGACGAGCCTGACCGTCAAGGCCTCCAAGGGCGCGATCGGGCAACGCCTCGGCGACGGCGAGCATTGCCTTGAGCGCCGTCACGGGTTTGTCGCGCCACAGCGCTTGGAACACGTCCGAGACCACGCACGGCACGTTCTTAAACCAGTTATCATCACTGGCGGCCTTGCGCGTGCCCCTGACCTGGCCCTGCACGCTCTGCAGCAGGCTCTTGACGGCCGCGGTGGTCTTGCCGCGCGACAGGCGCATGTTCTTGTCGAAGGTGCGCGCGCTGGCGGCGTCGGCACCCGAAAGCGGACTGTAAATCCAGTCGGTAAGCTCCGGCGCGGGCCACCACTCGGTCTTGGAGGCGGTGCCCTCGTCGGCGGCCTTCATGCGCTCGATCAGATTGGCGAGCGCCGTGAACTGCCCGCCCGCGATGGATTGGGAAAACGCCGTGAACTCGGTTGTCTCGGCCGCAATGTGACGCGCCGCCAAACGGGCAGCGAGTTCACCGAACAGCTGGGGCGCCCGGGCAGACACCACGAGCACGCGCACGGGGTCCGCGGACGCCGCGACACCGCCGTCGACCGCGGCGTCCTCACACGTTTTTACCAGCTCATCGATTGCACCCACATAGGCGTGGGCGCGGGCGTGAGGGCCGGCAACCTCTACAAAGGTAGGCTGAGTGGCGGGCTTGGAGGCAGTCTGGGGCGCAGCGGCACCCTCCCCCAGCGGCGCAGCCTCAAACATCACACCGCGGGCATCAAAGGCGGCGGCAAGCTCCTCGCGCATCGCCGTCTGCTCGCGGGCAAGCAGCACAACGACCTCTCCCCCGTTATTCGCCACGGCAGACAGCAGCTCGAGCAAGCCGTGCGTAAACGTTGTGATGCCGCGCACACATACCGCGCGGGCGCACGCCGGAAGGTTGTCGGCCAGCACCTCGGCCATAAGGTCAGCCGCCTCGCAGGGCTCGACCATGTCTCGACGGTCCAAGCCGCTCGCATAGGCACTCAACAGCTCGAACACGCGAGCCTCGGCGTCGCTCTTGGGATCGTACCGGCAAACGTCGCCGCAGCAGCGCTCGGCACCCGTTCCCGCTACGCCCGGCAGCACATCGCGGGCCATGCGCGCGAGCATGCGCACCGTGCCCTGACTGCGCGAAAGCGGCTGCAGGTCGGTATCGCCGCGACGGGCGATCATGTCCGAGAACAGCATCTGGCGCTGCATGTTGTCGACGAAGCTGCGGCCATCGCCCATAAGCTCCCACAGCGAACGAAGCCACGACGCGGGGGTTTTGTAGTCAACGCCCAGCGAGGCGCCAGCAACCGCAGCATCGTGACGGCACACGTCGAGCTCGGCAAACGAGGGCGCCAGCAAAACGGCACGCCCGTGGCGGGCAACCAGGTCGGCGAGCAACGCCGCCTCGGCATCGCTCAAGTCCGTCCCGGTATTGGTGGTATAGATTCGAACAGGCATGGTCCTCCACTCAAACCGTTCGCAATAATCAATGCATCCATCCTACCCGCCCGCGCGGACAGATTTGCCCCACGCCAACAGATTTGATCCCTTGGGGACGGAGGAAAACGGATCACCGAGGGGGTCAGTCTAACCCGGTGACCTGTTTTCCTCCGTCCCCGAGAGATCAAAAAACCGCCCCCGAAGGGACGGTTCTGCGCAATTCGTTTGTTGCCGCCGGCCTACTCGCCATCCTCCAGTTTGATGAGGATCTTGCGATAGCCACCGTACTCGCCATTAAGCGCCTTGGACACGCGGCTCACCGTGGTGGACGAAGCGCCGGTGCGGGCCTGAACCTCAACATAGGGCTCGCCCTCATCCAGATAACGCGCGACCTGTAGGCGCTGAGAAAGATCGCAGATCTCGCGCGGTGTGCAGATATCGGTTAAAAACGCCTGGATATCGTTCTCGTCGTCCAAAAGACTAAATGCGTGGACCAGCTGCTTGACATCAGGCTTGTCAAACATGTTCTCGATATTCATCGATCACCGCCAAACCCGCCATAAGGCATCGAAGTTGATACTGACATCGGGCATCGTTCGCCCGTAAATATGCAATAAAACTATGCATGGGCCATTTGCCCGTAGCAGTGTAGCACACCACCAAACTAAAGTGACAAGACTCTCTGTCAGCGGCACGTTTTTCAGGACGAACGCCGTTTAGAAACCGAATGCGCACGTAAGCTCCACGAATATTTGAGACAATGGGCGCCCAAACACCGCGGCGCGCCCGCGCAACCATCCAAGTCGCCGCCGCAAGCCGCTTCACGCGACGCCAGCAACCCCGGCGCAAGAAAGGATTCACGCCATGCGCTTTATGCTTAACTGGCTCTTCACCTCGATCGCCATCGCGATTGCCACGTTCCTCGTCCCCGGTATCCAACCCTTCGGCTTTGCCGAGGCCTGGGTCTGCTTTGCCTTTGTGGGACTGTTCCTCAACATCGTAGATTCGTTCGTCAAACCGTTCCTCACGGTCATCTCGCTGCCGCTCACAATCATTACGCTCGGCATTTTCCAGCTCGTGCTCAACAGCTTTATGCTGGAGCTCGCCAGCTACCTGTCGGTCAACCTGTTGGGCGTCGGCATCTCCATCGCCGGCTTTGGCTCGGCCTTTATGGGCAGCATCCTAGTGTCCATCATGCGCAGCATCCTCGATAGTATTGCCGAAGAGTAGAACACCCCCGATACACAGACGCATCGAACCAAATCAAAGGCCGCCCATCGCAAAAAATGGGCGGCCTTCTTATTTGCCAAGTCTCAGAGGGCAAGAAAATCTACCATTTCCACCCCGTCCCCACATGGCAGGCGTGGGTTAGATGACATAGTCGTAGCCATGGTTGGGAGCGACAAGTTGATCGAGCGTCACACCGTCGAGGTAGTCGTTGATGAGCTTGTCCAGGTTCTTCCACACGTCGAGCGTGGGGCACTCATCAGATCGCGAGCAACCCTTGCAGTCGCCATCCAGGCAGGCGACCGGCGCCAGGCTGCCCTCGGTCAGGCGCAGGATCTCGCCCACCGTGTACTGCTCGGGCGGACGCGTGAGCACATAACCGCCGCCCTTGCCGCGCATGCCCGAGAGCATATTGGCGCGCACGAGCGTAGCCAAGATGTTCTCGAGATATTTCTCGGAAATCCCCTGTCGCGCCGCGATCTCTTTGAGCGGGATGCGACCAGCCGCCTGGTGCTCGGCCAGGTCAACCATAACGCGCAGGGCGTACCTGCCCTTAGTAGAAACCAACATATATAGTGCTGCCTTTCGGTCTTTTAGTCCGTTGAAATTCTAGCCGAAAAATCGGCTTTGGAAATACCCGTTCCGGTCAAGATGGTTAATCGACTCGTAATAATCTTCTATTTCCTATTGCATTACTAGGCTTTAGTGTCTACTATGCTTGCCAACAGCTAAACGAACAACCTATAAGGTTTATGGGTTTAGCTGCTAGACACGCCGTAAAACCACACGGCAACCAGCAACTTGAACACTTTGGAGGTTCACCATGAGCAAGGTTTACACGTCCATCGATCAGCTTATCGGCCACACCCCGCTTCTGGAGCTCACTCACTTTGAGGCCGACGAGGACCTCAAGGCTCGCGTGCTCGTCAAACTGGAATACTTCAACCCCGCCGGATCCGTTAAAGACCGCGTCGCCAAGAACATGATTGACGAGGCCGAGAAGGCAGGCAAGCTCGTGCGCGGCGGCGACTACACAATCATCGAGCCCACGAGCGGCAACACCGGCGTCGGCATCGCCTCTGTGGCCGCCGCCCGCGGCTACAAGGTGATCATCACCATGCCCGAGACCATGTCCGTCGAGCGCCGCAAGCTGATGCAGGCATACGGTGCGCAGCTTGTGCTCACCGACGGCTCCAAGGGTATGAAGGGCGCTATCGCCAAGGCCGAGGAGCTGCAGAAGGAGACTCCCAACAGCATCATCGCCGGCCAGTTTGTGAACCCCGCCAACCCGGCCATTCACAAGGCCACGACCGGCCCCGAGATCTGGGACGACACCGACGGCCAGGTCGACATTTTCGTCGCCGGCGTTGGCACCGGCGGTACCGTGACCGGCGTGGGCGAATTCCTCAAGGAGCAGAACCCCGAGATTCAGGTCGTCGCCGTTGAGCCCGCCACCTCACCGGTGCTCTCTAAGGGCCAGGCCGGCCCGCACAAGATCCAGGGCATCGGTGCCGGCTTTGTGCCCGACGTCCTCGACACCCAGGTCTACGACGAGATCATCCCCGTCGAGAACGACGACGCCTTTGCCACCGGCCGCGCCGTGGGCCACAAGGAGGGCGTGCTCGTGGGCATTTCGTCCGGTGCCGCCGTGTGGGCCGCACTGCAACTGGCCAAGCGCCCCGAGAACGAGGGCAAGACCATCGTGGCCCTGCTTGCCGACACCGGCGAGCGCTACCTGTCCACGGCGCTCTTCCAGGACTAAGGGCCCGTCACTTGTCGATAGGCCCAAGGCACGCCGGTCTACCCTCTCTTCTGGCCGCCTGAGCCCATCTCGTTAGGGTGTCCCACACGACGCCCGAACTTGCTACAATGTCTGCGGCGCGGAACCAGCCTCCCGCGCCGCTTTTCTTTTTTGGCCACATGCCACCAAGGAGAACCTCCCCATGCACAACAAGCGCGTGCTCGTCGCCATGAGCGGCGGCGTCGATTCCAGCGTGACCGCGTACCTGCTCAAAAGCCAGGGCTACGAATGCGTCGGTGCCACCATGCGCCTCACCTGCCCCGCACCCGACCCCGCCACGGGCATGAGTAAGGTCGGCCGCGACATCGCCGACGCGAAGGCGGTCGCCGAGCGTCTGGGGATACCCCATCATGTGCTCGACCTGCAGCAGACCTTCGACCGCAGTGTTATCGAGCGCTTTGTGAACGCCTACCAGGAGGGGCTGACGCCCAACCCGTGCATTATCTGCAACCGCCACATTAAGTTTGGCGCACTGCTCGATGCGGCGCTGGACATGGGCTGCGACTACATCGCAACGGGACATTACGCCAAAACAAGCCAGGCGGCAGACGGCACCTGGCAGCTACATCGCGGCGAGGACCCCAAAAAGGACCAAAGCTACTTTTTGTATTCACTTACGCAGGAGCGCCTGGCGCACACGATCTTTCCGCTGGCTGGCCTGGACAAAGAGCGCGACGTGCGCCGCATAGCCGCCGAGCAGGGCTTTACCAACGCCCAGAAGGCCGAAAGCGAGGACATCTGCTTTATCGCGGACGGTGACTACGCAGGCTATATCGAGCGCCGCTGCGGACATGCCGCTGCACCGGGCGACATTGTGTGGCGCGACGGCAGCGTGGTCGGGCACCACAACGGCGCGCTGCGCTATACCATCGGCCAGCGCAAGGGCCTGGGCGTCGCGATGGCGCATCCCGTGTATGTGACGGGCGTCGACGCCGCCAACAACACCGTGCATCTGGGTGAGGCCGAGGACCTGACCGCCGCTGCCCTCACGGCCGATGAGTGGATCTGGAGCGCGCCGGACGCACGCATGGAGGCGGAGCTCGACGCCGGCGGCATTCGCGTAGGTGCCAAGTACCGCTACCGTCAAAAGGACCAGGCAGCGACCCTTACGCGTGACGCCGACGGACAAATGCTGCTAACTTTTGACGAGCCGCAACGAGCCATCGCCCCCGGCCAAGCCGTCGTCGTCTATCGCGGCGACATCGTCCTGGGTGGCGGTACGGTGACCGGCGCACTTAAGTAGCCGCAGGTTTATCGCTGCACGTGTCGAAGCACCTCAACAGCGGCACTAACCTCGATTACGCGACGCTCGAGGCCGCGGCAAATGGCCTCGAGTCGACCCTCCGCCGTCGCCCATTCGCTCTGCGAAAGAATCTCGATCGCCTCATCAACAAATCCGTTGAGCCGCGATGGATCGAACCAATCGAGCGAGTCCGCAAGCGCCAGCTGGACGGAAGAGTCGGGCCCAAACGGCTTAGTGGAAAACCCAAACTCCCCAGCTGCGAGCACGGCAGTTGGTACGTTGTACCACAGGCAGTTGCCGCTATCGAACAGCGGAGCAGGCCTTATCTCCAGGGTGTCAACATTGCGGATGATGCCGAAGTTTCGCCAATGGCGGTCGCTGTTGGCCAAAAGGGCATCGCAGACAATCATCTGCGACATAGACCTTCTCACAGCAGCCTCATCGACACCATGCTTACCAAGGAAGCGGCAGTACCGGTCGTATGTCGAGTTTCCCCGCTGGCTACCAAGTGCGCCTTTAACGTAAACAGCCGGAACGTATTCCTCGCGGCCGTCAAGAAAGTCGTCGCACAGACACACAGGGCCATCGAACATCCGCTCAACCGTATAAGGAACAAACTCGCCCTCCGACAGCAAGCGACGATGTAGAGCCGTTGCAACCGCCTCGTTAAAGGGCCGTTGGTCGTCCATGCCGCACCCCTTGACCAGAACGCGAACACCGTTGCGAATCATCCACGATTTAGGGAGCTCGCCCTCGGACGTGTTGTCCGGATTTTTAAGACCGATGCCTTCCAGCCAACCCGAACGCCCCTCGGGCGCCGATCGCTCAAAATCATTCTCGAAGTAATTGAGGTTTTGCCATTTGAGTTCGTCGCAATCGGCCGGCCGCAGCCAATAACAATCCGAAAGCGATAGGCCCAGGCACCGAACCGGAACCTCGATGCCACTGGCAATTCCCAGTTCACGATAGCGCGAGACGAGTCCAGGGCGGACGTCAGGCACCGACCGATGGCTCCACCACACGTTGAGCTCCCGTTTATTCACCGTAGGAGAAGAGCTCGAGCACGTGCCAAACGGCATCCTCCGCGCATCGAGTACCTCGGCGATTTCGAAGGGAAACTCACGCGTCGGATCAAATGAGACACGCGCAACCTCGTAATCGGCGGACATCAGCGTAAACTTGCGCCCCACATCGGCCGCAGGACGGCGTCCACGTTTGCGGACCTTTTGATAAGCGACCGCGGAATTGTACTCGACCATCTTCCGTCCGCCCACAATATCGCACGCGAGCGTTCCCGATGCGGCAAGTTGAGATATGCGGGCTTTCGTAACGCCCAGCAGACGGGCAGCATCACCCATAGACAAGTACTCAGACGTATCCATACACCGCATCACCTCGTTAAGTAATTTAAACGTTTAGTTAATAGATTACATACATCATGATACTAAACGACCCAAAGCGAAAAAAGGCCCGAGAAATCGGGCCTTAGCGATTGGTCAGCCGAGTCGCAAGCTACTCCCCTAGCGCTGAACGTAGGCGCGAACCAGCTCGTAGGTATTGCGCACGCCGTCGATGTGGCTGCGCTCGTAGTTGTGGCTCGCGTACACGCCGGGGCCGATCAGACCATGGCGAATGTCGTAGCCGGCCGAGAGCGTGGCCTCGACGTCGGAGCCATAGTGCGGGTACACATCGATGGCGTAATCGAGCTCCAGCTCGCGCGCGATGTTAGACAGCGTGGTTACCAGGTCGTAGTTGTACGGACCGCCCGAATCCTTGGCGCAAATCGAAACCATGCGCTCGGTGCAGCCCAGGTCGTCACCCACGCAGCCCATGTCCACGCTGATCATCTCGCGCGTGTCGGCCGGCACAAAGGCACCGCCGTGGCCGACCTCCTCGTACACCGTAAAGAGCAACGAAACCTTGCGCGAAAGCGTCACCTCGCCTTCGGCGACGGCGCGGGCCAAACCCAGCAGAATCGACGCGGACAGCTTATCGTCAAGGAAGCGACTCTTGATGTAGCCGCTCTCCGTCACCGTGGTGCGCGGATCCATAGCGATGATGTCGCCGGTTTGAATACCCAGCTCGAGCACATCGTCCTTGCTGTCAACGTTCTCGTCGAGCAGGATTTCCATGTTCTTCTCGATGGTCTTGACCGGCTCATCGGCCACGTGCGCCGAAGGCTCGGTATTGAGGACCACGCCCGTGTAGACATTGCCGTCGCGCGTATAAACGGTGCAGTTCTCGCCATCGGCCGTAGACCACTGATGCCCGCCGAGAGTCGTGGGGCGCAGGCGACCATTGTCCTTAATGGAGCGCACCATGGCGCCCAGGGTATCGACATGGCTCGCCAACACGAGCGGCTCACCCTCACCACCAAGCTCAACGAGCACATTGCCCTTATTGGAGCGCTCGGGCCCAAAGCCCATATCGCGCAACGTCTCCATCAGATAATCAGTCGCCGCACGGGTATAGCCCGTAGGCGAAGCGATAGAAGTCAGCGCCTTCAACTGGTCAGTAATATAGGAGAGCGTAGAATCCATCTTGGACACCAAAGTCACCCTTTCATATCGAATTAAACCCACAGCAACGATACCACCGCGAACCATCTTTTTACCTAGCGAGATGACCCATTGAGTTCTTCAGAACTGCGCCCGCCACGATAACGAGCCGGCGGGCCCCCTGCCCGTTAGCCCCACAATCTTTCCGCAGGACGGAGGAAGCCCCCGCCGCACGAAGTGCGCAGCGGGGGCTTCCGACATGTCCGAGGACGATTGTGGGGCTAACGGGCAGGGGCCCGCCGAACCAAGTTAGGCAGCCGGGCAGATCTTCTTGAAGAGCTCGATGACGTCGTCGAGCGTCGCCTCGCGCGGGTTGCCCGGGAAGCAGGCGTCGGCCATGGCGTCCTTGGCCAGGACCTCGATCTCGTCAGCCTTCATGGCCTCGCAGACGTGCGGGATGTTCACGTCGGCAGAGAGCTGCTTGACGGCGGCGATGGCGGCGTCGGCAGCCTCGTCGGTGCTCATGCCCGTGGTGTCAACGCCCATGGCGACGGCGACCTTGGCCAGGCGCTCGGCGCAAACCGGCTTGTTGAACTCCATGGCGATCGGCAGCAGCATGGCGCAGGCGACGCCGTGCGGGGTGTCGTAGTGAGCGGACAGGGTGTGAGCCATGGCGTGGTCGATGCCCAGGCCAACGTTGGAGAAGCCCATGCCGGCGACATACTGGCCAAGAGCCATGCCCTCGCGGCCGGAGCCGGGCTGACCGGACTTGGCCTCGGCGACGGAGTCGCGCAGGTTCTCGCTGATCAGCTTGATAGCCTCAAAGTGGAACATGTCGGAAAGCTCCCAAGCGCCCTTGGTGGTGTAGCCCTCGATGGCGTGGGTCAGAGCGTCCATGCCAGTGGAAGCGGTCAGACCGGCGGGCATGGAAGCCATCATGTCGGGGTCGACGACGGCGACCTCGGGGGCGTCGTTGGTGTCGACACACACGAACTTGCGGACCTTCTCGGGGTCGGTGATGACGTAGTTGATGGTCACCTCGGCAGCGGTACCGGCGGTCGTCGGCACGGCGATGGTGAACACGGCGTGGTTCTTAGTCGGAGCAACGCCCTCGAGGCTGCGGACGTCGGCGAACTCGGGGTTGTTGATGATAATGCCGATGGCCTTAGCGGTGTCCATGGAGGAGCCGCCACCGATGGTCACGATAGCGTCAGCTTCGGCGGCCTTGAAGGCCTCGACGCCGTCCTTGACGTTCTGGATCGTGGGGTTGGGCTTAATCTCGGAGTAGAGGCTCCAAGCGATGCCGGCAGCGTCGAGCTCGTCGGTTACCTTAGCGGTAACGCCAAACTTGACCAGATCGGGGTCGGAGCAGACGAAAATCTTCTTGTAGCCGCGACGCTGGAGCTCGCCGGGGATCTCCTTGATGGCGCCGGAACCATGATAAGAGATGGTATTGAGAACGAAACGATTAGCCATTGATAGCCTCCCATCGTGTGCGGGGCACCCATTACGCCCCACGCTATGAGTCCCATCCTAACGCTTTTGAAACGAAAAACACGTGAGAACGTCAAATTAGTTAAAGCGTTTCAACATGATAACGGAGTCCTAGACCTTCCCTCCCGACAGCAGCGAAGGCTAGATTATAGAAGCAATCGCCCAAAGGATACGACCACTCAGTCTATAAATTGTTTCTGTTTTAGCAATATATGTTTGACAATACGTTTATAAATGGTTACCTTATAGTAAACATCTTAGTTCACTAAAATAACATTAGTGAAATGAAAAAGGCGGTAGAGATGTTAGTTCTACCCATAAAGACCCTCTTGGGCCACTACATTTATGATGCCAATCGAAACGAGATACTTGCAGTAAGCAAAGATCTCTTCAATTACATCTCAGAAGTCCAAGCAGGCGAAGTTTGCCCCGACTCCTATAAATCAGACCAAGAATTCCAGTTACTACAATCATGTGGCTACTGCTGCGATTCGCCATTGCAGGATGTCGCTTATCCATCAATTGACCTTTTGAAAGTTAAGCTGGAAAGAAATTTACGGATGATAACCCTTCAGCTGACTCAATCTTGCAACTTCCGATGTGATTACTGTATCTATTCCGAAAACTCCTTATACAACAGAACCCACAGTCATAACTCTATGTCTGTTTCGACGGCCAAACATGCAATCGAATTCTTTAAGATGCACTCGATTGACAACCCAAACCCGGTCGTAGCATTTTATGGAGGAGAACCTCTCCTTCGATTTAGTGAAATTAAGCTAATTACTCAATATGCAGAACAGGAATTTGAAGGAAAACACATCTCATTTCGAATTACAACCAATTGCTCTCTTTTATCTGAAGATATGGTTAAATTCTTCTTCGATTCTGGACATGAATTCTATTTGCTAATCAGTCTTGACGGGCCGCAGCAAATCCATGATAAGTCTAGGCATTACGCTAATGGTGAGTCCTCATACCAAGCAGTTATAGACAATGTTCATATGATTTTAGACAACCATCCTGAACGCAACAAATATATTCATTTTAATGCCGTAGTCGACACGAACAACATCTATAAAACAGTCTCTTCCTTTATAAATGATAAGGATATCGAGGCTTGCGATGTTCAATTCAACTACTTGGAACGCAACGGACGTATCGCCCCCTACAATGACAAGTTCTCAAGTCAACTGAATTACGCCTTATTTAAAGCAAGAATTATGGACGAGCGCAAGATCGAAAAAGGAAACTGTAGCGATAGGCTCGCTTCATATACGCTTGCAAGCATCAACCAAAACATTAAGCGATTTGCACCTTCGAACATCCCAACAAAAGCTATACCCGGTGGTCCATGCGAGCCAGGAGTTACGCGTCTATTTGTGACAACAGCAGGAGCGCTTCTTCCTTGCGAAAGGGTCAGCGAAACAACCAAGGACATGTATATCGGTACATTGGATTCAGGATTTGATTTAGGTCAAATTGAAAAGATGATCAATGTTTCAAAGCTGACCAGCGATTCATGTAAAAAATGTTGGGCATTTCAGCTGTGCACTCAATGCATTAAAAGCGCAGATTGCAAAGGAGTAATTAGCCCTGATTACAAACGAACAGCATGCGACAACTCAAAACGAATTGCCTTTGATCGACTTAATCAGAAAATACTTCGCTTTGAGCTTCATAGACACGAAGTGTCCATTACAACGGCTCTTAAAAGGAACAAGCGATAATAATCATGAAGACAATTGGACTTATATCTTTCACGGGAGCTGACTATCCTCTTCTAATTGGATTGCTAGGAGTTGGCTACAATATTCGGGTATCAACACCATGCGGCATTCTGCCGGACGGCGTAGATGTTGCCAACCTTGTTAATTGCAAAGAAATTGGCATAAGAAATCGAATTAACTATGTAACGACAATCGATGAATCAGACCTGGTTGTCGTTTTATCGACGAAAGAAAGCGCCACAGGACTCATAGAATTTAGTAAACACGCTGAAACCTATGCACATTCTGTAAATAAGAAGGTTGTCAGTCAACTCGCCACTGAACAAATTGAGTCTAGCAAAAGCGACATGCAGGAATTAGCCCTGATACCAAAAATTGTTGTCGGGAATCTATATACACCCGCCGATTCAACAATTACGTTTAGTAGCATCGTTAGCGAGATGAGAAAGCACCATCCCAATCTATGCGCTTTGAGCTTCAATCCTTTAAATGAAATCTGGGGCTGCAACACCCTTAGTTTTGATGGTGGCCAATCCGCCGTCATCAAAATGAATGAGCAGATCAACATCATCATTGAGAATGATAAATCCGACCTAGCTCTATTAGAAACGCCCAATGTGCTTATGAAATACGACGACCACATTTACGGAGATTACGGATTAGGATCGATTGCTGCATGTCGAGCTTTCTGCCCTGACTTGGCCATTATCAATATCCCATACACGATAGCCGACTACGACATAATGCTTGGACTCATGCCCATAATTGAAACGCTAACGCAAGCAGAGAAAGTTCAATTTGAAATTACAAACGAAGTACTTGACGCCACTGAAGGGTTGGAGACGCATAGGTTTCAAATAAGCTATTCATCTAGCGATAAAGCAATTCAAGCAGCAAGAGAACTTCGACTAAGAGGAATGCCCTGTTTCTCAGCCAGCTTAGATCCAGAAGAATCATTACTATGCTGCAAAACAATCGAGAACGAGTTGTTTGATTTCGATATTGGGGTGCTGAAATGACAGCATATCGTAAAGATGAAACCATCTACGCAGAAATCGAAAAAGCGATAAACAATATTAGAGATTTGGATTTGACTCAATTTGACCAAAATCTAAGAAATCAGCAATTGACCGACCCGCCATTCAACTTGTCCTCATCAGATTTAGTTCGACTGCTTATTTATCTTGAAAGCAGGTTTTCTGTTTACGTTGAGTACTCGTCGATTGAAAACCTAGGGTTCAACAGTGTTGAGGAGGTGAAGAAGGTAATAGAACAGTCAGAAACAATCGAACAATGGGAGGCAGATCATGAGAAGTATTCGTCCATTTAACATGCATGCAGTAAATAGCGTCATTCATTTTGTTAGAAATTGCCCATGCGGTTATTGCAGCTGCATGTACTGCAACATACTGCGCAATTCTCCGCACGAAGCAGAAGTCGGTTCCAATTCGATCGAGGCGATGACGCGTGGTGGCTACTGGTCCTAAATCGAGCAAGACGGTTACAAACGAATATCGAATCTCAATTGAAGGTAACCCTTATCCGCATGCTCTAGCTCTCATCAACCCAGCCGGAGACAACCTCAATATCAAAAGACATGGGTTCACGGGTCCACTAGGACAGCTATTGAGTCTAAAATATACCGTTTATGACGATGCAAATGAAAAACTCTTTACTGTCGTCGACGGTGGTTTTAGTAACATGCCCAGGGTTGCGCTCATCATCGAACACAAGGAAGTTGCGGTGTTCGATTATGGCCTAAACAGACTTGAGATGAAGTGCGTAACGAACATACCGAATTACACAATAAAAGGTAACTTCCTATTTGGGGATTACGACATATTCAGCCAACGGGAAGTGAAGCTATCTTCAGTTATCGTCCTTCAATGTGATAAACAATCGTGCTTTAGCATACAGGTTTTGGATAAAGCCGAATTAGCCGCCGCAATTGGAATACCCACAGCCATTGCCCTTCTGAGGGCTCGGATTGAAGAGCATCTCGAATAAATCGCAAAAAGCAGTTCGTAGCAACGTTCAGGAGCTAGATAGTTTTTTCTGGCTCCTGAAACTGTATTACATAGTCCGCAAATTGTTCGAAACCATGTCCATGATCCGCAATGATGACGATTCGCTCTTTCATCTCCTGCGCAACAACCACCTTCAAAAAGGATATCGAAGCATTATCTAAATTGTTGCAAGGCTCATCCAAAATAACAATAGAATAACTGCTCAGAAAGGCCCTACAAAGTAATAGAGAAGCCAGTTCTCCGCCAGACAAATTGTGTCCCCTAGCTCCAATGATGGGATTTGATTCAAATAATTTATCGAGGCTAAAACCCCTCAAAAGATAGATGAGTTTTTCAGAGTCAATATCTACAAGACCATAGTAAAGAGCCTTCCTGAAAGTTCCCCCCATTATCAAATGTCTTTGCGGCATAGTTGCGCAGGGTAGCTGGATTAAAGTCGAACCATCGAAAATGACAGTAGACTCATTAACACACAGTCTGCCAGCAACTGGAGACAATAATCCATTCAATACTTCCAGAAATGAAGATTTACCGCATGCATTAGGGCCGCTTACTAAAACCAGACAAGGTGCCTGTATCGTGCAATCTGGAATTGTTATCCTCTCATTAGTTTCGTTCGACGAAAACGAGAGACTGATTCCTTTCCAACTAATTCGATCAGCGTGATCGAAGCATATCAAATTAGGTTTTTCAGCTTCCAAAAGACGACGTAATTCCAAGACACGGTGCAACGATCTAAACGACGGCTGAAGCTGAGCCCAACAATTCAGAACAAGAGGAAAAGGAGAATAGCATAGAAGTACAAGTTGATAACTCTGCACTGCAATCCCGACCGTCAGCCCGCGCTTTAACACAAGGAAAATAAGCAGCAGAACTGAAAGCAAGCCAGTAATGATGTTGCCAGCGTCAACTATTTCAGTTGCCAATCTCGCAAAGACGCTCTCCTCAACTCGAGAGTTCCTGCAGGCTTTAAGCATCTTTTTATAGTGAAGTAATTCCAAGTTAATTGAACGAGAAATACGAATGTAAAGTCGACAATTTATTAGCTGGGCTAAATAAGCAGAACCCCTCGCCTGGGCCTCCAATGCCTTTTCGCTCTTAGTCGATAGCTTACTAAGAGCGAACGGATATAGAAGCGAAATAAACAATGCCGAAACACAAACAGGAATCAAAAGCAACATAGAGATATTAGATAGCGCCACAAACGATACCAAACCCGTCACTAGGCACGGAAGAAACGCAGTTGTAAATATTCCAATCATCGGCTGTAGGTTCCCGGCCTCTTCAATGCGCGATAACAGGTAGTCACTGTCTTTTGCTAAAACTAAGGGCCGCTCTAAAGCATGGCGGGCAAGCAATCTATAGAAGCAGTTAGCACCATCGGAAGCCAATTGCTCCGCATATTTTGATCTGAACAGATTTGTCACCAGCTCAACTGAGAGCAATACTAGCAGGCCTAACCCAATGCATAAAACGTTGCGATAATTAGAGCGAAGCAGGCCATAGTCTATTATCAACGATTCAGCTTTAACAACAGACAGCTCCACCAGGGCAGATAAAATGCAGAGCGCCATCAACTTGATTACTGTCGTCTTATTTTGAATAAAAAGCTCTGGCATATGTCCATCCCCTCAACTAATAATTATAGCTAGAAAGATGACATTTTTATTCTATAGCCTTAAGCAGCACGCTTTGCTGACGTCAAATCTTGTCATTACAAACATGCACCTTAGGCTTAAGACTCAAAAAAGGGCGGCTGAGATGGCCGTCCCCTCCCCATTATCGATCTATCTGACAAAGGGACAGCCCCTTTGCCGCATTCGGTTACTTTCGGCAGCCCTCTTTCCAAGCCTCGGCCGCAACCTTCCAGCGTAAGCGCAAGTCGCGCTCGCGGTCGATGAACATGATGGCAAACGCGACAAACAGCAGCAAGCTCGCCACGACGATGGCGTGCAGGCCCATGCGCTCAATACACCAGTTGCCCAACACAGCGCCAAACACAAAGGTAAAGATCACGCCAAAGTACAGCAGGCCGTTTTCCAAAAAGCCGCGCCTGTGGGTGATGATGTAATCGTCCACGTTTTGCAGCGCGTTGCGCAAGTTGCCGATGCACATGGTCGTAGCGATGCCGTGACCGTGGATCTTGCGGAAGCTCTCGACCTGCATGCCGCAGGCAAACGAGGTGAGGCAGTTGGCGAGCAGGTTGAAATTGCCGCCCGGGATAAAGCTCACGCCCAGTAAGATGACGGCTTCAAAGAACACCGTCACCTGACGCCAGTGGATCACGCTGCCAAACCGCTCGTGTACCAGATCGGCAAGCATAATACCCACGGCAAACGACACCACAGGGAAGAAGTAGCGCCCCGCAAGTGCCCAGTTGCCCTCCGAGATGCTCACGCCCACGAGCAGGATGTTGCCTGTCTGCGCGTTGGCGAAAACATGGTCGCGCCCAATGTACGAATACACGTCCATAAAGCCACCGGCGAGCGCCAAGATGATGCCCAGCTCAATAGACTCCGATATCTGTTTGGCACGCTGCATCGTCGTGCATCCTCCTTGTTGACGACTCTCTCGTGCGTTGGCGGAAACATAGCCGCCGTTCATACTGTAACCCATTGACAACATGGCGTGCGCGCGAGACGACCCCTTCGACACAGGGATACACAGTCTGGAAACAAACGACACCCGCATCGACGCGCCGATCCGCCAGCCCATGTACTCCACCAGTCTTTTTAGCCCCGTCCCAAAAAGACTGGTTACAATTACGTGCAGCATACAAACACCGGGAGGGATCGTGGCAAAAAAGCCTCAGTACGCTCAGAACAACCAGCGCAGTCAGCAGGGCAAACAGGGCCAGCAGCAAAAGCGCGGCGGCAAGGCCCAGGGCGGCCACGCCACTCATACCCCGGCAGCGCCTGCCCGTCCCTGGCGCCCGGGCCGCGACAAGTTCCTCCCCGTCAGCCGCGCCGATATGGACGCGCGCGGCTGGGACCAGTGCGACTTTGTCTACATCTGCGGCGACGCCTACGTGGACCACCCCAGCTTTGGCATGGCCATCGTCAGCCGCGTACTCGACGCGCACGGCTACAAGGTGGGCATCATCTGCCAGCCCGACTGGACCGATCCTGCCAGCATCAGCGTGCTCGGCGAGCCGCGCCTGGGCTTTTTGGTCAGCGCCGGCAACATGGACTCCATGGTCAACCACTATTCGGTGACCAAGCACCGTCGCCATACCGACGCCTATACCCCCGGTGGCGAGGAGGGGCACCGCCCCAATCGTGCCGTCACGGTCTACGGCAACCTCATCCGTCAGACGTTCAAGGACGCTCCCATCATCATCGGCGGCATCGAGGCAAGCCTGCGCCGCCTGGCTCACTACGACTACTGGCAGGACAAGCTCAAGCGCTCGGTACTGCTCGACTCGGGCGCCGACATCCTCATCTACGGCATGGGCGAGCACGCGATTGTCGAGATCGCCGACGCGCTCGACGCGGGACTGCCCGTCGATCAGATCACCTATATCAACGGCACCGTCTACCGCACGGGTTCGCTCGACGAGGTCTACGACTACGACCTGCTGCCCAGCTGGGACGACCTTACCGCCGACAAGCTCAACTACGCACGCAGCTTCAATGTGCAGCAGCAGAATATGGACCCCATCACCGGACACCGCCTGGTAGAGCCCTACCCCAACAGCGTCTATGTGGTGCAGAACCCGCCATCGGCGACGCTCACCACCGATGAGATGGACGAGGTGGCCGAGCTCCCCTACGCACGCGATTGGCATCCCGACTACGACGCGGCAGGCGGCGTGCCGGCCTTTGCCGAGATCAAGTTTTCCATTAGCTCCAACCGTGGCTGTTTTGGCGAGTGCTCGTTTTGCGCCCTCACCTTCCACCAGGGGCGCGTGCTGCAGATGCGCAGCCACGATTCGATCATGCGCGAGGCCGAGCTGCTCACGCGCGATCCCGAGTTTAAGGGCTACATCAACGACGTGGGCGGACCGACGGCAAACTTTAGCCGCCCTGCCTGCGACAAGCAGCTCAAGCACGGCGTGTGCAAGAACAAACGCTGCCTGTGGCCGAGCGTATGCAAGAACATGGTGGTCGACGAGAGCGGCTACACACAGCTGCTGCGCGACCTGCGCCAGCTGCCGGGCGTCAAGAAGGTCTTCGTCCGCAGCGGCATCCGTTTTGACTACACCATGGCCGATGCCTCGGACGAGTTTTTGCGCGAGCTGCTGGAGCACCATGTCTCGGGCCAGCTGCGCGTGGCACCCGAGCACGTGAGCGACGCGGTGTTGTCCGTGATGGGCAAGCCGAGCCGAGCCGTCTACGACGCGTTCTGCCGTAAATTTGAACGCCTGAACCGCGAATACGGACTCAAGCAGTACGTGGTGCCATACCTGATCTCGAGCCACCCCGGCTCGACGATGAAGGAAGCTGTGGACCTTGCCGAAGCCGTGCGCGACATGGGCTACATGCCCGAACAGGTGCAGGACTTCTACCCCACGCCGTCCACCATGTCGACGTGCATGTACTACACCGGCGTGGATCCGCGCACCATGCAGCCGATCTACGTGGCGCGCGACCCGCACGAGAAGGCCATGCAGCGTGCGCTCATCCAGTATCGCAAGCCCGAGAACTACAAGCTCGTGCGC
Organism: Collinsella aerofaciens; assembly: GCF_005844325.1. Classification (GTDB taxonomy): domain Bacteria; phylum Actinomycetota; class Coriobacteriia; order Coriobacteriales; family Coriobacteriaceae; genus Collinsella; species Collinsella aerofaciens_G. Next base: position 12,687 of record NZ_SPFY01000012.1, on the reverse strand, counting down.
GAGGCGCTGGAAAAGGCTGGCCGCCGCGATCTGATCGGCTACACCAAGCATTGCCTGATTCGTCCCGTGCCCCCGCGCCCGGGCGAGACATCTGCTGGCGGTGGGCATGGAACCGGCAAGAAGGGCGGCAAACCACATGGCGGTGGCGCTGGCAAGGGACCCAAAGGCAGCAAGGGCCACGGCGGCATGTCGCGTGCGCAAAACACCGCAGGTCGCAATCGCGCGGCCCAGGGACGGCAGGGCGCCAACGGAGGCGGCAGGCGCAACTAGGGCAGCGGTGCGCTCGCTGCGTCCATCCCACACGCGTGGCGCAGCGAGCGCATTGCCTCAACGAGGATGACGCCGGCGATGGCGACCGTGACCACCACGTCGAGCGAGGTGTTCACAAACCAGAGCAACGTCATGAGATACGACCCGGCATTAAAGGCAAAGTGCAGCAGGATCGTGTAGCGGAGCTTTCCGGTCGTCACGAGCACCCAACCAAAGATGAGGCCGGCGGCACCCGCGTAGCAACCTTGCACCCAATTCATGTGCATAAAGCCGAAGATTGCCGCCTGCAGCACAATCGCCGCAGCGATACCCCACGTGCTTGGGGCCGCCCAGGGCACCATGGCGCCGTCCTGCGCGCTCGCACGACGCCGGCGCTTCCAAAGTGGGCGGCACTGCGGATTAAACGCTCGGAGCGAAAACTCAAAAATAATGCCGCGCACCAGCAGCTCTTCACAAAACGGGGCGCCGAGCACCGTGGTCAGGACGGCGAGATAGCTGGTGTCGCCCATGCCTGTTTCCTCGACAAGCTCGCTGTAGTCGGCCGCGGCATCGGGCAACAACGACAGCGCGGCGTCGGTCACGTAGCCAACAACCACCTGCAGGGCCAGGCCGATCACGATAACGCAGGCGATGCGTTTCCACGCCCCACGCGCTCCCCCGCCGAGCGGGTGCTCGCTTTGCCGGCGTGCCATAAACGAACGCGGCCACAGATAACGCCACCACAGCAGCGCCATCAAAAACGATGCTGTCTGCGCGACGGCCTGAAGCAATTGAATGTCGAGGTCATCGATCGAAAAACCCATGAACACCGATGCGACGCCAAGGGCGGAAAACAAAACGACGCTCAGGGCAATATCGGCAGCGACGACGCCAAAACAGGCAAGCGCCCAAATCATCGCATTGAGCATGCCAACCTCCTCCCGACGACTAGTCATTGGGGACGTTCTTCAACGACTAGCTGTTGGGGACACTCTTTGCCAAAGGCCCCGCTGGGCGAGATGTCGAACGGGAAGGTGCCGCAGCGATTGAACGCGGCGATAAACATGCGGATGGCGTTGGACGGCGTGGTGCCCACGAGCTGGGTTGCCGCCGCGAAGGCTGCCTTCTCCTCGGGCAAGACCTTCGCGACTACGGGGGTCATGTGTTCTGCCATGGCGCTTCCTTTTTTGAAACGACGGTAGTGCGGATAGATGCGGGCCACGCGGCTGGGCGACGGGCTGTGAAGGCAACCCGATTGGCCCGCATCCGGAGTTTGTTTCTGCGGCGTTGGTATTACTTGGTATTCCTAAGTATTACCCCGCAGATAGAATACCACACCCGACCCCATGGGGACGGAGGAAAACGAATCATTTTGTTGCTCAGTTAGTATTTAGAGCGTGATGATGTCCGAGATATCGAGGGCCTGAACGTCGACGACATCGTGCGTGGCGAGCAAGAGCGTGCGACCGTCGAGCAGGTCTAGCACGGCCTCGGCCGTCGCATCGCGCGCGGCGGCGTCCAGGCCGGTAAAGGGCTCATCCAGAATGACGGCACAGCCGCCACACAGCAGGGCTCGAGCGATCTCGACACGACGGCGCTGCCCGCCCGAAAGCTCAGCCACGCGAACATGCACGTCGATTCCCGGCACCAACCGGCGCAGCAAGGTCGTAGCGTTCGAAGCATCCACGCGCGCATCGGCACACACCAGCACGTTATCCAAAGCCGAGCTGCCCTCTACCAAGCGTGCATCCTGAAACACCATCGAGCACGGCGCGCACTCCCCCGCTGCCAACGAAAGCAGCGTCGACTTGCCCATCCCCGAAGCGCCCATCACGCAGATACGCCCACCCGCAGGCACGTTGAGCACCAGACCATCCAGCGCCGGCGCCCAGGGCGCACGATCGCCCACGGCAAGCGCAAGCTCCGCTGCAGTGCCATCGCTCGCAGTCCCCGCACGCCCGCACAGTCCATGCCCATGCGCCCGCACGGCCGCGCGCCACGCCACGGGTCCCGAAACCCGCAGCAGCCACACCAGCACGCGCTCACACGCCCACGAGGCGGTAACGACCAGCACGGTCCACGCCAGCAAATCAGCCGTCTCAATCAAAAGCTTTGCCTGATAGATGCGCTCGCCCACGGTGCCCACCGCCATGCCGATCAGCTCGGCTGCCACGCCGGCCTTCCAGCTCATGCCGATCACGGCGCGGGCGCACGAAAGCACAAACGGCAGGACTTCGCGCCAGGTATGGGCGCAAAACAGGCGCCAGCCGCGCACGCCATGCAGACGGAACATCTGCTCCAGCGGTTTATTCACCTGTGCCAAGCCCTCGGCCAGCGAAAAATACACGCCCGGCAGCGCCATCAAAAAGACCGCGGCGATGCTCACGCGCGCCGATCCCAACCAAATAAGCAGCAGGACCACCACGCAGGCAACCGGCGTCGCCTTAACAAACGAAAGTGCCGGAGCCACCAGGCGCGCAAACGCCCGCAACCGTGACGAAATCCCGGCAAGCACGCCACCACACACCGCGGCAAGCGCCAGCCCGCCCAGTATCCGCGCGCCCGAGCCCACCAAAATCGCCCAGGTACCGCCATCGCACACCAGGCGCAGCAGCGCCAAGGCAACAGCACCCGGCCCCGGCAAGATCAGTGGCTGCGCCACCAGCACCGCCGCGAAGACCCACACGGCAAGCCAAAAGGCGGCGACGGCACCTGCTGCCGCCACCGCCTTCATACGCTCTGTCATGTGTCGAGCAAACGCACGCACGGGCTACTCCATGTAGTAGAAATCGTCAGCCGGAAGTTTACCACCCACGGCGCTCGCGTCCGCGTCGGCCAGCACCTGCAGATACCCACTAAGTGCCGCCTTCATATCCTTGCCCGTCTGGCACACAAGCATGCACCCGGGAATCGCCTTCTCGGCAATCTTGGCGTTGTCCACGATGCCAGCATCGACCACGGCCTGCGCCCAGTCTGCCGGCGCCGCATTGACGGCCTTAACGCTCGCCGCATGGCAGTTCAAGAACTCCGCCACGGCCTCGGGATGTTCCTCGGCAAACGCGCGGCGCACCACGGTCACACCCGTCAGCAGGCGCGAACCCGTGTCACCTGCCAGCTCATCCCACACATCGGTCAGACTTACCGGCGCCGACAGCTTGCCTTCGCTCTTTGCGATGGCGGCGGTCTTGAACGGCTCCGGCAGCACGCCCACGGCAGACGGGTCGGCAAGCAGGGCCGACAGCACCTCGGTGGGCTCGCTCTTAAACTCGAGCGTCACCTGGCCGGTCAGGCCCGCGCGCTCCAGCAGGAAGTTCATGACGTACTCTGGCGTGGTGCCCTTGCCCGTCATGTAGACGGTGCGACCCGCCAGATCGCCAAACGAGGCCACATTCGCGTCGCCCGTCACAACGTTCAGCACACCCAGCGTGTTGATGTCGATGACCTGCACCGCGCCCTCGGTCTTGTTGTAGAGTACGCTCGCCACGTTGGCGGGTACCAGGGCAATGTCGATATCGCCCTGAATGACCTTGGGCACAATCTCATCGGCGGCAGTATTCATCGCAAAGTCGAACTCATTGTCCGTCTCGCCATCGGCCGCCCGGTCCATAAACTGCACCAGACCAATCGAGGTCGGCCCCTTGAGCGAGGCGACGTGCACCTCGACCGGCTCGGCAGTGGCACCGTCGGCGGCAGGCCCGGCAGCCGAACCCGCGGCGGACCCGGCACCGGCAGCCCCGCCGCCACAGCCCGCGAGCGCAAGCGACAGGGCGCCCGCGGCGAGCGCCGAGGCAAACCCCCGGCGCGACATCTCAAAATCAAACGCGCGCATCGCTAGTACGTCCCCTCGTTGGGCATCGTCCATGCGTGATGGTCAGTATGCAGCAGCTCCTCGGCCAGCGGCGAGAGCGGCTCGCCCAAGAACTCGCGGTAGCACGCCTGGACATCGGGATTCTCGTGCGAGAAGCGAATGTCCGCAGCGGCATCCAGGCCCCAGAGCACCTGGCCACGCTCGGCTGCCAGCTCGCAGCCGTCGTGGATGGGCTGACCGCCGCCACCGACGCAGCCGCCCGGGCACGCCATGACCTCAACGAAGTCATAGCTCGCACGGCCGTCGCGAATCGCGTCGAGCAGACGGGCGGCGTTGCCCAGCCCGTGCGCCACGGCGACGCGCACCCCGGTGCCATCGATATCGGCCACGGCTTCCTTCCAGCCGTCCAGCCCGCGCACATCGGTAAAGAAATCGGCATCGGGGTTCTTGCCCGTCACCAGGTAATAGGCCGAGCGCACGGCGGCCTCCATCACGCCGCCCGTGGCGCCAAAGATCACACCCGCGCCCGTGCCAAAGCCCAGCGGCGTGTCGAGCGGCTCCTCGACCAACGTGTCCACGCTCACGTGGTTCGCGCGGATCATACGTACCATCTCGCGCACCGTCAGCGCAACGTCCACATCGGGCGTGCCGTCCTCGCCCACCATGCTCGGCAGCGCGCACTCGGCCTTCTTGGCCGTGCACGGCATCACGGACACCACAAACAGACGCTCGGGCTCCACGCCCAGCACCTTGGCGTAGTAGGTCTTGGCGATGGCGCCAAACATCTGCTGCGGCGACTTTGACGTAGACAGGCTGTCGACAAACTCGGGGTAACGCGCCTTCACAAAGCGCACCCAGCCCGGGCAGCAGCTCGTGAACATGGGCCAGCCACGGCTGTCGCCCTCGCCCTTGGCGGCCTTACCCAGGCGCTCGAGCAGCTCGGAGCCCTCCTCCATAATGGTGAGGTCGGCCGAGAAATCGGTGTCGAACACGTACTCAAAGCCAACGCGGCGCAGCGCACAGGCCAAGCGCTCAACGGTGGCCTCCTCGCGAGATATGCCGAGTTCCTCTCCCCAGGCGCTACGCACGGCCGGCGCAATCTGCACCAGCACGATCTTGTCGGGATCGGCGATGGCGTCGAACACGGTCTCGGTATCGTCACGCTCGCGCAGGGCGCCCGTCGGACAATGCGTGATGCACTGACCACACGCGACGCAATCGGTCTTGCCGATCGGCGCACGCCCGCGGGTGCCCACGGCGGTATGCGTGGCGCGGTTGGTCAGGTCCCAAATCCCTAAGCCCTGCACGCTCTCGCACACCTTGATGCAGCGCATGCATTTAATGCACTTGTCGTTATCGCGAATGATGGGGAAATCGAAGTCCCAGCCCTCGCGCGCCAGGTGCTGCTCGTACGGCAAATAGAAGATGCCCAGGTCGTTGGCGATGGTCTGCAGGTTGCAGTTACCACTGCGCACGCAACTCGTACAGCGCGAGTCGTGCTGGGACAGCAGCAGCTGCACGTTGGTGCGACGCGCCTCGCGGGCCTTGGGGCTGTTGGTGCGGACCACCATGCCGTCGAGCACGTAGTTGTTGCAGGCGGCAACCAGCTGGTCGCAGCCCTCAACCTCGACCACGCACACGCGGCAGCCGCCGATCTCGTTTAGATCGCGCAGGTAGCACAGGGTGGGAATCTGGATACCGACGGACTTGGCCGCGTCCAGGATCGTGGTGTGCTCGGGCACCACGACCTCGCAATTATCGATAGTGAGCTTGACCATGTTGAGTGCTCCGCTTTCGGTGTTGTCGCTGACAGTGGGGTTGTTGAGCTCTACCATTCCAGGTTCCTCCCTCCGCGGAACGCACCAAAGCCAAAGTGGTCGCAACGCAGGCAGCGGCTTGCCTCCTGGCGTGCCTCCTCCTCGGTAAGGCCCTGCTCGACCAGATTCCAATCGTGGATGCGCTCGCCGGCCTCGCGCTCGCCCAGCTCGCAGCGGCCGCACTCGTGCTTGCCCTTAAACTGTACGGTCGGTAGCTCAACGTCAAGCTTGATCTTGTGGTCAAAGCCCAGATAGCGATCGATATTTGCCGAAGCAACGCGACCGGCGTTGATGGCCCGGATGACGGTGGCGGGACCGGTCTGGCAGTCGCCGCCGCTAAAGAGGCCATCGAAGTTGGGCACGGCGCCATCCGAATCGGTGACCACGCAGCCCCACCTGCAGGCGACGCCCATGTCCTCAAACGGCTTGGAGTCGATGTCCTGGCCGATGGCCACAAACACGCGCTCGCAGGGAATGACGCGCTCGGGTGTGGCGGCGGCACGCGGGGCCGGACGCCCACGACGGGGCTCGCCGATAATCTGCGGCTGCACGCGCAGACCGCTCACGCGACCTTCCTCGCCCATCTCGATAGCGAGCGGTGCGGTGAGCTCAAGAACCTCGCAGCCCTCGGCCTGGGCGCCGGCAATCTCGGCATCCTGCGCCGTCATGTCGCAGATGCGACGGCGGTAGACGATGCTCACCTTTTCGGCACCGCAGCGCACGGCAGAGCGCGCCACGTCCATGGCCACATTGCCGCCGCCGATGACGCACACGCGCTGGCCGCTCAGGTCGGGCAGCTCGTCGTCGCCGATGGCACGCAGCATCTTGACGGCCGACTCCACGCCGGGAGCCTCTTCGCCCGGAAGGCCGAGCTTCTTATCGCTGTGGGCACCAATGGCCAGATAGACGACATCGAACTCGTCGCGCAGGCGGGCAAGCTCCTCGCCGTTGACGGAGTGGTCGAGTTCCACGTTGATGCCGGCGCTCAAGATCCAGTCGATCTCGGCCTGCAGGCGCTCGCGCGGCAGACGGTAGCTGGGAATGCCATAGCGCAGCATGCCACCCAGGTGATGACGCTGCTCAAAGATCGTCACCTTATGGCCCATCACGGCCAGGTAGTAGGCGCAGGAAAGGCCGGCCGGGCCGCCGCCAATCACGGCGATGCGCTTGCCGGTGTTGTCAGCCACGCTGGGCTTGTAATCATTGAGGTCGCTGTGCTCAACGGCAAAACGCTTGAGGGCGAGGATGTTCATGGGATCGTCGACCATGCCGCGACGGCAGTGCATCTCGCAGGGATGCTCGCACACCAAACCGCAGACGAGCGGCAGCGGGTTGTTCTTGCGGATGACCTTGACGGCATCGGCATAGCGGCCGGCCTCGACGAGCGAAATGTACCCGGGAATGTCGACGTGCGCCGGGCAGCCCGAGACGCACGGGACGCGAGCCTCGCGGTCAAAGCCGCAGGAGTGCTCGCGGATGTGATGCTCAAAGTCGTCCCGGAAGCCACGAATGGCCGTGAGCGCCATGGCACCGGCCTCGTAACCGATGGCGCAGTCGCTCGAAAGATAGATGGTGCGGGCAGTGCGCTCAATCAAGTTGAGCGTGGACTCGTCGGCGCGGCCCTCGAGCACATCGGCGAGCAGGTCGCTCAGCGCGCTCAGGCCCACGCGGCAGGGCGTGCATTTGCCGCAGCTCTGGGTGGAGCACAGGTTGACGAGCGCCGCCGTAAACTCGACGGGGCACGGGGCGAGCGAGCTCACCGCCAGACGGCGTCCAAGCGCATCGTGCAGGTCGTCCATGACGGCCTGAGCGTGGCTGCGTTCCATTACGTGCAGTCGTGCCATAAGATCCCCTCTCATGCGGCAGCCCGGAGGCGAGGCCGGGCGAAATTGCTACACGCACAACACTGACCTATAAAGTTGTTAGGCCTCCACGCAGTTCGGCAGGCGGCATGAAATGTCACCATCAGCGGTGGAATAGAACATTACCGCAGATAAATGCCATATTTGATAAAACGCGTTACCAAATGACAATGCCCCGCCCACGCAATCACGTGGACGGGCATTGCTCCAGGTATGCGGCCAGCGACTCTGTTGCTTTTACTTAAGCTCGGGCCAGTAACCCTTGTTGGCCTCGATCATGTCGTCGAGAACCTCCTTGGCGACCTTCATCGAAGGCACGGTCTTGTTCAGCGTAAAGGCCTTGAGCGCCTTCTCGTACGAACCCTCGATCGTAGCCTCGACCACGAGCTTCTCGGAGTTCAGCTGCTGCATCATGAGGCCCTGCTGGAACAGAGGAATGTTGTCACGGCTGATGACCTCGGGGCCGTTCTTGCCAATGTAGGCAGGCAGCTCGACCATAGCGTCGTAGGGCATGTTGGGGATAGCGCCCTTGTTCTCGCAAATGACCAGGAAGCGCTGCTTGGTGTCGTTCTTCAGAGCGATGGCCAGATCGGCAATCCAGTCGCCGTGGCTGCCCGCATAGAACGTGCTCTCGTCGATCTCGCCCGTCTTCTCGTAGTGATCGATGCCGTCGAAGAGGTTCTTCTCGCGCGTCTCCTCAACCTCGTTAGCACGGGTGCGCTCGGGGTTGGAGTGCTCGACGAACTCCTTCTGCTGCAGGTAGTAGTTCAGATACGTGTTGGGCAGGTACTCCGGGAAGCACTCCATGATCTCGTACTCGCCCTTCCAGACGTAGTACCAGCTGCCCTTGGTGTGGCGATTCTGCTCGGGGTGCTCGTCGGCGGTCTCCTCGGGCTTCTTTGCCATGAGCGAGCCCATGCCCTTGAGGTAGGAATCGGGCAGCAGAATCTCATGCTCCTTGATGTACTCACGCAGCTGCGGGAGCACCTCCTCGCCCTTGTGGCGGATCGAGGTGAACCAACCAAAGTGGTTGAGGCCAAAGTAATCGTACTCGACATCCTTCTTGTCGATATCGAGCGCGGCGCAAACCACGTCGATAATCGCGATCGGCATGTCGCAGATGTTGATGATGCGAGCGTTGGGACGCAGCACACGGCAGCCCTCGGAGACGATGGCGGCAGGGTTGGAGTAGTTGAGAATCCAGTAGTCCTTCTTGGCGTACTTCTCAACGTCATCGATCAGCTCGACCATGGGGAAGATGGTGCGCATGCCGTAGGCAAGGCCGCCGCAACCGCAAGTCTCCTGACCCACGCAGCCATGACGAAGCGGAATCTTCTCGTCCTGCTCGCGCATGGCATAGCCGCCCACGCGCATCTGGGCAAACACGAAGCTCGCGTCGGTAAAAGCCGTCTTCTTGTCGGTGGTCACCGTGAGCTTGATGTCAAGGCCGAGGTCCTCGTGCAAAATCCAGTCCACGAGCACGCCGATCTTGCGCTGGCGCTCCTCGTTGATGTCGTACAGACGAATCTCGTCAACGTCGAGCTCGTCCTTGCGCAGGGCGATGGATTTGACGATGCCGGGGGTAAAGGTGGATCCGCCACCACACAGAGTAATGATCATTGTTTACTGCTCCTTCTCAATTGCGTTTTCGACCTTGTCGCGCATCTCGGCGACCTTCATGCCAAAGATGATCTGGATATTATTGCCGTTGCGGTTGATGCCGCTGTTGGGCACGTGGTTGATGAGGTCCTCATTGATGAGGTCCGGGTTCTTAACGTTCACGCGGAGACGCGTAAAGCAGTTCTCGAGCTCCTCGATGTTGTCCTTGCCGCCAAGACCTGCGACCAGGTCGGCAATACCTGCATCGACGCCCTCTGCGGGAGCTGCGGCAACAGCGCCCTGCTTCACCGCGACAGACGCGGCGGCCTCGCCCTCGGCAACGGACTCGGCGAGCTCGGACTCCTCCTCGCGACCAGGCGTGTGGAGGTTGAGCTTCTTGATGAGGAAGGTGAAGAGGAAGAAGTACAGAGCGGCGTTGACGACTCCGAGTACCAGCATAACCGGCCAGTTGGTCTTGTCGACACCGAGGACCAGGTTGGAAACCACGATGTTGATGATGCCGCCTGCAGTCGAAGCGGGCACGGAGAGGACCTTGAGCAGAACCAGGAAGATGCCGGAAAGAACCGAGTGAACGACAAAGAGCACGGGAGCGGCAAAGACAAAGAGGAAGTCCATGGGCTCGGTCACGCAGGAGAGCACGGCGGTGATGATCAGCGGGATGATAACGGCCTTGGTCTTATCCTTGTTCCCCTTGTAAGCGGTGACGATAAAGGCGAGACCGATACCGATGTAGGGCCACAGGTTGTTGAAGGTGTAGCTGTTGAAATACGTGCTATCGGAGAAGGGCTGACCCGTCATTGCCATCTCGGCAACACGGATGGGATAGGCGCCGGCGATAACCTGATCGCCCAGCGTCAGGGTACCACCCACATCGGAGAACTGGAACGGGGTGTAGATGAGGTGGTGCAGACCGGTGGGAACGAGCAGCTTGTTGAGCATGCCGTAGATAAACAGACCGATGTTGCCCGACTCCTTAATGATGCCGGCAACGGAGGAGATGGCGCCCTGAACCGGAGGCCAAACGATGCAGAAGCCAGCGCCCATGATCCAGGAAATGATGATCATGATCAGGAACGGGAAGCGAACGCCCGAGAACATCGAAAGGGCAATGGGAAACTGCTTGTTCGAGTACTTGTTGAACACGGCACCGGTGATGCAACCAAGAATGATGCCGCCAAACACGCCGGTATCGAGCACCTGGATGCCCATAACGGTGGCCTGGCCGGTTCCGGTAAGGCCGAGCATGCCGCTCGCATCGGCAAGAGAGCCGGTGGCGTTGAGCACGATGTTGTTAGCCTGCAGGAACAGGAAGAACGACATCAGGGCGATCAGCGAAGCATGGCCCTTGTTCTTCTTTGCCATGGCGCCGGCGATACCCACGCAGAACAGAATCGAGAGGTTGTTGATGATAAACATCAACGACTGATAGACAACGGCGCCCACAAGCTGGAACGGACCGGAGCCCAGCACGGGGATCAAAGCGCAAATGGTCTTGTTGGTCAGAATGATGCCCACGATGAGCAGGATGCCGGCAACCGAGAGATACATCATCGGCTGAACGATCGACTTCGCGAACACCTCCAACGGCGCTTTGAAATTGAACTTCTTTTTTGCGGTCATAGCGGTACTCCCCTTCCTTTTCCGCAAATTAAGACAGATGTGCCCTGGACAAGGCCGTGAGCCCTGCCTTATATCAATCGATGTGTGGGCACGTTATGCCTAGAGACCAGGTTCTCCAAGCAGGTTAACAATGTGATATGCGAGATAACTCTTCTCGGCATCGGTAACGACAACGTTATAGGTAGACGACAAGTGGGCGGCTATGGCGTCCGCGCACGAGAATGCGCACGGATACGCCGTTTCATCGATTCGGAACAGCGCGTCTCCGTTGATTTGCCCGGCCGTAGGATCGAGCGCTCGCTGTGCGAAAAACTGCAGGTGACGAACGAAACGTTCGTAAGGCAGCGAGGTGTCATCGAGGGTCGTAGCATAGCGCTCAGAAACAATCGCGAGCACGTCGCGAACAAGCTGGACCGAAACAATCAAACGATCGGAGCGTTGCGGCATGGTGGCGTTGACGATATGCAGCGTAATAAAACCCTGCTCTTCTTCGCTCATCTGGATGCCCATATACTCCTTGATAATCTGCAGTGCACGGCCCGCAAGTGCATACTCCTTGCGATAGAACTGCTGGATCTCGAGCAGCAACGGATTCTCACAGGAGACGCCCTTGCGCTCACGCTCCAAAGCAAGGCTGATATGGTCTGCGAGAGCAATGAGAATCTTGTCGTTGATATCAACATTGAGCTCTCGACGGAGCATCTGAACAATGTCCTCGGCAATCACGAGGTTGACGGTGGGGATGGACTCCAAAAGATGTGCCAAGCGGTCAATCGTACGCGAGTCCTGAGAAGTTCCCTCCTGCAACGCGTAGGTCTTTTCGACCGACGCCTCATCGATGGCATCGCCGGCATGACGGCCAAAGCAGAGGCCTCGACCGATGACGATGAGCTCGGAGCCATCGTCCGAAGTGACCATTGCGACGTTGTTGTTAAAAACTCGCTTGATAACCACGGCACCCACCACAAGAATTTACTCGGAAAGCCAGATAACAGGCTCTTTAACAGCAACAGGGCCGGAAGCATGCTCACGAAGAGTCGAGTTCTCCGAACGCTCGCACACGATAACGAAGACCGTGGGATCGAAGCCGGCGGCGCGGACCGCGTCGAAATCGACCTCGACGAGGGGCTGGCCCGCGTCGACATGGTCACCCTGAGCAACAAGCGCATGGAAGCCCTTGCCCTCAAGTTTAACAGTGTCGATTCCGATATGCAGCATCACCTGAGCAGAGCTGTCGTCGGACATGATGCCCAGCGCGTGCTCAGTCGGAAACAGCGCCGCAACGGTGCCGGAAACAGGAGCGCACACCGTTCCCTCTTGGGGAACCACGGCAACGCCATCGCCCACAGCACGGCTGCTAAAAGCGGGGTCATTGGTATTTTCTAGATGAACAAGCTCGCCGGAAACGGGAGCGAGGATTTCGAACTCGGAAGCTGCAGTCTTCTGCTCATCCGAACCGCCCATCAGGCGAGAAAGGAAACCCATGGTGACATGTCCCTTCATAAATATAGCCCAACCAAAATCAATCGAATGCGCCCATTGAGACGCTCGCGATCAAAGACTTTGGTTAGGCCCACGTCCGAGGGGACTCGGTAACCTTCCGCATTTCTTTTACGGGGGTTATTGTAGACAAGCCCAAAGCCGGAACAATCATTAGGGGGTGCGGACGATTTCTTGGACCGCGCCTAGGCGTATCCAAGCTTCCTGCGGT
>NZ_SPFY01000011.1 GCF_005844325.1 Collinsella aerofaciens | reverse complement strand
GGATTTAAACCGGGCTCAAACGAACATGCCTATTGACAATGGCTTTCTCATATTAGAAGAGGGGTCGACGCCGTTAAGGCATTGACCCCTTGAACTAAGTAACGGCGCTGCCCAGCTATCACCCTTGGGCTGCCGTCGACTTTATTCTACCCACGGTTGCCAGGTTTAACAAATGAATTTTCAGTAATGGAGCCTCGGAGCCCGCTCGCTCAACCACCTGGCCATCGGATTAGCCGGATTCTGGGACACGCCTTCCGTCCCAGGCCTCTACCGGAAAATGCGTCCCACCCTGAGGCTCGATTCCGGGACACGGTTTCCGTTTGAAGCCCCGATGGGAAAGCGTGTCCCGTTCCGAGAGCTCATTCCGGGATGCAGTTTCCGCTAGAGATGCCACCGGGAAAGCGTATCCCGTTTTGGAGCCGAATTCCGGGTCGTAGTTTCCGCCTGAGGGCCGATCCGGAAACGGCATCCCATTCTGAAGCCGAAATCTGGAACGCACTTTCCGCCAAAGGTCGCAAAAGGAAAGCACATCCCATTCCCGGCATCAAATCAGGACGCGCTTCATTATCCCCGCCCTCACATCTCGTCAAACGAGATCAGCTTGACGTCTCCCCTACTCTCCGCGGCATCCCGACATCCCTGCGTAAAGCCGCTTTTTGAGAAAAGTGCATAGCTTTTTCGTTGCCGTCTAAAGAGCTCACTTCGGTGCACGAGCTTTTGCAGCACGTCTTCGCCCGCCGGTTCATTGCGCCATTTGCACTCCGCAAACAGCGCAGTGCCCTCGCCATCGTCAACAATCAAGTCGATTTCTTCCTGCGTATGCGTGCGATTATCCGTCCCCCACCAGCGCCCGACACTCGCCGGAACCACATCGAGCTGGCCCGCGCGCGCGAGTTCGTACACGTATTGTCTGCATATAAGCTCAAAGACCGTACCCATGTAATCCGATACGTGCGGCTCAATGCGCTTATACGCCATCTCGGCCATATCGTTTTGAATCAGCCCGATGTTCTGCGGAACAAACTTGTACCAGAACCTAAACATCTGGTCGCTCAGCAGATACACGGCTCGCTTATTGCTCGTTTCGTTTAGGGGCAGCTCGCGCTCGACAATCCCAAGTGACGCCAGCTTATCCACATAGCTCTTTACGTTGCTCGCAGGGATTCCCGTAGAGCTCGCAATCTCCGAGATCCTCGAGCGCCCCTGAGCAATTGCTTGCACGATCGCATCATATTGCTCGGGATTGCGGCACTCTTGCAATAGCAGGTTACTCGGCTCCTCAAAGAGATAGCCCGTAGGAGTAAGAAAAAGACGTTTGATGTTGTCCTTGAGCGGTGCGGCAGGATCGACTTTCTCGATATATGCAGGAATGCCGCCCGTCATGCCATAGCAAACTGCAGCGTCTTCGCGACCCATGCTCTGCCACAGGCCGAGGGTCGTCATAAAATCGAGCGGCAAGATCTTAAACTGGGCCGTACGCCTACCGTATAGTGGGCTCTCGTAGCCCAACACCTGTTCCTCCATAAACGAAAGAGACGAGCCGCACAGGATAAGCATGAGCTTGGTCTCTTTGTACAAGTGATCGATCTTGTCTTGCAGCAACGAGCTGATCTCGGGATTCGATTGGGCGAGATAGGGATACTCGTCAATCACAACAATCAAACGTTCCGTGCGAGCCATGGTGGCCAACGCATCGAACGCCTCGTCAAAACTACGAAACGACACACCTGCAGCACCAACCGAACCCGCAAGTATCGCCTGGCTAAAGCCGTGCAGGTTTGCCACTGCATTGGTACGACGAGCTTGAAAGTAAATAGCCTTCTTGTCTTGGATGAATTCTGTGATGAGACGCGTTTTGCCCACACGACGACGGCCGTAAATCACAGGCATCTCAAAGGAGCCCGTGCCATACAGTCGATTGAGCTCGGACATTTCCGCCGTTCTTCCGATAAACATAGGGCCATCCTTCCTTTGCGTTATAGCTAGCTATATTATACTTTCCTATAATATAGCTAGCTATAACGCAATTCGACAAGCGGCGCACGAAAAGGGGCGGTACACCACCGCTCATGGACCGTTCTGGAAAATGAATCCCGCTCTGAGCGCTCATTCCGGGGTGCAATTTCCGCCAGAGACGCCGCCGGGATAGCACATCCCGGTTTGGAGCCGAAATCTGGGATGTAGTTTCCGCTTGAAGGGCGATCCGGAAAGCACGTCCCATTCCGAGCGGCAATTCCGGGTCACGGGTTCCTCAGGTACAAGACGACGATCCGCCGCCCTTATCACAGGCCTTCAAACATGCGATCCAGAAACGCAAAACAGCAGATAGAATGCTCTTTTTCAAAAAAGTACACGTCCTGAAACTTACCAAGACTTCATATCTCGTCACCGTTCAAGGTCGCCGATTACCGCCCACCGATTCAAACAAGAAATATGTCGTCAAAAGCAGGTCATCTACCTGCATGGTTAGATTTTGGTCAGCTTTTGGTCAGCTGAGCGGCAAGTTCCAGCTGATACGTTTTTGCTACCCAAAAGGAGGCGGTAGCTCATGACCCATTGCAATGACCAGCTCATCGACCAACTGCCCACTCAAGCCGAACAAGAGGGGCGCTGTCTGATTCCCCCGAGTACGGCGATCCGAAAAGCGCTCCTTCGGCGCACCGGCGGCACGGTTGTCTCGCCCATGCCGGGGTTGTTTGCGCGAAAAACGCGCTGGGATGAACTCAACCGAGCGCAACGCCATTGCGAGATTATCCGCGCCCTTGCGATCATCCATCCCGATTGGACGTTCTGCTCGTTTTCGGCAGCTTGCCTGCTGGGGCTCGAGGTCTCGTGGCGACACCTGAACGTCGTGCATGTTTGCAGCTCGACAAAGCCGTCGGCTCGTCCGGGCGCACATATTCAGCGACACCAGATTGAGCCGGCCGGAGCAATACGCAGGGCCGGCATATCGGTAACGCCGCCCATCCAAACGGCCACAGATTGCCTGCTGCAAACTGGTTTTGCCGATGGCATGCCCATTGCCGATTCGGCGATCTCAAAGCTCGGCGTTGCGCCGGAACAGCTGATGGAGGCCGTTGAGCAACGAGTGACCGCCCGCAATGATCGCGCGATTCGCACCGCCCTCACAACGCTTCGATATGCCGACGCCCGCGCCGAGAGCGGCGGGGAATCGGTCGCCCGAGCCGTCATGATCGAGACGGGCTTTGCGCCCGACTGGCTTCAATACGAGCTGACGGACCCCTTCGATTCGGCCAAGCCCATACGAACGGACTTTGCCTGGGAGCGTCAGGCGCGGGAACTCACGCTGGGCGAGCTCGACGGGCTCATCAAATATACCGACCAGACCATGCTGGCCGGACGCACCACCGCCGAGGCGCTCGTTGCCGAACGACAGCGCGAGGCGCACCTATCGCTCTACGGCCACCCTCTGCTGCGCTTTACCATGAACGAGGTCCGCTCGACAGGAATGCTCGCCAAAAAGCTGCAGACGGCAGGCATCCGGCAGACCGCGCTGCCGACATGGCTCAACGATATTGAGCTGTAGGAGCTGCTGAGCTTATGCCCGCCTGCCCACCAAACTGGGACACACTTTCCGGTTGGCAGCACCCGCGGAAACCATGTCCCAAATTGAGCGCTCAAAACGGGATGCACTTTCCGGATGGCGGGCCTAGCGGAAAGCACGACCCGTTCCGAGACCGAATTCCGGGACGCCGTTTCCGCTTGAGGCTTCAACCGGAAAATGCATCCCACGCTGGAGCCATATTCCGGGACACAGTTTCCGCCTGAGGCCGATCCGGAAGTTGCATCCCATTCTGAGGCATGATTCCGGGACGCAGTTTCCGCATGCGGAGGCGCTCCAAACAAAAGGCCCCGACTCACGATGGAGCTGGGGCCAGAGGCGCAGCATATGCAGTTGATGTTGAGCGCGAACAGCCCGTCAGCAAGGGTCGTCCGCACCCTACCCTACCCGCGGTTGCGAGCGCGGCTGTAGGGCGTATCCACCATGGGCAGATCGGGACGCAGCTTGCCGTCAAATGCGCGATAGGCGTTCTGTACGGCGGGTGCCGTGGGGATCGTTGCGATCTCGCCGATGCCCTTGCCGCCGTATGCCACGGGCAGCAGCTCGTCCTTCTCCACGTAGATGGCATGGATATCCGGAATCTCGGGCGCACGGAACAGCCCGAGCGTACCGTACCTTGCCTGGGGCACGCAGTCCTTGAGCGGCCAGTCCTCGGTAAGCGCATAGCCCATACCCATGAGCACACCGCCTTCGATCTGACCCTGGATGGAGATGGGGTTGACCACCTTGCCGGAATCGTGCGCGGCGTAGACCTCGCTCACGCGGCCGTCATCATCCAGAATGACCACATGCGTGGCAAAGCCGTAGCAGATATGGCTCTTGGGGTTGGGAACATCCGCACCCAGTTTGTCGGTCGGCTCCAGGTACACGTAGCCAAACTCGCATCCCTCAAGCGCCTTGATGGCGGCCGCGGGATCCTGAGGATGCATACCCTGGCCGGCGACGAGCTCCTGCGTGCGCAGCTGGTAGGCGCGACCGTCATCGTACTCGATCTTGACGCCGTCGCCATGCGCGCTCACGGGAGCATCGGGCGCGGGCTTGCCGGCCTCGATGCCAACCATGGCATCGCGCAGCAGGAAGGCGGCGCCGCGCACGGCCTCGCCGGTCACGACCGTCTGACGCGAACCAGACGTGGTGCCGGAGTCGGGAGCGTTCTCGGTGGAGCACTCGCCGTTGGCGATGCAGCGAAGCGGCAGGCCGCATGCCTCGGCAACGTCCTGCAAAAAGACGGTGTTACAGCCCTGGCCAATGTCGGACGTGGCGGCATAGACCACGGCCGCGCCGTTCTCGATGCGAATCTTGCAGCGGCCGGCATCGGGCAGGCCCACGCCCACGCCGGCGTTCTTCATGGCGCAGGCGATGCCGGCGTGTCCGGGATGCGCATAGTAGGCATCCTTGACCTCGAGCAGTGTCTCCTTCAGCGCCGTGGAGCAGTCGGCAATCTGACCGTTGGGCAAAACCTCGCCCGGCTCGATGGCGTTGCGGTAGCGAATCTCCCACGGATCCAGGCCGACCTTCTCGGCCAGCAGGTCGATTAGGCTCTCGAGCGCAAACTCGGACTGGCAAACGCCAAAGCCGCGGTACGCGCCGGCGGGCGGGTTGTTGGTGTAGTAGCCATAACCGCGAATATCGGTGTTCTGGTACTTGTAGGGGCCGACGGCATGTGTGCAGGCGCGCTCGAGCACCGGGCCACACAGCGACGCGTAGGCGCCGGTGTCAAAGTTGATCTCGCAGTCCAGACCGGTAAAGTTGCCCTCGGCGTCGCAGCCCAGCGTAAAGGTACCGTCCATGGCATGGCGCTTGGGATGGAAAGCGAGCGACTCGGCACGCGTGAGCTTGCACTTCACAGGACGCTGAAACTTATATGCGGCGAGCGCGGCCAGATGCTGGATGGACACGTCCTCCTTACCGCCAAAGCCGCCGCCCACGAGCATGGTCTCGACGACCACGCGCTCGGGTTCGTTGTCCCAGCCAAACATGTGGGCACACTCTTTGCGCGTGTCGTAGGCGCCCTGGTCGGTCGACTGCACCTTGACGCCGTTCTTGTACGGGAAGGCAACGGCACACTCGGGCTCCAAGAAGGCATGCTCGGTAAAGGGCGTGGTAAAGCGCTGCGTCACGGTGAACGCGCTTTCGGCCAGCGCCTTGGCGGCGTCGCCGCGCGTCACGTGGCGGCTCTGGCACACGTTGTCCTTGAGCTCCACCGTGTTGCCAAAGGCAAAGAAGCTGTCATGCAGGCGCGGAGCGTCGGCGGCCCTGGCCTCGACAATGTTGCGCACGGGCTCCAGCGGCTCGTAGTCAATCTTTACGAGCTTCTTGGCCTTCTCGAGCGTCGCCTCGTCCTCGGCGACCACCAGCACGATGGCATCGCCCACGCAGCGGGTGATATCGCCCTGAGCGATCATGACGTCCCAGTCCTGGATAAGGTGGCCGACCTGGTTGACCGGCACGTCCTCGGCGCGCAGGATGCCCACCACACCGGGCAGGGCCTCGGCCTTGGAGGTGTCGATGGAGAGCACGCGGGCGCGCGGATACTTGGAGCGCACGGCGCTGGCATAGGTCAGGCCCGGCTGATCGAGCTCGTCGATGTCGTCGGGATACTTGCCCTCGCCGAGCACCTTCTTGCGCACGTCAATACGAAAGGCGCGCTTGCCCACGCCGTAGTCATCGCCGCGCTCCAGGTCCTCGTCGATCTGCTTTTCGCCGCGGAGCACCGCAGCGGCCAGCGAGATGCCCTCGATAATCTTTTTGTAGCCGGTGCAGCGACAGACGTTACCGCGAATGGCGTACTTGATCTGCTCCTCGGTGGGCTCGGGGTCCTCGGCGATGAGCGCCGCACCCGCCATGACCATGCCGGGAATGCAAAAACCGCACTGCACGGCGCCCACGGCGCCAAAGGCGTACACAAAGGCCTCGCGCACGTCCTCGGGCAGGCCCTCGACGGTCACGATGTTGCGGCCGGCGGCAAGAGCGGTGGTCAGCACGCACGCCTTGACGGCCGCACCGTCCACATGGATGGTGCAGGTGCCGCAGGCGCCCTCGGAGCAGCCGTCCTTGGCGGAGTGAATGTGCAGGTCGTCGCGCAGATAGCGCAGCAGTGGTTTATTCTCCGTCGTCGTGTGCTCGACACCGTTAACGGTAAAAGTGAATTCCTGTGCCATGGTGATTCCCTTCTACACGCCGGCGGCGATGCCGGTGCGGTCGTGGATGGCGCCATGCGGGCAGACGACGGCGCACATGCCGCACGACAGGCAGTCCACGCCGTCGATATGGGCGCAGTTGTCCTCGATGCGGATAGCGCCGGCAGGGCACTTTTTGGCGCACATACCGCAACCGATGCAGCTCGTGTCGCAAATCTTGCGCGCAATGGCACCCTTATCGGTGTTGTTGCAGCGCACCAGAATGTTCTGGTAGCCGGGGACGAAGGCAATCACGCGCTGCGGGCACGCCATGCCGCACAGGCCACAGCCCGTGCACTTTGAGCGATCCACGCGGGCGATGCCATCGACCAGCGCAATGGCACCGTGGGGGCAGGCCGTGACGCAGGCGCCACAGCCAATGCAGCCTTCGCTGCAGCGGGCGTCGCCGCCTGCGGAGGCGCAACCGCTTCCGCAGGCAACGTAGGCCACGTTATGTTGAATGGATTTGGCCATAAGAGACTCGCCTATTTCTTAAGGAGATACGGATAGTTGTCGCGCACAGCCCTGATGGTCAGGCGGACGGCCTCGGGAAGGCCGGTGTTGACGGCATCGACCGAGACGGTGCGGACCGTGCCGGCGACGCGGACCTTAAAGTGGTCCTCGTCCACAGCCAGGAAGCCCTCGTTCTCGGAGTTCTCCATGTCCTGCTCGCTCCAGAACAGGGTGAGCTTGTCCTTGTAGGGACGGCCCTCCTGGTAGGGACAGAACACGGCGCAGTTGCCGCACTCGTTGCACATGCCATCGACGTGGACGACCTGATGCTTGGCCAGGCCCGGCACCTTAATTGCCACGTTGGCACGGTTGGGGCACACATCGCAGCAGACCTCGCACACCGAGCCGCAGCCCAGGCAGCGAGTCTTGGTGCAGTTGCGCTTGTCGCGGCACAGCGACCCCTTGCGCTCGTAGCAAGTGTCCTCGCGGCCGGCCTGCTCGTTGCAGTCGGCGTACTTGTTAAAGTCCACGCCGGCGATGGCGCGGGCGACCTCGGCGGCATCGGCAATAGCCTCGACCACGGTGGCAGGACCGCGGCGGCAGTCGCCCGCAGCCCAAACGCCCTCGACGCCAGTGGAGGTGGCGGCAAGGCGGCCGCGACGGTCGTGCTCGACACCCGCGGCATCGTACAGGCTGGCATCGATGCCCTCGCCCACGGCGCAGATCACCGTGGTGGCGGAAAGCTCGACGGTCTCGCCCGTGGCGACGGGGCTGCGACGGCCGCTTGCATCCGGCTCGCCAAGCTCCATGACGTCGCAGGTCAGCACGGCGCCGTTAAGCGCCTTGGGGACCAGCAGCTCGCAGAACTCAACACCGTCGGCAAGAGCAAGATCAAGCTCTTCCTCGTCGGCGGGCATCTGCTTCTTGGTGCGGCGATACACCAGGCGCACGTTCTTCACGCCGGCCAGGCGCTTGGCCACGCGAGCCGCATCCATGGCGGTGTTGCCGGCGCCAATGACCACGACGTCCTCGCCCAGCTCGAGCTTCTCGCCCCTCTTGGCGGCCTCGAGGAACTCCAGCACATCGAGCTCGGCGCCCTCGCCCAAGCCCGCAGAGCCGGGCATCCAGGCACCGGTGGCCACGACCACGTCGGTAAAGCCCTGGGCCTTGAGCTCGTCGATGGACTCCACGCGGGCGTTGAGCTGCACCTTGGCGCCAAAGGCCAGACAGAGCTCGGCATCGTGGGAGATATCGTCGCTCGCAATGCGGAACTCGGGAATGACGTGACGAACCACGCCGCCGAGCGAATCGCGAGCCTCAAAGATGGTGACGGGCACGCCGGCACGCGTCAGGAAGAACGCCGTCGCCAGACCGGCCGGGCCGCCGCCGATAACGGCAACGTTGCGCTCGCTGTCGTTGGCGATGGCCTGAGCACGCAGCTTGGGCAGCACGGCGGTCATGGCCTCGCGGGCGGCCTTGAGCTTGCTGGCGCGAATCTGGGCGCCCTCGGGCTCGTAGAATGCACGCTCGCAGGCACGGCCGCAGGGATGCGGGCAGATGGTGCCAGTAATGAACGGCAGGGCGTTGCGCTCGATGATGATGTTGAGTGCGTCCTCGTAGCGGCCCTCGTCAACAGCCGCCAGATAGGCGGGAATATCCTGCTGGATGGGGCAGCTCGTGCGGCACGGCGTGGTAAAGCAGTCGGAAAGCGGGCTCTTGCCGGCGACCTTGCGGTCGGGCAGCGGGCGCAGCGGCTTCTTGTAGAGCGGATTGGTGAGCGAGTCGGTCTGGATCGCCGTCACGGCCTCGAGAGAGACGCCCGCGAACGGCTTGCCGTCCAGGTCGGTAAACTCGCCGGCCATCTGGCTAAAGCGCTCGTAGCCACCGGGCTTGAGCACGTCGGTCGCCAGGGTAACGGGCCAAATGCCGGCATCGTACAGGGCGCGGATGTTGTAGACCGTGGCACCGCCGGAGTAGCTGATGCGCAGCTTGCCATCAAACTGCTCGGTAATGCGACGGGCGGCCTCGATGGTCAGTGAGAACAGCGAACGGCCCGACATGTACATCTCGGTGGAAGGCAGCTCGTTCCTCGTCACGTCGACGGGGAAGGTATTGGTGAGCTTGACGCCAAACTCCAGGCCGCGCTCGGCGCACAGGGCAATCAGGCGCTCGAACATAGGCACGGCATCGGCCCACTGCAGGTCCTCGCGGAAGTGCGTGTCATCGAAGACGATGTAGTCAAAGCCCAGCTCGTTGAGGCGCTGGCGAGCAAACTCATAGCCCAGCAGCGTGGGGTTGCACTTGATGTAGGTGTTGAGGCCCTTCTCGGTGATGAGGTAGGTCGCGATGCGCTCGATCTCGGCGGGCGGGCAGCCGTGCAGGGTAGACTCGGTGATGGAGTTGGAGACGCGTGCCGGGATGGACTCGACGAACGCGGCGTCGACATGCTCAAACTTGTCCAGGTTGGCGAGCGCCCATGCGCGGCACTCGTTCCAGACGTCGGAGCCGCTGGCGTCCTTCATGCCCTCGATGTAGGCGTCGACCTTGGGGCTCTTGATGCCCTCCAGGTCATAACCCACGGACATGTTGAAGACAAAGCCGTCCGGGCTGCCCAGGCCGTACTCGCGAGCGATCAGGTGGCAGGCAAACCATGCCTTCACGTACTCGGCAAAGGCCTGCGGAACCTCGAGCTCGGTCGACCACTCGCAGTTGTAGCACTCGTCCTGTGCCACGATGCAGGGCTTGTTCACACACTTGGAGAGCTCCTCGCCGTCCATAACCTGAACGGTCTTGAGCTCAAAGAAGCGGGAACCGGCCACATAAGAGGCCACGATGTTCTGGGCAAGCTGCGTGTTGGGTCCGGCGGCCGGGCCAAACGGGGTCTCGATGCGCTCGTCAAAAATGGGAAGCGCACCCTCCTGGTTGGCCGTGACCATCTTGCGCACGCCAAAGACGGCGCCCTGAGTCTTGTGCTCCTCGATGATCCAGTTCATCAGCTGCGAAAACGGGATCGGCCTCATGATGTCGCTCATAGTGAGCTCCTCTCTGTAACGCCCGGCGAGACCGCGCGGCGGGCGCAAATACGGTGTAGCGCTAGCACAGCGCCGGCGACCCCGCGGAGGTCGCCTATACGCGCGTCGAATGCGGCGAAACACCCGACGCGCGTGAATCTACTTGTGAATTAGTAGGTGCGATCGTTGAGCGTGCTCCAGAGCTTCTTGGACTCAGCCATGGTCCACGCGTTGATCTTGTCCTCATCAATCCCAACGAACTCGCGATCCTTGTACAGGACGCGGCCGTTGATGATGGTGGTGCGGCAGTTTTTGCCCATCATGCCAAAGAGCATGTGGCCGTCGATGTTCTCCTCGCTCAGCGGCGTAAAGGGCTTGTAGTCCATAACGATAACGTCGGCGGCAGCGCCGGCCTCGAGCACACCAAGCTTGCGATCGAAGTACTTGCTCGCCATCTTGGCGTTGTTCTCAAACAGCATCGTCATGGCCTCGCACCAGCCCACGTTGGACATGGCAGCGTTGTGGCGCTGAATGATCAGGAAGACCTTAAGGCTCTCGAGCATATCGTGGGTGTAGGCGTCGGTACCCATGCACACGGGGATGCCGCGGCGGAAGAACTCGAGCACGGGGGCGCAGCCCACGGCGTTGCCCATATTGGATTCGGGGTTGTTGACCAGCCAGGTGCCGGACTCCTTGACGATATCCATCTCGGCAGGCGTCACGTGGATGCAGTGGCCCAGCATGGTGTCGGGACCAAGCAGGTTGTGCTGCAGCAGGCGCTCGACGGGGCTGATGCCACCGCGGTTGAGGCGGGAGTCCCACACGTCATTCATGCCCTCGCACACATGGATGTGGAAGCCGGTCAGGCCGTTGTTGGCCTCGGCCATCTTGTCCATGGTCTCGTCCGACAGCGTAAAGGTGGCATGCCCGCCAAACATGGCAGCGATCATGTGGTTGTCGTTATCGCGACGCTCCTTGGCGGCCCACTGGGCAAATTCGGCGTTCTCGGCAATGGCCTGGTCGCATTTTTCCTGGCCACGGCGATCGGAAACCTCGTAGCACAGGCACGAACGCATGCCCAGCTCCTGAGCTGCATCCTTAATGGTAAAGAGGCTTCCCGGGATCTCGCAGAAGCTCGCATGGTGATCGAAGATCGTGGTGACGCCATCACGGATGGAGTCCAAAATCGTGGCATAGGCGCTGGCCTTGGTGCCGTCGAGCGTCAGGTTGTCGTCGATCTTCCACCACTGCTGCTCAAGATTCTCCAGGAAGTTGGTGGGGTTGCAGCCCTTAATGGCAAGGCCGCGGGCCAGACCCGAGTAGATGTGGGTGTGGCAGTTGATGAGTCCGGGCATGATGAGGTTGCCCTGGGCATCGACGTACTCGGCATCCGGGTACTTGGCCTTGAGCTCGCGCTCGGGGCCCACTTCGACGATCGTATCTCCGTCAATGGCGACCGCACCGTTTGGAATAAACGGGGTCTGAGCGTTGCGGGTAAAGACGGAACCGTTAGCGACCAGAAGCATGGATGCTCCCTTCAACATCAGAGGCGGGGTTTGACACCTCTGACATGGCGGAGTGCGAAGCGCCGGCCTACACCGGAAACGGGCCCTCTCCCGTCAACGCTTCACCAAAGGGACAAACCCTTTGAAGTGCGGCTTGGTGCCGCATGGCGTCGGCGGACGAGGCGATGCGTCCGCCGACGAATAGCACCGAATTGGTTACTTCTTGCTCTCGGGCAAGACCAGATCCACGGCAGCGTCCTTGGCAGCATCGATGTGCTGAGCCACGACCGGCGTCTGCGGAAGGATCAGGTTAAGGACAATGGCCATGATGGCGGTGGGGGTTACGGCATTGGAGCCGATGACGGTGGACACCCAGGCGGGCATACCCTCGCCGGCAAGGCAACCGCTGGCCATCCAGATACCCAGGCCAAAGACGACGGAGGTGCCGACGATGGTGGTAGTGCGCTGCGTGAGGCCCTCGCGGGTGAACATGCGCACGCCGTTCATGGTGATGGTGCCAAAGACGCCGACGGTCGCGCCGCCGATGACGGGCTGCGGGATAGCGGAAAGGACGGCAGAGAGCTGCGGGAACAGACCGGCGATGGCAAAGACGGCCGCAATGATCACAAAGACCCACTTGTTGACGACCTTGTTGGAGCAGATGATGCCCACGTTCTGGCCAAGGGCGCTGGTGGGAAGACCGCCCAGCAGACCGCCGACCATAGAGGTGAGGCCCTGGGACACAATAGCGCCGGAGAGCTCGCGCTCGGTGGGCATACGGTCGATGGAGCCCAGGCAGGCGGCGGAAACGTCACCGATAACCTGGATGGCGACCATGGGGAACACGACAGCGAGGGTAATGCAGACCTCGGGATCAAACTCGAGCGCGTAGGGCATGAGCTTGGGAAGGGCGAAGACCTGGGCGGTAGCGACGCTGGAGAAGTCGATCATGCCAAAGGGGATGGAGACGATCATGCCAACAATCATGCCAAAGAACACAGATCCCAGCTTGAGCGTGCCCTTGCCAAAGTTGGCGAGCGCAAAGACCACGGCGAAGGTGATAAGAGCAACGCACCAGGCCTGCGGGGTGCCCCACAGCGGCGTACCCATACCGCCGGCCATGTACTTGACGGCCGTGGGATAGAGAGAGACGCCAATGGAGAAGATGACCGTACCGGTCACGACGGGCGGGAACAGCCACTTGATCTTGCTGTAGGCCAGACCAAAGAGGACCGCGACGGCGCCGCCGACGATCTCGCCGCCCAGCAGCGCACCAAAGCTAAAGCCCGAGGCACCCATGGCCTGGAGGGCCGGGAGGAACGCGAACGAAACGCCCATGACGATGGGCAGGCCGCCGCCGATGCGACGGAAGGGAGCGAAGGCCTGAAGGGCCGTGTCGATTGCCGAAAGAATGAGCGCGACCTGGATGATGTCGGTGCTCTGCTGGCTATTAAAGCCGTAGACGCCGGCCATGATGACCGCCGGGGTAATGATGCCGGCAAACGATGCCAGTACGTGCTGAAGGGCACACGGGATCATTTCCTTAACGGGAGGCATGCCTTCGCGAGTGAACAGGGCTTCAGTGCCGTTCGTAACCGTCTCCTGGGTCATTTGACCACCAATCCTCGAAGTAGTTGTTTTCGCATCTAACGCTCTATTGTGACGCAGTGCGGGGTTGAGGTTGTGCCTTCATTGCATATCGTATTAAAGATGATTCTCATTCTCAATAATAATTTTTTGTTATCAGACTATTCTTCAGCTGAAATAACGCATTTCCGCAGGTCAGAAAAGTGTCTGGTAAAAATAGCATCTAACTTTTCTTTTGGTCAACCGTTTACCGCTAAATTCCTACCGTTCGTCTGCATTACGCAATGTACCTGCGGATATACGAGATGATGGGCAGCGTGTTACCATGAGAAAAAATTGTTATGAACATTTCCGATTTCACCCAAAGGAGTTGCCCGTGAACGAGACCGTACGTCGCTTTTTGCCGATGGTCGATTTTCTGGAGCAGATACTCGGCAAAAACAGCGAAATCGTGCTGCACGATTTCTCGGATCCCGACCACGCCATCGTCGATATTCGCAACGGCATCGTGAGCGGCCGCAAGGTAGGCGGTCCCGCCACCGATCTGGCACTCAAGATCATGCACGATCCCAAGTATCGCGACCTGCCGTTTATTACGGGCTACGAGGGGCGCGGTGCCGGCGGCAAGACG
This sequence comes from Collinsella aerofaciens, assembly GCF_005844325.1. GTDB lineage: Bacteria > Actinomycetota > Coriobacteriia > Coriobacteriales > Coriobacteriaceae > Collinsella > Collinsella aerofaciens_G. The sequence continues at coordinate 51,360 of NZ_SPFY01000011.1, read as the reverse complement.
CTGGAGTCGGCGACGTACTTTATCCGCGAGAATGACGAGATCGTCGGTATGCTCTGCGTCAACACCGACCTCTCGACCGTGCGCTCCATCAACGCCATGGCGCAGCAGCTCATGGCGTGCTTCGACGCGGCGCCGACGCGCACGGAGCCCGCCCCTATCGAGGTCGAAAGCCTTTCAGAGTCCACACAGGAGCTCATCGACCGCAGTATTGCCGAGCTGCTGAGCGCGCGCGGGCTGGATGTGGCGTCGCTTGGCCAGAGCGACCGCGTGGACGTCATTCGCCACCTCAACGGCAACGGGGTGTTCATGCTCAAGGGCGCCGTGGCCTGCGCCGCCACCGCGCTGGGCATCTCGGAGCCCAGCGTCTACCGCTACCTGCAAAAAGTTCGCAAGGAGGGCTAACGAGCAACATGGAGCGCGGCTCCACAAGCGATCCGTCACTTGACAAAAGACCCTGCAGCTCGCACTGCGCTGCAGGGTCTTTTTGCATGTCATGTTTAGTTGTGGCCAACGCCTTAGAGAGCGGCGACGACCTCGATCTCGACCAGACCGCCAGCCGGAAGGGCGGCAACCTGGAAGGCGCTGCGCGCGGGGAACGGGGCCTCGAACTTGGAGGCGTAGATCTCGTTCACGGCGGCGAAGTCGGCGATGTCGGCCAGGTAGACCGTGGTCTTGACGACATCGGCAAAGGTGGCGCCGGCAGCGGTCAGCAGGGCCTCGACATTGGCGAGGGACTGCTTGGCCTGGGCCTCGACGCCCTCGGGCATCTTGCCGGTCGCGGGGTCGATGCCCAGCTGGCCGGACAGGAACACCATGTTGCCGGCCTGGATACCGGGGGAATACGGGCCGATGGCGGCCGGTGCGTTATCGGAAGACACGACGGTCTTGCTCATGTTTTTCTCCTTACAATCAAATAGAGAGCGTGAGCGCGGCGTTCGCACCGGGAGGCACAATTCGGTCTGAACACCGCGCTTGATTGGGATAGTACTCAAGGTTTCCGTGCGATGCAAGATTATTATCACGTTGCGAGAATATTTTATCGCCCAACGGTTTCCCCGAACCGCTGAACGGTTCTCCGCGGGGTCAGCCAGTCCAAGCTGCTGAAGACTTTGTCCTGCTTAGGCTGCGGGCATCGCCCACCGCAGCGACGCCACTATACTTTTGAGTATCTGAGCATTTTGAAAGGCAGGATATGACCGCAACCGCCAGTCGAACCACCAACCGCAGACCCGAGCTTTTGGCGCCCGCCGGAGGGCCCGAGCCCTTTGCCGCCGCACTCGCCGCGGGGGCAGACGCCATCTACTGCGGCATGGGCAGCTTCAACGCCCGCCGCAAGGCAACCAACTTTACCGACGAGGCCTTTGAGCAAGCCTGCCGCGCCGCACATCTAGCCGGGTCGCGCGTCTACGTCACGGTCAACATCGTCATCAAGCAGTCCGAGATGGGCGATGCGCTGCAACTCATCCATCGCTGCTCCACGCTGGGCGCCGACGCCTTCATCATCCAGGACTGGGGCCTGTTCTTTGAGGTCAAACGCACGATGCCCGGCATCGAGACGCACATCTCGACCCAGGCGAACATCCATGACGACCGCGGAACTATCTGGTGCCGCGAGCAGGGCGCCGACCGCGTGACCCTCTCGCGCGAGCTCTCCATCGACGAGATCGCCGCCATCCACGACGCCGCGCCCGATGTCGACCTCGAGGTCTTTAGCCACGGTGCCATCTGCTTTTGCTACTCGGGTCTGTGCCTGCTCTCGAGCTTTGCCATGGCGGGCCGCTCGGCCAACCGCGGCATGTGCGCCCAGCCCTGCCGCCTACCCTACGAGCTAATTGACGAGAACGGCCGCTCGCTCTCCCCTGCCGGTCGCGAGCGCGCGCTGTGCCCGCGCGACACCAACACGTCGCTGCTTGTTCGCCGTCTGTATGACGCCGGCGCCGCATCGCTCAAGCTCGAGGGCCGCATGAAGGCCCCCGATTACGTGTATTCCATCGTCGACGTGTACCGTCATCAGATTGATGACATGCTGGCCGATGTTTCGACCTCCAAGGATGAGGATGCAGCCCGCCAGCGCCAGCTCAAGCGCTGCTTTAATCGCGACTTTACGCACGCCTACCAGGATGGCACCTCGGGCGACGAGATGATGAGCTACGAGCGCTCCAACAACCGCGGCCAGATTGTGGGCACGGTGCTGGGCAGCCGTCTGGCCAACCGCGATGTACGCGGACTCAAGCCCGACGATCGCCGTCGCCGCGCCGCCATCGCCCGCATTGAGCTGCTTGAGCCCGTGGGCAAGGGCGACCTGCTGGAGCTTCGCCACGATAACGAGTTTGACCAGTTCCTGACCACCATTGCCGCCGATGATGCCGCCGCCGGTGACATCATTGAGTGTCGCGTGCCCCGCAGCATGCCCGAGGGCTGCCGCGTGCGCGTGATTCGAAGCCAGCGCGCCATCGACGCCGCCGGCGCCGCGCTCAAGCGCGATGTACTGCGCCGCCGCGTCGTTGATGTAACCGTCGTGGCGCGTCTGGGCGAGCCGTTTACTGTCACACTCACCTGCTGTGACAACCCCGCGCTCACCGCCACCGCCACGGGCTTCACCGTCGAGGCCGCCAAGACCCGCGCCGTCGAGGCATCCGATCTGATTGAGCACGTCGGGCGCATGGGCTCCTCTCCCTTTGAGGCCGCGAGCTTTGATGTGGCGCTCGATGAGGGCTGCGGTATGGGCTTTTCCGCCGTGCACAAGGTGCGCGCCGCCGCTTGTAAGGCACTGGAAAAGGCCATTCTGGCACCGTACGAGGAGCGCGCGAAAACGCTCGAGCTGCCGGCGATTGTAACCAGTGATTCCCGCCCCGCGCCCGAGCACTACCGCGATGAGCCGCAGATCTGCGCCACCGTCACCTCGCTCGAGGCCGCCGAGGCCGCTCGCGCCGAGGGCGTAACGCGCATCTACATGACCACCGACGCGCTCGATGCGGCCGAGCTCTCCCCCGCCGATGTATTTGAGCAGGGCATCGTACCCGTACTCGACGAGGTCTGCCGCGCCGTTGACCACGTACGCGTCGACCCGTGGGTTGTTGCCGGCGCCACGGTCGCTATTGGCAACATCTCTGAGCTTGCCCTGGCCGCGCATGCCGGCGCCACGGCCGAGATTCGCTCTTGCCTGCCGGTGCACAACACGCCCTGCATGGAGGCGCTTGCCGGGCGCGGAGCCGGTGCGTTTTGGCTCTCGCCCGAGATCACGCTCGACGAGATTGTCTCGCTCGGCGCCGCCGCGCCCGCGGCTCTGGGCATCACCGTCTTTGGCCGCCCGCGCGTCATGACAAGCGAGCATTGCATTCTGCAGGTTGCCAACGGCTGCATCCACGATTGCGCCAACTGCCGCCTGCGTGCCCGCAAGCTCTCGCTCAAGAATATCGACGGAAAGGTCATGCCGGTGCGTACCGACATCCACGGCCGCTCGCGCCTGTACGACGCCTACCCCATCGACCTCACGCCTCAGGTTCCTCAGCTGCTCGATGCCGGCGTGCGTCGTCTCATGGTGGACGGAACGCTGCTCGAGACGGATGAGATCGCCCGTGCCGTCGCTCGCGTCCGTCGCGCCGTCGAGGCAGCTCAAGCCGGCCGCAAGCCCGCCGCCCGCCTGCGCGGGGCGACTTCGGGCTGCATGTTTGTGGGAATCAGCTAACCGAAAGGCTTACACGTGAACGAAGAACCTCAAGTCCTCTACTGCGACGCCTGGCTTATGGCCATCGACAAGCCCGCCGGCATGATCGTCCACGGCGACGGCACCGGCGAGCGCACGCTCACCGACTACGCCAGCGACCTGCTGCTGGCGATGGGCGACGGCTTTGCCGCGACCGACATGCAGCCGCTCAACCGCCTGGACCGCAACACCACCGGCGTGGTGCTGTTCTCGCTCGACAAGCAGACGCAGCCCGCCTTTGACCAGATGATTATCGACCACGCTTTCGAAAAGCACTACCTAGCGCTCGCCGAGGGCAAGATCGACTGGAACGAGAAGCTCATCGACAAGCCCATCGCCCGCGACCGTCACGACAGCCGAAAGATGCGCGTCGGCGCCAGCGGCAAGCCGTCTCAAACGCGCGTGAAGGTGCTCAAACGTCTTAAGAGCCGTCGTGGCCTGCCCACGCGCTCGTATATTGATGTCGAGCTGCTCACCGGCCGCAAGCATCAGATTCGCGTGCATCTGGCCAGCGAGCATCACCCCCTGGTTGGCGACGACCTGTACGGAACGCCGCGCCCCTGCGGCCTGATGCTCCACGCCCACAGCGTGTCCTTTACGCATCCCGTAACCGGCGAGCACATCCACATCGAAGCCCCCTGCCCCTGGGAGCCCTAAACCACCACAATGGGGACAGGCACCTTCGTGGTGGTTTTGCCCCAATGGCTCAGCCGCGGTCCCAAAACGTCTCGATCTGTAACAGTTAGAACCCATTTTCCGGTCTATCTGTTACAGATCGAGACATTCGAATCCCCCTCAAGGGAAAATCTCAATCTGTAACAATAACTCGTCAAAATCGGTCCCAGATGTTACAGATCGAGACAAAGGGACGGCAAGGTTCGGAAGCATCTCAATCTGTAACACCTAGCCCACTTTTAACGGTCTAGTTGTTACAGATTTAGACAAAACGGCAGACAACAAAAGCGGCATCGCCCATCGAGGGTGTTGCCGCTTTTCTATTGAGGAACCTAAATGGTTTTGACCTTGCCCTGTCGCTAGACCGTGATGACGTTATCCATCGCCCGATACTTGGCGGGGACCTCACCTGCGGTAATGATCGTTGCGTCGCGGAAGTCCGCAAACTTGACGGGCGCCACCATGCCAAATTTGCTGGCGTCCGAGATTACGAAGCGTTTGGCGGTATGGCGCATCGAGATACGCTTGACCTGCGCTTCCTCGATATCCGGTGTGGTGAGACCTTGCTCGGCGGCGATGCCATTGGAACCCCAAAAACCGCAGTTGAAGTTATAGCGGTCCAGGGTTGCCAAGGCATCGGGGCCAACGAGTGCTTCGGTCTCGGGCTTGAGCTCGCCGCCCAGCACCACGGTGCGCATGCCGCGCAGAGCGAGGTGCTGAGCATGGAGCACGGAATCGGTCACATAGGTGACGCCCTCAAGGCGCGGAAGATGCTCGATGAGCCTAAGCGTCGTCGAACCTGAATCGATGTACACAAAGCTCTCGGGCTCCACAAGCGCCGCCGCACGGGCGCAGATGCGCTCCTTGTCATCATTATGGAGATCGCTGCGCTCATTGAGCGTTAGGTCGCGCGTCACGTGCGCGCGCTCCAGACTTGTCGCGCCTCCGTGCACCTTGGCGATACGGTGCGCGCGGTCGAGCGTTTGCAAGTCACGGCGAATGGTGGACGGTGTCACGCCCAGGGCTTCGGCAAGTTCCGGTACGGTGACCGAGCCGGTCTGCTGTATCATCGACACAATCGCGTTGAGCCTATCTTCCGCAAGCATCGCTTACTCCTCCTCGGGGTACACGACTCCCCAATCGGCGCGGAGCTTGGTCATAAGCTCCATAACATCGGAAGCATAGCCCAGAAGCTCGCGCTTCGAATCATCGCCGGCAACGGCCTTCTCCAGGTCGGCCATCTCGTAGCACAGAGCGTATGCCTCGGTGCCAGCGTGGACCTCCTCACGGTGACCGTCTGCAGTCCACACGATGGTTGCATGGTCGGCGCGCGGATAATCGTTGACCTCGATATAGCACTTATCGAAACTGATGACCGAGCGCTTGGGCTGTTTGGAGTGGAGCGTAAGGCTCACGACGCCCAGCTGCTGCTCAGCATTACGGCAGACAATGCCACCCGCGACGTCAACGCCAGTCTCGCAGGTATTGCCCAGAGACACGACCTCGGCTGGCTGGCTGGCCATAAACAGGCGCATGACGGACAGGGCATACACGCCAATGTCGAGCATGGCGCCGCCGGCAAGGCTACGGTTGTAGAAGCGGTTGGTCAGGTCGCCGTACTCCTTATAGCTGCCAAAGTTGAGCTGAGCGAGATTCATGCGGCCGAACTCGCCAGCATCCATGCGACGGCGCAGCTCCTGATACAGCGGCATGTGAAGCACCGTGGTGGCGTCCATAAGGACCACGTTATGCTCGTCGGCGATGGCACGGGCCTCGTCGAGCTCGGCGGAGTTGAGGGTAATGGCCTTTTCGCAGAGCACGTGCTTGCCGGCGGCCAGCGCGGCACGCAGATAGGTGATATGCGTGTTGTGCGGCGTGGTGATATAGACGGCATCGATGTCTGGATCGGCGTAGAGGTCCTCAATCGTCTCGTACACCTTCTCGACGCCATACTGCTCGGCAAAAGCCTGGGCCTTGGACAGCGTACGGTTGGCGACACCCGCGAGCTTGCGGCCGGCCAGAGCGAGGGACTGGGCCATTTGGTTGGCGATAACGCCGCACCCGATCACGGCCCAGCGGAGCTCGGGGGCCGTAAAGATATCATCGGGGAACGGCTGATCCTGGACCGAGGCAAACACCGCCTTTGCGGCTGCCTCGGCGTCGAGCGGAGCCTGTTTGGAATCTGCCATATGTGCCTCCTGAATCATCGGAAGTTCTTCATTTCCAACAGCCCTATATTCGCACAAATGCGCGCGCATTTGCTCGTATTTGCGTGTTTATTTGCTTGTCGGTCATTATTTAGCCATAGTTAGCAGATATTTGCGCGGCCATGCGAATCATCGCGCAAGACTCTGCGCGTAAATGCGCATGCGACAATCCTTGTGAAACATATAGGGGCGGAGCACCAAAGCCCTAAAGACAGAGCCAGCTGTATTACTTCACCCCTCTGGGGACACCAGACATCGAAGGACTGTCCCTAGGTGCCGCTTTCGTTGAAGCCTATCCTAGATGGCCAGATATACAGATCTAAAGACCGTCCCTATCAACTAGTCATTTAAGTCTGTCCCCAATGACTGCCAATCAAGGCCACTCATTTAAGTCTGTCCCCAATGAGTGGGGATAGAAAAAGGCCCGGATGCCGTGGGGCATCCGGGCCTTTGCTAGCAACTTGATGTTGCGGGCAGCTTAGAACTTGTGGCCGCACTTCTTGCAGACGCGCAGCTTGTTCTTGCCGTCCTTCTCGTGACCGACGCGGGTAACCTTACCGCACTCGGGGCAGACGAGATTGACGTTGGAGGCGTCGATGGGAGCCTCCTGCGAAACGATGCCGCCCTGCTGGTTGGCAGCGTTGGGCTTGACGGCCTTCTTGACGACCGAAACGCCCTCGACAACGACCTTGTTCTCGGCGGGGAGAGCACGCAGGACAACGCCCTGCTTGCCGCGATCCTTACCAGAGAGAACCTGGACCTTATCGCCCTTCTTGATATACATATATCTCCCCTAACTACAGGGTCTCGGGAGCGAGCGAGACGATCTTCATGTACTTCTTGTCACGAAGCTCGCGAGCGACGGGCCCGAAGATACGGGTGCCGACGGGCGAACCATCGTTGTTGATGACAACGCAGGCGTTCTCATCAAAGCGAATGTAGGAGCCATCCTTGCGGCGGATCTCCTTAACGGTGCGAACGACGACGCAACGGACAACGTCCTTCTTCTTGACATTGGCGCCAGGGGTAGCCTCCTGGACAGCACCGATGAACACATCGCCGATGCCTGCATAACGACGCTTGGAACCGCCAAGCACCTTGATGCAGCGAATCTTGCGAGCGCCGGAGTTGTCGGCGACGTTCAGCATGGTTTGCATCTGAATCATGGTAGATGTTCCTCCGAACTAAGAACCGAAGAGAGGTGCGCAGCCTTTAGACGGCCTGTGGTATGCAAACCAGGCATACGCACATCTTCGGAAACGTACAAGTCGTAAGAGCGACTGCTTATTTAGCGCGCTCGACGACCTCGATGAGGCGCCAACGCTTCATCTTGGACATAGGACGGGTCTCCATAACGCGGACGGTATCGCCCACGCCAGCCGTGCACTCCTCGTCGTGAGCGTGCAGCTTCTTGGAGCTGGTCATCATCTTGCCGTACTTGGGGTGACGCTTGCGCTCGGTGATGGTGACGACAATGGTCTTGGCACCGGAGACGGAGGTAACGACACCCGTACGGACCTTACGCGAGTTACGCGAATCAGTCATGTTCTCTCCTTAGGTCCTACTCGGCGACAGCGGACTTCTCCGCTGCGATCTCGCGGGCGCGCTGCTCCGTGAGGACGCGAGCAATGTCCTTCTTCACGGTGTTGACGCGAGCGGTGTTGTCCAGCTGGCTGGTGGCCATCTGGAAACGAAGGTTAAAGAGCTCGGCGCGCATTTCCTTCAGCTTCTCAACGAGCTGAGCGTCCGAGAGCTCACGAATCTCTGCGGGCTTCATTAGTTCTCCTCCTTGGCGGCGGCGGCGTCCTCAGCAGCCCACTTGGCCTCGAGAGCGGCCTCCTCAGCCATCTCCTTCTCGATGCGCTGCTCAGCGTTCTTAGCAGCAACAATCTTGGTCTTGATGGGAAGCTTGTGCTGTGCAAGACGCAGAGCCTCGCGAGCGACCTCCTCGGGCACGCCCTTGACCTCGAACATGATGCGGCCGGGCTTGACGACGGCCACCCACTCCTCGGGGTTACCCTTACCAGAACCCATGCGAGTCTCGGCAGGCTTCTTGGTGATGGGCTTATCGGGGAAGATCGTGATGTAGACACGACCGCCACGCTTCATGTAGCGGGTCATGGCAATACGAGCGGCCTCGATCTGACGGTTGGTGATCCAATGGGCCTCGAGAGCCTGGATACCAAACTCGCCGAAATGCAGCTCGGTATTACCCTTGGCCTGGCCCTTCATGGAGCCACGCTGCACCTTGCGGTGAAGAATACGCTTAGGGGCAAGCACTACTGACCCCTCCTCTCGGAGTTACGACGACGAGGACGGGAAGAGCCCTCGAGTGCAGGGTTGGGAACAGGCTGGCCCGGGAGCTTCTCGCCTAGGTAGATCCAGACCTTCACGCCGCAAGCGCCCATAGTGGTGCTGGCGACAGCCGTGCCGTAGTCGATCTTGGCACGGAGGGTGTGCAGAGGCACGCGACCCTCGCGGTACCACTCACGACGGCCCATCTCGGCACCGCCGAGACGACCGGAGCACTGGATACGGATGCCCTTAGCGCCGGCCTTGCGGGCAGACTGGACAGCCTTGCGCATAGCGCGACGGAAGGCAACGCGGCCCTCGAGCTGCTCGGCGATAGACTGAGCAACGAGGTTGGCGTCGAGCTCGGGGCGCTTGACCTCGACAACGTCGACGGAGAGCTGGCCCTTGGAGACGCCAGCGACCTTCTCGAGCTCGGTACGGAGAGTATCGATCTCGGCACCCTTCTTACCGATGACAACGCCGGGGCGAGCGGTGAGGATGATGACCTTCACCTTGTCGCCAGCGCGCTCGATCTCGACGCGGGAGACAGCTGCGCGGGAAAGACGCTTCTCGAGGTACTTGCGAATCTCGAGATCGTTACCGAGGGTCTTAGCGTAATCCTTCTCTGCGAACCAGCGGGAGCGCCAGTTCTCGGTAATGCCAAGACGGAAGCCGGTGGGGTAGACTTTCTGACCCATACAGCTTTACGCCTCCTTTCGAGGAGCAACGACGACGGTGATGTGGGAAGTACGCTTCAGAATGCGAGAAGCGGAACCCTTGGCGCGGGGACGGATGCGCTTAAGCGTCGGACCCTCGTCAACATAGGCAGCGGCGACAACCAGGTTGTCGGCACGCAGACCGTTGTTGTTCTCGGCGTTCGCAACGGCGGAACGGAGAACCTTCTCGACATCCACGGCGACGGCGCGGTCGCAGAAGTGGAGGATGTCGAAGGCCTGAGCGACAGGCTTGCGGCGGATCAGATCGACCACCAGGCGGGCCTTGCTGGGGGAAACACGCACGTACTTAGCGACGGCGCGAACCTCGGTGGCCTCAGTTTCAATAGACTTAGTTGCCATTTACGGTTAACCCCCTATTTGGCCTTGTGGCCACGGAACGTACGAGTCGGCGCGAACTCGCCGAGCTTGTGACCAACCATGGACTCGGTAACATACACGGGCACATGCTTGCGGCCGTCGTGGACGGCGATGGTGTGACCAACCATCTCGGGGAAGATGGTGGACGCGCGGGACCAGGTCTTCACGACGTCCTTCTTGCCAGCCTCGTTCATCGCGGTGATACGCGAGAGAAGGCGAGTCTCCACGAACGGGCCCTTTTTGAGACTTCTGCTCATAAGTGCTTTCTCCTAAAACTCGGTATCCGAAATTACTTCTTACGGCGACGAATGATGTGCTGGTTCGAGACCTTCTTCTTCTTGCGCGTACGAAGGCCCTTCGTCGGCTTACCCCAGGGGGTAACGGAGGGACGACCAGAGGTGTGGTTCTTGCCCTCGCCACCGCCGTGCGGGTGGTCGACAGGGTTCATGACGGTACCGCGGACGGTCGGGCGCACGTTCATGTGACGCTTACGGCCGGCCTTGCCGATGACGATGTTGGAGTGATCGGCGTTGCCGACCTCACCGACGGTGGCGCGGCAGGTAACGAGGATGCGGCGCATCTCGGAGGAAGGCATACGGACGATAGCGTACTTGCCCTCCTTACCCATCAGCTGGCAGGAGTTACCGGCGGAACGGGCGATAGCAGCGCCCTTGCCCGGCTGGAACTCGACGGCGTGGATGAGCGTACCGACGGGGATGTCGGCGAGGGGCAGAGCGTTGCCCGGCTTGATGTCGGCGTCAGAACCGGACATGATGGTCTGACCGACCTCGAGGCCCTTGGGGGCCAGGATGTAGCGCTTCTCACCGTCAGCGTAGTGCAGCAGAGCGATGCGAGCGGAACGGTTCGGATCGTACTCGATCGTGGCAACCTTGGCGGGCACGCCGTCCTTGTTGCGCTTGAAGTCGATCACGCGGTAACGACGCTTCACGCCGCCGCCCTGGTGGCGGGTGGTGATGCGGCCGTTGTTGTTACGACCGGCCTTCTTGGGCAGGGGCTCGAGAAGAGACTTCTCGGGCTTGGTGCAGGTGATCTCGGAGAAATCGGAGATCGTCTGCCAACGCCTACCAGCGGAGGTCGGCTTAAGGTGCTTTACAGCCATTACAATCCCTTTCAATAGGAATCCGTTAGCCATCGCAGACAGGGATTCGAGGTTCTGCCTCGGGTGCGATGACACCGGACGTATACACGGTTCCGGGCGTGTCCATTTTATACGCCCAAAACCTTGAGCTCTCGCCTCCCCTATTTGGGAGGCATGAGCTCACTCAACAGCAGCGAGTCTTAGGCCTGGTTGCCAAAGACCTCGATGGTGTCGCCCTCGGCCAGCGTGACGATGGCCTTCTTCCAAGAACGGGTCTTGCCGGCGACATAGCGCACGCGCTTGGTCTTGGGCTTGACCGTCAGGGTGTTCACGCGAACGACCTTGACGCCGAAGATCTCCTCGACAGCGTCCTTGATCTGATACTTGTTAGCATCCTTGGCGACCTCGAACGTGTACTTGTTCAGCTCCATGCCGGAGAAGGAACGCTCGGACACGATCGGACGGATGATGATCTCGTGGGCGGTCATTTATGCAAGCACCTCCCCGAAGTGAGCGGCGATGTCGGCGGGCATCAGCACAGCGTTGTTATTGACGAGATCGTAGGTGTTGGCCTCGTCGGCAGTGATGATGAACGTCTTGGGAATGTTGCGGAACGACAGGTAGGCGTTGACGTCCTCATCGCGAACGATGATGGTCAGACGCTTGCCCTCAAGGCCGAGAGCCTTGAGCATGGCGACGGCAGCCTTGGTGGAAGGCTTCTCGAAGCCGTAGTCGTCGACGAGCACGAGCTCGCCATCGGCCAGCTTGGCGGACAGCGCGGAGCGCATAGCCAGCTTGACCTCCTTGTTGTTCATACGCTTAGCGTAAGAACGGGGCTTGGGGGCGAAGACAACGCCACCGTGACGCCACTGGGCAGCACGGATGGAACCCTGGCGGGCACGGCCGGTGCCCTTCTGACGCCAAGGCTTCTTGCCGCCACCGGAAACCTCAGAGCGGCCCTTAGCGGACTGGGTGCCCTGACGCCAAGAGGCCATCTGGCACTTGACGATGTGGTGCATAACGTGGATGTTCGGCTCGATGCCGTACACCTCAGCGGCGAGCTCGGCCTCGGCGACCTTCTTGCCCTCGCTGTTCTTTACTTCAAACTTTGCCATTTAAGTGTTCTCCTTGGTATGACGCTGGGCTAAATGGGCTGGGCCCTTAGGCCATACGGATGGCGACGAGACCATTCTTGGCACCCGGGACAGCGCCCTTGACCAAGATGAGGTTCTGCTCGGCATCGATGCGGACAACGGAAAGGTTCTTGACGGTAACGCGCTCGTTACCCATGTGACCGGCCATCTTGACGCCCTTGAGGACGCGCGCAGGATAGGCGCACTGACCGATAGAACCGGGGTGACGCTGGAAGTGAGAACCATGCGTCATAGGACCGCGGCGCTGACCCCAGCGCTTGATGCGACCCTGGAAGCCCTTACCCTTGGAGGTACCGATGACGTCGACCTTCTCGACATCAGCGAAATCAGCGACGGTGACGACCTCGCCGACCTTGTGCTCCTCGCCGTTCTCGACGCGGACCTCACGAAGGAAACGGACAGGCTCGACGCCAGCCTTGGCGAAGTGACCAGCCATGGGCTTGTTCACGTTCTTGGCCTTGATGTCGCCGAAACCGATCTGGACGGCGTCATAGCCGTCGGTTGCCTGAGTTTTAACCTGCGAGACAGCGCAGGGGCCAGCCTGGATGACCGTGACGGGAACGACGTTGTCGTCCTCGTCCCAAACCTGGGTCATGCCAATCTTGCGGCCGAGAATCATGCTGATCAAGATATGATCCCAACTCTCGCGTGGTCTTGGGACAATGCGTACACCACCGAGCGTACGCCCCTAGAGGACCACTACTTACACGACGTGCTCCCCAGCCTTGTATTGCGTCCGGACTACCTGACAACCCTATTAAGCAGGCATTTTGTCCAGCCAGAATACTCCCCTGGTTACACACAGTTGTTTAGTATACACGGCTGCGGGCGTATCCATCGAGATTCATATTTCACTCACATTGTTTACGCAGGTAAAGTGCGTGGAGTCGCCTGGGCTTGGCAGAGGGGCGGCGAAATATATTAAGTTTGCTGCTCTACAGTCCTGCGCAAGACGGAAAGCACATTAAGTGCTTTCCTTTGCGTGCGGAACTCGCGACAAACTTAATATATTTCGCCGCCCCTCTGCCAAGCTCGGGAGACGACACGTTGATGTCTGCTTAACTCTGCTCGCTCAGCTAATTTCTTTGTTGGGGGTCCACTATTTGCTGGAGAGTGAACTTGCATTGCATTGGCTCGCCCTCTGCTTGTAGTTTTTCCTCGTCAAAATCGAAGATCATGATGGCGCAGTTGGGGAGTTTTGTTGGGAGCTCGAAGCCCTCTGGGGCTGCAGCCTTGATGAATTGGCGGCTGGCGCTGCCGTGGCTTACTGCTAGGAGGGTTTCGATGCCCTCGGCTCCCATGAGATTGGTGAGGGTGCCTACCATGCGTTCTTGCAGCGCGCGGTTCCCTTCTCCTCCAAAGGGGACCAAATCCTCACCCGGATCCCAGACGTCGGTAGGCAATGCGTCGTGGGGGCCTTCTTCGAAGGTGCCGTAGCAGCGCTCAATGATGCCTTCGCAGGGCTCGACTGCTGCGTCCGGGCCAAGGAGTTCGGTTGCGACGAGCCGAGCTGTGTCCATGGCTCGGCCTAAGGGTGAAGAGACCACTTTGTCGGGAACGACGTTGTGAGATTTGATCCATGTAGCTGCCATCCCGGCTTGCTGACGGCCTAAGTCGGTGAGCGGTGAGTCGCAGCGGCCCTGGACCAGCTTTTTGACGTTGAATTCCGTCTGGCCGTGGCGGAGTAGATATAGACGCTTCATGCTCTCCCCTTCTGTATAACTTGCTTTGCCGGCACAGCCCTACTCGTGGGTATGTCCTACGTAGTCTTCGTCGATCGTAATCTTGGCAATCGACTTGGGGTATTCCGATTCGACCCTCTGGGCCAACGCGTGCTTCAGGTCCTCGGCGTCCATGCCCATATCCGAGGGACGCACGCAGTCAAAGATCACGTTGGTGTGCGTAGGACCCGGCACACAGCGCAGATCGTGAATCGAAAGGCGGCTATCGATCTGTTGGGCCATGGCGTTAATGCGTAAACGCATGCTCGCCACCTTTGGATCGTCGGTCACGATGGGATCGTAATGGAGCGTGACGATCATGCCGTCCTCGTCCCTAAACGCCTGCTCGATGTTATCGAGCGTGTCGTGACTTTCCAGCGGGCTGGCCTCGGCCGCCATCTCGGCATGTGCGCTTGCAAACTTCCTGCCCGGACCGTAATCGTGAACCATCAAATCGTGAACGCCCAAAACGCCGGGGTAGCTCATGATCTTGTCTCGAATGTGCTTGACCAACTTAGGATCGGGCGTCTGGCCCAAAAGCGGGCTCACCGTATCCTGGATGAGTTCAAAACCGCTCCAGCCAATATAGGCGCCAACGGCAAGGCCGACCCATGCGTCAAGATTGATGTGCGTCATCTGCGAAACAATTGCGCACGCTAGCACGGCGCCCGTGGCAAGAACATCGTTCTTGGAATCTTGCGCGGTCGCATGCAGCGTCTCGGACTCAATGCGATCGCCGAGCTTTTGGTTGAGGGCCGCCATCCAGAGCTTTACGACCATCGAAAGCGCTAGAACTGCCACCAGGGCAAGCGAGAACTCGACAGGTTCGGGGTGGATGACGCGCTCAACCGAGGACTTCACCAGCTCAACGCCAATCAGCAGCACGAGCGCCGCCACGACCAATCCCGAGAGATACTCATAGCGACCGTGGCCGTAAGGATGCTCGGGGTCGGCCGGCTTGCTCGCCAGCTTAAAGCCCAGCACGCTCACGATATTCGAACTAGCATCGGACAGGTTGTTCATGGCATCCGCCACGATCGAAACCGATCCCGACAGCACACCAATTGCGCCCTTCGCAGCACAAAGCGCCACATTGGCGACAATACACACCATGCCCGCTAACGTGCCCACACGCGCACGATCGCCCTGCGCGCGCTTAACTATCCACTCGACCATCTGCATCCGCCCCCACGGTACTACCTATATATCTATTGCTCAAACGGATTGTAGTGTAGCCACTTTGTCCTCAAGATACAAAAAGGCCGCAGCCCACACGGGCCACGGCCTTGGAATGTGACAAAGGAATCGTCCTTTTGTCGCACAGGTTTATGCGCTTACCTCAGCAGCGCTCGCCACTGTTTCGGACGAATCGGCTCCGTCCCCCGTCGTCTGCCCCTTCGTCGGCACCACACCAAAGCAGTAGCTCAGCGCCGCAGACATCGCGAATGCTACACCACCGGCAGCGCAGCACCACAGCAGGTTCGAGATGCCGCCCGTGGCAAAGCCAATGACCATGAGGACATTCGTCATGCCGATGGTATAGGCCGTAACGTGGCCCACGGCCGCAACAAGGCCTCCGACGGCGCCGCCAATGGCCATGCACGTCAGGCACCTGCCATATTTAAAGCCGCAACCGTACAGCGCCGGCTCGCTTACGCCACCAAGCACACCCGAGATCGAATAGCCCAGCATGAGCGCCTTCTCGTCCTTATCCGCAACGCGAAGCGACGCGCCAAAGGGCATGCCCCAAACGGCGAACGTTGCCATCGTCGCGGCGATCAGGATGCACGAATCCGTTCCCACACTCATAAACTGCGCATAGGCGAGCGATAGGACGACGTTGCTGACGCCCGCGATCTTTAGGAACTCCCAGCCTGCGGCAAGCCCCATGAGCGTGAGCAGCGACACAATGCCACCGGAATTGCCAAGCATAAACATAAGCTGGCCCAACAGCATGCCCAGATAGCTGCCCGCCGGCGCCGTAATGCACAGCGAAACCGGAACCATGACAAGCAAGGTCGCAAACGGAACAAACGAAAACGCCACGGCCTTAGGGATAACGCGCTTAAAGAAACACTCCACTCGCCATAGCACGGGCACCGAGATGAGAACCGGAATAACAGTCGTCGTGTAATCGTTGACCGGCGCAGGAAGCAGACCATACACGGAAGTCATCGATGCCCCCCGTCGTCGATGCGGCATCGACAAGCTTGAGTAAATCGGGTGCAATCAATACGCCGCCCAGCATCATGCCCAGCTGCTCCGAGCAACCGAGCTGGCGGGCGGCCGCCCAACCAAGATAAATGGGCAAAAAGTAGTAGCCGGCGTTATAGAGCCAACTGTAGAACAGGCGATAGATATCGGAATCGGCAGACCACAGGCCCAGCATGCCTTCGCCCATAATGACAGCGACGGTGCGGAACAACGCCGCGCAGACAATAAACGGCAGCGCCGACATCATGCTTTTGGACAGATAGTCCACCACGGCCATGGCGTTTGATGAAACCGACGTTGTAAACGAGGTGTTAGAAACTTGTAGCATGGAACGCCTTTCCCAATATGACATGCGGGCTGTCCCTTTGTCACATCGTGCGGTATCGACCGATTGCGCGGTACTTTTCGTAGCGGAGGTTTGTGAGGGTCGCGTCGTCGAGCTGCCCAAGCGTATCGAAGGCATCAAATGCCGAGGACATGACGGCACCGGCGATCTCCTCATGCGACAGGCCCTTATCGTCAACAATGCCGTCGATGATGCCGAGCGCCAGCAGATCGGGGGCCGTGAGCTTAAGCGCCTCGGCGGCCTCATCCGCACGCTCGGTATCCTTCCACAGGATCGACGCACAGGCCTCGGGGCTCACGACCGAATAGGCCGAGCTCGAGAGCATCAGGATGCGGTCGGCCACGGACAGCGCCAGCGCGCCACCAGAGCCGCCCTCGCCTGTCACCACCGAGACAATCGGCGTCTTAAGGCCGCTCATCTCCATGAGATTCTGGGCGATGGCCTCGCCCTGACCGCGTTCCTCGGCACCGATGCCGCAAAACGCGCCCGAAGTATCGACCAGGCACAGAACCGGTCGACCAAACTTTTCGGCCTGGCGCATCAGGCGACGCGCTTTGCGGTAGCCCTCGGGATGTGCCATACCAAAGTTGCGACGCATGCGCTCTTTGGTCGTGGTGCCGCGCTCGATGGCGATGACCGTTACGGGGCGTCCGTCTTTCCAGCCAATGCCAGCCACCACAGCAGCGTCGTCGCCAAAGTAGCGGTCGCCGTGCAGCTCCACAAATCCATCCAGGCCCAGCGAGATCATCTCGCCTGCCGTGGCGCGATCTGCCGAGCGGGTCTGCTTGACAATCTCGAGCGCGGTTTTTGGTGCGGCCGAGCGCTTGAACAAGTGTCCCAGCTTTTTGCCGCGGCGACCCGTATGCACGATCTCATGCGGTGCCCCCAGGCCGGGCGCGTGCCCTTCGTGCAGCGCCAGCAGCTCGCCTACCGTGAGCGCAATCTCGCCACGCGGAACAACGGCATCGCAAAAGCCGTGCTCCAGCAAAAACTCGGAGCGCTGGAATCCCTTGGGCAGGCGCTTGTGCATGTTCTGCTCGATCACGCGCGGGCCGGCAAATGCCGTCAGGGCATCGGGCTCGGCCAGGATAATATCGCCCTCCATGGCAAAGCTCGCGGTTACGCCTCCGGTCGTGGGGTCGGTGAGCACCGTGATATACAGGCCGCCCGCCTCGCTGTGGCGCCTAACCGCCGCAGAAATCTTGGCCATCTGCATAAGCGATGTCACGCCCTCTTGCATGCGCGCACCGCCCGAAACGGTAAAGCCGACAACTGGCAATCCAAGCTCGGTCGCTCGCTCAAATGTGCGACAGATCTTCTCGCCCACCACGGAACCCATCGAGCCCATCATAAAGTTGGCGTCCATAAAGAAGAGCGCGGTATCGCAACCGCAGATTTTGCCCCTGCCGCACACAACGGCATCGTGCTCGCCCGAACGCTCGCTCACGCTCTTGAGCTTGTCGGCATAGCCGGGAAACGAGAGGAAGTCCTCCGGCGCCAGACTGGCATCCCATTCCTCAAACGTGCCCTCGTCAATCGTCATGCGCATGCGGTCGCGCCCGCTCACGCGAAAGTGTTTGCCGCAACGAGGGCAGACCTCGAGGTTGTCGTGCAGGCGCGCCTCATCGATCACGCGGCGGCACTCCGGGCACTTGATAAACACGTGGCGCGCGGGAAACTCGGCGCACGACTCGGTCATCGGTCCCTCGAGGACGTTGACCGTCTTCGCTTTTCTATTCATCAGCATAGAGATGCCCCATCAGATCGGTGTGATACATGCCCGACAAGAACTCGTCGTTTGCCAGCACGTCGAGCTGAAGCTCGCTGTTTTCGCTCACGCCCTCAATCACGAGCTCGCCCAGGGCCGAGCGCATCTTGCGAATGGCGCCGTCACGCGTGGGCGCACACACGATGAGCTTGCCAAGCATGGAGTCGTAGTACGGCGGAACTTTAGCACCGGTAAACATGGCGGAATCCCAGCGCACGCGCGGACCACCCGGCACACGCAACGCGGTGACCGTTCCGCATGACGGCAGAAAATCCGGCGTTTCGGCATTGATGCGGCACTCCATGGCGTGGTTGCGGACCGGCATGTCCTCCTGCTCAAAGGGCAGAGGCTGGCCGGCTGCCACGCGCAGCTGCCACTTGACCAAGTCGGTATCGGTCACAAACTCCGTAACCGGATGCTCCACCTGCAAGCGCGTGTTCATTTCCATAAAGTAGAAATTGCCGTCGTCCGAATACAGGAACTCGATGGTACCGGCTCCTTCGTAGCCGACGGCACGAGCCAGGTCACGCGCTGCCTTGTGCATGCGAGCACGAATGTCGTCGTGTCCGTCGAGGCACGGCGCGGGGCTCTCCTCGATTAGCTTTTGGTTGCGCCGCTGCACCGAGCACTCGCGCTCGCCGAGCGAAAACACATGGCCCTGCTTATCGGCCATAATCTGTACCTCAACGTGATGCGCCGGCGCGACGAACTTCTCCATGTAGCACTCGCCGTCGCCAAAAACGGCCTCGCCCTCGGCGCGTGCTTCAATAAAGGCCTTTGCCGCATCTTCCACGCGCTCGACCTTACGAATACCGCGACCGCCGCCGCCCGCACGCGCCTTAATAAGCACGGGGCAGCCAATGCGCTCAGCCTCGGCCGTTGCCTCCTCGGGACTTTTGAGCAAATCGCAGCCCGGCACGATGGGCACGCCCGCCGCGGCAGCCGTTCGACGTGCGGCGTCCTTGTCGCCCATGCTGTCGATCACCTTGGCCGAAGGACCAACAAACGCCAGGCCATACTTGTCGCAGTCGCGCACGAAGCTCGCCTTCTCGGAGAAAAAGCCATAGCCAGGATGAATTGCCTTAGCTCCCGACTTTACGGCACAGGTGAGCACAGCATCGTCGTTGAGGTAGCTCTCGGCAAGACGCGGACCGCCGATGCAATACGCCTCGTCGGCAAGCTGCACGTGCAGCGCGTCCGCATCGGCCGTGGAATAAACGGCGACGGTCTTGATGCCCATATCGCGGCACGCGCGGATAACACGGACCGCGACTTCGCCGCGGTTGGCGATGAGCACTTTGTCGAACATGAAGCCTTCCTTAACTTTCGTGCATGAGTGCAAAAGACATATCGGCGCGGCAGCAAACCTCACCGTTGACGCTCGCAGTACCCGTCGCAAAGCGGAACGGCCCGCGCGCACGCGTGATGGTGCACACCAGATCAACCGTGTCGCCCGGGCGCACCGGACGCTTAAAGCGCACCTTGTCCAGACTCGTGTAGAACGGCGTCGCGCCGCGCGCTTCCTCATCGCCCATCAGCAGCACGCAACAGTTTTGGGCGAGCATCTCGCACTGAATCACGCCGGGGACCACCGGGTTTCCCGGAAAATGCCCCTGCAAAAAGTACTCGTCGCCCGTAATCGTGATCTTGCCGTGGGCCTCGTCGCCCACCAGCTCGGCCTCGTCGAGCAAAAGCATCGGTTCGCGATGCGGCAACAGTTCCTTAAGCTCTTCTTTGTTCATGGATATCACCTATCCGATCCTCATAAGGCAACTGCCAAACTCCACGAGGTCGCCGTCGGCCACGCAGATCTCGAGCACCTCGCCGTCTGCCTCTGCCGTTACCTCGTTGAGAACCTTCATGGCCTCGATGATGCAGAGCGTCTCGCCGGCCTTGACCTTAGAGCCCACGTGCACAAACGGCTCGTCGCCCGGCGCCGGGGCAGCATAGAAAACGCCGACCATGGGAGCGGTCACCTCGGTGCCCTTGGGCTCCGGTGCGGCGGCAGGTGTCTGCGCGGCGGGCTCCGGTGCGGCAGGCGCGACTGTGGGAGCTGCAACTGGAGCGGCCATAGCGCTCGGCATGGGCATGGGCACGGCAACCGGCTGTGCGGCGCTCGCGCGCTCGAGTTCGACCGCGGTGCCATCGGGCTCCTCAACGCGTACGCGCGTGAGGCCGCGGTCCTCCATAACATCGGCTATCTCGGCAAGTCTTTTGGAATCCATGCTCTAGCTCCTCGTATATCTACGCAGCGCGATGGCGGCGTTGTGTCCGCCAAAGCCCAGGTTGGTCGAAAGCGCCCAGGTAAGGTCAGCGCGAACCGCGCGATTGGGCGTGTAGTCAAGATCGCAGGCGGGATCGGGCGTGTGGTAGTTAATGGTCGGCGGCACCACGCCCTGCTCGAGCGCCATGGCGCAGGCCATGACCTCGATGGCGCCCGTGGCACCGATCATGTGGCCGGTCATCGACTTAGTCGACGAGACGTGCGCGGCGCGCGCCGCGTCCTCGCCGAGCGCACGCTTAATGCCCGTCGTCTCGGACGAATCGTTGAGCTTGGTCGATGTGCCGTGGGCATTGATGTAGAGACCCTCGGAAGGCTTGACGTCGCCCTCGGTCACCGCCAGCGATATCGCGCGGGCAATGCCGGCAGCCTCGGGATCAGGACTCGTGATGTGATAGGCATCATCGGTGTTGCCGTAGCCCACGACCTCGGCATAAATGTGCGCACCGCGCGCCTGCGCATGTTCCATGCTCTCGAGTACCAGCACGCAGGCGCCCTCGCCCATCACAAAGCCGTCGCGGTCTGCATCGAACGGACGGCAGGCCGTCGCGGGATCGGGGTTGGTGGTCAATGCGCGGCAGGACGTAAAGCCCGCAACGGCATCGGGGATAATTGCAGCCTCGGCGCCGCCCGCGAGGATCGCGTCGGCATAGCCGTGCTTGATGGCGCGGAACGCCTCGCCCACCGCATGGGCCGAGGTTGCGCACGCGGTCACCACGGGCAGGGTCGGGCCCTTTGCCTTGTGGCGGATTGCGATATTGCCCGATGCCATGTTGGGGATCATCATCGCGATCATATAGGGCGATGCGCGGCGGGGCCCACGTTCGGCAATCGTATGGACGTTGTCGACGAGCGTCGTCATGCCGCCCACGCCCGAGCCCACGTAGACGCCCAGGCGCTCGCGATCGATGGCGCCTTCGACATCAAAGCCCGCATCGTGCATGGCTTCGTCCGAAGCCGCCATCGCAAACTGAACGCAGGGGTCGAGATGCTTGGCGTCACGCTTGCCAAAGTACTCGTTGCTGTCAAAGCCCTTGACCTCGGCTGCCACCTTGACGGCAAACGCATCGGTATCGAAGTGCGTGATCGGGCCGATGCCGCACGTGCCAGCACACATTGCCGCCCAGGTGGCAAGCGCGGTGTTGCCGAGCGGCGACACGGCACCGATACCGGTGATTGCAACTCTCTGTTCCATCATGGTCTCCTCATCCAAGCCGTTCTTCGGCCCTGGTTTCTACATCGCCATTCCGCCGTCGACGCGCACGACCTCACCCGTAATGTAGGCAGCCGCATCGCTCGCCAAAAAGCGCACCACGCCGGCCACCTCCTCGGGACGCGCCATACGCTTAAGGGGAATCTGCTCCTCGGTTACCGTACGCACCTTCTCCGAGAGCTTTGCCGTCATATCCGTCTCGACAAACCCGGGGGCAACCGCGTTCACTCGTACGCCGCGGGGCGCAAGCTCGCGCGCCACCGCCTTGGTCAGGCCGATCACGCCCGCCTTGGAGGCAGCGTAGTTGGCTTGCCCAGCATTGCCCATCAGGCCCACGACCGAGCTCATGTTGACGACGCAGCCGCCGCGCTGGCGCATAAAGGTCTTGGTGAGCGCGCGCGTCGTGTTAAACGTTCCTTTAAGATTGACATCGAGCACGCGATCGAAGGCGTCATCGCCCATGCGCATGAGCAGGCCATCGCGGGTGATGCCAGCGTTGTTGACGAGCGCCCAAATGGAGCCAAAGTCGTTGAGGACCGCTTCCACGCACGCGTTGACGGCAGCGGGGTCGGCCACGTCGCATTGATATGAGCGCGCCGTGGCGCCAGCCGCCTCGCAGGCGTCGCACGTCTCGCGCGCCGCATCGACGCTGCCGGCATAGACGACGGCGATATCGTAGCCATCCTCCGCCAGACCGATAGCGCAGGCGCGGCCGATACCCCGCGAGCCGCCCGTGACCAGTGCCACGCGACGTGAGTCGTTGCGCTCGAGCGCGCCGTTGTTCAAGTTGCCCATGTCATTCCTTTCGGGTTACAGCCCTGTGGACCATGCGAGCTCGTCGGCAATAGCTGCGACCTGCTCGGCCGTCTCGCACGAATACACACGAACGTCGCTCAACGTACGCTTGATCAGGCCGGACAGCGTTTTGCCGGGGCCGACCTCAATAAATGTGTCGATGCCTTGATCCTGCAGAGCATGCAGCGTATCGACCCAGCGCACGGCATGGCTCACCTGATTGGCCAAGACATCCGATGCCGTCTGGGGGTCCGCCGGATAGGGCGCCGCTGTCATATTTGCCAAAACAGGAATGAGCAACGGGGACGGCGCGTGACCGGCCTCAATATATGCTGCAAGGCCACAGGTCGCCTCGGCCATATAGGGGCTATGAAATGCACCCGACACCGCGACCTTCATGGCGCGGCCGCCAGCCTCTTTTACTAGGACGTCGAGGGTCTGCAGCGCATCGGGCGCTCCGGCCACAACCGTCTGCTGGGGACTGTTGTAGTTGACCGGCCAGCAGTCCTCGCCGGCCTGCGCAGCTAGGTTCTCGACTTGCGCAGCATCAAGTTTGATGACGGCGCGCATGCCGCCGGGGTGACGCTCGGCCGCCGTGGCCATCAATGCCGCGCGCTCACACACGAGCTCAAAACCCGCTCGCGTATCGAATGCCCCCGCAAAGGTGAGTGCAGCGACCTCGCCCAGCGAGAATCCCGCACAGGCGGCAGGCACCACGCCGCGCTCGCGCAGGGCGACGGCGACAGCCAAGTCGTGCACGAACACGCAAGGCTGCGTGTTCTCGGTCTGCGAGAGCTCCTCCTTGGAGGCGCTCCGGCACTGCTCGCTCGTCCCCGGGCGCACCTCATCGGCAATGGCGAACACCTCGGCGGCCGCCGGCGATGTCTCGATCAAGTCGACGCCCATCGCGGGGTGCTGGGCACCCTGGCCGGCAAACAAAAACGCTACGCCACCCATGCGCACGCACCCTTCAGGACGTGCTCGGCGCCGGCGACCAGGTCGTCAACGATTTCGCGTGCGCTCTGGCGCTCGTTGACCATGCCGGCAATCTGTCCACACAAAAACGAACCCTCTTCGTAGTTGCCGTCCTTGGCGGCCTTACGCAGCGCACCGGTTCCCATAGCACCGAGCTCCTCGGCACTCGCGCCGAAACCCTCGCTCTTGGCATAGGCGTTGGTGAAGGGGCTCTTGAGGGCGCGCACTGGATGTCCCGTCGAGCGACCGGTCGCACGCGTTGAAGTGTCGTTGGCCTTCAGGACCATCTCTTTGTACTGCTCCGAGACGGTGCACTCGTCTGCGACCAGAAAGCGCGTACCCACTTGCACGCCTTCGGCGCCCAGCATAAAGGCGGCCGCCACGCCGCGGCCGTCGGCAATACCGCCGGCGGCCACGACGGGAATGTCAACCGCATCGACGACCTGCGGCACCAGTGCCATCGTCGAGGTCTCGCCAATATGGCCGCCCGATTCGGTACCCTCGGCAACAACCGCCGTGGCTCCACGACGTGCCACGAGGCGCGCCAGCGCCACCGAGGCAACGACCGGGATGACCTTGATGCCCGCCTCGTTCCACGCCTTCATGTACTTGGCGGGATTGCCGGCGCCCGTCACGACGACCGGCACTCGCTCGTCAATCACGACCTGCGCGACCTCGTCGGCAAACGGGCTCATGAGCATGACGTTGACGCCAAAGGGCTTATCCGTCTTGGCGCGCAGCTCATGAATCTGGTCGCGAAGCCAGTTGGCGTCGGCGTTCATGGCCGCGATGATGCCTAAGCCACCCGCCTCGGACACTGCGGACGCCAGCGAGGCATCGGCAATCCAGGCCATACCGCCCTGGAACACGGGCTTTTCGATGCCGAGCAGATCGCAGAGAGGAGTCTTGAGCATCTCTACTTCTCCAATGCCGCCTCGACCGTATCGGCGAACTCGCCGACCGTCTTGGGGTTCTCCTCGGTATCGAGCTGGATGCCAAACTCGTCCTCGACGGCAACGAGGATCTCGACGGTGCCCAGGCTGTCGAGACCAATCTCCTCGAGCGTGGACTCGGGCTTCATCTCGACATCGTCAAGACCGGCGGTCTCGCGGATAACGTCGCAAACGCGCTCGAAGGTCTTCTGATCTGCCATGGTAGTTCTCCTTTGGTTGTGCCCTAGGGCGTTTTTATTTCCTATGTGCGACTACTTCCAACGAAGCAGATAGCCACCTATATCCAGACCGGCGCCAAATCCAACCAAGGCGATGGTGTCGCCTGTGTGAAGTGCACCGGCGTTTGCCAGCCGGTCGAGGGCAAGCGGAATGCATGCGCTCGAAATGTTGCCGGTCTCGCGCAACGTGCGAACCACGCGCTCGTCCGGCACGCCCAGGCGCTTGACCGCCTGGCTCAGGATTCGTTCGTTAGCCTGATGGAATACAAAATGATCGATGTCTTCGACCAAAATGCCCGCATCGATCGCAAGCTTATGGACCGTGTCGCAGATGGCGTTGACGCCGAACTTGAACACGCGGCGGCCATTCATGGACAGCACGCTCGCGCTATCTGCGGAAGCCTTAAACGGCGAGGTACCGACCAGACCGGGAACGCGCAACGTCTCGACGTCGGGCGCCGTCGAAAGCTCAACGGCAAGGGGACTGTCTCCCCCAGCCTCAATCACTGCGGCGCCTGCCCCATCGCCAAAGAGCACGCAGGTGGCACGGTCGGTCCAGTCGAGCGCGCGCGTCATCTGCTCGGCAGCAACGACAAGCACGCGCTCGGCGCGACCGCGGGCGATATAGCCCTCGGCGACATCGAGCGCAAATACGAAGCCGGCACAAGCCGCCGAGACATCGAAGGCAGGGCACGTCGCGCCTAGTCGCTCAGCAACGGCACACGCCTCAGCGGGAACAAGGTGGTCACCCGTCGTCGTCGAGCAGACGATCAGATCCAGCTGGCTCGCGTCGATTCCGGACACCTGGAGTGCCCGCTCACTCGCCGCTACGGCAAGGTCGTCAAGTGACTCGGTGGTGCAGACGTGGCGGCTCTTGATACCCGTGCGGGTAAAAATCCACTCATCCGAGGTATCGAGGAACTCAGACAGCTCGTCATTGGAAACACTGCGTTCAGGAAGCGCCGAGCCTGTTCCAAGAATCGTGAAACCCATCACTAACCTCCTTTGAGTTGTTGACGTGTTTACATCGACCAAGAGAGGATAACGCATTTCAGTCTTTGTTGACGTGTTAACATTAAATTGTCCAAATGCGACAAAGGCTTCACATTGTGTCTATCTCTCGACACCATTGCGTCATTCACTTATTCAATAAGGAGGTAGCAGCCGCTATGGATGCCCAATTAACGATTGTCGACGTAACCGGATCGACCAACGATGACCTGCTCGAGGCAGGAAAACAGGGTGCGCCGCACGGCACAGGACTTGCCGCCCGCGCGCAAACGGCAGGACGCGGCCGGCGCGGCCACAAGTGGGATTCAACCGCCGGCAACCTATTGCTTTCGATTGTCCTGCGTCCATGCGTTAATCCCGCAAAGTACTCTGGTCTTGCCGCCGTCAGCGGCCTAGCGGTGCTCGAAGCACTCGAAAAGCAAGGCCTTGCAAGCGAAATAGCCCTCAAATGGCCCAACGACCTGGTCGCGCGAGGACGCAAGCTCGGCGGCATTCTGGTCGAGGCCGCACGCGATAACGAAGGCAAACCTTTCGCCGTCTGCGGCATTGGTGTCAACGTAAACTACACGCCCCAAGAGGTGCCCGATGGCGGCCTGGCGGCAATTGGCCTCTCGGACCTCAACGAGAGCGTTCCCGCCGTCGACATGCTCCTCGATGAGGTCTATCACGCAGTTATAGACGCTGTAGATACCTGGGCAGAGCGCCTCAACGCCATGGAAGAAAACGCCGGTCCGCTCGCGCCCGTCCACGACGAATATATCGCTCACCTCAATTGGATCGGGAAGCACGTTATCGCCCGCTCCCCCGCTGGAGACGAGCTGGCACGAGGCATATTTAGAACGGTCGACGATTGCGGCCGCGCATGCATTGAGACCGAGAGCGGCTTGTGCGTCTTCCACTTCGAAGAAGCATCCTTGCGCCCCCTGAGCGAATAGGGCGCCGCAGCCGCCGGCTCGGCAGACGAATTCGCTATCCCAAAATCTAAACTCAAAACAAAAGGGCCCCGCTACCGTAACGGCAGCGGGGCCCTTTAAGCTATGAGCGATATCGCTTAGAGCTTGATGTCGATGTCGACGCCAGCGGGGAGGTCGAGACGCATGAGCGAATCAACGGTGCCCGAGGTGGGGTCGAGGATGTCGATGAGGCGCTTGTGGGTGCGCATCTCGAACTGCTCACGGGAGTCCTTGTTCACGTGCGGCGAGCGGATAACCGTGTACAGGTTGCGCTCGGTGGGCAGGGGGACAGGACCGGAAACGCGAGCGCCGGTCTTCTGAGCGGTCTCGACGATGAGCTTCGCGGACTGATCGACGACCTCGTGATCATAGCCCTTGAGGCGAATGCGGATCTTCTGGGTAGCCAACTTAAACCTCCAAAGAGTGCGAGAGATGTTCTCGCAGGATTACGTAACAGGGAGCTCGAACTTAGGCGTTCTTGCTCATGACCTCGTCCACGATGGACTTGGGCGCAGGCTCATAAGAGTCGAACTGCATCGTGTAGGATGCACGGCCCTGGGTCTGGGAGCGAAGGTCGGTAGCGTAACCGAACATCTCGCCCAGCGGCACCTTGGCACGGATGAGCTTGCTGTTCTTGCGATCCTCCATACCCTCGATCTTGCCGCGGCGACCGGAGAGGTTGCCCATAACGTCGCCCATGTACTGCTCGGGGGTCTCGACCTCGACAGCCATGATCGGCTCGAGCAGCTGCGGATCGGACTTCTTGAGGGCGTCCTTGATAGCCATGGAACCGGCGATCTTGAAGGCGGCCTCGGAGGAGTCGACCTCGTGGTAAGAACCGTCGAACAGGGTGACCTTGACGTCGAGGACCGGGAAGCCGGCGATAACACCGGTGTTCAGGGCCTCCTGGATGCCCTTGTCGATGGACGGGATGTACTCCTTGGGCACGACGCCGCCGACGATAGCGTTGACGAACTCGTAGCCGAAGCCCTCCTCCATCTTCTCGAGCTTGATGACGGCGTGGCCGTACTGACCGCGACCGCCGGACTGGCGGACGAACTTGCCCTCAGCCTTCTCGACGTCGTGACCAGCGGTCTCGCGGTAGGCAACCTGGGGCTTACCAACGTTAGCGTCAACCTTGAACTCGCGGAGCAGACGGTCGACGATGATCTCGAGGTGCAGCTCGCCCATGCCGGCGATGATGGTCTGGCCGGTCTCGTGGTTGGTGGACACCTGGAAGGTCGGGTCCTCCTCGGCGAGCTTGGTCAGAGCCAGGGACATCTTGTCCTGCTCGGCCTTGGTCTTGGGCTCGATGGCAACGTCGATAACGGGCTTAGCGAACTCGATCTTCTCGAGGACGATCTCCTTGCCCTCGGCGCACAGGGTGTCACCGGTGGTGGAGTTCTTGAAGCCGACGCAAGCGACGATGTCGCCGGCGGCAGCGTCGTCACGGTCGATACGCTCGGCGGCGTTCATCTCGAGGATGCGGCCGAGACGCTCGCGCTGACCGTTGGAAGCGTTGACCACGTAGGAGCCGGACTCAGCGCGGCCGGAGTAAACGCGGACATAGGTGAGCTTACCGACGAACGGGTCGGTCATGATCTTAAAGACCAGGCCGGAGAAGGGCTCGTCGAAGGAAGGATGACGCTGGATCTCCTCGCCGGTGTCCGGATCGGTACCGGTGACGGCCTCGACGTCGAGCGGGCTGGGCAGGTAGTCGACGACAGCGTCGAGCAGCTCCTGAACGCCCTTGTTCTTGTAGGCGGAGCCCACGAAGACGAGGTTGAGCTCGTTGGCCAGAACACCCTTGCGCAGAGCAGCCTTGAGCTCCTCGACGGTGAAGTCCTCCTCCATGAGGATCTTCTCCATGAGCTCGTCGTCAAAGCTGGCAGCAGCGTCGAGGAGCTCCTCGCGCTTGGTGGCAGCGATGTCGGCAAACTCAGCCGGGATCTCGTCCATCGGCTCGGGGTAGGTCATACCCTTCTCGTCGGCCTTGAAGTCCCATGCAGTCATGGTGACCAGGTCGATGACGCCCCAGAAGTTGTCCTCGGCGCCCATCGGGACCTGAGCGGCCACGGCGTTGGCGTCGAGACGATCCTTCATGGTCTCGATAGCGTTGAAGAAGTCAGCGCCCACGCGGTCATACTTGTTGATGAAGGCGATGCGGGGGACGTTGAAGGTAGAAGCCTGACGCCAAACGGTCTCAGACTGGGGCTGAACGCCGGCAACAGCGTCGAAGACGGCGACAGCGCCATCGAGGACGCGCAGGCAGCGCTCGACCTCGGCGGTGAAGTCAACGTGGCCCGGGGTGTCGATGATCTGGATGCGGTAGTCCTTACCGTCCTTGTTCCAGAAGCAGGTGGTAGCAGCGGAGGTAATGGTTACGCCGCGCTCCTGCTCCTGAACCATCCAGTCCATGGTGGCAGCGCCCTCATGGACCTCACCGATCTTGTGGGTCTTACCGGTGTAGTAAAGAATACGCTCGGTCGTGGTGGTCTTACCGGCATCGATGTGAGCCATGATGCCGATGTTACGGGTATCGGAAAGCTTGTACTTAGGCTTAGCCATGTTAGTTCCTTACCTTAACTTACCAACGATAGTGAGAGAACGCGCGGTTGGCCTCGGCCATCTTGAAGACGTCCTCACGCTTCTTGACGGAAGCGCCCAGGCCGTTGGAGGCGTCGAGGATCTCGTTGGCGAGACGCTCGGCCATGGTCTTCTCCTTGCGAGCGCGGGAGAAGTTGACGATCCAGCGGATGCCCAGAGCGGTGGAACGACGGGAGTTGACCTCCATCGGGACCTGATAGGTAGCGCCACCGACACGCTTGGGCTTAACCTCGAGCGTGGGCTTGACGTTGTCCATAGCCTTCTTGAAGGTAGCGAGAGCGTCGCCACCCTCGGACTTCTCGGCAACGATCTCGAAAGCGGTGTAAACGATGCGCTCAGCGGTGGCCTTCTTGCCGTCAAGAAGGACCTTGTTGATGAGCTGAGTCACCAGGCGGTTGTTGTAAACGGCGTCAGGCTGAACCTCACGACGATTAGCTGCTGCACGACGCGGCATGTGAAATCTCCTTAAGTGTCTACCGTGCGGCCCTTAGGCGGCACACGGCGAAAGTATCAAAACGTTATCTGGCTTATTTAGCCTTGGGGCGCTTAGCACCGTACTTGGAACGGGCCTGCATACGGTTCTGGACCGGAGCAGCGTCGTAGGCGCCACGGATGACGTGATAACGGACACCAGGGAGGTCACGGACACGACCGCCGCGGACGAGCACGATGGAGTGCTCCTGCAGGTTGTGGCCCTCACCCGGGATGTAAGCAGTAACTTCGATGCCGTTGACAAGGCGAACACGGGCAACCTTACGAAGAGCCGAGTTCGGCTTCTTAGGGCTCGTGGTGAAGACGCGGGTGCACACGCCGCGCTTCTGGGAGTTGTGCTGCAGAGCAGCGTTCTTGGACTTCTTGGGCACGGAACGACGGCCCTGGCGAACCAGCTGGTTAATAGTAGGCAAAGCGTACTCCTTCTCGAATGATTCCAGCTTTCTGTAAAGTGCAACGGCTTGAATCGAGGGGTCAGCATCCCCCTACGAAACACGCAGTTCGATAGGATACGTGGCGTTAGCTGTGCCGTCAACAGACCACGCCGCCGGGCGTATCCCAAAATGAGCATATTTCCGCAAAGCCTACACAAAAGGAATCCCCTTCTGTGCGCGGGGGCGGATTCCCGGTCCGGGCGGCCCGCTGTTTAAGTTTGCTGCTCTACAGTCCTGCGCAAGACGGAAAGCACATTAAGTGCTTTCCTTTGCGTGCGGAACTCGCGACAAACTTAAACAGCGGGCCGCCCGGACCGGGAATCCGATGTGCTCGTCGGGGCAACGTTACCTGCCAAAAAGGGACAGGTTTATTTTGATCGGTTTTATCTGGGGAAACGTCGCGCTCCAGCGGTAATCTGCTCTCATCTGTCGCATGGAAATCGGCGGCGTTTCCATTTAACGCAAAAGAGGCCGCTTCCCCTAGTAGGAAGCGGCCTCAGACCTTACGAATAGACGATAGTAAAGGACTCTTCCGTTTCGGTCTCTCCTGTTGACGTGTACCTCGTGCCCTCAAGCGTTACTGAGACCACTTGGTCGACATCGATCAACTTCGTTGGCAGCCAGATGTTCTCTCCGCTATTGCGCGCATAAGAAAAATATAAGTTGAACACCCCTGCGTCGTCATCTTCGATAATCTGCTCCGATCCATCCTTGTAGCTGACGGTCAGCTTATTATCAACTGCATCAATGCCCAGATCATCGATGTGTGTCTGGATAGAAAACGGGCTGATCTCGAGAGGCGAGTCATCGGAGCGGAGTTCCTTTGTATCGACGTAAGCTCCAACGCTAAACTCGGGCGTCGATGCCTCGAACGGCTTCGCATCCTCGCCTTCGCCCTCGGTCCACGAGATATTCCAGGTGACCGCATGTTGAAAACCTCGCTCGCGATCCATAGAGGCAAAGTACATCGTGCCATTAATGACCGTGGCGCTTGATGTGTCCTTATCAATGGTGCAGCGTGTGTCAGCCCATTCCTCGCCGAAGTTCATGCTGGGCGTGCCGATGCCTTGTTCTTCTTCACCATAGAGAACAAGTTCGCCTGTCTCTGCTGCCGGCTTGTAGTAGTTAACGCCATTTGGATTGGACAACGTAAACGTCACGGCTCCGCAGCCGTTTTGGTCAATAGCCATCTCATGGATATCGAGCGTATAGCCATTACCCTCGACGGACAGATCAACCTTCTGGACTGTGCCCTCCAGGCTTTGGGGCGCGATGCCGTCACCGAACTCTCTGGTGTAGGTATATTGAGTCCCCGATGAGCCGCCGTTGGTCCAGGTAATGGAATCCCCGTTGCCGTGGTTTCCCCAGGCTGAGGCAAAATAGCTGGAATTGATAACTGCGTAGGCGACCCCTCCGGTCGCCAACACTCCGACAAGACACCCGATTACGGCAACATAGAGAGGCTTCGCATGGCCCTTTCGATGAAGCGGCTCACCCGCAGCAGTATTAAGAACGCGATCTGCAAGATTGCTATCGGCTTGGATGGACTCGAAGGCCTGCTTGATTTGATTGGATTTCACGGTCGCCCTCCTCTAGGATGAACTTGAGCTTCGACCTGCCGCGAGCCAAACGCGTTCGAACGGTCGCGGCTGGTACATGCAACAACTCGGCAATCTCTGAGGTCGAAAAGCCCAGATAGTAATAGAGCACGATGGGAACGCGGAATCGCTCCGGAAGTCGCATAACGTCTGACAGGACCGCCTTGGTCTCATCCTGCGCCGCCGAAAGCGAATCGGCCAGGTTCTCAATATCCTCCACACGCCTCCATGGCTTTCGAAAGAGCGATTTACATTCATTGATCGTGACCCGGATAAGCCAGCGGCGAAGATGTTCCCAACTTTCAAAGTGTCCATCGCTTTTAAGCAACTTAAGAAAGACATCCTGGGCAATATCGTCGGCATCGGCACGATCGCGCAGGTACGTCAATGCGATTCGAAACACGACATCACGGTGATCCTCGACCGCCTGTCTAAATGCTTGTTCTTCCATAATCACCTCCCGGTGACGTTAATAATTCTTGGTGAGGCCCTCACCTTAGATACGCTCTTGTCGGGCGAAATGTTTCAAATTCAAGCAGGAAAAACCTACCAAAATATACCTGTCCCTTTTTGGCAGGTTTTCTTTAACAAAAAGACCCGCTTCCCTGTTGGGAAACGGGTCTTTGGAAGGACGGTTAACGTACTAGGAAATTACTCCTCGTCGTTGTCCTTTGCCTCTTCGGCGTCGTCGGTGTCCACGAGCTGGTTGAGCAGCTCGTCGAGGGACGCCATGTCCTCGTTGATCGCGCCGTTGGCGGGAGCCTTCTTGTCGTCGATCGGGGCGCCCAGGAGCTCCTCGTCGGCGTCGGCGTGATGCGTCGGCGTGGCGGAGGTGCCCAGCAGGATGTCGTCCGGACCGTCGGGG
This sequence comes from Collinsella aerofaciens, assembly GCF_005844325.1. Taxonomy (GTDB): domain Bacteria; phylum Actinomycetota; class Coriobacteriia; order Coriobacteriales; family Coriobacteriaceae; genus Collinsella; species Collinsella aerofaciens_G. The sequence goes on along the minus strand of NZ_SPFY01000011.1, from coordinate 18,689 downwards.
CTAAAGACCATCTGCAGCAGCTGCGAGAGGTCTTCCTCGTCGGCAACGTCGTCGTTGTTCTCGAGGATGTAGAGCAGGTCGTGGGCCTCGAGGCCGTCACGGAGCTCCTCGATCGCCTTGGCACCGATGCCATCGATGCGCAGCAGATCCTCCTCGGACTTGCCGACCAGGTCGCCGACCGTCTCGATGCCGACCTCGCTGAACTTGTTGGTCCAGCGCTGCGACACGCCCAGGTCGTCGAACAGGTACAGGCGAGCCTTCTCGGCGGAGATGGTGTGGCCGTTGCGGGTGAACGAACCGTCAGCACCACCGAACTCGTCGTAGCCGGCCCAGTCGAGCTGCTGCGGGAGCTGCTCGTCCAGGTCCTTGAGCTCCACAGGAGCCCACTCGGGCAGCGACTTGGCGTTGGGCGAAGCCGGGCCGTCGATGTCCACGTAGCCGTCGGCCGTGCGATACGTCAGCTTGGCGTTGGCGTACGGCTTGAGGCCGGTACCAGCCGGGATCTTCTTACCGACGATGACGTTGGACTTAAGGTCGAGCAGGTGGTCGACCTTGCCCTCAATAGCAGCCTCGGTAAGGACGCCGGCGGTACGGATGAACGAAGCGCTCGACAGCCAGGAGTCGATGTTGGACGCGACCTTGAGCGTACCCAGGATGACGGGCTCGGCCACAGGAGCCTGACCACCCAGACGGGCAACGCGCTCGACCTCGTCGGCGAACTCGTAGCGGTCGACGTACTGACCAAGCAGGTACTTGGAGTCGCCGGGGTTAGTGATCTGAACGCGACGCAGCATCTGACGTGCGAGCACCTCGATGTGCTTGTCGTTCAGGTCGACGCCCTGGCTGGTGTAGACGTCCTTTACGCTCTCGACGAAGGTGTGCATCGTCGACTCGATGTCGGTCAGCTTGCGCAGGTTGCGGAAGTTGACGAAGCCCTTGGTGATCTGGTCGCCGGCGCGAACCTCGCAGCCGTCCTCGATCTCAGGCATGAAGCGCACCGAAGCGGGGACGCGACGCTCGTCGAGGACACGGGTGTGATCCTCGGAGTCGGTGAGCGTCAGCACGTACTCGGACTTCTCGGGCTTAATCGAGAGGTGACCGGAGTACGGAGCCAGCTCGGCCTCGCGGCCCAGGATCTTCTCGTTGACGTTGCCGACGATATCGAACATACGGCTGACCGTAGGCAGACCCTGCGTAATATCGTCGACGCCAGCGACGCCGCCGGAGTGAATGGTACGCATCGTAAGCTGCGTACCGGGCTCGCCGATGGACTGGGCGGCAATAATGCCGACGGCAGTACCGATAGCGACCGGACGACGGGTGGAAAGATCCCAGCCGTAGCACTTCTGGCACACGCCGTACTTGGAGCGGCAGGTGAGCAGCGCGCGAAGCTTGACCTTCTTAAGGCCCGCATCGACCATCTTCTGGATGTCGGCGACCTTCTCGATGTAGCCGTCCTGCTCAAAGAGCACGGTGCCATCGGGGGCCACGACGTCCTCAATGAAGCAACGGCCGACGAGGTCGGTGTTGAGGTCGGTGTTGAGGTCGGTGGTGCCGGGGATGATGAGGTTGTAGGTGACGCCCTCGTGCGTACCGCAGTCCTCCTCGCGGACAATGACGTCCTGGGCCACATCGACCAGACGACGGGTCAGATAACCAGAGTCCGAGGTGTGGGATGCGGTATCGACCAGGCCCTTACGGGCGCCGTAGGTCGAAATGAAGTACTCGAGCGGCAGCAGACCCTCGCGGAAGTTCGCCTTAATGGGAAGGTCGATCGTCTCGCCGGACATGTCTGCCATCAGGCCACGCATGCCGCCGAGCTGACGCAGCTGGGTCTTAGAACCACGGGCGCCGGAGTCGGCCATCATGTACAGCGGGTTCTCCTCGTCGAACATGTCGAGCATGAGCGCTGCGACCTTATCGGTACAAGCGGTCCACTCGTTAACGACTTCGATGTGGCGCTCCGTCTCGTTGATGAAGCCCTCCTCGAAGTACTCGTTGATCTGGTCGACGTTGGCCTGGGCGCGATCGAGCAGCTCCTGCTTCTCGGCAGGGATGAGAGCGTCCCACACCGAGATGGTGAGGCCGGCGCGGGTAGCGTAGTGGAAGCCGGAGTACTTGATGGCGTCGAGGATCGGGCCGACCTTGGCCTCGGGGTAACGATCGCAGCAGTCCGCAACCAGTTTGGCCACGTCGCCCTTGACCATCTTGTAGTTCATGAACTCATAGTCTTCGGGCAGGCACTGGCGGTTGAAGATGATGCGGCCGATAGAGGTCTCGAAGCGCGCGGTCTTGTTGCCGGTAACGTCGTAGTCGACAAACTCGTTCTTGCCGTTCTTGACGCGGAAGATACGGGTGCCGTCCTCGTTGATGACGTTGGCATCGGCAGCGGACACGCGGACCTGGATCTTGGCCTGCATGTCGACCTCGGAGCGGCAGTCATAGGCGTGCAGCGCGTCGTCGAAGCTCGAGAACACGTGGTTCTCGCCCGGCAGACCCTCGCGAACCTGGGTGAGGTAGTACACACCGATGATCATGTCCTGCGAGGGGATGTTGACCGGCTTGCCGGATGCCGGCGAGCGCAGGTTGTTCGCAGAGAGCATGAGCACGCGGGCCTCGGCCTGAGCCTGGCTGGACAGCGGCACGTGGACAGACATCTGGTCGCCGTCGAAGTCGGCGTTGAAGGGCGAGCAGACCAGCGGGTGCAGGTGGATAGCCTTGCCCTCGACCAGCACCGGCTCAAAGGCCTGGATAGACAGACGGTGCAGGGTCGGTGCACGGTTGAGCAGCACGACGCGGCCGTCGATGACCTCTTCGAGGATGTCCCACACAAAGGTGGCACCACGGTCGATAGCGCGCTTGGCGCCCTTGATGTTCTCGACCTTGCCAAGCTCGACCAGGCGCTTCATGACGAAGGGCTTGAAGAGCTCCAGCGCCATGGTCTTGGGCAGACCGCACTGGTGCAGCAGCAGCTTAGGGTCGGTAACGATGACCGAACGGCCGGAGTAGTCGACACGCTTACCCAGCAGGTTCTGACGGAAACGACCCTGCTTGCCCTTGAGCGCCTCGGCGAGCGACTTGAGCGGGCGACCGCCACGGCCAGAGACCGGGCGACCACGACGGCCGTTGTCGAACAGGGCGTCCACGGACTCCTGGAGCATGCGCTTCTCGTTGTTCACGATGATCGCGGGGGCGTCCAGGTCGAGCAGGCGCTTGAGTCGGTTGTTACGGTTGATCACGCGACGGTACAGGTCGTTGAGGTCGGACGCGGCGAAGCGGCCACCGTCGAGCTGGACCATCGGGCGCAGATCGGGCGGAATGACCGGAATGACGTCCAGAATCATATTCGCGGGGCTGTTACCGCCCTTCAGGAAGGCGTCAACGACCTCGAGGCGCTTAACGGCCTTCTCGCGCTTCTGCTTCTGGGAGTCCTCGTCGGCGATGATGGCCTTGAGCTTCTCGGCCTCGGAGGGGAGGTCGATGGCAGCGAGCAGGTCGCGGACGGCCTCGGCACCCATGCCACCCTTGAAGTACATGGAGTAGTAGCGGGTCATCTCGCGGAACAGCGGCTCATCGGAAATGAGGTCGCGCTCGCTGAGCTTCATGAAGGCGTTGAAGGCGTCCGTGCGGAGCTGCTTCTCGTCCTTGCACTCTTCCTCGATGTCGACGATGCCAGAGGCGATCTCCTCGGGGGTCAGCGGCTCCTCGTCGGAGAACTCGTCGAAGTTCTCGGGGTCGCCCTGCTCCTTGAGGGACTCGATCTGGCGGGCGCACTCAGCATCGATCTCTTCCAGATCGGCGGCGAGCTCCTCGCGCAGGTCATCGGCATCGGCCTCGCGAGCCTCGTAGTCAACCTCGGTGATGATGTAGCTGGCAAAGTACAGAACCTTCTCGAGGTCCTTGGACTTGATGTCGAGCATACGGCTCATCGGGAAGCTCGTGGGGCTCTTGAAGTACCAGATGTGGGACACGGGAGCGGCGAGCTCGATGTGGCCCATGCGGTCGCGACGCACCTTGGCCGAGGTGACCTCGACGCCGCAGCGCTCGCAGACGATGCCCTTAAAGCGGATGCCCTTGTACTTGCCGCAGGAGCACTCCCAGTCCTTGGCGGGACCGAAGATCTTCTCGCAGAACAGGCCGTCCTTCTCGGGCTTGAGGGTACGGTAATTAATGGTCTCCGGCTTCTTGACCTCACCGTGCGACCAGGAACGGATCTGGTCGGCGGAGGCAAGGGAGATCTTTACCGAGTCAAAATCAGTAGCTTCGAAATCTGCCACAGTCAACTACTCCTTATCAGTGGTCGTGGCGGCGACAGCCTCGGGTGCCTCGGCGGTCTCGGCATCCTGGGCCTCGACGTCGGCGTCAACGCCGGCGAGCGCAGCCAGGTCGTCGAGAGCAGAGGTCTCCTCGGCGGTCACAGGGGCGGAGGCGTCCTCGTCGGCATCGTGCATGGGCTCGATGTCCAGTGCGAGGGAACGGATCTCCTTGACGAGAACCTTGAAGGACTCGGGGATACCCGGAACCGGGACGTTCTCGCCCTTGACGATGGACTCGTAAGTCTTGACGCGGCCCACGGTATCGTCGGACTTGACGGTCAGGATCTCCTGCAGGACGTTGGAAGCACCGTATGCGTACAGTGCCCAAACTTCCATCTCGCCGAAGCGCTGGCCGCCGAACTGAGCCTTGCCGCCCAGCGGTTGCTGGGTAACCAGGCTGTAAGGGCCGGTCGAACGGGCGTGGATCTTGTCGTCAACCATGTGGCCGAGCTTGAGGATGTAGGACGTACCCACGGTAATGGGCTCGCGGAACTCCTCGCCGGTGCGGCCGTCGAACAGGCGGGTCTTGCCGCGCTCGTCAAGCTGGGTGACAAACTCGGGGCGCATGTGATCGCCAAAGGCAGCGGTGGCCTTGTTGAGCATGTTCTTGTTGGCGCGACGGATGACCTCGGCGATCTCGTCCTCCTTGGCGCCGTCGAAGACGGGCGTCGAGACGAAGAACGGACCGGGGACATACTTGTCGGAGTCGGCATCCTCGGTATCCCAACCGCAGGCAGCAGCCCAGCCAAGGTGGCACTCGAGCAGCTGGCCGACGTTCATACGCGAAGGAACGCCCAGCGGGTTGAGGATAACGTCGATCGGGGTACCGTCAGCCATGTAGGGCATGTCCTCGACCGGCAGAACGTTACAGATAACACCCTTGTTGCCGTGGCGGCCGGCGATCTTATCGCCCTGCTGGATCTTACGACGCTGGGCGACGTAGACGCGCACCTGCTCGTTAACGCCGGGGGCCAGGTCGTCGCCGTTCTCGCGGCTAAAGCGGACGACGTCGATGACGCGGCCATAAGCGCCGTGAGGCATCTTAAGGGAGGTGTCGCGAACATCGTGAGCCTTGGCACCGAAGATGGCGCGCAGCAGGCGCTCCTCGGCGGTCAGAGCGCTCTCGCCCTTAGGCGTGACCTTGCCGACCAGGATGTCGCCAGGGCCGACCTCGGCGCCGATGCGGATGATGCCGTCCTCGTCGAGGTTGGCAAGCATGTCCTCGGAGAGGTTCGGGATCTCGCGAGTGATCTCCTCGGGACCGAGCTTGGTGTCGCGGGCGTCGATCTCGTGACGGGTGATATTGATGGTCGTCAGCAGGTCCTCGGCCACCAGGCGCTCAGACACGACGATACCGTCCTCGTAGTTGAAGCCTTCCCACGGCATGTATGCCACGGTGAGGTTCTGGCCCAGTGCGAGCTCGCCATGATCGGTCGAAGGACCGTCGGCCAGAGGCTCGCCCTGCTCAACGGTGTCACCGACGCGCACGAGCGGACGGTGGTTGATGCAGGTGGACTGGTTGGAGCGCTGGTACTTGGCCAGGTGATACTCGTCCATGCCGCCGGCATGCTTGACGATAATCTTGGAGGCGTCGGCATAGATGACCTCGCCGGCGTTCTTGGCCAGGGTGACCTCGCCGGAGTCCAGGGCGGCGCGACGCTCCATGCCGGTACCGACATAGGGAGCGGCAGGGTGAACCAGCGGCACGGCCTGACGCTGCATGTTGGCACCCATCAGCGTACGCTTGGCGTCGTCGTGCTCGAGGAACGGGATCAGCGTGGCTGCGACGGAGAGCATCTGACGCGGCGAGACGTCCATGTAGTCGACGTCCTCGACGGGCACGTCGGCGGGAGCGCCGAAGGAGCCGTCGAAGTCGCGGGTACGGGCGATCACGGTGTGCGGGCGGACAAGCTTGCCCTCGGCATCGGTCGTGATGAACTCGTTGGTCTTGGGATCGAGCGGCGTGTTAGCCGGCGCGATGACGTGCTTCTCTTCCTCGTCAGCGGTCATCCAGTCGATCTGGTCGGTGGCAACGCCGTTCTCGACGCGACGGAACGGAGCCTCGATGAAGCCGTACTCGTTGACGCGGGCGTAGAGGGCGAGCGAGCCGATCAGGCCGATGTTGGGGCCTTCGGGGGTCTCGATCGGGCACATGCGGCTGTAGTGCGAGTTGTGAACGTCGCGGACGGCCGTCGGCACGTTGGTGCGGCGGCTGGAGCCGGACTTGTGGCCGGCAAGACCGCCAGGGCCGAGTGCGGACAGGCGGCGCTTGTGGGTCAGACCGGTCAGGGGGTTCGCCTGGTCCATGAACTGCGAGAGCTGCGAGGAACCGAAGAACTCCTTGATGGAGGCCACGATCGGGCGGATGTTGATGAGCGACTGCGGGGTGATCTCGTCGATGTCCTGGGAGCTCATGCGCTCACGGACGACGCGCTCCATACGGCTCATGCCGATACGGAACTGGTTGGCGACGAGCTCGCCGACGGTGCGGATGCGGCGGTTGCCAAAGTGGTCGATGTCATCGACCTTGAAGCCCTGCTCGCCGACAGCGAGGGACAGCAGGTAGCGCAGCGTCGCGACGATATCCTCGTCGGTGAGCACCGTGACCTCTTCCTCGGTGGTGAGGTTGAGCTTCTTGTTGACCTTGTAACGACCGACGCGGGCCAGATCGTAGCGCTGCGGGTTGAAGAGCAGGCCCTCGAGCAGGCTGCGGGAAGCGTCCACGGTGGGAGGCTCGCCCGGGCGCAGACGACGGTAGATCTCGATGAGGGCGTCCTCGCGAGTGAGGGCGGTGTCGCGCTCCAGGGTGCGCTTGATCACATCGGAGTTGCCGAGCAGCTCGATGATGTCATCGTTGGTGACGGCGATGCCAAGGGCGCGCAGGAACATCGTGGCGCTCTGCTTGCGCTTACGGTCGATGGAGACCATGAGCTGGTCGCGCTTGTCGACCTCAAACTCGAGCCAGGCACCGCGGGACGGGATGATCTGGGCCTTGTAGATCTGCTTGCCCGAATCCATCTCGGAGCTGTAGTACACACCCGGGGAACGGACGAGCTGCGAGACGACGATACGCTCGGTACCGTTGATGATGAAGGTGCCCTGATCGGTCATCATGGGGAAGTCGCCCATAAAGACGAGCTGCTCCTTGATCTCGCCGGTCTCCTTGTTGGTGAGACGGACGTCGGTCAGAAGCGGGGCCTGATAGGTCATGTCCTTCTCGCGGCACTCCTCGACGGTGTGCGCGGGGTCGCCGAACTGATGCTCGCCGAAGGTAACCTCGAGAACATGGTTCTGGCTCTGGATGGGGCTGGATTCCTTGAACGCCTCACGAAGGCCCTCGTCCTTAAAACGCTCAAAGGATTCCCTTTGAACAGAGATAAGGTTGGGGAGCTCCATGGCCTCCGGGATTTTCCCGAAGCTGACGCGCTTGCGCTCAGTGGCAGTGTATGCGTAGGTCACCAGGTTTTTCCTCCTTCACGGAAATGCTCGGTGGGTTGGCGAGGCATAGCTTCGCCAGTTATCGCAACCTAATAGTTTATCAGGTACCGACCGTTGGGCAAGAAAAGCCTTGACGCGATTGAGTTTTTGGAGTAGCAAAGTTTTTCGACAGAAAACACGCAGGTAGATGTATGTGTATCGAACATCTGTTCATATATTTTCTGTGAACAGAGAGCCGGCAATCGCAGCTCTTATAAAAAACGGGCGCGAACCGAGGTCCGCGCCCGTAAATGTCGATGCCCGAAGGCTTACTTGCGCATCAATCCGCCGCGCTCGTCGATGGCATCCCAGAAGGCATCGGCAAAGCGGGGGTCGCTTGCGGCCATGAGGGCGTTGGTGGCCATCCAGCCAGAGGGAGTGCCGGTGTCGTAGCCCGACAGCGGGTCAATGACGACGGCATACATGGCCTCGCGGTCGAGCGAACGGGCCATGGCGTCGGTGAGCTGGATCTCGCCGCCCTTGCCGGCCTGCTGATCTGCCAGCAGGTCCATGACCAGCGGGCTCAGCAGGTAGCGACCGACGATGTACAGATTGGACGGAGCCGCCTCGGGAGCGGGCTTCTCGACCAGACCGCCGATGCGCCAGACAGCGCCCGGCTCTGCATCGGCAACGTCCTCGGCACCCTCGAGCGAACCGACGCGCTCACCGGCGATAACGCCGTAGCGGCTGACTTCCTCGGGCGAGCAAGCAGCGACGGCGATAACCGAAGCGCCACCGTGCTCCTTGGAAACGGCGAGCATCTTGTCGCAGATGTCGCGGTTAGGCACAACGTAGTCGCCCAGAAGAACCAGGAAGTTCTCCCCTGCCACGGCGTCGGCGGCAGAGCGAATAGCATGGCCGAGGCCCTTGGGCTCGTACTGATAACGGAAGTCGACCGGCATACCGCCAGCGTGGGCGACGGCGTCGGCATAGGCGTTCTTGCCGCGCTCGCGCAGCAGGTTCTCGAGCGAGCGATCGGGCTGGAAGTAGTTCAGTAGCTCGGGCTTACCGGGAGAAGTAACGATGATGGCATCGTCGACCTCCTCGGGATCGAGCGCCTCCTCGACGACGTACTGGATGACGGGCTTGTCGAGCACCGGCAGCATCTCTTTGGGCGTGCACTTGGTGCCAGGCAGAAAACGCGTGCCAAGACCGGCGGCGGGGATGATTGCTTTCATGTTATTCAAAGATCCTTTCGCAGGCGCAAGATGCGCCCTGTGCGCGCGGCACGGCGGCCGCAGACCAAATTGCGATACCCAAGCATCTTACCGCTGGAACTATATGTCGCTACAAGGCAGAGACAATTCTTCAGCAGGTCAACGCAAATTATTGCTCGAATGGTGCAATTTTATTGCCCAACGGCAGGGTGCCCGATACGACGCAAATTACAGAACATGGCAGTTTGAGCAACCGATGTCGAGGGACCGAAAAACAAAAAAGACGGGGCTCGCAATGCGAACCCCGTCTGCAAAGAAATCTGGCGAGAAAGCCTGATTACTTGAGGGTGACAGCAGCGCCAGCAGCCTCGAGCTTCTCCTTGGCAGCCTCGGCGTCCTCCTTCTTGGCACCCTCGAGAACAGCCTTGGGAGCGCCCTCGACGACCTCCTTGGCCTCCTTCAGGCCAAGGTTGGTGAGCTCACGGACGGCCTTGATGACCTGGATCTTGTTGTCGCCGAAGCCCTCGAGCACGACGTCAAACTCGGTCTTCTCCTCGGCCTCAGCAGCGCCAGCAGCGGGAGCGGCGACAACAGCGGCAGGAGCAGCGGCGGAAACGCCGAAGGTGTCCTCGATAGCCTTAACGAGCTCGGAAGCCTCGAGAAGGGTCATTTCCTTAAGAGCATCGATGATCTCATCGGTGGTAAGCTTAGCCATTTCTAAGTCCTTTCGGTTTCCGTGCGAATGCACGGAGATCAGTTAAAACACGGCGCGAATGCGCCAGGGGTGCGGCGTTGCCGCCGCGGGTGAAAACAGCGACTAGGCTGCCTTCTGCTCGGAGACCTGCTGGATCGAACGAGCGAGACCAGAGGAAACGCCGTTGACGCAGACAGCGATGTCGCGAGCGAAACCGGAGATGAGACCGGCGATCTGGCCGAGAAGCTGATCCTTGGTGGGCAGCTCGGCGATAGCCTTAACATCATCAGCGGAAACGGCCTTGCCGTCGGAGATACCGCCCTTGATCTCAAGGACGCCCTTGGACTTAGCGGAGAAGTCCTTAAGGGCCTTAGCGGCCTCGACCGGCTCGGACTCGTAGAACACATAAGCGACGGGGCCGGCGAGAATCTCGTCGAGCTCGGGCTGCTCCTGGTTCTTGAGAGCGATCTTGACCAGGTTGTTCTTGTAGACCTTCATCTCGGCGCCGCACTCGCGAAGCTGATGACGCAGCTCCTGAGCCTGCTTAACCGTCAGACCGTTGTAGTTGACGACGAACAGACCGGCGTTCTCGGCGATACGGGACTCGATCTCTGCAACCTTGTCGATTTTGTACTGCTGGGGCATGAATTACACCTCCTCGAATTCTTTCCGGGCACGGTCCGCCACAAGGACGTGACGGGGGCATGTCCAAAAAGAAAGCCCCCGCGCTGCATGAGCGACGGGGGCGAGAAGACATATCTACTCGACCACCTCGGCTGGCGGGATATCCCATTAAGCTCGCGGGTAAGACCCGTTTGCGCCGGCTGTCTCTGGCAGCGGATTCGTGCGTGAACCGAAAGTATTATGGCGGGGACCCCGGCGTCGGTCAACGGGAAACCGGGCTGCACACAATTCCACCATCCGGCCGCGCCGCCGAAGGCCAGGCGCAAGGTTTTCGCTCGGTCAGGTCCTGGGCTCGCACGAAGAGCACATTAAGTGCTCTTCGGCTCGTGCGGAATCTACGAAAACCTTGCGCCTGGCCTTCGGCGGCGCGGCCTGCGGTGACTTTGGGGCAGCCCGGTTTCCCGTTGGCCGACGCCCCCACTCATAAGCCTTAAGTCGGTGGGCTGATATGTTGCGTCCCTGATGGCTACAAGGTTGAAATGAAGGTGGACAGGCGGCGGAGACCTTCGTCCAGGTCTTTGTCGGAAACGCAGTAGCTGAGGCGGATGTGGCCTTCGGTTCCGAAGCAGTCTCCCGGGACTAGGGCTACGTTTGCTTCTTTGATGGCTTTGATGCAGAAGTCTTCGCTGGTTAGGCCGAACTTTTTGATGCTCGGGAAAGTATAGAAGGCTCCTGCGGGCTCTACTACGTCGAGGCCCATGGCGTTTAAGGCTTCGAGTACGCGCTCGCGGCGGGCTCGGTAGACTTTGAGCATGGGGGTTGGGTCGACGGTGAGGGCTCGGGCTGCAGCGTCCATTTCGAAGGAGACGGCGCTCGATACTAAGTATTGGTGGGCCTTTGCGATCTCGGCGATGACGGGGGTTGCCGCTGCGAGCCAGCCCAGGCGCCAACCGGTCATAGCCCAGGGCTTGGAAAAGCTCTCGATGACCACCGTCTGCTCGCGTAGCTCCGGGTGGCGCTGGGCAAAACGCTCATAGCCATCCACATAGACTAGGCGGCTGTATACGTCGTCGCAGACCACGTAGATGCCCGACTGTTCTGCTACGCGCGCCACGGCGTCGAGCGATGCCGCGTTAAGAATGCAGCCCGTGGGATTGTTGGGCGAGCAGATAACGATGGCCTTGGTCGCCGGGGTCACACAGGCGCGAAGTGCGTTTTCGTCAATCTGGAATTGCGCAGGCTCCGTATCCAAAAAGACCGCTTTGGCGTGGTTGGCCACGACGATGCTCTCGTACAGGCCAAAGGCCGGCGTGGGGATAATGACCTCATCGCCGGGGTTGAGCATAGCAATGAATGTTGCCGACAGTGCCTCGGTCGCGCCGTCGGTCAGGATGACCTCGTCGGCCGAAAACGTAAGGCCCGCATCCCCCATGTAGGCAGACAACGTCTCACGCAGGGCGGGGCGACCGTTGTTGGGCGGATAGTGCGTGTCACCGCGGTCCAGCGCGGCGGTCACCTCGGCGCTAATCACATCGGGCGTGGGAAAATCGGGCTCGCCAAGCGCAAGCGCGATGCACCCCGGATGCTGGGCGGCGAGTGCGTTGATCCGGCGGATACCGGAGGGCTTAAGCGTGGCAAGCGAGGTATTCATGGGCAGACGCATGGCGTTCCTTTCGTAAGGGTTGCACTAGGATAGCGCGGCGGAGCGCCACCAGACGGTGTAACCTAAACGGAAACCAACCGGAAAGGAGGCGGCATGGAGACGACCGCGCGCGGCGATGTACCAAAAACACTGCATAACATCGCGTTTGTCAGTATTCCCGAAAGCACCGATCTTGAGTTTTTGCTTTGGGACCTGCAGGATGCCATCGCCGCCTATGCCCGGCTTTCCGACACCGTACTCCCCCACCCGGTTGACTTGAAGGCGGATGATGCCGGTGCAGTCGATGGCATAGTGCTCGCTGTTGATGATGCATTTGACGATGAGGCTATGATCGCTGTCGAGCAGATACTCGATCGCCTTGGGAATACAGAAACACGCGTCTATGTCGTCGTCCAGGCCCTGTCCAACAACGCCAAGCAGACGGACGAAGTCCTCGACCGCCTGTATCGGGCATGTCTTCTACGTGACCTGCCATGGTGCGACGGCGTTGTCGTCTGCACCGGCACCGGCATCGCAGCGCTTCGCCACTCCCCGCGCATGGGTCTCTTGCGTCGGCCATTTTCGGAAGCGATGGATAAGCTTGTGGGCGCCGTACGCATGGGCTGCTCCATTGAGCATGCGCAGCTGCTTGGCGGTGGCAATGCCGGAGGCGTCGATGCCGACGGCATGGTGCGCGTCAAGCCCGCGCTGCCCGCACCGATCTGGCATGCCATCATGAAACGCCTCGGCACCCGCGCCCAATCAGATATCTAAATTACAGAGCGCCCCAGTCAACGGCCTCGCGCCAGCGCCCAACAAGGCGCTCTAGGCGCCATGCCGCATTGGCGGGACTTGTCGACGGCAGAACGATGGCCGGCAGCCCGGTGCGTTCTTGTAGATAGCGCTTGTAGAGCCGGCCAGCTGTACCACCGTTGCATATCACCTGCTTAATGGGAGCCGCGTCGGTAATGCGCTCGATATGTGCCGGCACAACGTTTTTGATGCTGGCGTCACTCGAACCCTTAATATCGCAGCTCTCGATCACGTCCCACAGGGCCACACCGCCGTTGAGCAGCATGGCCCGCTTGGCGGCAATCGAGGCATCGAGCGTCGCGGGCTCACCGCTTGCCAAAGGATCGCCCTCGTTGGGCGGCACGGGCACACCGAGGCACGCGGCCATCACGCGCCAAAAGCGATTCTGAGGGTTGCCGTAATAAAAGGCATTGGCGCGCGAAAGCACCGAGGGAAACGACCCGAGCACCAAAACGCGCGAGTGCTGGTCGAACACGGGCTCAAACCCATGCTCAATATGTTGATAGCCCTCGTCAGACGCTGCCATGGCCTAGGCCCTCAGCAGATAACGCACCTCGTAGGGTGCAAGCTCAAGGGCACCCGACAGCTCGACCGTGGGCGCATCGTCGGCAAGCAGGTCGACGAAGGAGCCGCTGAGTTCGCCAGCTCCAAAGGTGTAGGGCTCGTTCACGGCATTGACCGCCACGAGCACCGTCGCATCGTCGCAGGCGCGCTCGAACAGCAGCTGCTTGTTCTGGATCACCACGTTGCGATAGGCACCGTAGTTGAGGGCACGGGCTGCCGCGTCGTTTGCCGAGCGCAGGTGCGCCAGCTGCGTGACAAATGCCGTCAGCTCGTTGGGCGCGGGCTCATCGAGCGCAGGACGTAGCGCCCAATCGCCATCGGGGCCGCCCTTTTCGCCGGCAATCCCCCACTCGCTGCCGTAGTAGACGCACGGAATGCCCGGCATACCAAAGAGCATGCCGTAGGCGGGGCGCAGGCAGGACTTGTCCGTCAGGATGCTCGCCAGGCGCGGCACGTCGTGGTTGTCGACAAACGACAGCAGATGCTTGCCGCGATAAATGCACCAGGGGTCGCCGCCAAACTGGCGATGAAGCGAGTGGGCAATCTCGAACATGTTGACCGAGTTAAAGCTGGAGTACAGGCCCTTGTAGCACTCGTAGTTGGTGCAGGAGTCGAGCATCTCGTCGTTGACGATCTGGTTGTAGTCGCCGTGGAGTGTCTCGCCGATCAGCACGAAGTCGGGCTTGAGCTCGCGGGTAAAGGCGTGTAGGCGGCGCATAAAATCGCGATCGAGCATATAGGCGACGTCCAGGCGCAGACCGTCGACGCCAAAGACTTCGGACCAGCGACGCACGGACTCAAGCAGGTAATCGACCACGGCAGGGTTTTGCAGGTTGAGCTTCACAAGCTCAAAATGGCCCTCCCAGCCCTCGTACCAAAAGCCGTCGCCGTAGCACGAGTCACCGTCAAAGCTAATGTGGAACCAGTCCTTGTAGGGCGAGTCCCACTTGCGCTCCTGCACGTCGCGGAAGGCCCAAAAACCGCGGCCGACGTGGTTGAAGACAGCATCGAGCACCACGCGGATGCCATGGGTATGCAGCGTGTCGCATACGGCGGCAAAGTCGGCATCCCCACCCAGGCGGCGGTCGATATGGCGCAGACTGCGCGTATCGTAGCCGTGACTATCAGACTCGAGCGGCGGGTTGATGAGCACGGCGCCAATACCGAGTTTTTGCAGGTAGTCGGCCCACTGGGCGATCTTCATGATGGGGGCATCGGAGTTGGGCGCGTCGTTGGCAGCCTGGGCGAGCTCATCCTCAGCAACGGGCGCGGCGTTTTCGCGCGGAGCTCCGCAAAAGCCCAGCGGATAGACCTGGTAGAACGTCGTCTCGTATGCCCACATAGCAACCTCCCGGTAAGCTCAACACAACGACATCCATTGTATGCCCAGCAGAGTAGTTAATTTGGGACGGGGCTCTTTTAGCCACCCCGACCCTCCTGGGTTGTGATTAGGCGACGGGCTTGGCGCGACGGATGGCTGGGAACAGCACGGTGATGGCGAGGATGACGCCCACGACGGTAATCGCCCCGCCCACGAAGCCAATCCAAGCGATACCGGGACCCGAAACCACGGCACCGCCGATTGCGGCGCCCGTGCCGATGCCCAGATTGAACAGGCCCGAGAAGATCGACATGGCGACGGCCGACGAATCCGCCGGCGTGTACTTGATGAGCTCGGCCTGGAACGCCACGTTAAAGGCCGTGGCGCAGCAGCCCCACAGCGCGCAGACGGCAAGCACTGCCACGAGCGACGATGCGACCGGACCCATAAGCAGCAGAGCCACCGGCACGCCGGAGAGCGTGATAGCCAAGAACGGGAAGCGATGCCCGTCGAACAGGCGGCCAAACAGCCAGCTGCCCACCAGACCGGAGAAGCCAAACGCCGTCAGCGTCATGGTGATGGCGCCCGCGTCGACGTGTGCGACCTGCGCCAGGAAAGGCTCAATGTAGCTGTAGCTTGCGTAATAGCCGGTCGCCATAAAAACCGTGACCGCGTAGAGCGCGACCAGGAACGGATTCTTGAGCAGCTCGGGCAGCTGTTTGACGGTAAAGCGCTCGCCCGCCGGCATGGCCGGGAACACCGCGGCCTGGTAGACGACCGCGATGGCTGAGAGGGCCCCGACCACGGCAAACGTCATGCGCCAGCCCACGGCCAGCCCGATGGCGCGGCCGATCGGCAGGCCAAAGATCTGCGCGATGGACGAGCCCGTGGCGATCATGCTGATGGCGAGCGCTCCGTGGCGACTGTCGACCAGGCGCGAGGCCATAATCGAGGCGACCGACCAGAACACGGCATGCGCGCAGGCGACCACCAGACGTGCGCAAACCAAAATAGGATAGGTGGGAGCCACGGCGGACAGGAACTGGCCCAGCGAGAACACGGCGAGCACGCCGAGCAGCATCCGCTTGAACTCAAAGCGCGAGGCAAACACCATAAGCGGCAGCGACAGCAGCATGACGCCCCAGGCGTAGACCGAGATCATGATGCCTGCTTGGGCCTCCGTGAGCGAGAACGATGCGGCAATATCAGTCAGAAGACCGATGGGCATGAACTCCGACGTGTTGAATACGAACGCGCAACAGGCGAGCCCAATAAGCGGGAGCCACTGCTTGAGTGAGATGCCATCTTGTCTTGCCTGAGTCATGTAGGAAACCTCTCCGATTGTCTTGGGCGGTGGGCGATTATATAGCAACGGCCCCGCATCCGTCAGTACAGATGCGGGGCCGCAATCAACTCAATACACAGAGGTTGCGCCGTCAATAAATAACTAAGCCAAACCCAGCAATATGCCCGCCGAATGCACGACAAACGCCACGATCCAGGCGACCGTCACCTGAAACGCGAACACAGCAACGGCATAGCGCGTGCCCAGCTCGCTCTTGACGGCGCCGATGGACGCCACGCAGGGCGGGTACAGCAGCGTAAAGACCAGGAACACGTAAGCGGTAAACGGCGAAAACATGGTTGACAGCACCGCGGGCGACGTTGCGCCCAAAAGCACCGTGAGCGTCGAGATGACGCTCTCCTTGGCGATGAGTCCCGTGACGAGCGCCGTCGAGGCGCGCCAGTCGCCAAAACCGAGCGGGGTCAACACCGGCGCGATGATGCTACCCAGACCGGCAAGCAGACTCTGCGACTGATCGGCGACCACATTAAAGCGGATATCGAACGTCTGAAGGAACCAGATGACCACGGTAGCGGCAAAGATAATGGTAAAGGCCTTGGTAATAAAGTCCTTGGCCTTATCCCATGCCAGCATCACCGTCGTCTTGACGCTCGGCAGGCGGTAGTTGGGAAGCTCCATGATAAACGGCACCGGGTCGCCCTTAAATGCCGTACGGTTGAGCACCAAAGCCGCAATGCAACCAACCGCAATACCAATCAGATAGAGCGAGACCATGGCGGGAACCGTCGCCTGTGGGAAAAACGCCCCGCACAGCAGACCATAGACCGGCAACTTGGCCGAGCAGCTCATGAACGGCGTGAGCATGACCGTCATCTTGCGGTCATGCTCGGATGGGAGCGTACGGGTCGACATGATAGCCGGCACGGTACAGCCAAAACCGACGAGCATAGGCACGAAGCTGCGGCCCGACAGGCCAAAGCGACGCAGCACCTTATCCATGACAAAGGCCACGCGTGCCATGTATCCGGAGTCTTCCAGAATGGAGAGGAACAAGAAGAGCACGACGATAATCGGAAGGAAGGTCAGCACGCTGCCCACGCCCGTAAGCACGCCGTCGACAGCCAGCGAGCGCACCACGTCGTTGGTTCCGAACGCCTTGAGGCCCGCATCGGCCGAGGCGATGATGACAGCGATGCCGTCCTCCATGAGCCCCTGCAACGCCGCGCCGATCACGCCAAACGTCAGCCAAAAGACGAGGCCCATGATCACCAGGAACGCCGGAATGGCCGTGTAGCGGCCCGTCAGGATGCGGTCGATCTTGACGGAGCGCACGTGCTCGCGGCTCTCGTGCGGTTTGACGACGCAGCGCCCACACACGTCGCCGATAAAGCTAAAGCGCATATCGGCCAGCGCGGACAGGCGGTCGGTGCCGGCCTCGCCCTCCATCTGAGTAATGATGTGCTCGATAGCGTCGAGCTCGTTGCGATCCAGGTGAAGCGCCTCGGTCACCAGCTCGTCGCCCTCAACCAGCTTGGTCGCCGCAAAACGCACGGGAATGTGCGCCGTCGCGGCATGGTCCTCGATAAGGTTGGCGATGCCGTGGATGCAGCGATGCAGCGCACCGCCGTCTGGACCATCGGGTGCGCAAAAGTCCAGGCGACCGGGACGCTCGCGGAACCGCGCCACGTGCAAGGCATGATCCACCAGCTCGCCGATACCCTCGTTGCGGGCAGCGCTAATGGGGACAACGGGCACGCCCAGCAGGCTCTCGAGCAGGTTGACGTCCACGGCGCCGCCGTTGGCCGTCACCTCGTCCATCATGTTGAGCGCGATGACCATGGGGCGGTCGAGCTCCATAAGCTGCAGCGTCAGGTACAGGTTGCGCTCGATGTTGGTGGCGTCAATGATGTCGATGATGGCGTCCGGGCGCTCGTCGAGGATGAACTGACGGCTCACGACTTCTTCGCCTGTGTACGGCGACAGGGAGTAAATGCCGGGCAGGTCGGTAACGCTCGCCTCGGGGTGGTTGCGAATGGTGCCGTCCTTGCGGTCGACCGTCACGCCGGGAAAGTTACCGACGTGCTGGTTGGAGCCCGTAAGCTGGTTGAACAGCGTGGTCTTGCCGCAGTTTTGGTTACCGGCAAGGGCAAAATGCAGCGGCGCGCCCTCGGGCACGGCCGTTTTTGCCGCACGGGGTGAATACGTCCCCTCGCCCAGGGCCGGGTGGTCCGTCGTGCCGATTGCGGCGTTAACGCGCGGGCCGGTATCGGTGTCGTGCACATCCACGAGCTCAATGCGTGCGGCATCGTCCTTGCGCAGCGTCAACTCGTAGCCACGTAGGCGGATCTCGAGCGGGTCACCCATGGGGGCGTACTTCATCATGGTGACTTCGGTGCCCGGCGTTAGACCCATGTCCAAAATATGCTGTCGGAGTGCCTGATCGTCCGATGCCACCGATGCGACAACGGCGTCCTTTCCAATCTCGAGTGTATCGAGCTTCACGTCCGTGCTCCTCCCCCGACGCCCACAGGGCGTTGCATTTAGTTTACCTTGGCTAACCGTTTGCCACGGCTAACCAATTGTAACCATGCATGATAGCGCGAACGCACAACGACGTTCAATCGACAGATTGCTGCAAGGACCGTCCCCAAGTGCCGGCACAAAAGGAACGTCCCCAAGTGCCGCATCTGGGCCATGGCAACGCCGATGTTTTGGCGCGAACAGACACTATGACCCAATCCGAGGGCACTAAAAAGATAGGAGCCCCCGCTCGTG
>NZ_SPFY01000010.1 GCF_005844325.1 Collinsella aerofaciens | reverse complement strand
AAGGCCAACGCGGCCACCGCGGCCGAGCTCGTGAGGTGGCTCTGGGCCCTCGGCATGATGTGCCGGGAGGGCGCGGAATAGACATAGCCCCCGTCCCGGCGAGCCGGGCGGCCTTCGGGGATACCCCCTATTTCGCTGTGCGCGCGGAGCCCTCCGCATGCGCCTCGACAGACTTGGGGAACCCCGCCGAAGGAATGGAGTGCGGGCCGACAGAACGGTATCCGCGGATATGAGACTGAGCCGAAGGCGTCGACGACATGCCGGGGGCGGACCGGGACGGGTTCAACGGCAGGCCCCGCCGACCGATTGCAAGCGGTCGGCGGGGCCATTGTGGCTCTTGACAGCGGATTGGGTCATATGAGCGAAAGCCCGCCAGGGCGAGCAAGGTGCCCTGAAACGAGGCGGCATTGACCTTTTGGTCATGCCGCCGAAGTTGAAAGGCAGATTGCCGCCCTGGCGGGCTTGCAGCGTCAAGTGGTTACGGCGTTTGGTAAAACGCCGTAACTAAAACCCGTGGCGCTCCAGGAAGCGGAAGGCTAGGCGGATCCAGGGACGGACCGCCACCTGCTTGTCCTCGTTGTCGACCGCGGTGTTGGCGTTGCCGAGCGAAAGGCCGTGACCACCCTGGTCGAAGACGTGCATCTCGCATGCAACGCCCTCCTCGGCCATGCGCTGCGCAAACGGGTAGACCTGCGCGATCGGCGCCGTCTTGTCGTCGGACACGCCCCACACAAAGGTCGGCGGCATCTGACGCGAAACATGCGTGGTGGGGCAGATATCGGCCAAATGCTCGTCAGTTGCCTCGCCACCCGTCACCATCGACAGGTAGTCGTTGAGCAAATCGCGCCCCGTCTTGCCGCCCGTCTTGGGCACGCGCAAGTCAATGCGCGGATCGCGCGTCTGCATGTCGCGCACATAGGCAAAGTCGAGCAGCGGATAGCCCAGCACCACGGCATCGGGACGAATGTCGTCCGGACGTGCCCCGGCAAGTGCCGCGAAGGGGCCGGTCTTCCACTGCGTTGCCAGCGAGGCACAGATCATGCCGCCCGCCGAGAATCCCACGACGCACACGCGCTTAGGATCGACATGCCACTCGTCGGCGTTGGCGCGCACCGTGGCGACCATCTTGGCAAGATCTGCCTGGGGGTGCGGAAAGCTCACGTCACCCGTAGAGCTCGTGACATAGTTGAGCACAAAGGCCTGGTAACCGTGATCCAAAAATGCAAACGCCACCGGGTCCTGCTCGTGCGGAGCGATATGTGTAAACCCGCCTCCGCCGCAGATGATCACCGCGGGGCGGCGGCCATTCGGTTTATCGGGCAGCGGCTCGGCACCCAAATACGTAAACGTCGCCGGATAATCCTCGGTCGGCTCCTCGCCCCACAGCGCATGGTTCTCGACAATCATATGTGCTCCCTTCGCGCAAATTATGCGCCCTTGTTTTTCGCCTTCAAGCGTACCCCACTTGAACCCGTGGCGCAGAAACACTCCGGCAATAAGTTTCCCTTCAACTGATATATCACATAATCCCAGTTCAGAGGTATCGTTGAGCAGCGTAGAATAGGGGGCGTTGACCAAGCCGCGAAACACATATGAAACGTTTCCGGCAAACCAAACGCGCGATATGCGCCTATTTAAGTTGGAGGCAACTATGGGTCTGCTCGATTCGCTTAAGTCCACCTTCACCTCGACCGGCGAGGCGTCCGTTCCGCCCGCAGCAAGCTTCGCCACCCGCGAAGGCGTCATCTATGCCCCCGTCAACGGCGTGCTCGTCAACCTGAACGAGGTTCCCGACGAGACGATCGCCTCGGGCATGCTTGGCCAGGGCTATGGCATCGAGCCCATTACCGGCACCATCTATGCGCCCGCCAACGGCCGCATCGGCGCCACCACCGTCACCAACCACTCCATCGGCATGATTACCGAGGACGGCCTGCGCGTGTTCATCCATGTTGGCCTGGGCACCGTGGAAATGAACGGCAAGGGTTTTGCCCGCTTTGTCGAGATGGGCGATGTGGTCAAGGCAGGCCAGCCGCTCATCAGCTTCGACCGCGAGGCCATTAAGGCCGCTGGTCACGAGGACATCGTGACCGTCATCGTCTCCGAGCTCGATCGTCTTAAGAGCATCGACCATGTCGGCGAGTCTGGAACGCTTATCGGCGGCAACCCGCTCGTCAAGCTTGGCGACCCGCTGCTGGTTGCCAAGACCAAGTAGCCAGGCCCCGCGCCACACAGCCAAAAGGCACCTCGTCAAGCGCCCGCGACCATTTGGCCGCGGGCGCTTTTCGTTTGAAAAACCATCCCGCCAATGCTTTATCTGTATAGCCCAAATGAGCCGAGCTGCTAGAATATCGAACTGTATGGATAACTATCATTCAACCGTTATGGGAGGATACGTGAACCGCACCAAAATCGCGCAGCTCTATGCCGATGCCGAGTCGCTCGGCGGCCAGACCGTCACCGTCGCCGGCTGGGTCAAGTCCGTCCGCGACATGAAGAACTTTGGCTTTGTTACGCTCAACGACGGCAGCTGCTTCCGCGACCTGCAGGTCGTCATGAACCGCGAGGCACTCGACAACTACGACGAGATCGCCCATCAAAACGTCTCGGCCGCACTCATTTGCACCGGCACCGCCAAACTGACCCCCGATGCACCCCAGCCTTTCGAGCTTTCTGCCACTTCCATCGAGGTCGAGGGCACGAGCGCCCCGGATTACCCGCTGCAGAAGAAGCGCGCAACCGTCGAGTTCCTGCGCACCCAGCAGCACCTGCGCCCGCGCACCAACCTGTTCCGCGCCGTGTTCCGCATCCGCTCTGTCGCGGCTGCCGCCATCCACCGCTTCTTCCAGGAGCAGGGTTTTGTCTACGTCAACACCCCCATCATCACCACGAGTGACTGCGAGGGCGCCGGCGAGATGTTCCGCGTGACCACACTCGACCCCAAAAATCCGCCCCTCACCGAGTCCGGCGAGGTCGACTGGAGCCAGGACTTCTTTGGCAAGCATGCGAGCCTCACCGTGTCCGGCCAGCTCAATGCCGAGAACTTTGCCATGGCCTTTGGCGACGTGTACACCTTTGGCCCCACTTTCCGTGCCGAGAACTCCAACACCACGCGCCACGCCGCCGAGTTTTGGATGATCGAACCTGAGATGGCCTTTGCCGACCTTAACGACTACATGGATAACGCCGAGGCCATGCTCAAGTATGTCCTCAAGGACGTCATGGCAACCTGCCCCGACGAGCTCAATATGCTCAACAAGTTTGTGGACAAGGGTCTGCTCGAGCGCCTGGACCATGTCGCCAACTCCGACTTTGCCCGCGTTACCTACACCGAGGCCGTCGAGATCCTGGAGCAGGCAGTCGCTGCTGGCCACCAGTTTGATTACCCCGTCAGCTGGGGCATCGACTTGCAGACCGAGCACGAGCGCTTCCTGACCGAGGAGCACTTTAAGCGCCCGACCTTCGTGACCGACTACCCGGCCGAGATCAAGGCGTTCTACATGCGCATGAACGAGGACGGCAAGACCGTCGCCGCCGCCGACTGCCTGGTTCCCGGTATCGGCGAGATTATCGGCGGCTCCCAGCGCGAGGAGCGCCTGGATCTGCTCGAGGCCCGCATCAAGGACCTGGGCATGAATCCCGAGCAGTACAAGTACTACCTTGACCTGCGCCGCTACGGTTCCTGCAAGCACGCCGGCTACGGTCTGGGCTTCGAGCGCTTGGTCATGTATCTGACCGGCGTGGGCAACATCCGCGACGTCCTGCCGCACCCGCGCACCGTGGGCAACGCCGACTTCTAATCGTCGGACGCTAGCTCGCGTCGCCACACGCCAACGCTCATCGCATAAGCGTCTCTCGACATCGGTCGAGAGACGCTTTTTTTCAACAGCATCCGTCAAGCTTTTGGCAAGTTTTTGGTCAGTTGAGCAGGGCTGTTGAAAACTCGACCCACCGTTTGCCGACGACTACCGACCGCCCAGAGCGCCCTGCGCCCCTGGGAAAGCCCCACGTCCTAGGCTCCATACCGTCGCCACCCAAAACGGAAAGGACGTGGGCACGATGACCGAAGCCGCTGTTGAAACCTACGACACCACGACGAGGGGCGCCGCCTCGATGGCAGCCTATCGCGCCGTTCGTATCCTGCAGCTCTTGAGCGAAAACACCGGCGAAGACAAGGCCATGCTTTCCGATGAGCTGATCCGGCGCCTCGCCCATCCCGACGACCCCGCCCGCATGCCCATCTCGGCGGCGCGGCGCAGCATCTACACCGCCATCTCCGCGCTTCGCCATGCCGGATATGAGATTGAATACAAGCGCGGCGTGGGGTATCGGCTCTTGACCCGTCCACTCACCGACGAGGAGATCATCCGGCTCCACGGTATGGTCATGCGCAACCGCTCCACGCCTATCGCCATCCGCAAGAGCATGGCGCAGCACTTAGTTGCCATGGCGAGTGCCGACGTTCGCGGCTATCTCGATACACCCGAACCTGCTCCAAGCGCAGGCAGCAAGGCTACCAAGGCAACACGCACGCCCATCAAGCGCATCGACACGTGCGAGCTCGTCGAGCAGGCCATCGACCACGGAACCACGGTGAGTTTTGATATTTCGAGCGTCACGACGCGTGGCGAAACCGAAGCAGCACGGATGACACTCCGTCCCTTTGCCATCAGGCAGCGCGATGGCATCTCGTATCTGCTGGGAACGGTCTACGACGCCCGAGGCGCCGATGACACGTTGCGTACCGTAGAGATTGGCCGAATGAGAAACGTCACCACACGTCTCCTCGACGGCAAGAAGCTCTTCGCCGCCCTAGACGAGGACGACGCCTCCTCCGCCGCATAAGACCCTCCGCCGCCCATTCGACTACCCGTACCGCCCATCCGATTCTGTATTAAAAAACCCGCCAGGCTGTTGTAAAAATGGACATCAGCGCTACTATAGTTCCACTTGCACTTTGTCCCAGTGCAGTGTTTCCAGCCATTTTTATACTGGGGGTAATGATATGAAGGACATCACCATCAGCCGCAGGAGCCTTCTGGTCTCCGCCGGCCTGCTCGCGCTCGCCCCGCTCGCCGGATGCGGCGGCAACTCTGGCTCCGGCTCTGCTGCCGCCGGTTCCGACTACACCATCGGCGTTCTGCAGCTCACCGAGCACTCCGCACTCGATGCCGCCAACGACGGCTTTGTCAAGGCCATCAAGGAGAGCGGCCTTAAGGTCAAGATCGACCAGAAGAACGCCCAGAACGACCAGTCCACGTGTAAGTCCATTGCCGACAAGTTTGTGGGCGACAACGTCAACCTGATTTATGCCATCGCCACGCCCGCCGCGCAGGCTGCCGCCGGCGCCACGGCCGATATCCCCATCGTGGGCTGCGCCATCACCGACTACGCCGCCTCCGGCCTGGTCCAGGACAACGACAAGCCCGGCACCAACGTCACGGGCGCTTCCGACCTCACCCCGGTCGCCGAGCAGCTCGAGATGATGCAGAAGGTCCTGCCCGACGTTAAAAAGGTCGGCCTGCTCTACTGCACCGCCGAGTCCAACTCCGACGTCCAGATCAAGGCCGCCAAGAAGGAGCTCGACAAGCTGGGCCTCGAGTACACTGACTTCACCGTCTCGAGCTCCAACGAGATTCAGTCCGTCGTCGAGTCTGCCGTGGGCAAGGTCGACGCGCTGTACTCCCCCACCGACAACACCATCGCCGCGGGCGCCTCGCAGGTGGGCCAGATCTGCAAGGAGAACAAGCTCCCCTTCGTGACTGGCGAGGAGGGCATGTGCATGGCCGGCGGCCTGTTCACCCTCTCCATCAACTATGAGGACCTGGGCTACGCCGCGGGCGAGATGGCCGTTAAGATCCTGAAAGGCGAGGCCAAGCCCGAAGACATGCCGATCAAACACCTCTCGAGCAAGGACCTGGTCGTCGTCAAGAATGACGAGATGGCCGAGGCCCTGGGCATCGACCTTTCCGCTCTGGACGCGTAATGCTATACGCGGCATGCGTCTAGAGCCCGTGCTCGCGCTTTAGCCGCGTTATTCAATATCTGAGCCACAGGGGCGGGCGCTGTAGACCGGCGTCCGCCCTGCTTGTTTCAGGTAAAACAAAACGTCTGTCCGTAACTCGTCTATGCATTGTTACCGCTATTATGGTGAATCACGTGTCCACCCTATCCTAGGAGGTATGAAGCATGCTCATTGCATTGCAGGGCGCCGTTTCGCAGGGCGTCCTCTGGGGCATTATGGTGCTTGGCGTGTTTATCACGTTCCGCCTGCTCGACATTCCCGATATGACCTGCGACGGCAGCTTTGCCCTCGGCGGCTGCGTCTGCGCTGTGCTCATCGTCAATAACAACGTCGACCCGCTGTTCGCCGTGCTGGCCGGTATGTGCGCCGGCGCCATCGCGGGCGCCGTCACGGGCATTCTGACCACCGTCTTTGAGATTCCCGCGATCCTCGCCGGAATCCTCACCCAGATCAGCCTGTGGTCCATCAACCTGCGCATCATGGGCAAGTCCAATACGCCCATTCTTGCCAAGGGCACCGTGTTCTCCGCCGTCAGCAATATGACCGGTCTGCCGCAGTCCACCGTTACCATCATCTTGGGCATCCTGCTCGCCGTGGCTATCGTTGCCATCCTGTATTGGTTCTTTGGCACCGAGATCGGCTCGGCGCTGCGAGCCACCGGCAACAACGAGTACATGATCCGCGCTCTGGGCGTCAACACCAACTCCACCAAGATGATCGCCCTCGTGCTCTCCAACGCCCTCATCGGCCTTTCGGGCGCTCTCATCTGCCAGAGCCAAAAGTATGCCGACATTGGTATGGGCACCGGTGCCATCGTTATCGGTCTTGCCGCCATTGTTATCGGCGAGGTGCTCGGCCGTCTGCTGCCCGGCGGCCTCACGCAGTTTAGCGTCCGTCTTGCCTCCGCCGTCTTTGGCTCCGTGGTGTACTTCCTTATCCGCGCCATCGTGCTGCAGTTGGGCATGGACGCCAACGACATGAAGCTGCTCTCCGCCGTGATTGTCGCTGTGGCCCTGTGCGTGCCCGTGGTTTGGGAGCGCTATAAGCTCCGCAGCTCCTACACGAAGGGAGATGAGGCAGATGCTTAAGCTCTCGCATGTCAAGAAGACCTTTAACAAGGGCACCGTCACCGAGAAGCGCGCGCTCACCGGCGTCGACCTCACCTTGAATGACGGCGACTTTGTAACCGTGATCGGCGGCAACGGCGCCGGCAAGTCCACGCTGCTCAACATGATCGCCGGCGTGTACCCGCTCGATTCGGGCGTTATTGAGCTCGACGGCACCGACATCTCGCGCCTGAGCGAGTCGCAGCGCGCCAAGTACCTGGGCCGCGTGTTTCAGGACCCCATGCGCGGTACCGCTGCCGACATGCAGATTGCCGAGAACTTGGCCCTCGCCAGGCGTCGCGGCCAGCGTCGCGGCCTTTCGTGGGGCGTCACCAAGGCCGAGAAAGATGAGTACGTTGAGTTGCTCAAGCGCCTGGACCTTGGTCTGGACACGCGTCTCAACGCCAAGGTCGGCCTGCTCTCGGGTGGCCAGCGCCAGGCACTCACCCTGCTGATGGCCACGCTCACCAGGCCGCGCCTGCTGCTGCTCGACGAGCACACCGCGGCCCTCGACCCCAAGACGGCCTCTAAGGTGCTTAACCTGACCGAGGAGATCGTCGACGAGAACCACCTGACCACGCTCATGGTCACGCATAACATGAATGACGCCATCCGTCTGGGCAACCGTCTGATCATGATGCACGAAGGCCACGTGATCTACGACGTGGCGGGCGATGAGAAGAAGTCGCTCACCGTAGCCGACCTGCTGCAGAAGTTCGAGGAGGTCTCGGGCGGCGAGCTCGCCAACGACCGCATGCTGCTGAGCTAAAACCTGCCAAAAAGGGACAAGTTTATTTTGGTAGGTTTTATCTGCACAAACGTCAAAACCGCCGCAAAGGGGCAAACGTCCTTGCGGCGGTTTTCGCATATTATGTCGATAATCCGATATTCAACCAGACATTCTGGCTAAGGACTAAGGAAACTGCCATGAAAAGACTCCCCCGCCTTGCGTTAGCCGCCGCGTTGTTTGCCGGCGCGCTCGCAGGCACCCCAAGCCTCGCTTTCGCCGGGAACCTGCCCGCCGCTATTGACGGCTCTGTGACCGTCATGCACACCAACGATATCCACGGCAGCTACAAGTACAGCTACAACGCAAGCAAGGGCACCGGCACCGTCGGCTTCGACGGACTGGCGGTCCTTTATAGCGCCCAGGGCAACGCCCCCGATCTTTTGCTCGATGCGGGCGACACCTTCCACGGGCAGTCCTTCGCCACCATGAGCGAGGGCAAGAGCATCGCCGAGCTCATGGACACCTTCTATGTAGACGGCTACGACGCGACCACGCCGGGCAACCACGACTGGAGCTACGGCGCGGACAAGCTCCGCACCATGACCGGCTACAGCACCACCGGCACGCCCTTCGCCATGCTCTGCGCGAACGCGAAGTCTACGAGCGGCGTATGGAGCTCGAGCATCACGAAGACGCTCGATCGCACCTGGGAGGATAGCGAGGATCACTCCACATTCGACTACAAAATCAAGGTCGGCGTCGTGGGTGCCATGGATGAGTCGCTGGGATCCTCGCTGCGCGCGGACCTGGTCGCGGGCACGTCGTTCTCGAGTGCCACGAACGCCATCAATACCGAGGCAAAGCAGCTGCGCAAGGCGGGCTGCAACGTTGTCGTCTGTATCGCGCATACGCTCAACGCCAAGACCTTTGCCACACGGCTCCGTGGCATCGATGCCCTTATCGCAGGCCACGAGCACATCAACCTTAACGAGAAGGTGACGGGAGCCGACGGCAAGACAATCCACGTTGTCGAGGCAGGCAGCGCCTTTGCCGAGGTGGGGCTGCTTTCCATTCCGTACAAGTACGACACCAATGGCACCGAGACGACCGACGATGACACGGTCACGGTCCCTGCAGACGGCAGCGACGAGAAGCTCTACACCGCCAAGAACGTCAACGACCTTTTGGCAGACCCCGACAAGGGCTCCGACTACCAAAGCTGCCTTGAAGCCGTCCGCAACAAGATCAAGCCGCTCGACGAGGCCTTTGAAAACGAATCGAACAAGGTGCTCGGCACATCCACCACCAACTATTTCTACGGCGAGGACGCCGCAGGCACGCATGGTTGGGAAATGGTGCGCACCACCGATTTCCGTCCCAGCAAGGAGGGCGACACCACCAAGGCCCAGACCATCGGCCGCGTGATTTGCAGCTCCTATCTTGACCTGACGGGCGCGGACCTCGCTATCGAAAACGCTGGCGGCATCCGCGGCGGCATCGCGGCGGGCAACGTGACCGCCGGCAACGTCATCGCCATCTCGCCCTACGGCAACACCGTGGAGACCTGGACCATGACCGGCGCGGACTTCCTCGCAGCGCTCGAGCACTCGCTACAAATCAGCGACGATTGCAACGACAGCTACGAGCTTCAGCAGGCTTATGTGGCGGCCGGTCACACCGAGCAGGAGGCGCAAGACAAGTACAAGTGGCGCGATGACTCTGGCAGCGTTCTCCCCTTTGGCGGCATCAACGTGACGATTGATTGGACGCAGCCCGAAGGCAAGCGCATTGTGAGTGCCACACTCACCAAAGACGGCAGCACGCTCGACCCCGCCAAGACCTATACCGTCGCCACCAACAACTACATCATTACCAACACGACCGACTTTCCCACCTTTGCACACGCCACCAAGTACACCGAGTGGGGCACGTGCGAGGCGGCGCTGAGGGCGCTGATTGGGCAGAACGGCTGGGAGAGCAAGATGGCCGGGCTCGCCGGCACCATCAGCTTCGGCTCCGTAGCCGTGGACCCCACGCCCACACCGGCCCTGACGCCTAAGCCCTCGCCTAAGACGGACACGACGACCACGAAGGTCAGCACCAAGAAGACGAGCGGTAAGCTCGCCGCAACGGGAGACCGCACGCTGGCAGTAGTTGGCGCGTGCCTTATCGGCGGCATCATCGTCATCATCCTCGGCATTATCTGGAAGCGTCGACGCTAAGCTACACCGCCGGGCCTTGCAGCCCCGCCGCGTAAACCTTATATCGAGCACAGAAGCCCGTCTGAATTTGATCGGACGGGCTTCCTGGTGGGTATCATGGTTGGACGATCATTAGGAGGTTTTCCCTACATGGAATTGTTTGAGCCGATTCTTCATTTCTTTGAGCAACGGTGGGTCCACAACATCATCTGGGCCGTCATCTTGGCGATAGGCACCGCCGTCGCCGCCGAGGTCGTATCCAAGACCCTGAACCATCTGCTTAACCGTGACGATAACCCGCTTCCGGCATCAAGTATCTTCATCAACATCGCGCGCGCTGTCATCTGGATGATTGGCGGCAGCTTTATCCTCGACAACTGCTTTGGCATTAACGCAAACGCGCTCGTCGCCGCTCTTGGCGTCGGCGGCATCGCCATCTCGCTCGGCTTTCAGGACACGCTGTCAAACCTTATCGGCGGCATGCAAGTGACCTTTATGGGCATCATCAAACCCGGCGACAATATCGAGGTCGGCGGCGTATCCGGCGTGGTCCAAGACATCACTTGGCGTCATACAACGATTGAGGATGCCTGTGGACAGACCATCATCGTCCCCAACTCCAACATCTCCAAGAACACGCTCGTGCATTTGATGCCCTTTGGGCGCGTGGCTGTGCCCGTTGCCGTAAAGGACACGTCCAAGTGGGCCTCGCTCGACGCGCTGGCAGACGAGCTGACCAGCGCCACCAAGGCCGCCGTGCTTCCCATCTCGGGCTTTGACAAGGAGCCGTATGTGCTCTTTAGCGAGATCGGCGACTTTGGCATCAAGGGCAAGATCATCTTTATCGTCAGCGACGACAGCACCACTTTCACCGCTGCCGACGCCTGCATCCGCGCCATCGCCCCCATCATTGCCTAAACCACCACAAAGGGGACAGGCACCTTTGTTGTGGTTTTCATTCGTGGTACCATGGTTTATATAGTTGTTTAAACGACTAAGGGAGCAACATCATGGAAGAGGCCTACCGTCAAGCACGCAAGCGCGGCGAGCAAGGACGTCGACGCGCCATTAGTCAAAGCGAGTATCCGTACCTCACGGACCTCGATAGCTTGGTTGCCCAGCTCCCCTTAGGCCAGCGAGAGAATGTCGGCCTGAGAGACATTCCGCTCGAAATGGTCGTCGGTACGGTTACCAAGGGCCGTCAGTCCGCCTTTTCATGCAACTTTATGCCCCTGCTGCCGTTTGGCACCGAGT
The DNA here is from genome assembly GCF_005844325.1 of Collinsella aerofaciens. GTDB lineage: Bacteria > Actinomycetota > Coriobacteriia > Coriobacteriales > Coriobacteriaceae > Collinsella > Collinsella aerofaciens_G. The sequence continues at coordinate 55,437 of NZ_SPFY01000010.1, read as the reverse complement.
TCGCCCGCAAGTGGTCCAACCTCTACGACATCCAGGTAACCGAGGGTTATCGCGACCCCATCATCGTCACCGAGTTCATGCATCGGTTCTATGTCCAGGAAGGCAACAAACGCGTCAGTGTCCTCAAATTCCTGGACGCTCCGACGGTTTCGGCCAAGGTCACCCGTCTCTACCCCGGCACATGGGATTCCGTCGAAAGCCGCCTGTACGGCGAGTTCTGCGCGTTTTGGCGCGTCTGCCCCCTATACGAGATCGAGTTCTCGCGTGAGGGAAGCTACGAGACGCTCGCCAAGATGCTCGGTCAGAACCTTATCGAAAAATGGCCGCAGAAAAAGGTCGACTACCTGCGCCACACCTTCCTGCTCTTTAAGCGCGCCTACCTTCGCGCAGGCGGCGACCACCTGGACATTACGCCCGCCGACGCCATGCTCGTCTACCTCAATGTGTACAACCAGGACCGCCTGCTGGATACGCCGACGGATATCGTCGTAAACCGCCTGTGCAAGATCTGGCGCGAGCTGGTTATTGCCGGCAAAAATGACGAGGACAAGGTCGATCTTGTCGAAGCACCGAGCGTCGACGAGGAGGAGACGCCCGCCAAGTCCACCTCTGGCGTGCTCAACTTCTTTATGGGCAAGACCGTCTACTCGACGGCCAACCCCCTGCGCATCGCCTTTATCCATGAGTTCCCCTGTGCGACGTCGAGCTGGGACAGCCTGCACGACCAAGGGCGTCAGTATCTCGATGAGCACTTTGGCGGTATCGTGCGCACCGAGGCGTTCGAGGACTGTCACGATCCGGATGTGTTCTACGCCGCCGTGGAAACGGCTGTCAAACATGGAGCAAACGTCATCTTCTCGACCTCGCACCGCCTGATGGAATACACGCTCAGGGCTGCCGTTGAGTATCCCCGGGTTCGGTTCCTCAACTGCTCTATCGGCCTTCCCCATCAAAGCGTCCGTTCGTACTTTGGCAAGATGTACGAGGCCAAGTTTCTGCTGGGCGCCCTTGCGGCCAGCATGGCGGACAACCACCGCATCGGTTACCACGCGTCGGTCTTCGCCTCGGGCGCACTCAGCGAGATCAACGCCTTTGCGATTGGCGCCTCGCTGCTCGACCCGCGCGCGCAGGTCATCCTCACCTGGGGCGATGTTCCCGCCGGCGGTCTTGCCGAAGCCATGTGCCGCGAAGGCTTAAGCGTCATGACCGGCGCTGACATGTCAAAGTCGCTCGAAGACCCAACGGCCTACGGGCTTCACCGCTTGGTCGACGGCAAAGTCACCGGCATCGCCATGCCCGTATGGAACTGGGGCCGTTACTACGAGCTCATCGTTCGCAGCCTTCTTCACGGCACGTGGGACGAGACCAGCGACGACAACCAAGTGCGCGCTGTCAACTACTGGTATGGCATGAGCTCCGGCGTTATCGACATTCGTTACGCTCCGGGCCTACCCTACCAAACGCGCAAACTCGTGCAGTTGCTCCGCAACGGCATTGTTGTGGGATCCATCAACCCCTTTGGCGGCGAGCTCCACAGCCAGAACGGCGTGGTACAGATCGAAGGCTTCCCTCCGCTGCCGAGCACGCAGATTGTCGAGATGAATTGGCTGGCGGACAACGTGGTAGGCACCATTCCGCAGCTCGACGATGAGCCGAAAGTCCCTGCCCTATGAAAATCCTTGCCATAGCCGATACCGAAGAACGATGCCTTTGGGAGTGCTTTCGCAAGGAACGCTTTGAGGGAGTCGACCTGATTTTGTCCGCCGGCGATCTGGACCCGGACTATCTTGAGTTTTTGGTTACGGTCATCAACAAACCGCTCATCTACGTGCGCGGCAATCACGATGACCGCTACGCACGTCATGCACCGGGTGGATGTATCTGCGTAGAGGACAGCGTGTACACGTACCGAGGGATTCGCATTGCGGGCCTTGGCGGGTCCATGCGTTATCGCGACGGCGCCAACATGTACACCGAACGCGAGATGTCCAAGCGCATGCGTAAGCTGTCGCGTAAGGTTAGGATGGTCGGCGGGTGCGACATTCTGCTTACCCATGCACCCGCCGCCGGTATGGGTGATCTGGACGATCTGCCGCATCGAGGATTCGAGTGTTTTAACACAGCACTCGAATCCTGGAATCCCGACTACATGGTGCACGGGCATGTGCACCAAAGCTACGGTTGCGATTTTCAGCGCGAGCGTCAGCATGTGTGTGGAACGACGATCATCAACGCTTGCGGCTATACGCAGTTTGAGCTCGACCAGACGCACTACCCCATCCGCGGCTGGCAAGCAGCTTGGCTCAACTCACAAACCATGCGCCGCGAGCTCAAACGCCACGAAGCCATCGAGTCTTCAACAGCCAGAACACCCTGGTAACCACCATAAAGGGGACACTGTCCCCTTTATGGTGCTTTTGACGCGATAACAAGAAACCCGGTCCTGCACAAGGCAGAACCGGGTTTCTTTAGCAATGCTTGCTGTACTCAGGCAGTAACTAGCAGTTACTCAGCCAGGAAGTCACGCTGGACAGCGGGATCGACCTTGACGCCAGGGCCCATGGTGGAAGACACGGAGATGGACTTGACGTACTTGCCCTTAGCAGAAGAGGGCTTGACGCGCAGAATCTCGGTGTACAGGGCAGCGTAGTTCTCGACGAGCTGCTGCTCAGAGAAGGACTTCTTGCCCAGGGGCACGTGGCAGATGCCGTAGCGGTCGGCGCGGTACTCAACGCGGCCAGCCTTGAGCTCGGAGACCATCTTGGCGACGTCCATGGTCACGGTGCCGAGCTTGGGGTTCGGCATGAGGCCACGGGGACCAAGGATCTTACCGATGCGGCCAACCTTGGCCATCATGTTCGGCGTAGCGATAGCGGCGTCGAAGTTGATCTCGCCCTTCTGAATCTGGGCGACGAGCTCGTCGGAACCGATGATGTCGGCGCCGGCAGCCTCAGCCTCACGGGCCTTCTCGCCCTCGGCGAAGACGGCAACACGAACGGTCTTGCCGGTGCCGTGGGGCAGGGAGATGGAACCACGGATGTTCTGGTCAGCCTTACGAGTATCGATGCCCAGACGGAAGTGAGCCTCGACGGTCTCGTCGAACTTGGCGGTGTCGAGCTCCTTGATGAGCTTGGCAGCCTGAAGGGGGGTGTAGAGCGTGGCGCGGTCGATCTTCTCGGCAGCGGCGTTATAGCTCTTACCATGCTTAGCCATGTGCATTACCTCCTGTGGTTAAACGGGCGTGAGCCCTCCCACATCGTATCGTGTGCCCTATTGCACACATTTAACGGGCGCCCCGGTCGGAGCACCCGCCGTTACCATAAGAAATCGCTACTCAGCGATGGTGACGCCCATGGAACGGGCGGTACCGGCGATGATCTTCTTGGCGGCGTCAATGTCGTTGGCATTGAGGTCCGGCATCTTGATCTCGGCGATCTTGGTGAGCTGCTCCTGGGAGAGCTGACCAACCTTGTCAGCCTGGGGCTTAGCGGAACCAGACTTGAGGTTCAGCTCCTTCTTGATAAGGTGAGCCGCCGGCGGGGTCTTGGTGATGAAGGAGAAGGACTTGTCCTCGTAGACAGAGATCTCAACGGGGATGATGTCACCCTTCTTGTCCTGCGTCTCGGCGTTAAAGGCCTGGCAGAACTGCATGATGTTCACGCCAGCAGCGCCCAGGGCGGGGCCGACGGGAGGAGCAGGGTTTGCTGCACCAGCAGGAATCTGGAGCTTAATGACGTTGGCAACCTTCTTCTCAGCCATGGTCATTCCTTTCGAATCACGAGTGTGAAGTACTTGCTATATCGTAAGCACGCACGTGTTAGAAGCACTCCTGAGATGAGCAGTCACAGAAGAAGCACGCTCGCGCGAACGGACGAAAACTTAAGCGATGACAGCGACCTGGTTAAAGTCGAGCTCGACCGGCGTCTCGCGGCCAAAGATCATCAGCGTGACCTTGAGCTTGCCAGCCTCGGTGTTAACCTCGGAGACCTTGCCATCAAAGTCGGTAAGCGGGCCATCGGTGACGCGGACGGACGTACCGACCTCAATATCAACCGAGGTGCGCTTGGGCGAATCGCCCTTACCGGGACGACGAGTCATCTTGTTGTACTCGTCGCGGGAAAGCGGAGCGGGCTTGCCGTTGCCGCCTAGGAAACCGGTGACGCCAGGCGTGTTACGAACACACGTCCAAGCATCATCATCCATCTCCATGCGGACAAGGACATAACCCGGGAAAATCTTGGAATCCTTGGTCTCACGCTTGCCACCCTCTTTAATCTCGGTGACACGCTCCATAGGAATCTCGATATCAAAGATACGGTCCTGCATGCCCATAGTCTCGATTCGATGCTCGAGATCGGACTTAACACGGTTCTCGTATCCAGAGTAAGTGTGAACGACGTACCAACGCTTAGACATGGTTTAGCCCCTCAATCCAGAGAACAGAGCAAGAGCCTCGCCAAAGCCAGCATCGAGCAGAGCGATGACGACGCCGACGACGATCAGAGAAGCGCAAACGACGACCGAGTAGTTCACGAGCTCCTTCTTATCGGGCCACGTGACACGCTTCATCTCGGACTTGACCGAAGCGAAATACTTCTTGGTGCGGGCGAAGAAACCAGGCTTCTCGTTCTTCTTGGACTTCGCAGCCTTCTCGTTCTTCTTGGCAACGGCCTTCTTGGCCTCAACCTTGGAGTTGGCGGCAGCGTTGTTGGCAGGCGCCTGCTGCTGAGCCTTCTTCTTGTTCTTCTTGTTGGCCATTTGGGTTACCTCCGCGCAATGCGCTTATACATGAGTAAACCGTAAGCCCCCAATTGGGAGCTTACGGAATAATGACTGGCACGCCAGGAAGGACTCGAACCCTCAACACTCGGTTTTGGAGACCGATGCTCTACCAATTGAACTACTGGCGTATGTGACTAGAGACTAGCGAGTCTCTTTGTGCAGCGTGTGGTGACGGCACCAGGGGCAATACTTCTTGATCTCCATACGATCAGGCATGGTCGACTTGTTCTTGGTGGTCGTATAGTTGCGGCGCTTGCACTCAGTGCACGCAAGAGTAACTAGAGTACGCATGTATCCTGAACCTTTCATTTCCGCCCCGTACGGGCACGAGTTGTTACTTTATCAGCTCCACGTAAGTGCTGTCAATGAAAACCTCGAGTCAATTGGTTCTCGGTGGATCCATTCATATTTGGAACACATCAATGAAGCCATCGAGATCTAATCGACGGTGCATCCAGGACCATTGTCGATCCTCTCGACACCAGCAACGGCTCAATATCCATTGCAGAAAAGAACCCGGCACCCATATAAGTGCCGGGTTCTCTAAGTCAGCTATATCAAAGAGCTAATTTACTCAATGATCGTGGAGACGATGCCCGAACCGACGGTGTGGCCACCCTCGCGGATAGCGAAGCGCAGGCCCTCCTCCATGGCGATCGGGTGGATGAGGTCGCCCTCGATGGTGATGTGGTCACCAGGCATAGCCATCTCGGTGCCCTCGGGGAGCTTGACCGTACCGGTAACGTCGGTGGTACGGAAGTAGAACTGAGGACGATAACCATCGAAGAACGGGGTGTGACGGCCGCCCTCCTCCTTGGTCAGAACGTAGATCTCACCGGTGAACTTGGTGTGCGGGGTAACCGAACCGGGCTTGCAGAGAACCTGGCCGCGCTCGATGTCCTCGCGCTTGATGCCGCGGAGCAGCAGACCGACGTTGTCGCCAGCCTCGCAGAAGTCCATGGACTTACGGAACATCTCGATACCGGTAACGACGGTGTTCTGGGTATCCTTGATGCCGACGATCTCGACGGGCTCGTTGAGCTTGAGCTCACCGCGCTCGACACGGCCGGTAGCAACGGTACCACGGCCGGAGATGGTCATAACGTCCTCAACGGCCATCAGGAAGGGGAGGTCGTTGTTACGAGCAGGCGTCGGGATGTACTCGTCGACGGCCTTCATGAGCTCGCGGATAGCGTCCATCCACTTGGCGTCGCCCTCGAGAGCGCCCAGAGCGGAACCACGGATGACGGGAATGTCGTCGCCGGGGAAATCGTACTCGGAGAGGAGCTCACGGGTCTCCATCTCGACGAGGTCGATGAGCTCGTCATCGTCGACCATGTCGCACTTGTTCAGGAAGACGACGATGTAGGGAACGCCGACCTGACGGGCGAGCAGGATGTGCTCGCGGGTCTGAGCCATGGGGCCGTCGGTAGCGGCGATGACCAGGATAGCGCCGTCCATCTGAGCAGCACCGGAGATCATGTTCTTGACGTAGTCAGCGTGGCCCGGGCAGTCAACGTGAGCGTAGTGACGGGCAGCAGTCTCGTACTCGACGTGGGAGACGGAGATCGTAATGCCGCGCTCGCGCTCCTCGGGAGCCTTGTCGATGTTCTCGAACGCAGTGAAGTCAGCCTTGCAGCCCTCGGTCTCGGAGAGAACCTTGGTGATGGCAGCGGTCAGCGTGGTCTTGCCGTGGTCGACGTGACCAATGGTGCCGATGTTAACATGCGGCTTAGTGCGCTCAAACTTCTCTTTGGCCATAAAGCCCTCCTCTAAACAGGTCGTCCCCGGACGGGACTTTGCCTTTATACCATAGTGGCCTCTCAACATACTATTGAGAAGCCACCGTGTTACCTATGGTAGCGGTGACTGGATTCGAACCAGTGACGCCACGGGTATGAACCGTGTGCTCTAACCAACTGAGCTACACCGCCGGATGGAGCCTGCAACCAGACTTGAACTGGTGACCTCTTCGTTACCAACGAAGTGCTCTACCGACTGAGCTATACAGGCACTTGACGGGTGGGAGCTATAGGATTCGAACCTATGTAGGCAGAGCCAACGGGTTTACAGCCCGTCCCCATTAACCACTCGGGCAAACTCCCAATCGTTCAAGTATCCGCAGGTCCTTTGGTCTTTTGGACCGCCGCCCCCGCGAACGAAAAAGATAATACGATGCAACCTTGGGGGCTGTCAACGAAAACCTCTAGATACACGGTGCCGGGCGTATCTATATAGCTGTGACCTGCGGTTTTGTTGAGTTTGGATATGAAGGACGGTGGATTTGGCTACGCTTGTGACATTTCACGAGGGAACACTTTGTCACGGTGGAGTACATCTGCAGCATCGACCTTCGATACCAGCTTATTTGCACCTATATATAGGTCGAGATCGGGGCTGCCCAGACAGAAGATTGCTCTTCCCAGGCAAAATCGAGCGTGGATTTTCTTCCGTTTGAAATCGAGCGTGGATAATCTCCCACTTTGCCGTGCCATCGAATCCAAAGTGGCAGATTATCCACGCTCATTCACTAGGCGGAAGATTTTCCACGCTCGTGTGTCCGATAATCCACGCTCGATGACGATGACCAACCTCGCCCCGGCCTATGTCTCGACCTGTAACAGTAAGAGGGTTATTCCTCCCCTATCTGTTACAGATCGAGATGTTTCGCAGAAACCCCCGCTTACGTCTCATTCTGTAACAGTAAGAACGGTTTTCAGCCTCTTCGTGTTACGGATCGAGATGTTATCGGCCTTCCCTTGGCAATGTTTCGATCTGTAACTATAAGGAGGGTCTTCAGCCCACTCGTGTTACGGATCGAGACAAACCTGAAGCTTGGTTGGCGCCAAACACGCTGACTTATCGACATAAATAGAAACGGGCCCTGTCCCACAAGGAAACAGAGCCCGAAACTCTCATGGAGCCAGTGACAGGAATCGAACCTGCAACCCACTGATTACAAATCAGTTGCGCTACCGTTGCGCCACACTGGCACACTTGGCGCTTTCACGCGAAGCGAGTTAAGAATAAAGGAATTGCGGACGGGGCGCAACAGGCCGCACGGCGTTATACAAATATGCAAAATCCAGCAACAACGCGTACCAGGCCCGTTCATTTCTGTCAGTGCGCCCTCAATCTTAAAACCATTCGCCAGAACGAATAGTTTTAATTACAATTGCTATATATAAAACTATTCGTTCTGGCGAAGGGTTTCGCGATGCTTACTACCAAAGAAGCCGCCGAGCTGCTCGGCATCACTCCGCGCAGGGTGCAGGAGCTCATAAAAAACGGAGCACTTGAGGCCCGCAAGGCTTCTGGTGTATGGCTCATCGACAAAGACAGCGTCGACACGCGACTCCGCTCCGTGACCAAAACGGGGGGACGTCCCCGCCGCGGCCACGGTAAGAGCGAGATCGCGTTCACCCTCATGAATCGCACGCACGAAGTCGCTCAGCTGGTCTACAGTACATCGCGAAAAGACTTTACCCACATCGGTGCCGACATCGATTACGCCCACGCCCCTATTGGAGTATTTGGCCCTAATAGCCCCATATCGCTAGACTCCTTCCGCATCTGGTGGCGCGGCCGCGGTATCCCGCTCGCACGCATTGGGCTAGCCTCCCTGCTTGCAGAAGCCGCAGTCGATGTTCCCGATGAACTCGTCCAGCGAAATCTCGGCCTCTCCTTATCCGACCAGTATTGGATTAGGCCCCAAGGTTCCGGTCTCACCTGGGAGGATATCAACTTCTTCAATAACGCCTTTGATGACGTCTCGCTGTCCATTGCACCCTTTGCCCCAGAGGGAAAAGCGGCTGCCGCAAAGCCCGATAACACCTCGGACGGCAATCTTCAAAAGTACTGGACGTGCGAGGGCGAACGTCGAATTCTGCATAAGGCAGGAGCGCACCTGGACCAGGAACCTTATAACGAGCTGGTGGCGACCGCGCTCCACCGTCGCATCCTAAACGCCTGCGATTATGTGCCTTACTCGCTCGAGGGCACGGGCACTTCCGCCCTGAGCACATGCGATGTCTTCTTAACTGATGAAGAAGAGTATGTCCCTGCGTTCTATGTAAACCAGCATGCAAATGCAGACGAGCGACTAACCGATTACGAACGGTATGTAGCAAACTGCGAAGAGCTTGGAGCGACAGATATAAAAGACGCCCTTGACCGCATGATCGTGTGCGACGACATCATCGCCAACTATGACCGCCATTGGCGTAACTTTGGCCTTGTGCGAAACGTAAACACGCTAGCCTGCAGACCAGCCCCCATCTTCGATTCGGGCTCATCACTCTGGTGCAACATATCACTAGAAGAGCTTAGGGCGGGAGAGCACAGTTTTACCAGCGCACAATTTCATTCAAGCCCCGCCAAACAAATGTTGCTCGTCGAGGACATGGGCTGGTTTGACGGCGACAAACTCGAAGGCTTCGTTGACGAGGCAATCGAGATTCTGTCCAGAAACGACGCGCTCACGGCAAGGCTGCCATATCTAAAAGAGGCGCTTACATGGCGCCTCCGTAGAATGATCGACATCGCTGAATGGAGTTAGCGAGACAGCGTCGCGCCGTCAGCTCCCCTACCGTCCGCGCAGGGCCTTGAGCTTGGCCAGGGCATCGGGGCTCAGGCGGCTGCCCAGGGTCATCTTGATCTGCGGAGCTTCCTCTGCCTCGTGAACGTCGTTATCGATCTGTTTGATCTCGTCCACCAGCATACGGCTCGAGATGCGCGTAACGCCCTTGCCCATGACGACGGCCTGGATCGTGCCGTCACTCGATACCACGGAGCACGCGCGGCCTTCCTCGCGTGCCTCGATACAGAGCTTCTGCACCACGGTATCGGCAGAGACGCCCGTCGGCGAAAACTCGATGCGCACGCCACGGGCCGGCAGATTGGGGCGCTCGCTGGAGATATTGCCCGCGCCGTCAAACACGATTACGGCCTCGTAGCGGCCTTGGGCAAACGCGGCAACGTCGTTGATGAGGGCAGTGCGCGCCATATCGTGAACGTCGCTGGAATACGGATCGTCGGAATGGTCGTACACGAGCTTTTCGTAGCGCGGCGTGCAGTGGATCACGTTGTAACCGTCGACCACCAGCAGCTCGGGCTTGTTGGAGTGCACCGTCGAGACTGGGTCGGCGATAGCCTGCGCAAACGCATTGCCGCCCACGCCATAGGTCGCAGCCGAAACAATCGGCTTGGCCGAGCCCTCGCCAAAGCGCTTGGCCTTGGACTTGGCGCGGTTCTTCTTGGACATGCGCTACTCCTCCCCCATGAGCTCGCCGGCATTGCGGCGCAGCCACTCAAAGCACAGCGCCGTTGTCGCCTGGGCAACATTGAGGCTCTCGGTCATGCCGCGCTGGGGAAGCTTGGTCAAAAAGTCGCATTTCTCAAGCACCAGGCGCGAGATGCCGTCGCCCTCGGAGCCCATGACGAGCGCCACGCGGCCCTCGAAGGGAGCATCCCAGCAGCTGCCCTCGGCGTGCTCGGAGGCACCGCCCACCCAAAAGCCAGCGGCCTTGAGGTCATCGAGCGCACGGGCGATATTGGGAACCTGTGCGATAGGCAGGTGCATGACAGCACCGGCAGAAGTCTTGTAGCTGCCAACGGTCACGCCGGCGGCGCGCTTGTTGGCAATGATGACGCCCGCCGCGCCCACGACCTCGGCAGAGCGCACAATGGCACCAAAGTTACCGTCGTCGGTCACATGATCGAGCACGACGACGAGCGCCGGTCCGTCACCCGCGCGGCCGAGGATGTCGGCGACGTCGGCATAGGGGAAGTTGCCAACCTCGAGCGCAATACCCTGGTGAGCGCCATGGCTCGACAGCGCATCGAGCTGCGCGCGCGGCACATACTTAATGCGGACGCCCGCGGCATTGAGGTCATCGATCAGGCGCGACAAGGCGGCATCGCGCTCCCCGCCCTCGGCAATGAGCGCACACTTGATGGGAAAACCAGTGCGTAGCGCCTCGGCGGCAGCACGGCGACCTTCGATAAACTCGCCCTTGGGAGCCTGAACGTTGTCGCGGTTGCGATCTCGCTGCGGACGTGCAGCCTGGGCTTGGGAGCGCTCGCGCTGGCCCTTGGGAGCGGCAGCGCGGTCGTTGCGGCGAATCGGACGCGAGCCAGAAGCAGCCTGCTTGCCTCCACGCGGCGCACGCTTGCGATTGTCGGCCATAAAGTGACCTCCTAAATACAACTATCAAACGAAACAAAATAAACGACCGCCCATGAATATTAATTCGGGCGGTCGGTACGGGTTTTCCAAGTGCCCGAGATTGCCGTGAAAGAGGAGCGACGCGTACTTGAGTACGCGAGCGACGGTTTGAACGGCAAGGTCGGGTGCTTGGGAAACCCGCGGGGATTAGAGAGATTTGATACGAGTGCCGGCGGCGGTATCTTCAATCGTCAGGCCCAGGTCCTTGAGCTGATCACGGATGGCGTCGGCCAGATCCCAGTTCTTGGCGGCGCGGGCCTCGGCGCGGGCCTCGAGAATCTTGGCAGCGGCCTCGTCCACGTCGTCGCCCGTGTAGGCGACCAGGCCGGCGGCAACGCCTAGCAGACCCAGCGGCAGCTCGACCTTGGGCTCGGGGAGCTCAACGCCAAGCGTATCGAGCAGCTCGGCCAGCGTGTCGGCGGCGGCAAGCGCGGCGGCCTTGTCGGCAGCGTCGCCCGCCTGCTCCAGGTACTGGTTGCACTCGGTCACAAAGCCAAAGACGACACCCATGGCACCAGCGGTGTTAAAGTCGTCGTCCATGCACTCCTTAAAGGCGGCACGAGTCTCAGCGGCCTTGGCGGCAAACGCCTCGGCGGCAGCCGCATCGGCATCGGCCGTCGCATGGTTCGCGGCCCAGCGCAGGTTCTCGACCGTACCGGCGATACGCGTGAGCGAGTTCTCGGCACCCTCCAGGCGCTCCCAAGAAAAGTCGAGCGGCGAGCGATAGCTCGTCTGCAGCATCAGCAGGCGCAGGGCAGCAGCGGAGTGCTGCTCGAGCACCTCGGCCAGCGTAAAGAAGTTACCGAGCGACTTGGACATCTTCTCGCCGTCGACCAGCAGCATGCCCGTGTGCATCCAGGTGTTGGAGAAACCCTGGTGCCAGGCGCAGGTGGCCTGGGCGCACTCGTTCTCGTGATGCGGGAAGGCAAGGTCGGAGCCACCGCCGTGGATGTCGATCGGGGTACCCAGGTAGCGGTGCACCATGGCGGCGCACTCGGTGTGCCAACCGGGACGGCCCTCGCCCCAGGGACTCGGCCAGCTGGGCTCGCCGGGCTTGGCGGCCTTCCACAGGGCAAAGTCGAGCGGATCGTTCTTGTCCTCGTTCTCCTCGATGCGCGCGCCAACCATAAGGTCGTCGATGTTGCGGCCCGAGACCTGACCATAGTTGGGATCGCTGCGCACGGCAAAGTACACATCGCCGTTATCGGCGGCGTAAGCGTGGCCCTGCTCGATAAGCGTCTTGATCATGGCGATCATGGGGCCGATCTCTTTGGTGGCACGAGGACGCACATCCGGATCGAGCACGTTGGCGGCGCGCATGACGCCGATGAACTTGTCGGAGAACTCTGTCGCGACCTCGGCGGCAGTGCGGCCCTGCTCGTTGGCGCGCTTGATGATCTTGTCATCGACATCGGTGAGGTTCTGGGCAAACGTGACCTCGTAGCCGCTCGCGATGAGCCAGCGACGAATCACGTCAAAGCTGATGAACGTGCGGGCATTGCCGATGTGAATGTTGTCATAGACCGTGGGGCCGCACACGTACATGCGGACCTTGCCGGACTCGATGGGCTGGAGCTCTTCCTTTTTATGGGTAGCGCTGTTGTAGATACGCATTCGTTACTCCTTAACGGTTTTCTGTAGCAGGCAGACGGCCCAGGCGCCGATTCCCTCGCCCTGGCCTTCCCAACCGAGCCTTTCGGTCGTAGTGGCGGCGACGCCCACGTTTTCGACATCGACGCCCAGGGCATGGGCGAGGTTGGCGCGCATGGCATCGCGGTGCGGGGTGATCTTGGGTTGCTGACAGGCAATGGTGCAATCGGCATCGACAAACTCAAAGCCCAGCTCGCGCGCATAGTCCATCACGCGGGCAAGCAGCACCATCGAATCGGCACCCTCGTAGGCGGGATCGGTGTCGGGGAATAGCTTGCCGATGTCTCCCCCGCGGCAGGCGCCCAGAATGGCGTCGGCCAAGGCGTGCGCGAGCACATCGGCATCCGAGTGGCCCAGCAGGCCGCGCTCGTAGGGAATGTCGACACCGCCGATGATACATCGACGCCCCTCCACCAGACGGTGGACGTCGTAGCCATGGCCAATGCGCAGGTTACTGAACATGGGGAAGGTCCTCTCCCTCGGCCATGCGGCCAAGCAGAATCGCGGTTACGGGACGCAAGTCCTCGGGCACCGTCACCTTAAGGTTATCGCGCGGGCTCTGGACGCAGCGGACGCGCCCACCCATGCGCTCGACCAGCGACGAATCATCGGTGCCGATAAAGCCCTCGGCAATGGCTGCAGCGTGGGCGCGCTTCATAGCATCGACGCTAAAGATCTGCGGCGTCTGCGCGGCCCAATAGAGCTCACGCGGCGGCGTCTCGACGATATTATCGCCGTCGACGATCTTGAGCGTGTCGATCGCGGGCTGACCGCACACGACACCGTCGAGCGAGCGGTCACCCATGAGCACGTCGATAGCGTGGTCGATGGCCTCGGTCGTAATGAGCGGACGAGCGCCATCGTGGATGGCGACATATTCGAAACCCGCCGGAACCGCATGCACGCCGGCACGAGTGGAATCCTGACGGGTATCGCCGGCATCGGCAAAGCTGATGGGCGTGTCATAGTCAAACGGGTCGATGGCCAGGCGGCGCATCTCGGCACGGCGCTCGGCAGGACACACCACCACGATGTGGCCGACCTTGTCGCTACGATCGAACGCGCGGATGGACCAGCTCATGAGCGGACGGCCCGCCACGTTAACGAGCTGCTTGCCGCCGGGATTTCCAAAGCGCTGGCCGCTGCCGCCGGCAACGACCACAGCGCATACGGGCGCCATTATGCGTTCCCCTGTTTGGTGCCCTTCATGCGGTACAGCGAGTCCGCAAGAATGGCAGGGTTGTTGACGCCAAAGTCGCCCAAGCGCTCCGGATCCTCGCTGATGTCGTCCATGAGCTCCTGCAGCGAGCCATACTCGTCGACGATCTTCTCGGCCACGCCGTCGCGCACGACGGACACGCGCGAAAGCGTGCGCAGGCCCAGCGGCGTCATGACGGAGTCCTCGTCCAGGTCGTCATAGCCCAGAACTGCCGCCACGTGCTGCGGGTCAGACAGGTCCTTAGGCGTCATGCGACTCAGCTCGGCGCGAATCTTCTCGGCGTTGGCCTCAGAGGAATCGCTTGCGTAGTCGCGGATCATCAAGTCGTATTCGGTATCCATGCTGGAGCCCGCGAGCTGCTCAAGCTGCATCTGCACGAGCTTGCCCTGGTTACCCAGCTTGACGATGCAATCCTTAAGCTCGGTCTTTGCCTGTTGCATGATCTCGAAACTCGAGAAAATGCCGGTGATGTCGGCGAGCGTGACGTAGTCGTCGAGCTCGAGGGCCGTCAGGCGCAGCAGGGAGCGATCGAGCGACTGACGGGTAGTCTGGAGCGTGGCGACGAGCTGGTTGACCGAGCTCATGATGGTGGTGACGGGCTGGATCTCGTAGCTCTTGCCGTGGACGTACACGTTGACGACGGCGCGACGAGCCGAAACCGAGATCACGATGGCATCGGTGAGCACCGACATGCGAGCGGCAGTACGGTGACGCATGCCCGTCTCACTCGTGGCGAGCGAGGGATCGGGATTGAGGTGGAAGTTGGCGCGCAGGATCTGGGTGAGGTCGCCATCGATAACGATGGCGCCGTCCATCTTGGAAAGCTCGAACAGGCGGTTCGAGGTAAACGAAATGTTGAGCGGGAAGCCGTCGTTACCGGCAGCGAGCACGTTTTCGGTGTCGCCGACGCAGATAAGGGCGCCCAGGTGACCGGCGATGATCATGTCGAGGGCGGTGCGGATCGGCTGACCAGGTGCCGTCAGGCGGATGGCCTGTTCCATACGCTTTTGCAGCTCGTTCTTATCCAAGGCATCGCTCCCATCGTATACGCTCCATAAACGCTAAATAGTTTCTCACGGTTTGTCCCTGCGGCGCTTGCGAAATCCGATGCTTACAGAATGAGCGAACACAGCTGAGAGCCCAACCCAAATCAGCTGTTCATGTGGTAGCATCGGGATTCGCATAAATGAGGGAGTAGTCGCGTGATCGGGTTCGCCTCCGGTGGCGCGGCAAGTCAACACACTGGCCGATGCGGCCTGGCTTGCCTTAATGAACGAGACTCGTGGCTGTGCGCGCAACGCGTACGCCACGGGTCTTTTTTGTTACTCCCCCAAGAGGTACACGCGGGCCCGCCCGCAGAGAGGGAGCCAGACTATGGGACTCGCAGAGCTTGTGTTGCTCGCTATCGGCCTTTCTATGGACGCTTTTGCCGTATCCATCTGCAAGGGCCTTGGCATGAAAAGGATCAACCTTAAGGTCGCCGTGATACTCGGCCTGTTCTTTGGCGGTTTCCAGGCCGGCATGCCCGTAATTGGGTGGGCCCTTGGTAGCCAGTTCATGGGCATCATCAGCCCCATCGACCACTGGATCGCCTTTATCCTGCTCGCCTTTATCGGCGGCAAGATGCTGTGGGAAGCCTTTACTGAGGACGAGAACGAAGGCGACGGCAAGGATGCCGAAAAGATCGACCTGGGCGAATATCTAATCCTTGCCATCGCCACCTCGATTGACGCGCTTGCCGTGGGCATCTCGTTTGCCGCGCTCTCGGTCGATATCGTTCCCGCCGTGTCGCTCATTGGCATCACGACCTTTGTCTTCTCCGTTGCCGGCGTAGCGATCGGCCACACCTTTGGCGCGCGCTACGAAAAGCCCGCCACCATCGTGGGTGGCGTCGTGCTCGTCCTCATCGGCCTCAAGATTTTGCTGGAGCATCTGGGGATTTTGGCGCTGTAAAACACCCTTCAAAACTAAACGTCCGGATGAGGCCTCATGCAGAGTTTTGCATGAGGCCTTTTCATGCAGACTTTTGCATGTCATGCTATGATGCAAAAGTCTGCACGTTAGGAGATCGCCGTGGATACCCTTCCCATCACCACACCGCGCCAAGCTGGCATCTACGTGCGCCAGGCACGCGAGGCTCAGGGTCTCACCCGTGCCGCCCTCGCTAATAAGGCCGGTGTTTCGGAGCGCCTGCTCGCATCGCTCGAGCTGGGAGATGCCACGGGCATTCGGCTCGACAAGCTGTTGACCGTCTTTAACGCACTCGGCATAGGTCTCTTTGCGCAAAGCGATAACGACTCCATCGCATCACCCTCCGAACATCCGATGACGATAGCGGACCTCCCTATCGCGAACTCGAATGCCCTGCCAAAGCCAAGCGTAGGCAGACGACCCGCTCGACAAGGAACGCCAGCTTTCTATGGTGCCTTGCTGGCCCAAATCGCAGCCGAGCAAGGCCTTTCCGGCACTTCAGACCTCTCCTTTGGCTGTAAGGTTGTGAAATAAATGGCAGAAATGGAGCTTGCGACCTTCATTTGTGGCGAAATCGCCGGCACTCTCCGGCAAGACGAGCATGGACTCTGCAGCTTTGTATACGCCCCAACCTATCGCGGAGCACCGCTATCGTTAACAATGCCGCTTTCCAATCGCACATATGGCCATAACATCGTCCGTCCGTTCCTATTTGGCCTTTTGCCCGACAGCCAAGAGCAGCGTCGCGCTATTGCCGCCGAGCATGACGTTGCATCCAACAACCCCGTCGCCCTCTTGTGCCATATCGGTCTAGACTGCGCGGGGGCCGTTCAGTTTTGTCGAGCCGATCAATTAGATGCCGCCCACGGCAGGGTCTCAGCATACCGCCCGCTTACCAATTCTCAAATCGCTCACAAGCTCAAAGCAATTCGCGATGACGAAAGAGAGACATGGATGGGCTCCAACGAAAGCTGGTCCCTGGGCGGCAACCAAGGCAAATTTGCACTAGCTTGGCATGATGGACAATGGTGCGAATGTCTAGGGTCATCCCCCACTACCCATATCTTCAAAAATGGTGTCGTTGGGTTCAAACATCAGGCCTTAAACGAATTCGTCTGCATGAAAACAGCTCGGCGTGTTGGCATTCCAACTGCCAACGTCTCCTATTGCACATTTGAAGACGAAGCTGCGCTCGTCGTTGAACGGTACGACAGAATGGTCAATAGCAGCGGAAATATCGAAAGGCTGCATCAGGAGGACTTTTGCCAGGCACTCGGTGTATTGCCAACCCAGAAATACACCGCCGACGGAGGACCAACTACACGAGACATCCAAGAACGACTGATTAACACAGTCCCCCACCACATGAATCTTGTGCTTTTTACCTATATGTTGTTCTATAACGCCATTATCGGAGCGCCTGACGCACACGCTAAAAACTACTCGCTCATCCTAGGCAAAGGCACAAACGCGGCGCTCGCACCCATGTACGATGTCGCATCGGGCTTAGCATACGAACGTATGCGGCGAAAAGCGCGCCTCGCCATGAGCGTTGGCGGCGAAAATCGTGTGGGGCGAATCGGTCCAGGCGCTATCCGCCGATACCACGGTATGGGCGATCCCGCGCTGGAGGCGGCGCTTACCGATGCCGGGCTATCCGAGAAGTTTTGCTTTGCGACCATGATGGACCTCGCCTACGAGGTACCCATTTGCATGGAAGAGGTCATGGACGAATACGCCGACCTGCCCGGCATGGCGGACCTGCGCGAGCATATGCTCGGCCCCGTCCGCGAAAACTGCCAGCGCACCCTCGACCTCATCAGGGCAGAAATGGACTAGGTGACCGTAATTTCGCAATTATCAAACAAAAGAGGGGGGCACCCGTCGCAAACGCTCGAATGCCCCCTCTCGTAATGTCATTTGCAATCCGCTAGCACGTGGCTCGGACTGCTGCTAGCGCAACCTTTACGCAGCGAGGCGCTTGAGCACGTCGATGAGCAGCTCGTAGAAGCGCTCGGCAGAAGCGAGCTCCATGCTCTCGTCCGGGGTGTGGACATCGGAGAGCGTCGGACCCACGGCGATGGCGTCCAGGCCGTGCAGGGCCTCGGCAAACAAGCCGCACTCAAGGCCGGCGTGAATGGACTCGATGCGCAGCTCGGAGCCAAAGAGCTCGCGATAGCTCTCGACAAAGATGTCGCGGACCGGCGAATGCTCGGCATAGCTCCAGCCGGGATACTCGAACTCAAACTTGGCGTCGAAGCCCAGGACATCGGCAAGCGTCTGCAGGCGGTCCTTGAACTCGTTCTGCAGCGAGGTGATCGAGGAGCGCGGGGACAGCATGATCTTGACCTGGTCGTCAGAGGTGGCAACCACACCGATGTTGGAGGAAACCTCGACGGAGCCGTCGGTGGCGACGTTGCGGCGAATCACGCCGTTAGGGGCAAGACGCAGGGCACGGATGAGGGCAAGCGCGGACTTCTCGTCCATGGCCTCGACCTCGGCGTCGTCGGCAATCTCGACGGTGCAGGTAAAGCCGGGGTCAAAGACCTCGAGCTCGGCAGTAACGTCGGCGATGATGCCCTTTGCGATCTGGGCCGCGGCCTCGGCGGCGGCGTGGTCGGCGTAGACCAGAACAGCTTTGCACTCACGGTTGATGGCGTTGTCCTTGGTGCCGCCGTTAAAGCTAACGATGGCGGGCTCGCCGGCGACCATCAGGCGGTCGATGATGCGGGCCATGATGAGGTTGCCGTTGCCGCGCTCCAGGTGGATATCGCTGCCGGAGTGGCCGCCCAGCAGGCCGGAGATGTCGAGCGTGAGGGTGCTACCGGTCTTGTGCTCGCGCGCGATCGGGCAGGTGTAGGTAACGACGACGCCGCCGGCGCAGCTGACGGTGGCAACGCCCTCTTCCTCGGAGTCAAGGTTAATCATGGTGCGGGCGCTAATCTGGGACTTGTCGAGCGTCTCGGCGCCAACCAGGCCAGTCTCCTCGTCGGTGGTGAACACGCACTCGAGGGCCGGATGAGCAATCGAATCGTCGTTGAGCACAGTGAGCATCAGAGCGACGGCAATACCGTTGTCGGCGCCCAGAGTGGTGCCGTTAGCGGTGAGGACGCCGTCCTTGACGACCAGGTCGATACCATCAGTCGTAAAGTCGTGCTCAACGGAGCCCAGCTTGTCGCACACCATGTCGATGTGGCCCTGCAGCATCACGGTCGGGGCATTCTCGGCGCCGGCAGATGCGGGCTTGCGAATGATGACGTTGTAGACCTCGTCCTGATACACATCGAGACCGCGCTCCTTGGCAAACGCAACCAGGAAATCGCTGATGCCCTTCTCGTTGCCAGACCCACGGGGGATCGCGCTGACCTCCTCAAAGAAATGGAACAGCTGGGCGGGCTCGTAGCCGGTAATCTTGTAGTCCATGGTGCCTCCTTGGCGCAACTGGTTAGACAGTAAGACATGCGCCTTGTATATTCCCAGACTTCGTTTGCATAAACCAGTCGAAAACGCCGAGCGCTCTCGCATCATCGGCTAACGGTGGACCGCATAGCGTAACGGTCACAGTTACCGCAGCTCTACAAATCGAGGCGCCCTTGCCGGAACGCCTCGATTGCACAGATCAAATTGTCGCCACGCCCTACAGCGCGCCGGAACCGGCTTGCATCATGCCGCCGGGGCCCGAGCTCACGCCACTGCTCACAGGCGCGGCGTTTCCGGTGTGCGGCGCTGCCGGAGCGGTATCGCCCCCGAGCGCACCTGCCGGACGCGGCGCTGGAATCTCGCCTGTGCCATGGCTAAAGACGAACTTGCCGTCGGCCACGTCGCACAGGACGGTATCGCCCTCGCCCCACTCGCCGGCCAGCAGCTCCTCGGACAGCGGGTCCTCGATGAGCTTTTGGATGGCACGGCGCAGCGGACGCGCACCGTTGGTGAGGTCGGTGCCCTCGGCCACGATCTTGTCATAGGCCGCATCGGTGAGCTTGATGTTCATGCCGTTGGCAATCAAACGCTGACGCAGGTCGTCCACCAGCAGGTGCGCGATCTTGGTAAGATTCTCGCCCGAGAGCTTCTGGAACACCACAATGTCGTCGATACGGTTGAGCAACTCGGGGCGGAACAGGCGCTTGAGCTCGCCCATCGCGCGGCCGCGGATCTCACTCGACGTGAGGCCCTGCTCGCCGGTGGTGCCAAAGCCAACGCTCGCATCCTGCGCGATCTCGCGGGCGCCCACGTTTGACGTCATGATGATCACCGTATTGCGGAAGTCGACCGTCTTGCCCTGGCTATCGGTCAGACGGCCCTCCTCCAACACCTGCAGCAGGATATTGAAGATGTCGGGGTGCGCCTTTTCGATCTCGTCGAACAGCACGACCGAGTACGGGTGACGGCGAACAGCCTTGGTGAGCTGGCCGCCCTCGTCGTGGCCCACATAGCCCGGGGGGCTACCGATGAGCTTGGAGACCTCGAACTCACTGCCAAACTCCGACATATCGAAGCTGATGAGCGCGTCCTTGCTGCCAAAGAGATACTCGGCGAGCGTCTTGGCGAGCTCGGTTTTGCCCGTGCCGGTGGGGCCCAGGAAGATAAAGCTGCCGCCGGGGCGACGCGGGTCCTTGAGCGGCGAGCGGCTGCGGCGCACGGCCTTGGCAACGGCCTCGACGGCCTCATCCTGACCGATGATGCGCGTCTTGAGCACGCTTTCGGCCTGCAGCAGGCGACGGCTCTCGCTCTCGGTAAGCGAAGACACCGGCACGCCCGAAGTCACGGACACGATGTCGGCGATCTGGGAGACATCGATGGTGAGCGGGCTGGCGTCGAGCTCGGCGGTCCAGGCGGCCTTGGCCTCGGCGAGCTCAATCTCGGCGGCCTTCTGCTGCTCGGTGATCTCGGCGGCCTTGTTCATGTCGTCGCTCTCGGTGGCCTCCTGCGCGGCGGCCTTAAGCTCCTCCACGCGATGCTCGGCCTCACGCACCGGCTCGGGCGCGCGATTCGCGGCGATGCGAGCGCGGGCGCCAGCCTCGTCGATGAGGTCGATGGCCTTATCGGGCAGGAAGCGATCCTGGATGTAGCGGTTGGAAAGGTTCGCGGCGGCCTCGATAGCACCCTGCGTATAGCGCACATGGTGGTGCTCCTCGTAGCGCGGCTTGAGCGCGGTCAGGATCTTGACCGTGTCCTCGACGCTCGGCTCCTCGACATCGATGGTCTGGAAGCGACGCTCGAAGGCCGGGTCCTTGGTGAGGTACTTGCGGAATTCCTCGGCCGTGGTGGCGCCGATAATCTGGAAGGCACCGCGCGCGAGCACGGGCTTGAGCATGGAGCTCGCGTCGATGGAGCCCTCGGCAGAGCCGGCACCGATGATGGTGTGCATCTCGTCAATAAACAGGATGACGTCGTCAGCTTCGGTGGCCTCCTGGATCACGTTCTTGAGGCGCTCCTCAAACTCACCGCGATACTTGGCGCCCGCAACGAGGCCCGGCAGGTCGAGCGTCCAGATGTTCTGGTTCATAAGGTTCTCGGGCACGTTGCCAGCTGCAATCTGCTGAGCCAGACCCTCGACGATGGCCGTCTTGCCCACGCCGGGGTCGCCCAAGATAAGCGGATTGTTCTTGGTGCGACGCGAAAGGATCTCCATCATACGCTGGACTTCCTTTTCGCGACCAATTACAGGGTCGAGCTCGCCGTCGCGCGCCTTCTGCGTAAGGTTGGTGGCGAACTGCTTAAGCGTATCGGTGCCGCTCCCCTTTTGCTGCGACGCGTCCGAGCCGCTAAAGAACGGCAGGCCCGCACCGGGACGCCCGGCACCGGCACCGGCGAGCGGACGCTTCTTGTCCTGGTCCTTGGCGGTAAGTTTCTCGATAGCCTTTTTGATGGAGGCGGACGACACACCCAGGCGCATGAGGATGTCCATGGCCATGCCGTTACCCTCTTCGACGATGCCAATCAGCAAGTGCTCGGTCGACACGTAGGTCTGGTTGTTCTCACGTGCCACGCGGAAGGAGCGCTCCATCACGCTAATGACGAGCGGCGTAAAGGCAAGCTTGGCAGCCTCGGTCTCCTCGCTGGGCTCGGGAACCGTGGTCTGGACCTCCTTGAGGGTGTCCATGATGTCGTCGTAGGAGATATCAAGCGAGCGCAGCGCCTCGGCAGCGATGCCCTCGTCCTCCTTGGCGAGTGCGAGCAGCAGGTGCTCGGTGCCCACCTTATTTGAGTGCAGATCGAGCGCCTCCTGTTTGGCCATCGACATGACCTTGCGCGCTCGATCGGTAAATCTATCTAACATGCTCGTTTCCTTACATGAGTTCATCGAAATCAAAACGCCCGCCCGTCGGCGGCGCTTTTGTCTCTTTACCCACAGGTTGTCTATGTTAACAGCTGGAGGAATATCTATAAACCCGGCTCACATGAATGCAGGTTATGACCGCATCGCGGGACTCACCGCGCGATGCGCGACAGGCGCCCCGCAAGAGAAACCCTAGGCGTCTTTCACCACGTCGGGACTCGTCGCACGCGATGCGCGATAGGCATCGACCTCCTTGGAGACGCGTTCGAGCAGCTCGGATGTATCGACGCCCTCGACTTGCGCGACCGTTTCCACCGTCTGCATGGCGACCGCCCTCAGGTACGCGCACGCGCTGTCCCCCGGCTGCTCGAGGTCTATCTCCTCGCCGCCCTCCCGGGCAAAGCCGACCGCCATCACAAAGCCCATGATGCCCGAGACCAGAAAGCCCACCGCAAAGCTCGAATCTGCCTTGAGCTCTTCTCCGTCGGGGTGGACGATCTCTCTCACGCGGTCGATGATGATCGTATGGATGCCCTGCACGACCTGCTCGGCGGCACCCGCCCTCATGGTGATGACGATGCGCCGCAGCAGGCAGCGGACGTCGCGCCGGTCGAACGCCGAAAGGTCGCCCTCGCTCGAAAAATGCCAGAGGGCATCGGTGATGAGCTCGTTATCCTGCAGCAGCTGGGCTATGGCGATGGCGACGAGTTCATCGAAATCGTGAAAATAGTAGTAAAACGTTCCGCGATTGCACTGGGCGGCGCGGGTCACCTCGCCAACCGACAGCTCGAAGATGCTGTTGTTCTCGATGAGCTCCCAAAACGCCTCGATGATACGGGTGCGTGCATCGGGCGCATCGGCGTCCTTACGCGGTCTCGCCATGCGCCTCACCGCACCCCTGCGCCTTGGCGTTCATGATGAGCATCTGAAGACGGTTCTCCACGTTGGCGAAGCTCACGTCGGGATCGTAGTCGAGCGGCAGGAACTGCGCCGTGGGATACTGCTCCTTGAGCGCATGGATGAGCCCGCGCCCCACGACATGGTTGGGCAGACACCCGAACGGCTGCAGGATCACGAAGTTGCGGCAGCCGCGCTTGGCGTGCTCGAGAATCTCCGCCGGAATCAGCACGCCCTCGCCCGCATCGAACGTATGGTGCAGGATCTTATCGCTCGCGCGCACGAGCTCGGGCATGCGCGTCGGCGGCTCGTAGAGCGGGCTCGCCGCGCCCAGGCGGTCGCAACGGTCGTGCGCGAGCTCGAACAGGTTGTCCGCCGTGGCGTACCAGGCCTTTTCGGGCAGCGACAGGTCGACGTGGAACTCGCGCGACTGCGCATGCTTGTAGAAATAGGTCTTGCGGATCACGTCGGTCATGCGCGCCTCGATGACCTCGAGCCCGTTGTCCTCGAGGTAGCGCTCGATCTCGTGGTTGGCGCCGAGATGGAAATTGAGCAGGTACTCGCCCACGATGAGAACGGTCGGATGCGGGTTCGAGCGGTCGTACGGAACGGCGTCCATGATCGCAAGCGCGCGTTTGAAGCCCGTCGCCTGGCCTCTCAGCCCGGAGCGCTCCATGCCCTCGATAACCTCATCGAGCGCGCGGTCGAACGCAGCGTCCGCCGCGCCCTTCTCGAGCTCGTAGGGACGGATGCGCCTAAGCATGGCCTCGAGGGCATCGATCATGGGAAGACCGTAGGCGATCTGGATGCTCGGGCCAAGGCCGAGCTTGAAGCCCGGATGCGCATTGTGGGCATCGACGTCGTCGTTGGTGAGCACCGGGACATAGTCGTATCCCGCGTCGTCGAGCGCGCGGCGCAGCAGGGGCATGTAGTGCGTCAGGCGGCAGTCGCCGATATACTTGCCAGTCACCACGGCGACGTCGTGCGGGTCGTACTTACCGCTCTCGAGTGCCGCGAGCGCCTCGCCGATCACGATTTGCGCGGGGAAGCAGATGTCGTTGTGCACATAGCGTTTGCCCAGGCGGATGGCATCCTCGCGCCCGATATCAAGGGCCTCGGCGCGCACGCCCTGATTGCGCATCGCCGCGGTCATGAGCCTGCAGAACGCATGGGAGGTGTTGGGGACCAGCGCGATCTTGTCGTGCCGGTCGCGCTTGGTGTACTTGACCTTATACGGGTCGTCGAGCGGATGGACCGCGTGCACCCGGGCGCCCTCGGCACGCTCCTCCGCGCGACGACGGTTGACCGACTCGATAAACGAACGCACGCGAATGCCCATGGGACCGGCGACGTCGCTCTCATCGAGCTTGATCATCATCGGAACCTTGGAGCCCATCTCGCCCATCATGCGCGCGATCTCGTCGGTGAGATACGCATCGTGGCCGCAGCCGAAGCTGCCCATCTGCACGAGCTCGAGCTCGGGCGTCGATGCGACGATGACCGCGCACGACAGCATGCGCGCATGGTAGTTGTTCACGATGTCGATGCGGCTGTTGGAAAGATCGACGTTGCAGACCCCCGGCACCGCATCGGGCGTCAGCACGGGGATGCCGCGCTCAGAGAAGAGCTTGGGCAGCCCGTGGTTGACCAGCGGGTCGTTGTGGTACGGGCGCGAAGCGATCACCACCGCGTAGCCGCCGTCCTCGTGCACGTTCTCGAGCACCTGCCTGCCGCGCAGCTGCAGCTGGTTCTCAAACGTCTCCTGCGCGCGGTCCGCCTGCTCGGTCGCCTTGGCAACCAGGTCGGCATCGATATCGAAGGTCTCCTTGCACCACGCCTTGAGCTGGCGGTTTCGGTCGCCCTCGTCGTACCAGTGGAACAGCGGCGTATCGAACGGAACGCCGAAACGCTCCTCCGGGTTATCGGAATTGCGCATCACGTAGGGGTATCCCTTTACGACGGCGCACATCCACTCGCTGGTAGAGGCGGTGTTTTCGGTGGGCACCGTCGTGATGACGGGCATGAAGATGCGGTCGACGCCGGCGTCGACGAGATTGCGGATGTGCCCGTGGACGAGCTTGGCCGGGAAGCACACGGTGTCGGATGTGACGTGCGCCAGACCGCGCTCGTACATCGCCTTGGTGCTGCGTCCCGAGACGCGCACCTTAAAGCCGAGCGTGCTGAAGAACGTCGACCAGAACGGCATGGTGTCCCAGAACTCGAGCACACGGGGAATGCCGATCGTGACATCGCGCCCCCCGCTGACGGAAACCGTGGGGTACGACTCGAACAGCAGCTTCTCGCGGTCGACAAAGAGATTGGGGGCAGCCGCGGTCCGGTCGCGCCCCGTGCCGGGTGCCTGTGCCTCGCAAGCACCCTGCGGACGCAGCTCCTCCGCCGCGGGAACCTCGCGCACGAGCTCATCCCATGAGATGGCGCCGCCGCGCGGGCAGCGATTGCCCGTGACGTAAAGCGAGCCGTCGCCAAATGCCACGACCGCGCGCTGGCAGCGGTTGTTGCACCGACGGCAGGTAACGCCGCCGAACTCGCGATGCTCGAAGCGCTCCACGGCATCGAGCCCGATAAACGACGTGCCGGCGTCGCCCTTGCGGCATTCCTCGCGCGCGAGCAGGGCGATACCGATAGCGCCCATCAGCCCCGGGTGGGGCGCACGCGTGACGGGTTTGCCCAGATACTGCTCGAATGCGCGCAGCACCGCGTCGTTTCGGAACGTGCCGCCCTGGACGACGACTTTGTCGCCCAGACGGTTGAGATTTGAAACGCGAATGACCTTGGTGAACACGTTCTCGATAATCGAACGGCAGAGACCGGCCATGATGTCGCCCGGACCCTTACCGCGCCGCTGCTCGGAAACGACGCTGCTGTTCATGAACACCGTGCAGCGGCTGCCGAGAACGGCGGGGGCTTTGGACGAAAATGCCTCGGTCGCGATATCCTCAACGGCTATTCCGAGGTTTTTGGCAAAACCCTCGAGGAACGAGCCGCAGCCCGCAGAGCACGCCTCGTTGACGACGATATCGGTCAGCACGCCGTGGTTGAGCCAGATGGCCTTCATATCCTGTCCGCCGATGTCGAGCACGAAGGTCGCATCGGGAACGCATGCGCACGCGGCGCGGGCGTGCGCGACCGTCTCGACCGTATGGTAGTCGGCGTGGAACGCGCGCGCGAAAAGCTCCTCGCCGTATCCCGTGGTGCCCACGGCATCGATCGCAAGCGTGACTCCCGCTGTCTCCCAGCGGTTCTTCAAGCTGACAAGACCCTGTTGGGCGACGTCGAGCGGTCTGCCGTTATTAGACGCGTAGAACGAATCGACAAGCTCACCCGCCTCATCGACCAGGGCGAACTTGGTCGTCGTGCTCCCCGAATCGATACCGAGCGCCACACGCACCGTCTCTCCGGGCGCATACGCATCCGGACCCTTTGCCGGCGTCTCTTTGCCATGGCGTGCCGTAAAATCCGCCTGCTCGGCAGGTGTGGCAAAAAAGGGCTGGGCAAGACGTCCCTCCCCGCTTGCGGGCGCGACCGTCTCGAGCTTATCCAGCCGGACAAAAGCGTCGGGAAGGTCGATCGGTTGGGACGATGCGAACATGTCGGTCAGCGACAGGGCGGCACCGCGCGCGACCATGATCTGCGGATCGCGCGGGACGATAACCTGATCGTCCGATAGATTCAGTTGCTCCCGGAACACGCGGACCAGTGTGGGGTTGTAGGCGAGCGTACCGCCCTCGAAGATTACCGGCGGCTCGATGTCGATACCCTGGGCCAGACCGCCGATCGTTTGGCGGGCGACCGCGTGAAGCGCCGAAAGCGCCAGGTCGGTGGTAGGAATGCCCTCGTTGAGCAGCGGCTGGATATCGGTCTTTGCGTACACGCCGCAGCGGCCCGAGACCTCGTGGACGGTCGTCCCCCGGCTTGCGAGCTGCTCGAACTCGCCCGATTCGGTGCCGACCCCCATGAGCTTTGCCATCTCGTCGATAAATGCACCGGTACCGCCTGCGCACGAGCCGTTCATGCGCATGTCGGCAACCTCGATGTCTCCCTTATCGTTGGTGCGGAAGAAGATCATCTTGGCGTCTTGGCCGCCCAGCTCGATGGCGCAGCGCGTCTGCGGATAGAACCTGCTGATCGCGAGCGCGTTGGCGACCACCTCCTGAACGTACGAGGCGCCCAGCGCGGTCGCGATATCGCGCGCACCCGAGCCGGTCACCGCAACGCGCAGTGACTCATGGGGAAAGCGCTCGGCGAGCTCGCCGAGCATGGCGCGCACGCTCGCTGTCTGACACGCCCCGTGGCGGCGATATCCCCACCACGCCTCGGTCATATCCTCGTGCATCGCGTAAACTTTGGTCGTCGTCGACCCTACGTCCAGTCCTACTAGCAACGCCATAATGCTCCGTCTCTCGCATTTTTCCCGCTAGAGATATACCACTCTACGTAATACAACAGACTGTTGTATTTAAACTCCGTATAAAAAGCGGCTGCCGAAACGCTTCAGCAGCCGCCGAATGCACCAACAGATTGTTCTGCGCGCTAGCACGTCGGGCAACGGAGCAGCACGGGCCCTCCGGTCATGCGCACCGCTCACGCCCGCGATGTCGCCGAGAGAGCTATCCACGCTTTGGGCTCCAACCAAGCAAGTCGCCCGCGCTCAGCAGATCCCTAAGCGAGCTACTCGCACTCAGGAGCCATAGCCTGCTCCAAGAGCTCGGCATGCTCCTCCTCGAAAACCGTCCCCACAGGGAAGGCGCGACGGAAGACGAAGCGGGAAATCGGACCGGCTACCAAAAGGTTCCACGGCAGCGCCATCACAAAATTATGCGGGATGTTGATCATCCAGATCGCGGGCACGGAATACAGGTTCGCAAGGATGCCGCCGGGCATGTGCGTCAGACCCTCACAGGCACCGTACAGCGACATGATGATGACCATGGGAACGACCATGCAGGAGCTGACGGCAAGCGTCATGGCAAGCGGCGAACTCTTGCCCGGCGTGACCAGGAATTTAAAGGCGAAACCCTTGGCAAGGGGGCTGGCAACAAACCAGTCGCAGCACATGGCAAAAATGTAGGCAACGGGGAAGCCGAGCCACGCGGCGGCAACAACCTCGCCGTTGATGGCCCCATGCTGCAGGGCAACGTTGTAGATGCTCATCCAGAGCACCATGCAAAAGCACATGATAAAGGTGAACAGCAGGCTCTCTCGTTTGTTGATAGGCATAAAGGGCATTGTCCTTTCTGTGTTACGCCGCGGCACCACGCAACAAAAACGGGCGGGCAAGATGGAGCTGTTGGGACTTCATCTCGCCCGCCCGTGGTACGTGCGTCTGCGACTACTTATGTGGTGGAACTACCCTAACACGAACGGCGCGCGCTTCGTAAGCGTTGAGTTTATGGAGATGCAGGACACCAATAATCCCCCCCCCCGACCCCATAAGTTGCGGTGGAATACGGACTGTTTTGACCCTTTAAGCAGCAATTCAGTCCCTATTTCACCGCAACTCATTGGGGGTGCAAAGTAACCTGTCCCCTTTGCACCAATTAGCTGGTGTGGCGCCAGCGAGGGTCGGTGAGTGTACGTGCCACACCCAGACCAACGGGCAAAAACGCCACGATGAGCACTGCACGCACAAACCAACCGAGCATATTGACTGTGTCGAAGGTGCACATGTAATACATCGAGCGATACAGATACAAACCCGGCACCATAATGACAATCGAAGGCACCGTGAGAGCGATACGCGGGTAGGTGAGCTTGACTTCGGCCAAGCTTGCCAGCAGACCCGATACCAGCGCGCCGATAAACGCTGCTGCCTCGGGAGGCATTCCCGTGCTGAGGCCCAGGAAGGGAATCATCGTCGGCGCATCGACGAGCGTAAGGCGCAGGGTATTGGAAACGGCGCCGATCAACCCAGCTGCCGCGGCCATCTTTACCGGGCTGTTGAACATCACCGAGAAGCCGAATACGCCAACGAAGCTCATCACCACGCGCAGGAGCGTAAGGGCAAGCGGCGAAAGGCCCAGTGGGGCAAAGTCGTCCGGCGCCAGGCCAACACACTCGGCAACCATCCAACCTACGAGGGTCGCCATCACAATAATCGATACGGCATATGAAAGGCGCTCGATACCGCTTCGCATGTCGAGCTTAGCGATGTCGAGGCCTGCCGTAATGAGCGGAAAGCCGGGAATCACAAAGAGCATGGCGCCGATATAGCCTTCTTGGTGCGACATTGCCCCCGGTATGACCTGGCCAAGGCCGAGCAATGCCAGCAGATACGAAACGCAAGCGAGCGCAACACCGGTCGTCAGCGCGCTGAACTGACCAAGGCCTTGCTTGAGAATATGGGAGCGAGCAAAGTTACCGACACCAGCGCCTACGAATGCACAGGCCATCTCGATAGGGCCGCCGCCGAGCAAAAAGACGAAGGCGCCGCAAGCACAGGCTGCCGCAAGGCCCTGTTGCCAGGGAGAGTAATCGGGCTTTGAGCTCTCAACGGTCCTGAGCATCTCGTGATACTCGTGTACCGTGAAGCGACGACCATAGGTCTCGATTTCCTTGAGGAAACTCTCCATCATCCAAATGCGATGGGTATTGACTCCCGTTGTGGGCAGGCTGACAACCTCGTTAAAGCAGTGGCCATCTTCGATGCAGGTGCACTCAAACGACAGAAGACTCAGGTCGACGTGAATCGTGACGCCCAGTACGGCAGCAACACGATTCATGGTATCGCGCACGCGCCAGGCACCCGTTCCGCTTGCCAGCATAAGCATGCCGGTGCGGCAGATGATGGATGATTTATCGGTGAGCGGCGCATCGACGGCAAGTTCATCGCCTGCCGTCACGATCTGGTGCCAGTCAGTTTTCATATGGAGCGCGCCGGCACGAACGCCGTGATGCATGGGGGCTCTCGAAAGCAGCGAGTCAAGGCGCGAAGGCTGTGGGGGCTCCGTTAATTCGCCCTCGTCCTCGTCGGGCTCTTCATCGACCAGATCAAAGGAATCAAGCGGCGCTGGCTCGCGACGGTCGATCAGCTCCTCGTCCTCATCATCAAAGTAATTGAACTGATCGAGCATGTCCTCTTCGATTGAACGCTCGCTCGCGTCGTCCATATAGACGCTCCCTTCCTACCGACTAACCCCCATCCTAGGCAGCAACGGCTAAAGGAAACATAAAAGGACGGCTGTCATGCGAGCCATGTGCGCAATAGCCGTTGGGTAGTCGTTTGAGAACGCCCCCAATGACTACATCGATGTTCTAAGTGTCAACCAAGTCAACGCCGCAGATAGAGGACGGACAGCGAGCGACGTCCAGGGCGAACAAGTTGGCATGAAAAAGGCAAGGCATAGACCTTCTGGTCATGCCTTGCCTTTTGAATGACAAATTGTCGCCCTGGGCGTCGCGCAGCGTCGGCTGGTCCGCCGTTCGGTAGAACGGCGGAACCAATTAGTACATCTTTGCGCCGGCGGGAATGGAGGCGTCGAGCTGGATCAGGTTGAGGCGCTCCTCGCCCTCCTCCTCGTGGACAGCGCTGATCAGCATGCCGCAGCTGGGAATACCCATCATCTTGCGCGGAGGCAGGTTGGTGATGGCGAGCAAGGTCTTGCCAACCAGGTCCTCGGGCTCGTAATAAGCGTGAATACCGGAGAGGATGGTGCGGTCGGTGTCGGTGCCGTCGTCGAGCGTAAAGTTCAGCAGCTTCTTGGACTTCTTGACGGCCTCGCATGCCTTGACCTTCACAGCGCGGAAGTCGCTCTTGGAGAAGGTATCAAAGTCGACGAACTCCTCAAACAGCGGCTCAACGGCGATCTTGGAGTAATCGAGCGTGGGCTTAAGCGACTTAACGAACGGGCTCGCGGCGTTGCCGGCCTCGGCAGCCTTGGCGGCAGCGGCACCGGACTGGAAACCCTTCTCGGGCTTCATGTGCGGGAACAGCAGCACGTCGCGGATAGAAGCCTGGTTGGTGAGCAGCATGACCACGCGGTCGATACCGATGCCGATGCCGCCCGCGGGAGGCATACCGTACTCGAGGGCGCGCACGTAGTCCTCGTCGTACTCCATGGCCTCGTCGTCACCGCCGGCCTTCTCGGCCATCTGGGCGGCAAAGCGCTCGGCCTGGTCGACCGGGTCGTTGAGCTCGGAAAATGCGTTGGCGTACTCGTGGCCGGCAATAACCAGCTCAAAACGGTGGGTCAGGCGCGGGTCATCCTCAAAGCGCTTGGCAAGCGGGCTAACCTCGATGGGGTAATCGCACACGAAGGTGGGGTTGACGATGGTGTCCTCGCCCAGCTCGTCATAGATCTCGGCGATGATCTTGCCGGCGGTCCACTCGGGCTTGATCTCCAGGCCCTTCTCGCGTGCGGCGGCAGCAAGCTCCTCAACCGGCGTGTCGATGGTGACCTGCTTGCCGAGCACGTCGGAGACGATGTCGGTCATGGGACGGCTGGCCCACTCACCAGAAAGGTCGATGGTCTGGCCCTGATACTCGATGACCTCGGGGTTGCCGATGGCCTTGTTAGCTGCCTTAATGACACCCTGGGCGAGCGCCTTCATGCCCTCGAGGTCGGAGAAGGCACGGTAGGCCTCCATCGTGGTGAACTCGGGGTTGTGGGTAAGGTCCATGCCCTCGTTACGGAAGATGCGGCCGATCTCGAACACGCGCTCAAAACCACCGACGATGCAGCGCTTGAGGTGCAGCTCGGTGGCAATACGCAGGTAGCACTCCTGATCGAGCGCGTTGAAGTGAGTGATGAACGGCTTGGCAGTAGCGCCGCCCTGGATGGTCTGCAGGATGGGGGTCTCGACCTCCATGTAGCCGTCGGACTCCATAAAGCGACGGAAGGTGGAGAGAATCTGCGAACGCTTACGGAAGGTCTCGCGAACGTCGTCGTTGGCGATCAGGTCGACATAGCGCTGGCGATAGCGGGTCTCCTTATCGGAAAGACCGTGGAACTTCTCGGGCAGCGGACGAACGGCCTTGGCAAGCAGGGTCGCGCTCTTAGGGGCAACGGAAAGCTGGCCACGCTGGGTGCGCACGACCACGCCGGTCACGCCCAGGATGTCGCCCAGGTCGAGGGCCTTGAGCGTACTCCAGGCAGCCTCGTCCATGTCGTTGATGCGGCAGAACAGCTGAATCTCGGCAGTCGCATCGCGCACGACGATGAACATGATCTTGCCCTGACCGCGCTTGGCGACCACACGGCCAGCGATCTTCACGACGTCCTCGGTGTCCTCGCCATCGGCAAGCTCGGCGTACTTAGCCTCGATATCGGCGACGTAGTCCTCAAGCTCAGAGTGCTCAGGATAGGGGTTCTGGCCCGCCTCGAACAGGGCGGCGCGCTTGGCCAGACGGGTGGCGCGCTCGTCGTTGAGCGTCGATGCCTGATCGGCGGCGTTCTGGTTCTCTGCCATAAGTTAGCTCCTCAAACTAAATCGCTCCCTAGGATTCGGTCCCAGGGAGCGAAAACATACCTTTACGCGGGACCGTGGTCTAGCGTGCGATCTTGGCGATGGTGTAGACGCGAGTCTTGCCGGAAGGCGTAACGACCTCGACGGAGTCGCCCTCGCCGTGACCAATGATGGCGTGACCGACCGGAGACTCGTTGGAAATCTTGTGCTCGAGCGAGTTGGTCTCGGTGGTACCGACGAGCGTGACTTCCATGACCTCGCCGTTGGGATCAATCAGCGAAACGGTGGAACCGATGGAGACGGTCAGGTCGCCCGTGGTGGCAGCAACCTGAGCGTTGGCGAGGATGGCCTGGATCTCGGCAATACGAGCGGCGTTCTGGGCCTGCTTGTCCTTAGCGGCGTCGTACTCGGAGTTCTCCGAAAGGTCGCCGAACGCGCGGGCTTCCTTGATGTCCTCGACGATCTCCTTGGCGTAATCGCCCTCACGCCAAGCGAGCTCCTCGACGAGCTTCTGGCGGCCCTCAGCGGTCAGTACGATCTGGCTTGCGTCCATACGGATATCTCCCCAACTCTGATCAAACAATCAACTGTCAACAAAACGAAAAAGACCGGCTAGCCTGCGGGCAAGCCGGTCAGGTGCTCACCCCAAAGGGATGGGACTACTCTGCGTCCGCGTCGCTGTCCTCTGCCTGCTTCTTCTTGGCAGCAGCGAGCTTGGCCTCGAGCTCAGCGATCTCCTTGTCCTCCTCGGACTGCTCGACCACGACCTCCTCGGCCTGCTTGGTCTCGGCCTTATCGTCGCCCTCCATACCCTCGCGGATATTCTTGACGGTAGAGCCGAGGGACTTGCCGAGCTTCGGCAGGTTCTTGGGCCCGAAGATAATCAGGACAACGACGAGAATAATGATGAGCTCAGGAGCCCTCAGTCCAAACATGTAGACCTCCACAATACAGCGAGACAAGCTCGAATGAGTATACCGCGGGTATCGCGGTATCACAACACTAGCTAAAAAAAGGGACCGCAAGAAGCGGTCCCTCCTCATGCTCTGGTCGGGTTGACTGGATTTGAACCAGCGACCCCTGCGTCCCGAACGCAGTGCTCTACCAAACTGAGCCACAACCCGTTAGCTCGACTATAGTAACAAAGATTTTCGCCGCGTGCTAGAGAAATTTTTATTTCTTTGGCGCGTCGATTTGAACCGTGTTGGGAATGAGCTCAGTCGCGCAGGCCCACCAGCCATTTTGCTGGACAGCGTCGGCAAGCCTTTCGGCCGTGGCGGCGGTGTCGCAAATGGCAAACGAGCAGGCACCCGATCCGCACACATCTACAGCAACGGTGCCGTCCTGTTTACGCAGCCAATCGAGAACCGTTTGAATCTGCGGCTCCATCTGTGCGGAAATGATACCCAGGTTGTTATGGATGAGCGCATATGCCGTCTCGGCATCACCAGCACGCAAGGCAGAAGCTATCGCGCCGAGCTTGTCCGCAGGCACCGGGGCCTCGTCAAAACGTCGATAGGCTTCAATTGTCGAAACACTTGCCTCGCGCGGCTTGACCAGCACGACGGGCGTCGCGGGCAGCGCGGGGTACTCAGTTGCCAGCACGTCTCCCCCACCTACGTAGAACGCAGGGCTCACGTGCAAAAAGAACGGGACGTCGGCACCAATGCCTCGCGCAATATCGTCGAGCGCTGGGTCGGTGCGATCAATGCCCCAGAGCTCCGCCAAGGCGACAATGACCGCGGCCGCATCCGTCGAGGGGCCGCCCAAGCCGGCGCACAATGGAATGCGCTTCTCAATCGTCACGCAGATGTTTGCCTCGCGACCATAATGCTCGGCCATAGCAACCGCAGCCCGATACGCCGTATTCTTTTGCATGGGAAAATCTGATGCTGGAACCGTCTGGACGGTCAGCGCCTGCGCCGGCGTGACCGTCACGGTATCGGAAAGACCGACGGCTGCCATCAGGGAATCGACCCTGTGGTAGCCGCGGTCATCGCGCTCGGTATGAACCCCCAGGTAGAGGTTAATCTTTGCCGGCGCGGAAAGAGTCAGGGACCGATCGGTCACCGTTAATGCTCCTCGAGCTGATTGCCGAGCGGGGTAAAGATGTGCTCGCCGCTCTCGGGGTCGAACAGCTCGACCTGACCGGTGAGGACATCGATATACTGGTAGGACTGACGCGACTTGCGGCCACGGCGCTCGTCGACCTCGACGATAAAGACTGCCGGATGGACGCTCTTGATGGTGCCCATGCGCTCGACGACGCGGGTGCGGCCCATGTTGGCCTTCACCTTAACGCGATCGCCCACCATATCGGTCAGCTTCTCGTGGATGTCGTCGACGTGATTGACTTCCATCTCTTCCATGAACAGGGCCTCCAGAAGGTGCAATTCAAAAAGGGGATAATACCCCTAAGATAGACAAAACTCTAATACTATAGCACTCTGTTGTGGCCATACGCAAGTAGCTAAAAAAGCCCGGTCCCAAATTGACTACTTACAGACTATCGGTGTCCAAGACGATGGTGAATGGGCCGTCGTTGACGAGGTCGACCTTCATGTCGGCACCGAAGATGCCATGCGCTACGTGCTCGACGTCCTCGCGCACAAGCGTCAGGAAGTACTCGTAGAGCTCGTTGGCGACATCGGGGGCGCCGGCATCCGTAAACGATGGGCGGCGGCCGTGACGGCAATCGGCAAACAGCGTGAACTGCGACACCACGAGAACCTCGCCGTCGACATCGGCAAGTGCCAGGTTGGTCTTGCCGTTCTCGTCCTCGTTAATGCGCAAGCCCCGGAGCTTGCCCCACAGCTTATCGGCCTCGGCGCGCGTGTCGCCGTGGCCCACGCCCAGTAGCACCAGATAGCCGCGCCCAATTTTGCCCACGCACTCGCCGTCTACCGTCACGCCGGCGTTGAGCACGCGCTGCACCACCGCACGCACGGCCTACTCCTCGCCCGTCAGTTTGGCGGATAGGTGCTCGAGCGCATGGAATCGATGGCTGATGGCGTTCTTCTCGTCCGCCGTCAGCTCGGCCATGGTCTTGCCCGGCGTGTCGACCGGCAGGAACAGCGGGTCGTAGCCAAAGCCGTGATCGCCGCGGCCCTCGTGTGCGATAACGCCCTCGCAGGTGCCCTCACCATAGGTGACCAAACCGTCCGTGTCGATGAACGCGACGACGCTCATAAAGCGCGCGGTGCGGTCCTCGTCGGCCACGCCCTCCAGATTCACGAGCAGTTTGGCATTGTTGGCGGCATCGTCGCCGTGAACGCCCGCGTAGCGCGCGCTATACACACCGGGCTCACCGTCCAGCGCGTCGACGACCAGGCCCGAATCGTCGGCAATGGCCATAAGGCCCGTCTCCTCCACCGCAGCCTGGGCCTTGATGATGGCGTTCTCCAAAAACGTCGTGCCGTTTTCCTCGGGGTCCTCAAAATCGCCCAGCTGGCCGAGCGCCACAAAGCGAACCTCGGGCATAACCTTGCCCAAAATGGCCTCGATCTCGGTGAGCTTATGGGCGTTGCCC
Organism: Collinsella aerofaciens; assembly: GCF_005844325.1. Classification (GTDB taxonomy): domain Bacteria; phylum Actinomycetota; class Coriobacteriia; order Coriobacteriales; family Coriobacteriaceae; genus Collinsella; species Collinsella aerofaciens_G. Next base: position 19,460 of record NZ_SPFY01000010.1, on the reverse strand, counting down.
GTTGCCACGACGATGGTCGCCGCCGGGTCGAGGGTGTCGATGTCGATCTTCTCAAGTGCCATGAGTGGTCTCCTTGTCCGTATAGCAATGCCGTGTTGAGGACGACGAGGTCTCGGCCTCTCCTCCTCTTAATCAGCGGCAGTCTTATACTTCGGCGTTTCCGCAGATAAAACCTGCCAAAATAAACCTGTCCCTTTTTGGCAGGCTAGGCGAGAGCTTGGCGCTGGAGCTCGATGAGCTCGGCAATGCCCTTGTCGCCCAAATCGAGCAGGGAATTGAGGCGCTTGCGGTCGAAGGGCGCCTGCTCGCCAGTGCCCTGAAGCTCGATCATCTCACCGGTATCGGTGGCGACAAGGTTCATGTCGACCTCGGCGTGACTGTCCTCGGAATAATCCAGGTCGAGCAGGGTGTTGCCGTCGACAACGCCCATGGAAATCGCGGCGACCTGGCCCGTGAGCGGAATGCGCTCGAGCTTACCCGCCTCGACCCACATGGCAAGGGCATCGTGCAGCGCCACCCAGGCGCCGGTAATGCTCGCCGTACGCGTGCCGCCGTCTGCCTGAATCACGTCACAGTCGACGGTGACGGTGTACTCTCCAAGCGCCTTCATGTTGACGACGGTGCGCAGGCTACGGCCGATGAGGCGCTCAATCTCCATGGAGCGACCCTTGCGGTTGGCGTGCTCGCGCTTGCAGCGCTTGCCGGTCGATGCCGGCAGCATGGCGTACTCCGCCGTTACCCAACCGGCCTTGGCGCCCTTGCGCCAGCCCGGCACGCCCTCCTCGATGGTGGCAGCGCACAGCACGCGCGTATCGCCAAACTCGGCCAGGCACGAACCGTGGGCGTGCTTCATGACACCGCGAGTAAGCTTGATGGGGCGCAGCTCATCGGCGGCGCGGCCGTTGGCGCGATTGACCTGCATATACTCCATAGAAAAATCCTTTCGGCAAAAGGTGAAAGTGAGCCTTTGGTCGGTGACCTTTTATCTATTTCAGTTCGTCGATATCGATATGCTCAATGCTCTTGAGCGGCTGGCCAAAGATAAAACTGCCCGCCACCGCAAACTCGGCAATGTTATCGGCCGTCGTTGCAAAACGATGCTGCGGCTCGGCTGCGTCGCCCGCCAGCTGCTCGCGGCGCGTGAGAATATCGGTCAACTCACGCGTGGTCTCCTCGGCGGAGCTCACCACGCGCACTCCGGGACCCAGCGCATGGCGAATAGGCCCCACGAGCAGCGGAAAATGCGTGCAGCCGAGCACCACGGTATCGATGCCGTGGTCGCGCAGCGGTTCAACCGTGGCACCGACCAGCGCGCGTACGGCAGGCGTATCAAAGATGTCCTCGTTCTCGAGCCACTGCTCTTGCAGATGTGCGCCCGAGGCGAGCTCGTGCTCAACGACCTCGACAAAGCTCGAGGCAGGGCAGCCGTATACGTCGACGCCGGCATCCAGGTCCTGAATGGCACGCGTGTAAGCGCCTGAGCGAATGGTGAGGTTGGTGGCGAGCACGCCCACCCGGCGCGTGCGGGTGCTGTTGATTGCCGCGCGTGCGCCCGGTGCAATCACACCGATGACGGGGACGTCGAGCACCTGCTGGGCCAAACGCAAGGCCGCAGCGGTCGCCGTATTGCAGGCGATGACCATGATCTTGACGTCGTGCTTCGACAGCCAACGGCCCGCCTGCAGCGCAAACGAGCGCACCTCGTCCTCGGTGCGGGTGCCGTAGGGGCAGCGCTTGGTGTCGCCGAAGTAGTAGACGGACTCGTGCGGCAACGCCGTCGCAATCGCGCGCGCAACCGTCAGACCGCCTAGACCCGAGTCGAATACGCCAATGGGGCGTGTGTCGCCAGCCAGATTCTCAATATCGGACATGACCTCACCAGATTCTCTCTCGAAAAGATATGGCTCAGCGCGATAGGACCGCACTACGAACGAGCCGCGACGAGCAGCTCTGCCGTTGCCGCCCAGCCGTCGACAATCTTGCCGCGCGTGACGTAGGCGTTATCGCAAGCATCCAGGAACTCGGGCGCGCCGGCGCTGGTCAAACCGTTCTCGACCAGACAGAACGTGCCCACGTGGTCAGCCATGTAGAAGTCGGACTCGGAATCGCCGAGCGCCAGCGTCTCCTCGCGCTCGATACCAAGGTGCTCGCAGAAACGTGCGATAGCGACGCCCTTGTTGAGACCGGCGGGATTGATGTTAAACGCGCGGCCATCCTCGACGCGTTCGAGCTCGAGCGTCGTCGGTTTGGACAGATGGGTCAGGTGACCGTTGCAGGCCCAGACCAGGCCGCAGCCGGCCTCGTCAAGAATGGCCTGGACCTCGTCGTCGGGCACATCACCGCGCATGCCGACGGTGACCTCGCGGTACTTGTAGCCAGTCGACATGTCGTTGTGGTACTCGATCTTATGCGGCCAGCGGGCGAGAATCTTCTCGCACACGCCGGTTTGCTCGATCACCTGATGCGGCGTGAGGCCGCAGGCGGGGTCGTAGGGCATATCGCCGGTCAGGTACTCCCAATCGTTGGCCTTGAGGTCGTACATGACCAGACCACCCATCTCGCCGATGTAGGAGTTGAGGCCGAGCACGCGCGCATCCTCGTGGATCATGGTACGGTTGCGGCCCGAGGTGGGAACCACCTGGATGCCGGCGCGGGCAAGTGCCACGACAGCCTCGACGAGCTTGGTCGAGGGGTTGCCGTCGTTGTCGCGCAGCACGCACGAGCCGGGTGCGAGCATCGTGGCGTCCAGGTCGGTAAAGACGTACTTAACCTTGGCAAGACGCTCGCGCATCTCGCCCGAAAGCTCAGCGACGGTCGGCAGGGTATTGTGGGACATGGTCACTCCATTACGTAGAAGGGGCTTCTGGTCTTAGGCGTCGTACGCCGCAAGGGTGCGCTTGAGAATCGAACCGTCGCGCTCACAAGGCTCGGGTCCGTTCTTGCACAGCATACGCTCTTCCTCGCCCTTACCGGTCACGATGACCACGGCAGGACGGACGGTTTCGCGCACGGCAGTCTCGATAGCGGCAACGCGATCAGTCACGATTTGCCAGTTATCATTTCCCTGCGCTTGAACGTTGCGCGCGATCTCAGCGCAAATATCCTCGACATCCTCGGGGCCGGGGTCATCCTCGGTAATCACGATTCGGTCGGCATACTTGCCAGCGGCGATACCCATTGTGGTGCGCCGATCGACACCCTTACCGCCCGTAGCGCCAAATACAACCGCCAGCTCACGCTCGGGATAGTTCTCGCGCAAGTCACGCAGGAGCGTCTCGAGGCTCATGCCGTTATGTGCAAAATCGACGATTCCCAGGATTTTGCCCGATACGGACGGATAGAGCTCCATGCGGCCGGGAACGAAGACGCCCTCAAAGCCGTAGACGATACCCTCTTCGGAAATGCCCAGGGCCTCGGCGCAGGCAATAGCGGCAAGCGCATTGGAGACATTGAACTTAACCGGCGTGGGAATCACAATGTCGCGCGTAAAGCGGGGCGTGCGCACCGTTGCCACCACGCCGCAGTCGTCATTACGAATCGCCAGCGCAAGCACGTCGGCACGCTCGTCGGTCAGGGAGAACGTCACCGCACGTTCGCAACGAGATGCCGCCTCGAGCACACGATCGACCTTATCCATATCGAGATTGACCACGGCAAAACGGCTCTGCGAGAAGATTTTGAGCTTGCTGGCAAAGTAATCCTCGAGCGTCGGATGCTCAATCGGCGAGATGTGATCCTCGCCGATATTGGTAAAGGCGCCGACTTCAAAGGCGATCTTGCCCGTGCGCTCGTATTTGAGGCCCTGGCTCGATGCCTCCATAACCAGCCACGGGGCACCCGCCTCCGCAGCATGCGCAATGCGAGACTGCAGCAGGAAGGATTCGGGGGTTGTCAGTTTGGAAGGGCCTGCCTCGATGCCGTCGTCGAACTCAATGCCCGTATTAAGAGCGGGCCGATGACAGCCCGTAAGCTTGGCCTCGTTGGCGAGAATGCCGCGCAGATAAAAGCTGCAGGTCGACTTGCCCTTGGTGCCTGTAAAGGCGCAGACCTTCACCTTACCCGACGGGTGCCCATAAAAGGCATCTGCCACCACGGCGAGCGTGCGACGAATATCACTCACAATCACCGCGGGAAGATCAACATCGTAATCGACCTCGGAAACGTAGGCCACGGCGCCATCGGCGATTGCCGAAAGCAGGTACTCGCGCTTAAACGCACGGCCCTTGCAGACGAACAACGTGCCCGGACGCACCTGGCGCGAGTCATCAGTCGCAAACTCAATGCGCTGGTCGCACGAAGCGCTCGGTCTGGAAACAACAAGGTCATCTTCCTCGAGCAACTCTATATAGCGCATCAGAGTTAGCTTCTCTTGTGTCGGACTCGACATACAAAGACCTCTCTCGCTAAATTCAGCCTTAAAGGGCAAAAGACGTCCCGCGGCAGAAACGATGAAACATTCTGTATTATCAACCATCCTAATATGCCACCTGACCTTGCGCGCACTGCAGCCTTCTAAAAAATTGCATGGACTGTGCCGTGGATTAATAAATGACAACAGTGTTCGCCCCGCGTAAAAACAAGGAAATCTGGGTGCTATTCTTTATCCAAATGTCTTGATGTGCCTCATTGACCCGCAATGCCGACCCATCATGCCAAAGCAAAGGATTCCAGATGAAACGACACTTCGAACGTCGCCACCACTCGACACGTGTCCAGTTGACCCGGCACATCGTCTGCGCCTTCGCGACGGTCATTGTGGCCCTTGCCACCATCATCGGCGCGAGCGGCTGTTCGTCCTCCCAGAACGCCTCGAGCACCTACACACTCGTCGAGAATGGCAAGCTCACCGTCGCAAGTGACTTGGCCACGCCCCCGTTTGAATACGTCAACGATTCCGGCGAAGACCAGGGCTTTACCTATGAACTCATGGGCATGATCGCAGACGAACTCGGTCTGGAGCTCAACTACTTGCCGGCGCAAAAGTTCGACGGCATTATCCCCATGGTCAAGCAGGGTGTAAAGACCGATGTCGGCGCATGTAACATCACGATTACCGACGAGCGCAAGGAAGAGGTCGACTTCACCGATCCCTATATCGACTCCAACCAGGGCGTCGCAGTTGCAAAGAACACTGGATACGACACGGTCGATAGCCTCAACGCACCGGGCGTCAAAATTGCCGTGCAGTCGGGTACCACGTCCGAGGAGTGGGCAATCGAAAACCTGCCGCAGGCAACCACCGTCAACTTTGACGACTGGACGGCAGCCTTCACCGCCGTCATGAGTGGTCAGTGCCAGGCGGTCGTATGCGATCTGCCCGTTGAGCAGTGGATGGTTTCGAACTCCTTTACCGGTATGGAGATCATCAAAGAGGTTCCGACGGGCGAGCAGTTTGGCATTGCCGTCTCTAAAGACAACCCCGAGCTGACACAGGCCATCAACGATGCCCTCGCCAAGATCAAGAGCTCCGGCGCCTATGACAAACTGTACGAGAAGTGGTTTGGCATGGCACCCACGAGCGGGTCCGATAACGAGGATGCCTCGAGCTCAGACGACGCGACGGGCACTTCACTCGCCGTCACCTCGGCGACCGCCAAGTCAAACGAAGACGGCGGCAACGGCGTGCTCGGCGGCATCGCAACCCGCCTGACCTGGGAAGCGACAACGGGTAGCGACGAGGGCGACGTTTCGCAAATTGAGCTTGAGTTGCCCGAGGGCGGGTCATTTGAAAGCACCGATGTTAAGGTCACGCTGCTCGACGGGCTGAACCAGACGGGTGTCAAGGCATCGTGCTCGCTGGACGGCTCAAAGCTCGTCATTAAGTTCGCCGATCCCGTCGCCGCCGGCTCACAGATTCGCGTTGTCGTCCCCGACGTCGTATTCCCGAGCAACGCGGGTGCCTATGCCGTCACCGGCAGCTATGTCGCCGTCGGCGACAAGCGAGATCTTCCCGAGAGCCCCACCATCAGCGTCTCGGAGAGCACCATGGTGCAAGAAATCGTCGCCTGGCTCGATGCCCAGCCTTGGGTTGCCGCGTGGAACTCCAACCCGTTTTTGGGCATGTTCTGCAAGCCGCAGATTATCGTCACCTCAATCGTCTCGCTCTTTAAGGGCTGGGGCATAGCACTTGCCGTGACCGCTATCGGTTTTCCGCTCGCCATCCCCATCGGCTTGCTGTTTGCCTTTATGAAAATCAGTCATAGTCGTATGCTGCGCGGCATCGCCGTAACATACATCAACGTCCTGCGCGGAACCCCGCTCTTCCTGCAGATCTGCATTGCGTTCTTTGGGTTCCCTATGATCGGTCTCAACGTGCCCAATCTGCCGCTCGGCGTTGGCGTCCTAGCCATCAACTGCTCGGCCTATCTTGCCGAGATTTTCCGCGCCGGCATCGAGAGCGTACCGCATGGTCAAGCGGAAGCTGCCTACTCGCTTGGCATGACTTGGTCCCAAGTTATGTCGCGCATCGTGATCCCGCAAGCCGTACGTTACGTTATACCGACTATGACCAGCGAGTTCGTTATGCTGTACAAGGACACGTCACTGCTTTCGAGCGTTGGCGTCATGGAGCTCATGCTGTTCTCCAAAAACCTCACGGCCACCACGGGCAACATTACGCCCTACATTTGCGCCGCACTTTACTATCTGGTCGTGACGATTCCGCTCATCCACATCGTCACCAAGGTGGAGCACCGTCTCGCCGAGCGCAGCAAGCGTTAACCGCTCATACATAGCATTCGCAACCACGGCCCGACGCTTCGTCTGAAGATCGGGCGTGGTTTTTTCGGTTCGCTCGGCGCTTATGCCCTATCACGAAACAAAAGATTGGCATGATAGTAAAGATTATTTGACATCAGCTGCCACAATCCTTGCGGCAGTACACCTGAGCCGTCAGCAGAAAGGATCTTGCATGTGCGGTTTTGTCGGTTTTACCGGTACAGATGAACAGAGTGAGCTGGTTCTCACGGCTATGATGAATCGCATCATCCACCGTGGTCCCGATATGGGCGGCCAGCATATCGTCAACAACGTTGCCCTTGGCTTCCGTCGTCTTTCGATTCTTGATCTTTCCGAAGCTGGAGCTCAGCCCATGTCGAGCGACGACGGCAAGGTCACGATTGTCTTCAACGGAGAGATCTACAATTTCCAGGAGCTTCGCGCCGAGCTGGAGGCAGCCGGCTACGCCTTCCACTGCAACGCTGATACCGAGGTCCTGGTACACGGTTACGAGGAGTGGGGCGAGGACCTGGTCAACCGCCTGCGCGGCATGTACGCGTTCGTGATTCACGACCAGAACAAGAACAAACTCTTTGGCGCTCGTGACATCTTTGGTATCAAGCCGTTCTATTACTACCAGGCATCCGATGGCTCGCTGCTGTTTGGCTCCGAGATCAAGAGCTTCCTGGACCATCCCAAGTTTGAGAAGGCCGTCAACCACGACGCGCTGCGCCCCTACCTGACGCTGCAATTCCCCGCCACGGAGGAGACCTTCTTTAAGGGCGTGTTCAAGCTTGCTCCGGCGCATTGCTTTACGTATGACCTGACGACCAACACCATGGACATCAAGCGTTACTGGAGCTGTGACTTCACCGACGACAACTCCAAGACCTTCGAGGAGTACGTGGACGAGTGCGACAAGGTCGTGCACGAAAGCGTCGCTGCACACCGAATTGCCGATGTTAAGGTGGGCTCGTTTCTTTCTGGCGGCGTGGACTCCAGCTACATTGCCGCCTGTCTTATGCCCGACACCACGTATTCTGTCGGCTTTGATTACAAGAACTTCAACGAGACCAACTACGCTGCTGAGCTTTCCGACAAGCTGGGCATCAAGAACGTGCGCAAGATGATTACCGCCGACGAGTTCTTCGATGCACTGCCCGATATCCAGTATCACATGGACGAGCCGCAATCGAACCTGTCCAGCGTGCCGCTGTACTATCTGGCGCAGATGGCTTCCGAGGAGGTCACCGTCGTCCTTTCGGGCGAGGGCGCCGACGAGCTGTTTGCCGGCTACGAGTGGTACGAGGACACCCCCGAGATGCGCTCCTTTAAGAAGCGCGTGCCGCTCGGCGTACGTCGCGCCCTGGGCTCGCTCGTTCAGCATCTCCCCTACTTTAAGGGCCACAACTTCCTGACGAAATGCGCCGAGGTTCCCGAGCGCTGGTATGTGGGTCAGGCAAAGGTGTTCGATCCCTCCGAGGTCGACGAGGTGCTCAAGCCCGCTTATGACACCGGCAAGAACGCCGCCGAGATGTGCGCCGAGTACTACAAGCAGGTTCCCAACTGCTGCGAGCTTTCCAAGAAACAGTATCTGGATATGAACATGTGGCTACCGGGCGATATCCTGCTCAAGGCAGACAAGATGTGCATGGCGCATTCTCTGGAGCTTCGCGTCCCGTTCCTGGACAAGAAGGTCATGGAGTTTGCCGAGCACATTCCTGCCAACTACCGTGTTAACGAAGAAGGCTGCAAGCTCGTTCTGCGTCACGCTGCCAACCGCACGCTGCCCGACGAGTGGGCAACGCGCAAGAAGGTGGGCTTCCCCGTACCGGTCAAGTTCTGGCTGCGCGAGCAAAAGTACTACGACTACGTAAAGGAATACTTCACCGCACCGTGGGCTGCTGATTTCTTTGACACCGATGCGCTCATGAAACTGCTTGACGATCACTTTGAGGGCCGCGCGCTCAACCAGCGCAAGATCTATACCGCGCTGACGTTCCTCATCTGGTACAAGCGCTTCTTTATCGACGAGGACAAGGGCGCCGAAGTCGCCGAAGTCGCCGCGTAAGTTTCGTTATGAATTAGCGGTGAACAGCACGGGGTTTCCGCTATACTCAATCCCTGCGGGCGATTGGCGCAACGGTTAGCGCAGGTGCTTTACACGCACAAGGCTGGGGGTTCGAATCCCTCATCGCCCACCACTGAATTGGAAACGGTCCTCGAAAGAGGACCGTTTTTGTTTGGGCCCATTTCATGGGATTCGAACCCGCAAGGGTGCGGAGCTGAGGAAACGCGTAAGCGTTTTCCAGCGCAGCACGCGAGGAGCGAAGCGCGCTGTGTTAGGCCAAAACGTCCGACAAAATCTCGATCAGGCTGTCCACGTCGGCTTCCTCGCAGATAAGCGGCGGCAGGAAACGCAGCGTATGAGCTCCGGTCGCGTTAATCACGGCGCCAGCGGCCAGCGCGCGGGCAACAATATCATGTGCATCGCCCGCAGCGTCATCCAAATCGCAGCCGAGCATTAAGCCGCGACCGCGTACCTCAACCACGTGCGGAAGCTTGGCCAGCGCCTGCTCCATATAAGCACCCACCTTGGCGGCATGCTCAGCGTAATCGCCGCGCACAAGCGCGGAGAGCGTCGCGGCGCACGCCGCGACGGCCAAGCAGCTACCGCCAAAGGTCGAGCCGTGGTCGCCCGGCTTAAACACATCGGCGATCTCCTTCTTTGCCACCACGGCACCCATGGGCACGCCATCGGCAATCCCCTTGGCAAGGCTCATAATGTCGGGCTCCACGCCATAGGTCTGGAATGCAAACGGCTTGCCGGAGCGGAAGATGCCACACTGGACCTCGTCGGCGATAAGAACGGCGCCCACCTCGTGCGCCAAGTCGCGCGCCGCCGCCATAAACTCCTCAGTCATGGGGTGCACACCGCTCTCGCCCTGAATCGGCTCGAGCATGACGGCGCAGACCTCGCTTCCCAGCTGCTTAAAGATCGAGCGCAGTTCGTCGACATCGTTGGGCGTGCAGGCCACAAAGCCACCCGGCAGCGGACGGAAGCTGTCCTGTAGCCAATCCTGCATGGTGGCGGCAATGGTCTCGAGCGTACGACCGTGGAAGCCGCCGCGCATGCATACGATGGTGTTGCCGCCGTTACCGGCACGCTTGGCGTACAGGCGCGCGAGCTTCATCGAGCCCTCGTTGGCTTCGGCGCCGGAGTTGGCAAAGAACGTCTCCCACACCTGCTCGTCCGCAGCCGGGGCACCGAGCGCAGCGGCCGTGGTCTCATCGCCGGCGGCAATGGCATCGGCCAGAACGCACGCACCATCTACGTCGTCGTTGGCAAGCTTGGACAGCAGCGCCGCGACCTGTCCACGCTGCTCGATGTAGAAGTAGTTAGACACGTGCAGAAGCTTTTTGGTCTGAGCCTCGAGCGCCGAAAGCACTGCAGGATTACCGTGGCCTAGGCTACACACGCCAATACCAGCGAGAAAGTCGAGATACTCACGACCATCGTCACCGATGAGCTTCATGCCGTGGCCTTCGACAAACTCTACCGGAGAACGACCAAAAGTATGCATAACGTAATGGGATTCGAGCGATTGTTGAGTTGCAAGTGACATGGGATGCCTTTCGTTGGGCGCCGTACGGCGCAGGGCTATGGGTGCAGGGACGCGACGACCGCGGGTCAGCTAGACCGTCTGGAGCTTCTCGACCTCGTCGAGGTTCTCGGTCAGGCGCGCCGCAAACGTCGAAAGCGGGTGCGGATGCGTATCGAACTCGTAGGCCGTCTCGGTGGAGTGGATCACAGTACCGACGCCGGCATCGGTCAGCAGCTCCAAGAGCAGCGAATGCGGCGTGGTGCCGTTGATGATGTGTGCGCGGAACACACCGGCGGTAAGCGCATCGACGGCGGCGCGCAGCTTGGGGATCATGCCCTTGTCGACCTCGCCGCCGTAGAGCATCTCATTGACCTCGTCGAGCGTCAGGTTGGAGATAAGCGAATCCTTGTCGCTAAAGTCCTTGTACAGACCGTCGACATCGGTCAAAAAAATCGCCTTATGCGCATGAAGCGCCGCCGCAACGGCACCGGCGGCGGTATCGGCGTTGATGTTGAAGAAGCCACCGTCCTCCCCCGCCGCGACCGTGGCGATAACGGGAATGTACTCACTGTCGAGCAAACGCTCGATATAGTCGGTGTTGACGTGCGTGACCTTGCCTACGCGTCCGAGCTCTGGATCGAGTGGCTCGGCGATAAGGGTACCGGCGTCGCTGCCGGACACGCCCACGGCCAGGTTGCCGTGGTGGTTGAGCGCCGCGACCAGCTCCTGGTTGACTTTGCCGCCCAGCACCTCGCGCACGATATCCATGGTGGCAGGCGTAGTCACGCGCTGGCCGTTCTTAAACTCGACGGGGATGTCGTAGTGGCTGAGAGCCTCGTTGATGGCCTTGCCGCCACCGTGCACGATAACAGGGCGCATGCCAATAATCTTGAGCAGGACGATGTCGCTCATCACGTCACGACGCAGTTGCTCGTCGACCATGGCGGCACCGCCGTACTTGATAACGACCGTCTTACCGGTCAGGTTCTTAATCCACGGCAGCGCCTCGAACAGCAACTGCGCGGTAACTTCGTTGGATTCGCTCGAGCGACAATCGCGTGCGAACTTCATAGTCTGCCTCGTCTTTCGTGTAGCTATCGCGCCGTACCTCGTTGCCCGCTATTGCAGCGGGGCGCGCGGCACATCGGGAGTCTAGGAACGGTAGTCGCCGTTAATGGAGATGTACTCGTGCGTGAGGTCGCAAGTCCACACGGTGGTCGCCGCGTCCCCGGCGCCCAGGTCTGCCGAGATCACAATCTCGGGCGCCTCAAAACGTCGCAGGGCTTCGTCCTCATCGAAGGGGACCGTCAGGCCATCGCGACAGACGGGCATACCCATCATGTCGATGGACACATCTTCTTGGTTAAACTGCACGCCGCACTTGCCGAGCGCCATGGCAACGCGGCCCCAGTTGCAGTCGTGGCCGGCGATGCAGGTCTTGACGAGCGGCGAGTTGGCGACAGCACGGGCGGCGATATCGGCCTCCTCGTCGTTTACGGCGCCGGTTACGTTAACCGTCACGAGCTTGGATGCGCCCTCGCCATCTGCGGCGATGTTGCGCGCCAGGCTCTCGCACACTTCATGCACGGCAAAGGCCAGCTCGTCGAAGGCGTCAGAGCCCTCGACAATAGGCTCGGCATCTGCGGCAGCGCCGGAAGCAAGCATGATGCAGGTGTCGTTGGTCGAGGTGTCGGAGTCGACCGTTACCTTGTTGAAGGTCTGCTTGACGGTGGAGAGTAACAGGGCGTGAAGCGCCGCCGGCTCGACGGGGGCATCGGTAGTGATGACTGCGATCATGGTGGCCATGTTGGGCATGATCATGCCCGAGCCCTTGCACATACCGCCCACCGTATAGGCATTACCTGCGTGCCCCGCGGCCTCGCTGCGGTAACACACAGCATACTCCTTGGAGTGCGTGTCGGTTGTCATGATGGCGCGAGCGGCATCGGCGCCACCGTGGGCAGAGAGCGCCTCGTAGGCAGCAGGAATGGCAGTCTCAAACGTGTCGATCGGCAGAATCTGGCCAATCACACCCGTGGAGGCAACCAGAATCTGCTGGGGCTCGCAGCCGATGACCTGCGATGCGATGCTGCACGTCTCGCGCGCGCATGCAAGGCCGGTCTCACCCGTGGCGGCGTTGGCATTGCCAGAGTTGACCGAAACGCCGGCGATGATTCCGTAGCCCTTGTCGGCACCACCCAGGTTGGCACGGCTCACCTGCACGGGCGCCGCGCAAAAGCGATTGGTGGTAAACACGCCGGCACCGGGACAGGGTTTATCGGGCACGACGAGCGCATAGTCCAAGCGCTCGGGATTCTTCCGGAATCCCGCATGGATGCCTGCGGCCTTAAAGCCGGCCGCTGCCGTAACGCCACCCTCGACGGCGCGAATCTTGATATCAAACAGCTCGGTATTCATCGTCTTTATGACTCCTTATGTCAAACAAAAAACGGACATCGGTTGGTGCGCCATGCCAGTCGTGATCATGAGACCAGCTTAAGAGTGGCGCCCCACTCGATGCCCGACTACCAAATCGTTAACAATCGAATGTGCTACACCGGGCACGCCACTGTGGGCAAGCCTCGTCGCTCGTCAAAACCAAAGACGATGTTGGCGCACTGGACCGCCTGGCCTGCTGCACCCTTGCACAGATTGTCGATGGCGCCCGTCGCCACCAGAACGCCCGCGCGCTTGTTGAGCGCGAGGCCAATCTGGGCGGCGTTGGTTCCGACGACCGAAGCCGTCTTGGGCTGCTGGCCGGCGTCGAGCACGCGCACAAAGGTGCGTCCAGCGTAGAACTGCTTGTAATAGTCGACGACATCCTCAAGAGCCAGGGAGTCGATGGCCTGCGGCGTGAGCGGCAGCGTCACCGTGGAGAGCAGGCCGCGCTTGAGCGGTGCCAGATGCGGGGTGAAGACGACGCGATCGGTCAGGCCAAGGATTTGCTCAATCTCGGGCGTGTGGCGATGCTTGCCCACGCCGTAGGCCTCCAAGTTCTCGTCGGCGCTGCAAAAATGCGTGCGAGCGTTGCAGGACTTGCCGGCACCCGTCACACCGCTGATGGCATCAACGATCACGGGGCCGCTCTGGGCAACCCAGCCAGCGCGCACGGCGGGCGCGGCGGCAAGGCTCGTTGCGGTGGGATAGCAACCGGCGCAGGCGACCAGCACGGACTTGCCAGCGGCATGGCTGGAAGCAGCGGTCTCTAAGTCCTGGCAGAACAGCTCGGGGAGGCCGAAAGCACGCGTCTTGAGCAGCTCGGGGCTCGTATGCGCGGCGGCATACCACGCCTCGAACACGGCCGGATCGCTCAGACGGTAGTCGGCAGACAAATCGAAGCAGGAAACGCCTGCGGCAAGGAGCGCGGGCACCTGTGCCATGGCAGCCGTGTGCGGCACGGCAAGAAAAACCGCATCGCAGCTCTTGAGCTCGGGGGCGTCGTGCGTGGTAAAAACCAGATCGCTCACGCCGGCAAAGCTCGGATAGACCGAAGACAGCGGCCGGCCGACATCGGCGTTGGACGTAATGGCAACAAGTTCAAACTCGGGATGACCGAGCACGAGGCGAATGAGCTCGGCGCCGGCATATCCAGCCGCACCGACGATTCCAACCTTTAAAGACATATCAGACTCCTTGCCCGCACAGTTATGCACCAATACGTATCTCGCAGCCGTCGTTATGAAGTGGGTTGAAACTTTATCACCAAAAGATGCATATATACGCAAATCTTTTACATATTCATGCATTGAAACAGTCCCGACACATTCACTCGAAGGAATTGACAAATGAATACGGGCCCCATATTGCTCAGCGCACCTTACGGTGACGTTGCAATGTGGGGCCCGCTACATGCGAGAATTTGAATTGTCGAAGCTTGCTGAGAGACTCGTTTAGAGCTCGACCGGCACCCATTCGTCATGGTTGCAGATAAAGGCCTCGGGTTCCTCCACGCTAAAGAAGACGAGCGTGGGATCGCCTGCGCCCTCGTAGTGCTCGCCTAGGCGCTCCAGGTGCTTCCAGCCTGCCTCGCGCATATCGGGAGCGGCCTGGTCATCAAGACCCGCACGCCCGCGCAAGATGAGCCAGCCATGGCCCGGCCACCAACTCGTGGCCTCAAAGCGTTGATTTTGCAGCAACTCTTGCCACACGTCTTTGGTGCGCGCCGTTACAAACCACAGCTTGCCGTCCTGGATCTGCGCAAACGAAAACGGACGCACATGCGGCTGTCCGTCAACGCTCGTCGCCAAATACCACGCCGGCACCGACGTCAGATACTCCAAAACCGTATTCAATCCGTCCACGTTTCCTCCTGTCACCTGACCAGTCTTTTTGGAATGGGAAGTCAATTTGGGAAATTAGAGCTCCAGACGCTCCTCGCTGCCGTCGATATCACAGAAGCGGACGGCGATATTGCGCACCGAGAAAAACGCAAGGCGGCCGTCGTTGGCGCTCTCGTGATTCTCGCCGATGCCCACCATGTGCTTAAAGCCGGCTTGGCGCACCCGGTCGCTCACGACCGCGTCGTCCTCGAGCGCGGCCTCGCCGGTCAGCACAATCCAACACTCCCCCGGTTTCCAACCCGAAACCTCAAACTTGGGGTTCGCGCTGAGCTCGGCCCACACGTCCTTATCGCGCGAGGTGCAAAACCACAGCTTGCCATCATCGACCATGGCAAACGAGAACGGCCTCACGCGCGGCTGATGTCCGTCCGTCACGTCGATCGTGGCGAGATACCACGCCGGAATACGCCTAAGATACGAACAGGCGCGCTCGAGCTGCGCCGTGCGATCGTTGTCGGTCATAGGGACCCCTTTCCTGCGCTCGAATCGCGCCTAAACAAGTTGAAGATTGATGACAATGACGCAGATGAGCAGCAACGCCGTCACCACCGCCGCCAACGCGTCGCCGCGGCCAAATGCAAGCGCATGCAGACGTGTGCGGCCCTGCTCGCCATGATAGCAACGGGCATCCATGGCGGCAGACAGCGTTTCGGCATGACGGAACACGCCCGTGAACAGCGGAATCGCCACACTGCCGAGCATACGCACGCCGCCGAGCGGGCCTCCCGTCACGCGCGCACCGCGGCTCGCCTGCGCATCGGCCGTCTGCTTCATCTCGGTGGCAAACTGCGGCATAAAGCGCAGCGCGATACCCATGATCATGCCGAGCTCGTGCGCAGGAAGTCCCACACGCGCAAACGGCGCGAGCAGGCGCTCAAAGCCCGCGGTGAGGTCGAGCGTCGGTGTGGTGAGCGTGATAGCGCTCATACCGGCCATCATCAAGGTCAGGCGGCACGCCATAAAGGCGGCGGAATGCAGCGAGCCCTCGCTTATCTGCAAAAAGCCGAGCTGCCACAGAATGCGCCCGCTCTGGTCGGAAAACAGGTTGAGCACCGCGACCACCGCGACAATCGCCAGCAGCGGCGCCATCGATGACAGGACGAGACGAGCCGGCACCCGGGACACGGTATAGATCAGGACAACGAAGATTGCGACCGGGACCAGTCCGCGGAAGCTGCTGACCGTGAGCGTCGTGATCAGAAACACAAAGCCCAAGAGCAACTTGGTTCGCGGGTCCAGGCGGTGGATTGCACTATCGCCGGGATAGTAGCTGCCAAACGAAAACGCCTCCATTAGCAGCCCTCCTCTCGCGCGACCGTTTCGGATTTGGCTTTGTCCGAGACGTCAGAAGAACCGTCCGAGCGACCGATAAGCAGGTCCACCAACTCGTCTGCCAGCGACTCAACCGTATAGAGGCCGTCAAAGCGCAGCGGCACGTCTGCCTTCGCAAGCGCCAGCGCCATGCGCTGGGCAGCGGGAACACCCAAGCCAATCGACTTGAGCTCATCCGCATGCGCAAAAACCTGAGCGGGCGTACCCTCGGCAAACACCGTGCCCTCGTTCATCACGACAATACGGTCGCAGCAATTGGCAAGGTCATCCATACTGTGCGAGACCATGACGACGGTCAGGCCCCCATGGTGAAGTCGATCGATGAGCTCCAGGAAATCACTGCGCGCCGCCGGATCGAGCCCCGCCATGGGCTCATCGAGCACCAGGACCTCGGGCTCCATGGCGAGCACGCCGGCAAACGCCACGCGCCGCTGCTGCCCGCCCGAAAGCTCAAAGGGGCTCTTGTCGCCCACCGTGGCCAGATCGAGGCCCACGCGCGCGAGCGACGACTCAACGCGGCGGGCAACCTCGGCCTGCGACAAGCCAAGGTTATGCGGACCAAACGCCACGTCCTGTGCCACGGTCTCGGCAAACAGCTGACGCTCTGGATACTGAAACACCACGCCGACCTTTGCCTTAACCGCGGCGGCATCTTTCTTATTTACCAGGTCGAGCCCCAACGCGTAAACGGAACCCTCCTGGGGACGAATCAGACCGTTGAGATGCTGAACCAGCGTCGACTTACCCGAACCGGTATGGCCCGCAAGGCCCAGGAACTCGCCACGACGCACCGTCAGCGATACATCACGCAGTGCCCACGGACTGCTGGGGTCGTTGCCCCAGAGAGCCTGTTTGTTCGATGCGCCCTCGACGGCTGAGCGCTTGTGCCAACGGCGACGCTCGCGGGCGCTCAGCGAGTAGCTATACGAAAGGTGCGAAACCTCGATGACGGGCTCCAGCGCGTCTGCGCCATCGATTGCAGAGGAGACGTTGTCGGGAATACGAGGATCGGATGCGAAAGGCCGCCCGGCGATGCCTGTCCTACTCCGCTCGGCATAAGCCTGCGCTATATCGGCGACCATATCCGCCTCGCGCACCTTCGCGCAAATGGGCATACCCTTCTCACGAAGTGCCATGCCCAAACGGCACGACTCCGGCATATCCAAGTTGAGCTGTGCAAGTTCGTCCGCCTGCGTCAAGATTTCATCGGGAGTACCGAGCATGGCAACGCGGCCCGCTTGGAAGACAGCAACGCGATCGGCCTCAGCGGCCTCTTCCATAAAGTGCGTAATCATCACGATGGTCATGCCGCGTTCGTGCAGCGCGTGACAGGCCTTCATAAGGCCCTTGCGCCCGCGCGGATCGAGCATCGAGGACGCCTCGTCCAAAATGAGCACGCGCGGCTCCATAGCGAGCACGCCGGCAAGCGCCACGCGCTGCTTTTGTCCACCCGAGAGCGCGTGGGTCTCGTGGCGCTCAAAGCCCGCCAGGCCCACGGCCTTCAGCGCCTCGCGCACGCGCTGCGCGATCAGGGGCGATTCGACCCCTAAGTTTTCGGGACCAAACGCAACGTCATCTTCGACAAGCGTCGCCACAAGCTGGTCGTCGGGATTCTGGAATACCATGCCCGCGGTCGAACGAATGTCGTAGACCAGCTCGGGATCGGACGCGTCCAAGCCGTTGACGCACACCGTTCCCGCATCGGGCTGCAGCAGCGCGTTCAAATGCTTGGCAAACGTCGACTTGCCCGACCCGTTGCCGCCGAGGATGCAGAAAAACTCCCCCTCCTCGATGTTCAGATCGATGCCATCGAGCGCCAGTGCAGCACCGTCATAGCAAAAGGAAACGCCCCGACACTCAATCATGCGCGGCCTTTGACCTGGTCCTTTTTAGGCGTGATGAGGTTGGAGACCGCCTTATACACCGCAAGCGTCAATACCGAGTTAAGCACGGTCTTGATAAGGTTGAACGGCAGCACGGCGGGAATCATGAGCGGGGCGATCACATCGACCGAGCCATACCAGAACCATACGCCAATAGTAAGGTTTGCGACCATAGACAGCACCGTGGCGGCAAAGACGCCGAGCACCAGGCCAATCATGGCACCCTTATAGGTATGCATCTTCTGGTAGACGATAGCCGCGGGCAGAATATAGCCCATCGTGGCAACCAAGTTCATAAGCGCGCCGACCCAGTCGCCCGTGGTAAGCGCATGGATAACGATCGCCATAGCGGCAACAGCGGTACCGGCACCGGGGCCATATGCAAACCCACACACCATCGCCGGCACCAGCGACGGGTCGTAGGTCAAAAACGGCGCCGAAGGAAGGATGGGCAGCTGCACGTACATAAACAGGGCACCCAAGGCGCACATCAGCGCCATGGTAACGAGCTGTTTGGTGCTCCACCTATTCGTGTTCTCAAAATGGATATGCTGCGACTGTTCAGACATAAGATCACCTGCCTCTTTCATCCGGACTCTAACCGTTGGTACTGGGATCTCACCAGTTCAGCCGGCATGCGAACCAACGCACACACGGGTCGCGGACTCATCAGCTCGGACGCAGATATCTCGCCCGCGCCACGGCGTCCCTTTGACACCGCCCGATTTACCGCCAGTGGGGAATTTCACCCCGCCCTGAAACAGCAATTGCAAGTGTAGCACCAGCAGGCTTTCGCGCAAGTATGCCAAAGGTAATTTATGGCTGGGACCAGTTGCCGCAACAACCACGTTCCCCACCCATTCCAAAGTAGCGCGCCTTTCGCGCAAAGCGCGAAACAGCGAAGGGGACACGTATCCCTATCAACCACGTCCTTCTCCGCCCGCCGACCTCAAGGCCGTAAACGCAGGGAATCCGGGGGCGTGACGGGGCTTCTCTCCGGAACATTTCCGCACTGATATCTTCTGTATTGAAGACGTCGATGATGCACCCGTATACCATTGACGTCGACACCATCAGATGCGGACCGCGCGGTGACCCCACATTCCGCTGGCGCCCATGGGGCTGCCCTCGTTTCCTGACATGTCCCGCGCGGGCCGCGGCGAGCCGAGACCGCCGCATGACCTAATAGGAGCATGGAGCGATACCGCGGACCCGAACAGCCGCATTCTATCGCGCCCCGTCAGTGTGCCGTCTGCCCGGTCCAGGCGAGCACGGAAAGAACGGAGCGAGACATGCAAAACGAATCGACACCCGACGCCCGCGGGCCGGTCTTCTGCGGGGTCGACACCCACGCCGACTCGCACTGGCTGTACGTCCTGGACTGGAGGGGCCGCAAGGTCCTGTCCCGCCAGTTCCCCGCCGACGCGGCGGGCTACGCGGCGCTCGCCGGGGCG
This sequence comes from Collinsella aerofaciens, assembly GCF_005844325.1. GTDB lineage: Bacteria > Actinomycetota > Coriobacteriia > Coriobacteriales > Coriobacteriaceae > Collinsella > Collinsella aerofaciens_G. Next base: position 129 of record NZ_SPFY01000010.1, on the reverse strand, counting down.
ATCGCGGCGGCCGGGGAGCCGGCCTGCATCGCGATGGAGGGGACGTCGTCCTACGGGGCGGGCCTCACCAGGTGTTAGCGCTACTGTAAAAACAACCAATTTCGCCATCGCACTTTAGCCGATTCCGCC